>NZ_CP010407.1:725000-1450000 GCF_000830005.1 Streptomyces vietnamensis | reverse complement strand
GGCATGAGTAGCGATACACACGTGAGAAACGTGTGCGCCGATTGACTAAGGGTTCCTGGGTCAAGCTGATCTGCCCAGGGTAAGTCGGGACCTAAGGCGAGGCCGACAGGCGTAGTCGATGGACAACCGGTTGATATTCCGGTACCCGCTTTGAAACGCCCAATATCGAGCCCATTAATGCTAAGGCCGTGAAGCCGTTCCGGACCCTTCGGGGAAAGGAAAGTGGTGGAGCCGTCGACCCAAGGTGGTAGTAGGTAAGCGATGGGGTGACGCAGGAAGGTAGTCCAGCCCGGGCGGTGGTTGTCCCGGGGTAAGGGTGTAGGGCGTCACGTAGGCAAATCCGCGTGACACATAGCCTGAGACCTGATGCCGAGCCGATTGTGGTGAAGTGGATGATCCTATGCTGTCGAGAAAAGCCTCTAGCGAGTTTCATGGCGGCCCGTACCCTAAACCGACTCAGGTGGTCAGGTAGAGAATACCGAGGCGTTCGGGTGAACTATGGTTAAGGAACTCGGCAAAATGCCCCCGTAACTTCGGGAGAAGGGGGGCCACGCCTGGTGATGAGTCTTGCACTCTGAGCTGGGGGTGGCCGCAGAGACCAGCGAGAAGCGACTGTTTACTAAAAACACAGGTCCGTGCGAAGCCGTAAGGCGATGTATACGGACTGACGCCTGCCCGGTGCTGGAACGTTAAGGGGACCGGTTAGCTTGGTTTCGACCAGGCGAAGCTGAGAACTTAAGCGCCAGTAAACGGCGGTGGTAACTATAACCATCCTAAGGTAGCGAAATTCCTTGTCGGGTAAGTTCCGACCTGCACGAATGGCGTAACGACTTCTCGACTGTCTCAACCATAGGCCCGGTGAAATTGCACTACGAGTAAAGATGCTCGTTTCGCGCAGCAGGACGGAAAGACCCCGGGACCTTTACTACAGTTTGATATTGGTGTTCGGTTCGGCTTGTGTAGGATAGGTGGGAGACCGTGAAGCAGCCACGCCAGTGGTTGTGGAGTCGCCGTTGAAATACCACTCTGGTCGTGCTGGATGTCTAACCTCGGTCCGTGATCCGGATCAGGGACAGTGTCTGATGGGTAGTTTAACTGGGGCGGTTGCCTCCCAAAGGGTAACGGAGGCGCCCAAAGGTTCCCTCAGCCTGGTTGGCAATCAGGTGTTGAGTGTAAGTGCACAAGGGAGCTTGACTGTGAGACCGACGGGTCGAGCAGGGACGAAAGTCGGGACTAGTGATCCGGCGGTGGCTTGTGGAAGCGCCGTCGCTCAACGGATAAAAGGTACCCCGGGGATAACAGGCTGATCTTCCCCAAGAGTCCATATCGACGGGATGGTTTGGCACCTCGATGTCGGCTCGTCGCATCCTGGGGCTGGAGTCGGTCCCAAGGGTTGGGCTGTTCGCCCATTAAAGCGGTACGCGAGCTGGGTTTAGAACGTCGTGAGACAGTTCGGTCCCTATCCGCTGTGCGCGTAGGAATATTGAGAAGGGCTGTCCCTAGTACGAGAGGACCGGGACGGACGAACCTCTGGTGTGCCAGTTGTCCTGCCAAGGGCATGGCTGGTTGGCTACGTTCGGGAGGGATAACCGCTGAAAGCATCTAAGCGGGAAGCCTGCTTCGAGATGAGTGTTCCCACCTCCTTGAGAGGGTAAGGCTCCCAGTAGACGACTGGGTTGATAGGCCGGATGTGGAAGCCCCGTAAGGGGTGGAGCTGACCGGTACTAATAGGCCGAGGGCTTGTCCTCAGTTGCTCGCGTCCACTGTGTTAGTTCTGAAGCAACGAACACGCCCCCTGCGGGGTGCGGCGGTTCGTAACTTCATAGTGTTTCGGTGGTCATAGCGTTAGGGAAACGCCCGGTTACATTCCGAACCCGGAAGCTAAGCCTTTCAGCGCCGATGGTACTGCAGGGGGGACCCTGTGGGAGAGTAGGACGCCGCCGAACAATTTTTAGCCTCAACCCCCGGACCTTGTCCGGGGGTTGAGGCATTTTTGCGTTCTCCTGGTAGGCGGTGCCCCTGTGCGCGGCGGTGTTGTGGCTGAGGGTAAGGTCAGGGGGCATCGTCCGTACGTTCCCAGCAGGAGGCCCCCGGGTGGAGGTCCAGGAGACTCGCGTTCAGACCGACCGGGTCCTCACCATCCCCAATATCCTGAGCATGGCTCGCCTCGTGGGTGTGCCGCTCTTCCTGTGGCTGATCCTCCGGCCCGTGTTCGGTGGTCCCAACAGCGATGGCTGGGCCCTGCTCGTGCTGATGCTCAGCGGCGTCAGCGACTATCTCGACGGGAAGCTCGCCCGGCGCTGGAACCAGATCAGCAGCCTCGGCCGGCTGCTCGACCCCGCCGCCGACCGGCTCTACATCGTTTCCACGCTCATCGGGCTGACCTGGCGCGAGATCCTGCCGCTCTGGCTGACCGCCGCTCTTTTCGCCCGCGAGTTGATGTTGCTCGTGATGGTGGGAATCCTCCGCCGGCACGGCTACCCGCCGCCGCAGGTGAACTTCCTCGGGAAAGCTGCGACTTTCAACTTGATGTACGCCTTCCCGCTGCTGCTTCTCAGTGACGGAACCGGCTGGCTTTCGTCACTCGCTGAAGTTTTCGGGTGGGCCTTCGCCGGATGGGGTACAACTCTGTATTGGTGGGCAGGGATCCTCTACGTGGTCCAGGTCCGTCGACTCGTGAAGGCGGATACCGCGGCCGATTGAGCCCGTCTGTCCTGTGTCGAGCAGCGTTGCCGGCAACA
This sequence comes from Streptomyces vietnamensis, assembly GCF_000830005.1. NCBI lineage: Bacteria > Bacillati > Actinomycetota > Actinomycetes > Kitasatosporales > Streptomycetaceae > Streptomyces > Streptomyces vietnamensis. The sequence goes on along the minus strand of NZ_CP010407.1, from coordinate 1,447,259 downwards.
ACGAGGACGTCCGAGGGTCCCTGAACGGACAGGTGAAGTCGGCAGGACCGTCGTCTCTTCAAGGAGGACGCTTCCGACATGAAGGCCGTCGTGATGGCCGGTGGCGAAGGAACCCGCCTTCGCCCCATGACCTCGAGCATGCCCAAGCCTCTGCTGCCGGTGGTGAACCGGCCGATCATGGAGCACGTCCTACGACTGCTCAAGAGGCACGGTCTCAACGAGACCGTCGTCACCGTGCAGTTTCTCGCCTCTCTCGTCAGGAACTACTTCGGCGACGGAGAAGAGCTCGGGATGGAGCTCACGTATGCCAACGAGGAAAAGCCACTCGGTACAGCGGGAAGTGTGAAGAACGCCGAGGAAGCGTTGAAGGACGACGCTTTTCTCGTAATCTCGGGGGACGCGCTCACCGATTTCGACCTCTCCGATCTCATCGCCTTCCACAAGGAGAAGGGCGCCCTCGTCACGGTCTGTCTGACCAGGGTGCCCAATCCGCTGGAATTCGGGATCACGATCGTCGACGAAGAGGGCAAGGTCGAGCGCTTCCTCGAGAAACCCACCTGGGGGCAGGTCTTCTCGGACACCGTGAACACGGGCATCTACGTGATGGAGCCCGAGGTCTTCGACTACGTCGAAGCGGATGTTCCGGTCGACTGGTCCGGCGATGTCTTCCCGCAGCTCATGAAGGAGGGCAAGCCGATCTTCGGCTATGTCGCCGAGGGCTACTGGGAGGACGTCGGCACCCACGAGAGCTATGTGAAGGCCCAGGCGGACGTCCTGGAGGGCAAGGTCCAGGTCGACATCGACGGCTTCGAGATCTCGCCCGGGGTGTGGGTCGCCGAAGGTGCCGAGGTCCATCCCGAGGCGGAGCTGCGCGGACCGCTCTACATCGGTGACTACGCCAAGGTCGAGGCCGGCGCCGAGATCCGTGAGCACACCGTCATCGGCTCGAACGTGGTCGTGAAGAGCGGTGCCTTCCTGCACAAGGCGGTCGTCCACGACAACGTCTACATCGGGCAGCAGAGCAATCTGCGGGGCTGCGTGATCGGGAAGAACACCGACATCATGCGGGCCGCCCGGATCGAGGACGGAGCCGTCATCGGGGACGAGTGCCTCGTCGGAGAAGAATCGATCGTGCAGGGGAACGTGCGCGTCTACCCCTTCAAGACGATCGAGGCCGGCGCCTTCGTCAACACCTCGGTCATCTGGGAGTCCCGGGGCCAGGCCCATCTCTTCGGGGCGCGCGGGGTCTCCGGCATCCTGAACGTGGAGATCACCCCCGAGCTGGCCGTACGGCTGGCGGGGGCGTACGCCACGACCCTGAAGAAGGGGTCGACCGTCACCACCGCGCGTGATCACTCCCGGGGTGCCCGGGCGCTGAAGCGGGCAGTGATCTCCGCGCTGCAGGCCAGCGCCATCGACGTACGGGACCTGGAGAACGTACCGCTGCCGGTGGCGCGGCAGCAGACCGCGCGGGGAAGCGCCGGCGGGATCATGGTGCGGACCTCGCCCGGGGTGCCCGACTCCGTGGACATCATGTTCTTCGACGAACGCGGGGCGGACCTCTCGCAGGGCGGGCAGCGGAAGCTCGACCGGGTGTTCGCGCGCCAGGAGTACCGGCGGGCGTTCCCCGGGGAGATCGGCGACCTGTCGTTCCCCGCGAGCGTCTTCGACTCGTACACCGGCTCGCTGCTGCGGAACGTCGACACCACGGGGATCGCCGAGGCGGGGCTGAAGGTCGTCGTGGACGCCTCCAACGGCAGCGCCGGGCTCGTCCTGCCCAGTCTGCTCGGGCGGCTCCAGGTCGACTCGCTGACGATCAACCCCGGGCTCGACGAGTCCCGGCCCACCGAGTCGGCCGAGAGCCGGCGGGCCGGCCTCGTACGGCTCGGGGAGATCGTGGCCTCGGCGCGGGCCGCGTTCGGGGTGCGGTTCGACCCCGTCGGCGAGCGGCTCTCGCTCGTGGACGAGCGGGGGCGGATCATCGAGGACGACCGGGCGCTCCTGGTGCTCCTCGACCTGGTGGCGGCCGAGCGGCGGTCCGGGCGGGTCGCGCTGCCGGTCACCACGACGCGCATCGCCGAGCAGGTCGCCGCGTACCACGGCACCCAGGTCGAGTGGACGACCACCTCGCCCGACGACCTCACCCGGGTGGGACGCGAGGAGTCGACGATCTTCGGTGGCGACGGGCGCGGCGGGTTCATCGTGCCCGAGTTCAGCAGCGTCTTCGACGGGGCCGCCGCCTTCGTGCGGCTGATCGGTCTCGTGGCGCGGACGCAGCTCACGCTGAGCCAGATCGACGCCCGGATCCCGCGGGCGCACGTCCTGAAGAAGGACATCGCGACCCCGTGGGCCGTGAAGGGGCTCGTGATGCGCAGGGTGGTGGAGGCCGCGGGCAGCCGCTCCGTGGACACCACCGACGGAGTCCGGGTGGTCGAGGCCGACGGGCGGTGGGTGATGGTGCTGCCGGACCCCGCCGAGGCCGTCACCCATCTGTGGGCGGAGGGGCCCGACGACGCCTCCGCCCAGGCCCTGCTCGACGAGTGGGCCGAGGTGGTCGACAGCGCAGGTCGCTGACGGTCCGGACCGGTGAGGACGGGAGGTGCCCGAGGGGTGCCTCCCGTTCCTGGGGAGGGGCCATTCGGCGGTAGGTCGTGCGACGTGCGACGATGTGCGGCATGTCGCAGCAGCCCCCCGTTCGGAGCACCGGATCACCGCCGCCGCGTCCGGACGCCTCCATGTCGCTGCTGAACAACGTGATCGACCACGCGCTCGATGACGGCTACGCCGAGGCGACTGCCCGGCGCGCGGCCGAGGGCGGTGGGCTGCCCCGTAACCTGCGGGCCAAGCTGGGTGTCGCCGCGGGTCTTCTGCTCGCGGCCGTCGTGGTGACCGTCGGTGCGGCCGAGGCGCGGATCTCCGCGCCGGTCGTCGCCAAGGAGCGGCAGGACCTGATCGACCGGATCGAGAAGGAGACGTCGACCGCCGACCGGCTGGAGGCGGACGTCGAGCGGATCCGGACCGAGGTCGGGGAGCGCCAGCGGCAGGCCCTGCAGCAGCACGGCGGCGACCAGGCCGAGCTCGTGGCCCTGCTGTCGGGCGCCACGCCCGTGCACGGTCCCGGGGTGAGGCTCGTCGTCGACGACGCCAAGGGCACCGACACCGGGGGCGGCGGACCGCGGGAGAGCAGTGGCTTCTCCGACACCGGCCGGGTCCGCGACCGGGACATGCAGCGGGTGGTCAACGGGCTGTGGGAGTCGGGTGCCGAGGCCGTCGCGATCAACGGCCAGCGGCTGACGTCGCTGTCCGCGATCCGGGCCGCAGGTGACGCCATACTGGTCGACAACAAGCCGCTGGTGCCGCCGTACACCGTCCTCGCGATCGGGGACGGACAGCGGCTGAGCACCGCGTTCCAGGACAGCGCCGACGGGCAGTACCTGCACGTGCTGGTGGAGAACTTCGGGATCAGGAGCAGGATCTCGGTCGAGGGCGACGTACGCCTGCCGGCCGCGCCGAGCCTGACCGTACGTACCGCAGAGCCGAGGGGGGCCGGGGTGGCGACGCCCTCCGGTCGGGCCACGGCCGACACAGGGAAGGGCACATCGTGATCGCCGTACTGGGCCTGATCGTCGGAGTCGTGGTCGGACTGTTGGTCCGCCCCGAGGTTCCGGCGGTGGTCGAGCCCTATCTTCCGATCGCCGTGGTCGCCGCCCTCGACGCGGTCTTCGGCGGCCTGCGGGCCATGCTCGACGGGATCTTCGTCGACAAGGTCTTCGTGGTCTCGTTCCTCTCCAACGTGGTCGTGGCCGCGCTGATCGTCTTCCTCGGCGACAAGCTGGGCGTCGGAGCGCAGCTGTCGACCGGTGTGGTCGTCGTGCTCGGCATCCGTATCTTCTCCAACGCGGCCGCCATCCGGCGTCACGTCTTCCGGGCGTGAGGCCGATGAGCGAGAACCCTCAGAACCCCGAGCGGCCCGAGGACGCGGAGAAGTCCGAGAATCCGGAGAGGCCCGGGGGAGAGCAGCCCGAGACCCCCGAGGTCGTGAAGCCCGGGGTCGTGAAGCCCGAAGTGGTGAAGCCCGAGGCCGTGAAGCCCGAGCCCCCGAAGACCGAGATGCCGCGCGAGGACGTCCGGGTGCCCGAGGTGCCCGTCGTGGCCGGGCCGCCAGCCGTCGCCGAGCCGAGTGGGCGGCGGAGGCTCGCCTCCGCCTTGTGGCCGCCGCGGGTGACCCGGGCCCAACTCGTCGTCGCACTGCTGCTGTTCGTCCTCGGTCTTGGCCTGGCCATCCAGGTCTCCTCGACGAGCGAGAACAGCGCGCTGCGCGGGGCCCGTCAGGAGGACCTCGTGCGGATCCTCGACGAACTCGACGACCGCACGCAGCGCCTGGAGGACGAGAAGGCCCGCCTGGAGAAGCAGCGCTCCGAGCTGGAGTCCAGCTCGGACCAGGCCGAGGAGGCGCGCAAGCAGACCCAGGAGAAGGAGCGGCAGCTCGGCATCCTGGCCGGTTCCGTCGCCGCCGAGGGGCCGGGCATCACCCTCACCGTGGGGGACCCCACCGGGGCGGTCGAGTCGGACATGCTGCTCGACGCCATCCAGGAGCTGCGCGCGGCGGGCGCCGAGGCGATCCAGGTCAACGGTGTCCGGGTGGTTGCGGACAGTTATTTCACCGGTAGCGGTGACGACATGCGGATCGATGGAACGAAGGTGGCCGCTCCGTACGTCTTCAAGGTCATCGGCAAGCCGGAAGATCTCGAGCCCGCGCTCAACATCCCCGGCGGTGTCGTGCAGACCCTGGAGAAGGAGCAGGCCACAGCCACGGTGGAGCGGTCGGCGAAGATCGTCGTCGACGCCTTGCGACCCGCGAAGCGGCCTGACTACGCTCAGTCGTCCTCCCAGTGAGAGGGGGACGTGGGGGGTCCCGCGACAAGGGCATGACGTTGCGGGGGGTCGGCGCACCACAAGGGTGGTGCGTGGTGGAAACTGTCCGGAGGATACGGACGTTGTGAAGGTGTCCGGGTCGGCAGGTGTGAAGGATCTCGGTTCGTCCTGCCCCACGGGCGGGTCTGTTTCGGTCAAGGGGAATCGCCCGTGAGTTTTTTTGCGAAGTTGTTCGGCAAGAGCGGACGTGAGGACGGCGGCAACGCCAAGCACCGCGCGTCGCGCCACGCCCAGAGCGAGGAGCAGGGTGCCGAGCGCCCGCTGTTCCGTGACGAGGTCGACGGCCGGGGCGGTGACATTCCGGGCGCCCAGGGCGCGTCGTCTGTTGACCCTGCCGGTGCCGCCCGCATAGGTTTCGGAGAACCATCAACCTCAAGTACGGGTGGAGGGTTTACGCCCGACCCGTACGCGACACAGACCTCCGCGGGGCAGCCGCGGCAGGAGGATGCGTCCATGCCGGTGTGTACGAGGTGCGGTCACCGCAACGCGGCCGACAGCCGGTTCTGCTCTCACTGCGGCACGCCGCTGCGGGGCGGGATCGCTCCCGAGCGCGCGTCGGAGACGACGTCGACGATCTCCATCTCGGGGCTCGAGGCGTACGACGCGGAGGTCACCGGCCAGACCGCGCTTCCGTCGCTGTCGCCCGAGGCGCTCGCCGCCGTGGAGGCGCTGCCTTCGGGTTCCGCGCTCCTCGTGGTGCGTCGGGGTCCGAACTCGGGCAGCCGGTTCCTGCTCGACGCCGATCTGACGACGGCCGGCCGTCACCCGCAGAGCGACATCTTCCTGGACGACTTCACGGTCTCCCGGCGGCATGTCGAGTTCCGGCGGGCGCAGGACGGCAGCTTCACCGTCGCCGACGTCGGCAGCCTCAACGGCACGTACGTCAACCGTGAGCCGATCGACTCGGTCGTCCTGTCCAACGGCGACGAGGTGCAGATCGGCAAGTACCGGCTGGTCTTCTACTCGAGCCAGCGAGGCGTGTGACGCCTCGGGGAAGCCCCTTCAGGGAAGGTCCATGCTGCGAACACCGACGGGCGGTGCCGGATCCGGCACCGCCACCGCGGGCGACCGGCTGGTCAGCATCGGCACGGTGCTGAACCAGCTGCGCGACGAATTTCCCGAAGTGACGATCTCCAAGATCCGGTTCCTGGAGGCCGAGGGGCTGGTCGAGCCCCGGCGGACGGCCTCCGGATACCGGAAGTTCAGCCCGCAGGACGTGGAGCGGCTCGCCCGCATCCTGCGGATGCAGCGGGACCACTACCTTCCGCTGAAGGTCATCCGAGAGCACCTCGACGCCCTCGAACGGGGCGAGCAGATCAAGCTCCCGGCGCCCGGACGCCGGCGGGACCTGCTCGAAGGGTCCTGGGAGCAGGACGAGGCGGAGGTGCCGGCCGCCGTGCGGCTGGGGCGGGCCGAGCTGATCGCCGCCGCCGAGGTGACCGAGACCGAGCTCGCCGAGTGGGAGTCGTACGGTCTGATCGCCGAGGCGGAGGGCGGCGGCTACGACGCCGAGACCGTCACCGTCGCCAGGCTCGTCGCGGACCTCGGGCGATTCGGTCTGGAGCCCCGGCACCTGCGGGCCGTCAAGGCGGCCGCCGACCGGGAGGCCGGGCTGATCGAGCAGGTGGTCGCGCCGCTGCGCCGGCACCGTAACCCGCAGACCAGGGCCCATGCGGAGGCCACCGCGCAGGAGCTCGCCGCGCAGTCGGTGCGGCTGCACGCGGCCCTCGTCCAGACCGCGCTGGGGATCCGGCTGCAGTGATCCGAAAGGGCGCTCGGAGGGCGCTCAGGCAGGGGTCGTGGAGGGCCCGACTATCCAAACCGGTCGGGCACGTCCTAGGGTTGCTGTGTGAACGAGCTCGACGTTGTGGGTGTCCGGGTGGAAATGCCCTCCAACCAGCCGATCGTGCTCCTGCGTGAAGTGGGAGGCGATCGGTACCTCCCCATCTGGATCGGACCGGGGGAGGCGACCGCGATCGCCTTCGCCCAGCAGGGGATGGCCCCGCCGCGGCCGCTGACGCACGACCTGTTCAAGGACGTGCTGGAGGCCGTGGGACAGGAGCTCACCGAGGTCCGCATCACGGATCTGCGTGACGGGGTCTTCTACGCCGAGCTGGTCTTCGCCAGCGGCGTGGAGGTGAGCGCGCGGCCGTCGGACGCGATAGCACTGGCCCTTCGGACCGGGACGCCGATCTTCGGCAGCGACGGTGTGCTGGACGACGCCGGTATCGCGATTCCGGACGAGCAGGAGGACGAGGTGGAGAAGTTCCGCGAGTTCCTCGACCAGATCTCACCGGAGGACTTCGGGAGCAGCAGCCAGTGAGGCGCAGCGGCGCGGCCGGAGGCCGTCCGCGGGGTGCCGTCAGAGCATTCGACTAGCCTTTCCCCGGAGAGGGACACGCGAAACCACTCTCAGGGTGATTATCACTCGGCGTGCCGAGTGTGGCGATCGTTGACGCACCCCGAGTGACTGCCTACCTTCGTGTGGGCAGGTCAAGGACGGAGGGTCGGCGTGATGAGCAGCGCGGACGGTACGGCAGGGAGCTCGCTCGGACGCGTGTCCGGGGAGAGCGGTCCGTATCCGCTTCACGGCAGTGTGGGCGACTTCGGGACGGACACCGGTGCCGGCGTCGCCGACGCGGCGATCGGCTACCGCGGGCCGACGGCCTGCGCGGCCGCCGGGATCACCTATCGCCAACTGGACTACTGGGCGCGCACCGGACTCGTGGAGCCGAGCGTGCGACCCGCGTACGGGTCGGGGACGCAGCGGCTGTACAGCTTCCGCGACGTCGTCGTACTGAAGATCGTCAAGCGTTTCCTCGACACCGGAGTGGCCCTCCAGAACATCCGGGCCGCGGTGCAGCACCTGCGCGCCCGGGGCTTCCGGGACCTGGAGCGGATGACGCTCATGAGCGACGGGGCCACGGTGTACGAGTGCTCCTCGCCCGACGAGGTCGTCGACCTCCTCCAGGGCGGGCAGGGCGTCTTCGGCATCGCCGTGGGGGTCGTCTGGCGGGACGTCGAGGCCGCGCTCTCGCAGCTCCACGGGGAGCGGGTCGACACCGGCGAGACGCTGATCGGGCACAACCCCGGCGACGAGCTGGCGCGGCGGCGGCGCGACAAGGCGGTCTGAGCGAGGCGGGCTGAGCAAGGCGACCTGAGCGAGGCGGTCCGAGCTAGGCGGTCCGAGCAAGGCGGGCTGAGGGCGGCTTTCGGCCTTCGGGGCGCCTCGGGTCCGGCGGAGTGCCCGGGCGTTCCTCGGGGGCGTTGTCAGTGGCGTAGGGCAGCATCGGACGTGTGAGAGCCGCGCCCACCATCCTGCATCTCGACATGGATGCCTTCTTCGCCGCAGCCGAGCAGGCGTCGAAGCCCAGCCTGCGTGGAAAACCCGTGATCGTCGGCGGCCTCGGGCCGCGGGGCGTGGTCGCCACCGCCTCCTACGAGGCCCGGCGCTTCGGGGTGCACTCGGCCATGCCGATGGGCCAGGCGCGGCGGCTCGCACCGAACGCGGCCTATCTCGTGCCGCGCTTCGCCTTCTACCGCTCGATCAGTGACCAGGTCATGGAACTGCTCCGGCGGCTCTCCCCGCTCGTGGAGCCCCTCAGCCTCGACGAGGCCTTCGTCGACCTCGAAGCCGGTGGTGTCGCCGACGACGGTGCGAGCGCCCGGGCCGCGGGGGAGCAGCTGCGGGGCGACATCCTCGCGACGACGGGGCTCACCGGGTCCGTGGGGCTCGCCGGGTCCAAGATGATCGCGAAGATCGCCTCCGAGGAGGCCAAGCCGGACGGGCTCGTCCTCATCGAGCCCGGGACCGAGCGGGAGCTGCTCGGGCCGCGCTCGGTACGGATCCTGCCCGGGGTCGGACCGGCCACGGGGGAGCACCTGCGGCGCGCCGGGATGACCACCGTCGCCGACCTCGTGGAGGCGGGCGAGGACGAGCTCGTACGGCTCCTGGGGCGGGCGCACGGGGCCTCGCTGTACCGGATGGCCCAGGGGTACGACGACCGGCCCGTGGTGGCCGAGAGGGACGCCAAGTCGGTGTCGGTCGAGGACACCTTCGACGTGGACCTGCACGACCGGGTGCGGATCCGGATCGAGGTCGAACGGCTCGCGGACCGGTGCGTGGGGAGGCTGCGGGCCTCCGGGCACTCCGGGCGGACCATCGTCCTGAAGGTGCGGCGGTACGACTTCTCGACCCTCACCCGGTCCGAGACGCTGCGGGGGCCCACGGACGACCCGGGCGTCGTCAGGGAGGCCGCGGGGCGGCTCCTGGAGGCCGTGGACACGACCGGGGGCGTGCGGTTGCTGGGGGTGGGGGTGAGCGGGCTCGCGGACTACACGCAGGAGGACCTGTTCGCCCAGGCGGAGGCCGAGGCCTCGGAGCGGCCGGCGGAGGAGGAGGCCGCGCCCGAGGAGGCCGCGGAGGCGGTGGCGGCGCCTTCCACCGCGACGGAGACCGCCGAGCGGGGCTGGATGCCGGGGCGCGACGTGCGGCACGCCGTGTACGGGGCCGGCTGGGTCCAGGGGAGCGGGGTCGGGCGGGTCACGGTGCGGTTCGAGGAGCCGTGGTCCGGGCCGGGCCGGGTGCGGACGTTCTCCGTGGACGACCCGGAGCTCGAGCCCTCGGAGCCGTTGCCGCTGGTGCGGGGGGACGCGGCGGCGTGACCCGCACCGGCCGTGCGGTGCGGGTCGTGCCGGTGGACGCGTCGTCCGGGGGCCTCAGGCGCCGTCCTGGCCCGCCAGGCGGCCGAAGTCCTTGTCCGGGACGTCCGGGGGCGGGGGCGGGAGGGACAGGCTGTAGTGGCGGTAGAGCTGGAGTTCCTGCTCGGGGGAGAGGTGGCGGCCCACGCCGAAGTCCGGGGCGTCCTTGATCAGGGCCTTCTCGTACGGGATGTGGAGCCCGTCGTCGAGCAGGGCGCTCGGCTCCAGGGGGACGAAGGCGTCCCGGCTGAACAGGCCCGTGCGGACCGCTGCCCATTCGGGGATGCCGGTCGCGTCGTCCAGGTACACCTCGTCCACGGTTCCGATCTTGTGTCCGTTCCGGTCGAACGCCTTGCGGCCGATCAGGCTGCGCGGATCGATATCGGTCTGCACGGTCCCTCCAACTGGTCGCAACTGCTCTACACCCCTACGAAAGTGCACAACTGGGATGTCGGCCACTTGAGCGATGGGAGCCGCAACCTCGCTGGTAGGCTGGTTGTGGCTGTCGACCCCGTGCGGGAGAGTCCCCCGGAGAAACCTTCCGGTGGGCGCCGAAGGAGCAAATCCTCCCCGGAATCTCTCAGGCCCCTGTACCGCGCGGACGAGGTCACTCTGGAAAGCAGAGCGGAATGTCCGACGGCATTTCGCTCTCACCGACGGTGAAAGCCGGCGGGCCGCGAGGCGTGCCGGTGAAACTCTCAGGTTGAGATGACAGAGGGGGAGGCCGTCCGGGTACCCGCGCCGTGGTGCCCCTCGCAGGTCGTGACGACCAGGAGGCCTCCGTACATGACCGCCAACCGCACTCCGCTCTCCGAGCTCGAACAGGGCATCCCGTTCGAGCAGCGGCACATCGGGCCCGACGCCGAGGCGCGGGCCAAGATGCTCGCCCAGGTCGGTTACGGCTCCCTCGACGAGCTCACGGCCGCCGCGGTGCCGGACGTCATCAAGAACGCCGAGGCGCTTGGCCTGCCGGCCGCGCGCACCGAGGCCGAGGTCCTCGCCGAGCTGCGCACGCTCGCCGACCGCAACCAGGTCCTCGCCCCGATGATCGGTCTCGGCTACTACGGGACCTTCACCCCGCCGGTCATCCTCCGGAACGTCATGGAGAACCCCGCCTGGTACACGGCCTACACGCCGTACCAGCCCGAGATCTCCCAGGGCCGCCTGGAGGCCCTGCTGAACTTCCAGACCATGGTCGCCGACCTCACCGGTCTGCCCACCTCCGGCGCCTCCCTCCTCGACGAGGGCACCGCCGCCGCCGAGGCCATGGCGCTCTCCCGCCGTGTCGGCAAGGTCAAGAACGGTGTCTTCCTCGTCGACGCCGACGCCCTGCCGCAGACCATCGCCGTCATCGAGACCCGCGCCGAGCCGACCGGCGTCGAGGTCGTCGTCGCCGACCTGAGCGCCGGCATCCCCGCCGAGGTCGCCGAGCGCGGCGTCTTCGGCGTGCTCATCCAGTACCCGGGTGCCTCCGGTGCCGTCCGCGACATCAAGCCGCTGATCGACGCCGCCCACGAGCTCGGCGCGATCGTCACCGTCGCCGCCGACCTGCTCGCGCTCACCCTGCTCACCTCGCCGGGCGAGCTCGGCGCCGACATCGCCGTCGGCACGACGCAGCGCTTCGGCGTCCCCATGGGCTTCGGCGGTCCGCACGCCGGCTACATGGCCGTCCAGGACAAGCACGCCCGCTCCCTGCCCGGCCGCCTCGTGGGCGTGTCCGTCGACGCCGACGGCAACCGCGCCTACCGCCTGGCCCTGCAGACCCGCGAGCAGCACATCCGCCGCGAGAAGGCCACCAGCAACATCTGCACCGCCCAGGTGCTGCTCGCCGTCATGGCCGGCATGTACGCCGTCTACCACGGCCCGGACGGTCTGAAGCAGATCGCCGAGCGCACGCACCGCTACGCCGCCGTCCTCGCCGCCGGGCTCACCGCCGGTGGCGTCGAGGTCGTCCACGGCTCGTTCTTCGACACCCTCACCGTCCGCGTGCCCGGCAAGGCCGACGAGGTCGTCGCCGCCGCCCGCGAGGCCGGGGTGAACCTCCACCGCGTCGACGCCGACCTCGTCTCGGTCTCCTGCGACGAGACCACCGGGCGCGAGCAGCTCGCCGCCGTCTGGGGCGCCTTCGGCGTCGCCGGCGACATCGAGGCCCTGGACGCCGCCACCGAGGACGCGCTGCCCGCCGGTCTGCTGCGCTCCGACGCGTACCTGACCCACCCGGTCTTCCACGCGCACCGCTCCGAGACCTCGATGCTGCGCTACCTGCGCAAGCTCGCGGACCGCGACTACGCCCTCGACCGCGGCATGATCCCGCTCGGCTCCTGCACCATGAAGCTGAACGCGACCACCGAGATGGAGCCGGTGACCTGGCCCGAGTTCGGCCAGATCCACCCCTTCGCCCCGATCGAGCAGGCGCAGGGCTACGTCACCCTCATCACCGAGCTGGAGGAGCGCCTCGCCGAGGTCACCGGCTACGACAAGGTGTCGATCCAGCCGAACGCCGGTTCGCAGGGCGAGCTGGCCGGTCTCCTCGCCGTCCGCGCCTACCACCGCGCCAACGGGGACGAGCAGCGCACCGTGTGCCTCATCCCGTCCTCCGCGCACGGCACCAACGCCGCCTCCGCGGTGATGGCCGGCATGAAGGTCGTCGTCGTCAAGACCGCCGACGACGGCGAGGTCGACGTCGAGGACCTGCGCGCCAAGATCGCCCAGTACCGCGACGAGCTGTCCGTGCTGATGATCACCTACCCGTCCACGCACGGTGTGTTCGAGGAGCACGTCGCCGACATCTGCGCCGAGGTCCACGAGGCCGGCGGCCAGGTGTACGTCGACGGCGCCAACCTGAACGCGCTGGTCGGTCTGGCCAAGCCGGGTCACTTCGGCGGCGACGTCTCGCACCTGAACCTGCACAAGACCTTCTGCATCCCGCACGGCGGCGGCGGCCCCGGCGTCGGCCCGGTCGGCGTCCGCGCCCACCTCGCCCCGTACCTGCCGAACCACCCGCTCCAGCCCACCGCGGGCCCGGAGACCGGCGTCGGCCCGATCTCGGCCGCCCCCTGGGGCTCCGCCGGCATCCTGCCGATCTCCTGGTCGTACGTGCGCCTCATGGGCGGCGAGGGACTCAAGCGCGCCACCCAGGTCGCCGTCCTCGCGGCGAACTACATCGCCAAGCGCCTGGAGCCGCACTTCCCGGTGCTCTACACCGGTCCGAACGGGCTGGTCGCGCACGAGTGCATCGTCGACATCCGTCCGCTGGCCAAGGCCACCGGCGTCAGCGTCGACGACATCGCCAAGCGCCTCATCGACTACGGCTTCCACGCGCCGACGATGTCCTTCCCGGTGGCCGGCACGCTGATGATCGAGCCGACCGAGTCCGAGGACCTGACCGAGCTCGACCGCTTCTGCGACACGATGATCGCGATCCGCGGCGAGATCGAGAAGGTCGCCTCCGGCCAGTGGCCCGCGGACGACAACCCGCTGCACAACGCCCCGCACACCGCGGCCGCGCTGGGCGGCGAGTGGAACCACCCGTACACCCGTGACGAGGCGGTCTTCCCGGCCGGTGTCTCGGCCGCCGACAAGTACTGGCCGCCGGTGCGCCGCATCGACGGTGCCTTCGGCGACCGGAACCTGGTCTGCTCCTGCCCGCCGCTGGACGAGTACGACAACTGAGCACGGGTCGAGGGCCGGTTCGGAGGGTTTTCCTCCGGGCCGGCCCTCGGCGTTTCCCTCGTACGGTGTCCTGCCGCTTTCAGGCGGCGGTCGTCACCTGTCCCGCGGTCAGCGGCCGGTGCGGGGCGATGATCTGCCCGTCCGGCAGCAGTTCACCGGTGTCCTCGAAGAGCAGGACGCCGTTGCACAGCAGGCTCCAGCCCTGCTCCGGGTGGTGTGCCATCAGTCGGGCCGCCTCCCTGTCGGCGGAGTCGGCGGTCGGACAGGCAGGCTGGTGCTGGCACATGGGTGGGTTCTTTCGCTGCGTCGTGGTGGATGTCCTGCGGCTCTGTGCGCTCATGGCCGCCCCCGTCGGTCGGTTCGGTTCCGGTCCCCAGTCTTGCCCCACGGACGGTCTTCCGCAGGTATTTCGCGACAGCTCGTCCTCTCCTGGGAAGACGCATCACCCGCAGGGGCGGTTCAGGTCAACTGCACCGTCTCTTCGGGTGGTTCGGGGTGGTCCCAGCGGGCTAGTCCGTACGGGAGGGGCGTTCGGGAGGCGTGTTCGGGGGCGCGGATCGGACAGGAGTGCGCCCCGTGACCCGGCCGGGTCACGGGGCGGCGACGCGCGTGCGGTGGATCAGGCGGGCGCCGGCGAGCCCAGGAGGGGCGGCGGCGCGAGTCGTGTACTGAGCACGGGCAGGAGATCGGAGACCTGGTACGGGCGGTGGGCCGCGATCCCCGGGGGTGCGGGGGCCAGGGGCACCATCAGATCGGCCGCGGCCGGGGCGACGGTGGTGCCGTCCGCCTCCGGTCCGGCGTGCAGCCAGAGCGTCAGCATGTAGAGCTCCGGTACGGACAGCAGTCGCGGTTGATACGTGATCGGCAGGGCCTCGGCCTGGAGCAGGGCCCGTTCGGTGGCGGAGACGTACGGCCCCTCGAAGAAGTGGGAGAAGGCCCAGCCGTCCGGGGTGAGCATGGTGTCCGCGGCGGCGATCGCCCGGTCCCCGTTCCGGATCAGGAAGCGCCAGCCGGAGAGCCGGGTGCGGGGTGCGAGCCCCGGTGCTCCGGCGACGCCGAGGACGTGCACGGGCAGGGGGTGTTCGGGGCTCAGCGGTCCCTGTGCGGCCCGCAGTGCGGGAGTTCGCGGCTCGCGGACGGCGGTCGGTGAACCGAGGGCCGCGAGGACACTGCGGAGGGCCGGCGCAGGGGCCGGGGAGGGTCGGAGCATGGTGGGTCGCCTCTCACTCAGGAGACACGGTGATGCGTGGGCAGGTACGACGGCGCTGTCGGCGGCGGGGCCAGAGAGGGGCCATGAGGCCATGGCCGGGCGCCAACACTCTGCCTCGTCCGCGGAGTTTATACGACACGTGTTCACACAGTGTTTCCGCTAGACCTCGCCGATATTCCTGACAAGGCGTCATCAGGCCGTAATCAGGGGGAGTTGAAGCGGAATCGTGAGGAGGGTACCGCTCCCACCTGCGTATTCCCCGTCAAGGCGGACGGCTGAATTCCGACCCGGGCTCTCAGGACAATAGGACATTGGTATATGTCGCGCGTTCCTTGCCTTCGGGATGTGCCGGTGGAGCGCTCCGTCCAGCCTATCTTCCGACAGGCCGGTTCCGCAGGCGTTGTGGATCAGCGGGGTGGGCATCATCGTCCGTGACGCGCGGCCGTCGTGGCGGCTGCCCACTCGGGGAGGGACGCTTCGATGGGGGAGAAGGTCGTGGCCGACGGGTTCGGCCCGTCCGACCGGCAGCAGTACCGGAGAAAGCTCCAGCAGTGTCTCGCGGGGCTCGCGCGACTGCTGGCGGAGAAGAGGTTCGACCGGCCGCGCAATCTCATGGGCGTGGAGATCGAACTCAATCTCGCGGGCGCCGACGGGCTGCCCCGGATGCTGAACGGACCCGTTCTCGAAAAGATCGCCAGCTCCGATTTCCAGACGGAACTCGGAATGTTCAACCTCGAAGTGAACATCGCGCCCCACCAGCTCGACGGTCGCGTATTCGACCGGCTCGCGGAGGAGATCGGAACCGGCATCGGATACGCCGACCGCAAGGCGGCGGAACTCGACGCGGGAGTCGTCATGATCGGCATACTTCCCACGCTCGCCCAGCGCGACCTGGTCCCCGAGAACCTCTCGGACAACGACCGCTACACGCTCCTCAACGACCAGATCCTCGCCGCCCGCGGCGAGGACTTCACCCTCGACATCCACGGTGTCGAACGCCTGCTGTGCACCTCGGAGTCGATCGTGCCCGAGGCGGCCTGCACCTCGGTGCAGCTGCACCTCCAGGTGACGCCGGCCCGGTTCGCCGCGGTGTGGAACGCGGCGCAGGCCGTGTCCGGCGTCCAGATCGCGCTCGGCGCCAACGCGCCCTTCGTCTTCGGCCGCGAGCTGTGGCGCGAGTCCCGCCCGCCGCTCTTCATGCAGGCCACCGACACCCGGCCGCCCGAGCTGCAGTCCCAGGGCGTACGGCCCCGCACCTGGTTCGGGGAGCGGTGGGTGGACTCCGTGTACGACCTCTTCGAGGAGAACGTCCGCTACTTCCCCGCCCTGCTGCCGCTCTGCGACGAGGAGGACCCGCTGCTCGTCCTCGACGAGGGAGGGGTGCCGCGCCTCCAGGAACTGGTCCTGCACAACGGCACCGTCTACCGCTGGAACAGGCCGGTGTACGGGTGGGTCGACGGGGTCCCGCACCTGCGCGTCGAGAACCGGGTCCTGCCGGCAGGACCCACCGTCACCGACGTCATCGCGAACGCGGCCTTCTACTACGGGCTCGTCCGCTCCCTCGCCGACGACCCCCGGCCGATCTGGAAGCGGATGACCTTCCAGGACGCCGAGGCCAACTTCGACACCGCCTGCCGCCACGGCATCGAGGCGGAGCTGCGCTGGCCCCGCTCGGGGCGCGCCGGCGGCATCGCGACCCTGCCGGCCGTACGCCTCGTCCTCGACGAACTGCTGCCGCTCGCCGCGGCGGGGCTCGACGCCTGGCACATCGAACCGGCCGACCGGGACTTCTACCTCGGGGTGATCGAGCAGCGCTGCCTGCGCCGGGTGAACGGCGCCTCCTGGCAGGCCGACACCTTCCACCGCGCCCTGGAGTCGGGCCTCGACCGGGAGGCGGCCCTCGCGGCCACCACCCGGCGGTACCGGACGCTCATGCTGGAGGGCGAGCCGGTGCACACCTGGCCGGTGGGGATCGACTGACCTCCTCCCCGCCCCCGTCCCCGTCCATGGGCGATCATGTCCAGGTGGTCCCGGTCGGCCGGGGCCACCGCAACGGCGTGGGCCCGCGACGGGGAAGTGGAGACAGGTGTGGTGTCGGAGCAACGACTGAGGGACGCTTCCCTGCCCCCCGACGGCCTGCCGCGCGGCGTGCTGCGCTCCGAGACCCTCATCGTGCTCGCGCTCTCGCTCGGCGCGAGCGGGGTGTCGGCGCTCATCAGCTTCATCGGCTCGCTGACCAGGCCGGAGGCGCTGAGGGACCAGGCGGCGAGGCTCAACGGCTCGCACGCTCCCGGGCGTCCCTGGCTCGACCTGTCCTGGCAGCTCTTCGACATCGCCACCGCGCTCGTGCCGGTCGTGCTGGTCGCCCATCTGCTGCTGCGGGAGGGACCGGGAGCACGGGGGCTGCGCACCATCGGCTTCGACCGGACCCGGCCCTGGTCCGACCTCGGGCGCGGGGCCCTGGTCGCCGCCGGGATCGGGAGCGCGGGCCTCGCCTTCTACCTGGCCGCGCAGGCGTCCGGGGGCAATCTGACGGTGGTGCCCGAGTCGCTGCCCGACGTGTGGTGGAAGTACCCGGTGCTCATCCTCTCGGCGATCCAGAACTCCGTCCTGGAGGAGGTCATCGTCGTCGGCTATCTGCTGCGCCGACTGGGCCAGTTGGGGTGGTCGCCGATGGCCGCGCTGGTGGCGAGTTCGGTGCTGCGCGGCTCGTACCACCTCTACCAGGGGATCGGCGGCTTCGTCGGCAACATGGTGATGGGCGTGGTCTTCGTGCTGCTCTACCGCCGCTGGGGGCGGGTCGGGCCGCTGGTCGTGGCGCACGCGCTGCTCGACATCGTGGCCTTCGTCGGGTACGGGCTGCTTGCCGGGAAGGTGGGCTGGCTGCCCACGGTGTGACGGGACGCGGAAGAGGGGGTGACCGGCGTGGGCCGGACACCCCCTCTCACGTCTTGTGCGTCAGGCCCGCAGGTCGCCCTCGATGACCGTGACGGCGTGGCCGTTCAGAAGGGTGCGGTCGCCGTTCAGACGGGTGCGGACGAGGCCCGTGCGGGCGCCGCCCTGGAAGCCCGTGAGCTCCTCGCGGCCGAACCTGGCCGACCAGTACGGGGCGAGCGCGGTGTGGGCGCTGCCCGTCACCGGGTCCTCGTCGATGCCGACGGCCGGGAAGAAGCCGCGCGAGACGAACTCGTACCCGTTGTCCGGGTGCTCGGCCGGGGCGGTGGCGATGACTCCGCGCGAGGACAGGTCCTTCAGGGCGGCGAAGTCCGGAGTGAGGGAGCGGACGGTGGCCTCGTCGCGCAGCTCGACGAGGAGGTCGCCGATGTGGTCGGCCGTGTCGTGGACGGCGACGACCTCGGCGCCGAGCGCCTTCTCCAGGCCCTCGGGGACGGGGATCGGGGTGAGGGAGGAGGTCGGGAAGTCCATCGTGATCGTGCCGTCGGCCTCGGCGGTGGTGATCAGGATGCCGCAGCGGGCCGCGAAGCGGACGGTGCCGGTCGCGGTGCCGGTGGTGTGCAGGACGTGCGCGGTGGCCAGGGTGGCGTGGCCGCACATGTCGACCTCGGTGGTCGGGGTGAACCAGCGCAGGGCCCAGTTCGCCTCGCCGCCGGCGGGCAGCGGGTGGGCGAAGGCCGTCTCGGAGAGGTTGACCTCCGCGGCGACCTTCTGGAGCCAGGCGTCGTCGGGGAAGGAGTCGAGGAGCAGGACTCCGGCGGGGTTGCCGGAGAAGGGCCGGTCGGTGAAGGCGTCGACGATTCGGATGCGCATGCCGTCGACCGTACCGGGGACGGAAAAAGGCGGGCCAAGGCCAATCGCGGAAAACTGGACTCGTTCCCGTGGCAGGGCGCGGGTCACAGGGGCGTCAGGACCATGAGGATCTCGTCGCGGTCGTCGTCGGCGGCCAGGCGCAGGGCTCCGGGCCAGCGGCCGATCTCCCGCCAGCCGAGCCGGCCGTAGAAGTCCTCGAGGCCGGCGCCTCCGCGTGCCGCGAGGCGCAGTTGCTCCAGGCCCATCTCGTCGCGGGCGATCTCCCGGGCGCGCCGCACCAGACCCGCGCCGATGCCCCGGCCTCGTACCCCGAGTCGGGTCTGGACGTGGTGCAGGCTGCCCCAGTGCGCGACCAGTGGATGGGGGTCGCGGCGGAGGCACAGCCAGCCCGCGAGGACGCCGTCGACCGTGGCGACGACGAGACGGCTGCCCGCCGGGTCGAGTCCCGTGACGATCCGGTCGACCGCGGCGGCGACCTCGACCGGGTCGACCGGCGGGAAGGGGAACCCGGCCGCCCCGCCCGCGTCGCTCACCTCGGTCCAGCAGTCGACGAGGGCCGGCGCGAGCCCGTGAGGCAGCGCGTCGGGGGCGGTGAACTGGGTGTAGAGCGGGGTGTCGTCCGTGCCGGTCATCGCAGGAGTGTCGCAGAAGGCCGCGGTGCCGTGAGTTCCAGGGAGAGTTGGGCGCCCAGTTCCTCGAAGCCGAGTGCGGCGGCGACCCGGCGGGAGGCCGGGATCCGCGCGCGCCACTGCGGAAGGAGACCGGCGGCGAGGGCGTGGGCGACCGCCGCCGAGGCCGTCGTACGGGCGAGTCCGCGGCCCCGTGCCTCCGGGGCCGTCAGCACGCTGAGGTGGGCGGTCCGGCGGGGCCAGGCCCGGTATCCGGCGGCGGCCACCACCCGGCCGTCCTCGCGGACCACGAACGCGGGCGAGGTGATGGCGTCCAGGGAGGCCTCCCCGGAGTCGTCCTGGCCGGAGGCCGCTTCGAGGGCGCGCAGTGCCGGGTGGTCGCCGGGGAGCCGTTCCGCCCGTGAGGGGGCGGCGGCCGGGCGGAAGCCTGCCGGGGACGCGTACGACAGCGCCGCCGGGCCGAGCACCCCGGCCACGGGCAGCACCCCGCGAACGGCGGCCGCATCCCCCAGCGCCTCCACCGGCAGCCCCGTCAGGGCGGCGCGCACGGTCGCGGCGGCGCTCCCGTCCGGCACGGTCACGAGCGCCGATCCGCCGAGCGTGACCATCCCGACCCAGCCGGACGGGCACAGCTCCGACTGCGGGGACACGATCACGTTCACCTCGCCCGCGGGCGGGAACGACCGTGGCGCGCGGGCCAGTTCCTCCCACAGGCTTCGGGCTTCGCGCAGAAGCGGATGCGTCGTCATGGCGTCGATCATGCCGGAACTCATCCACGCGCGCGGAGGTACGCCTCCAGTTCCGCGGCCCCGGCGAGCATCGCACGCCCGCGGGCGGACAGCCGGCCGTGCCAGTCGGACAGCGCGGCCTCAAGGGGTTCCAGGCCGCCGGCCGTGCGCACGTGGGCGATCAGCGGGGCGATCTGCTCCAGCGGGTAGCCGCCGCGCCTGAGTTGGCGGGCCAGTCGGGCGTCCCGTACGGCCGCCTCGTCGTAGACCCGGTAACCGGTCCGGGGGTCGCGGCGCGGGTGGACGAGACCGGCCTCCTCCCACTTGCGCAGGGTCGCGGGACGGATGCCGAGCCTTCTCGCGAGCGGCCCGATGAAGGTGGTGCCGCCGGGATCGGGCGCCGTGGCAGGTGCCAGGTCGCTCAGGGCGGTCTCGACCGCCCGGAGGGTCCGCCGGTCGTCGAGGAGTTGGGCGTGGCTCTCGTCGATCAGACGGAACGCCTCGTCGGCCGCGTCCTCGTTCACGGCCCGCATGATCGCCGTCGCCGTCGGGTGGCCGTGGCCGGGCAGCAGGGCCAGGAACGCGCGCAGGGCCCCGGCGTGCAGCGGGGTGTAGGCGCGGTAGCCGGAAGGGGTGCGGTCGGCGGCGGGGAGGATTCCGGCCTCCTCGTAGTTCCTGATCGCCTGCGTCGACAGACCGTGCCCACGTGCCAGGTCGACCGGCCTCAGCCGCTCACCGCTTTGAAGGTTTTTCCCCATGGAGCCGACGATATCGCGGGCCTTTCGCGAAAAAGTCTCCACCGAATGTTCAACGATAGCGTGGAAGGCATGGCGACTGACATCAAGGACACCGCCCATCCCTTCGACGCTGCCTCCGTGATGGGCCTGCTCCCGGCCCGGCCCCGGCTGCTCGCCCTGGGCGAGCCCACCCACCGCGAGGACACCCTGCTCGACCTGCGCAACGAGCTCTTCCAGAAGCTCGTCGAGCGGGAGGGCTACCGGACGATCGCGCTGGAGACCGACTGCCTGCGGGGAACGATCGTGGACGACCACGTCACCTCGGGCTCCCGCACCCTCGACGAGGTCATGGAGCACGGCTTCAGTCACGAGTGGGGTGCCGACGCGGGCAACCGCGAACTCGTGCGCTGGATGCGCGCGTACAACGAGGACCGGCCCGAGGCCGAGCGGCTCCGCTTCGCCGGCTTCGACGGACCGCTGGAGATCGCCGCCGCCGAGAGCCCCCGGCAGGCGCTCATCTTGCTCCACGGATACCTCGCGGCCCACGTGGACGCGGACCTGCTCCCCTGCACTTCGGAGACCCTCGACGAGCTGCTCGGCAGTGACGACCGGTGGACCGAACCCGCCGCGATGATGGACCCGACCCGGTCCGTGGGGCGGTCGGACGGCACCGGCCGGCTGCGGCTGCTCGCCGACGAGCTGGCGGCGCTGCTCGACGAGCAGCGGCCGCACCTGACCGCGGTGAGCACGCCGGAGGAGTGGGACCGGGCCCGCCTGTACGGGCGCACCGCGCTGGGTCTGCTGCGCTACCACCACTGGATGGCCGACACCTCGCCGGCCCGCCTCGCCCGGCTGGTGGCCGTACGGGACCGGATGATGTCCCTCAACCTGCTCGCGCTCGCCGAGCGGGGCCCGACGTTCGTGTATGCCCACAACGCCCACCTCCAGCGGGAGAAGAGCTCGATGCGGATGGGCGGGCGGCCGCTGGAATGGTGGAGCGCCGGTGCGCTGGTGAGCGCCGAGCTCGGCGAGGAGTACGCCTTCGTGGCGACGGCCCTCGGCACCCTCCGGCACCAGGGCGTGGACGCGCCGCCGCCGGACACCGTCGAAGGACTCCTGTACGCGCTCCCGGAGGAGCGCTGCGTCGTCGACGCCCGGCGCCTCGCCGCCGTCCTCGGCGACACGCGGCCCGCGCCGCGGGTGTCCCCCTGGTTCGGCTACGCCCCGCTCGACCCGGCCCGTCTGGCGGACGGCGACGGGCTCGTGTTCGTCAGGGACGTTCCGCAGCTCTAGCACGACCCTCCTCGACCGACCTGTCGGGTATTGCTCGGTGAACAGTTCCGATATATCGTTGAAGCATCGCGACAGTTCGACGACGAAATCTCGATGGAAGGAGAGTTGCGATGCGTTCACATGGACACGACGAGTACGGGCACGGCCGCGGTCGTGGAGGCTGCGGCCCCGGGCCTCGGGGGGACTTCGAAGGGCGGCGTGCCGCGTTCGGGCCGTTCGGGCCCGGGTTCCGCGGTGGGCCGTTCGGCGGGCCCTTCGACAGGCCCGGACGCGGTGGCGGCCGGGGGCGGGCGCGGCGCGGTGACGTGCGCGCCTCGATCCTGGCGCTCCTGAAGGACCGCCCGATGCACGGCTACGAGATGATCCGCGAGATCGGCGAGCGCAGCGACGGGGCCTGGAAGCCCAGTCCCGGCTCGGTCTACCCGACCCTCCAGATGCTGGAGGACGAGGGGCTGATCGTCAGCGAGAGCGAGGGCGGCAAGAAGCTGTTCACGCTCACCGACACCGGGCGCGCCGAGGCCGACCAGGGTCCCGAGGCGCCGTGGGAGGAGGCCGGGCGCGGGGTCGACTGGGACGCCGTGAACGAGATCCGGCAGGCCGGCTTCGGCCTGATGGAGGCGTTCGGGCAGGTCTGGAAGACCGGCAGCGCCGAGCAGCGGCAGAAGGCGGTCACCGTGATCAACGAGGCCCGCAAGAAGCTGTACCTGATCCTCGCCGACGAGCACTGAGATCGACAGGAAGGGCCCCGCGACCACGGTCGCGGGGCCCTTCCGTCACGTCGGACGGTACGGCTCAGGCCACCAGGCCCGAGAGCTTGCGCAGGGACTCGGTCAGCGCCGCCGTCGCCGAGTCCTTGAGCTTGCCCGCCATCAGGGAGACCGCCGCACCGGTGAACTCCCCGTCGATCCGTACCGTCGTCGCGTCCCCGTCCGCCGTCAGGGAGTAGCGCGTGCCGACGACGACCCCCATCGGGCCCTTGCCCCTGATGGCGAACGCCCGCTCGGACTCCAGCTCCTCGACCGTCCACAGGACCTCGGCGGGGAAGCCCATCAGCTTCATGTTCTCCGTGAAGGTGGCGCCCGCCTCCAGGGCGGCCGGGCCGCCGTTCGGGAAGCTGGTGTGGGTGGCGTTCCACTCGCCGTACGAGGAGAAGTCCGTGAGCCGCGCCCAGACCTTTCCGGCCGGTGCCTCGATCCGTGCCTCCGCGCTGACTTCGGCCATGAGACCACCCCTTCACGCGTGCCAACTGGGTTCCGGTGTCGCGGAACGTAGCGGGGCGGCCGTGAACATTCAATACTGATGAACCGTCAGTTCTGCGGCCGTCGGTCCCGTGCCGTCGCCGATCCACCAGATCTCGGCCGCGTCGAAGCTGTCGGAGGCCCGTGGCGCCCCGTCCTCCTCGTGGTGGTGGAAGGCCGCCCAGAACAGATCGGCCGGCAGCGCCTCCCGGGGTGCGTACACCCGGTACACGTACTGCCGCCCGTCGCGCGCGAGCAGACCCACCATCCAGAACACGACCGGAGGACGCGGGGAAGGGGACTCGTGGTTGCAGCGGGGGCGTAAAGCAAGGCGGCGCGCGCCCCTCGGGGGCAACGCGCGCGATCTCATCCGTAAGGAGGAGGAACCGAGCGCCCGTGCCCAACTCCGGTGGGATGCGGACATGCTTCTCCCCGGTGATGTTCCGGCCGTCCTGGCCTGATGAGGTGGGAGGGTGCACCACCATCCCGTCCCGCGCCCTCAGCCGCTCCCGTCCTCCGTCGCCCCGCGCGCGGAGCTCGCGCCCTTCCTGACGCCCTCGCTCGCGACGGTCGTCTCGGGCGCGCGACGCAGGGCGCTCAGGGACGGCGACCGCCAGATCGACACCGCCCACCTCCTGCACTCGCTCATCGAGTCCGACCCCGAGGTCGGTGCCGCCTTCGAGGGCGGACATCAGCTCGCCCGCGTCCTCGGCTACCTCGCCCAGCGGTCCATCGGTTACGGGCTGCGGTGGCAGCGGGTGGAGGAGGAGTCCGCGGCCCGGCGGCTGCTGCCCGCCGCGCGCGGTGCCGAGTCCCCGGGCACTCGTACCTCCCCCTGGTCGCCGGCCGCGGCCGCCGCCCTGGAGGGGGCCTTCCGGCGGGCCGCCGAGCGCGGCGAGCCGCAGGCCCGCGGGATCGACCTGCTCGCCGCCGTCGCCGCCGATCCCGAGAGCCGGGCCGTCGAGGTGCTGCGCCGCGCGGGGGTCGATCCGGCCGCGCTGACCGCCCGCGTCGCCGCGCCGGGAGAGGAGCCGTCTCAACAGGTGTAACGGGGGTTACGCCCCTGACGGCGTCCTGTCATGATGGCCCGATGCACGCGTCTCAGGGGAGAAGCGCCGGCCTGGGACTCGCCCTGGCCTCGGCCTTCGCATTCGGTGGTTCAGGAGTGGCGGCCAAGCCGCTCATCGAGGCGGGACTCGACCCGCTCCACGTGGTGTGGCTCCGGGTCGCCGGCGCTGCGCTCGTCATGCTGCCGGTGGCCTGGCGCCACCGGGACCTCCTGCGCCGCAAACCCGTCCTCCTCGTGGGCTTCGGCCTGCTCGCCGTCGCCGGAGTCCAGGCCTTCTACTTCGCCTCGATCTCCCGCATACCCGTCGGCGTCGCCCTGCTCATCGAGTACCTCGCCCCCGCCCTCGTCCTCGGCTGGGTCCGCTTCGTCCAGCGCCGGCCCGTCACCCGCGCCGCCGCCCTCGGCGTCGTCCTCGCCGCCGGCGGCCTCGCCTGCGTCGTGCAGGTCTGGTCCGGGCTGAGCTTCGACCTCGTCGGCCTGCTCCTGGCCCTCGCCGCCGCCTGCTGCCAGGTCGGCTACTTCGTCCTCTCCGACCAGGGCGCCGACGAGGCCGAACAGGCCGAGCGGGCCGATCCGGTGGGTGTCATCGCGTACGGACTGCTCATCGGCGCGCTCGTCCTCACCGTCGTGGCCCGGCCCTGGGGCATGGACTGGGGCGTCCTCGGCGGGCGCGCCGACATGGACGGGACCAGCGTGCCCGCGTGGCTGCTGATCGGCTGGATCGTGCTGATCGCCACCGTCCTCGCGTACGTCACCGGGGTCATCTCGGTGCGCAAGCTCTCCCCGCAGGTGGCGGGCGTCGTGGCCTGCCTGGAGGCGGTCATCGCGACCGTCCTGGCCTGGATCCTGCTCGGCGAGCACCTGGACGCGCCGCAGATCATCGGCGGCGCGGTGGTCCTGGTCGGGGCCTTCATCGCCCAGTCCTCGACGCCGAAGGCGCCCCCGTCGGAGCCGGTCGCCGGTTCCGGTGCGGTGGCCGGCGCGGAGGGGCCCACGGAGCGGGACGCCGAGTTGTCGGCCGGGCGGACCGCCCCGTAGGGTGCCGGACATGCATTCGACCGTGCTTCCGCCTCCCGCCGCCTAGCGCGCGCGGAGGCTCTCCCCGACGAAGACCGGGCCCGGGCAGGTGACTTCTCACCGCCGGGCGGTTCGTCGCTGCCCGCGCGCGGAGCCCAGCGGCCACCTTTCCCTCCTGTCTTCCACGGAGAACCCACGTGTCGAACTCCTCGGGATCCGCCCTGTCCGTCGGGCGGAGCCTCCTCTATCTGATCGTCGCCGGCATCGCCTGGGGCACGGCCGGTGCCGCCGCCTCGCTGATCTTCCGCGTCAGCGACATGGGCCCGCTGGCCCTCTCCTTCTGGCGCTGCGTCGGCGGCCTCGTCCTGCTGCTCGGCGCGCTGGCGCTGCGGCCCCGGCGCTCCGCCGCCCGCACCGACGGCGCATCGCGCGGCCGGCGGACGGCCCGCATCCTCGGGACGGGGATCGGCCTCACCGTCTTCCAGAGCGCGTACTTCGCCGCCGTCGAGGCCACCGGCCTCGCGGTCGGCACCGTCGTCACCCTGGGCGCGGGGCCCGTCCTCATCGCGATCGGCGCCCGGCTCACCATGGGGGAGCGCCTCGGCCGCGGCGGTGTCGCCGCCGTCGCCGGGGCGCTCGCCGGGCTCTTCGTCCTCGTCCTGGGCGGCGGGGCCGCGGAGGTGCGTCCCCTCGGTGTCGTCCTCGCGGTGGTCTCGGCGGCCGGATACGCGGCGATCACCCTGCTCACCCGGTGGCTCGGCCGCGACGGCGGCGGCACGGACGCCCTGGCGACGACCACCTGGGCCTTCGCGATCGGGACGGTCGGGCTGCTGCCGGCGGCGCTCGCGGAGGGGCTCGTCCCGCACACCGACGCGCCGGTGAGCGTGGTGCTGCTGCTCGTGTACGTGGCGGCGGTGCCGACCGCGCTCGCCTACGCGCTGTACTTCGCCGGGGCGGCCGTCGTCCGGGCCGCCACCGTCTCCGTGATCATGCTCCTGGAGCCGGTGAGCGCGGCCCTGATCGCGGTCTCGCTGCTCGGCGAGCGGCTCACCGCCGCGATCGTGCTCGGCACCCTGCTGCTGCTCGCCGCCGTGACGGGCCTCGCCCTGGCGGAGGCACGGACGGCGGCGGAGGCGCGCAGGCGGGAGCCGGTGGCGGTGTAGATCCCCGGTGGGGGCGGGAATCTCGTGGCCCGCCCCCACCGGTGTCATCCGTTCGTGCGGCGACGCTGCTGGTGGGCCCGGGCGTTCAGGTCGCCGGGTCCTGCCCGCTCGGCGAGCCGCTCCGAGACGCGGTCCTGGACCTCCTGCGGCTTGTTGCCCGCGTACTTGAACTTCGCGCGCACGTCGGTCACCTCCAGGCTCAGCAGCCGGATCCCCGACAGGAGGCGGCCGAACGGGGCCTCGCCCGGGGCGACGGTCGCCGTGCCGCCCTCCGGCTGGAAGTGGGCGACCTGGTGGTTGAGGAGTGCCGCCTTCTCCTGCGGATCGTCGACCACGCGCGCGGTGCAGCGCAGTTGGACGGCCGCGTAGTACGAGGTCGGGGTGCCGTGCTCGGACGGCGCGTCCTCGGGGGCCGTCCAGTGCCCGGGGACGTAGACGTAGTCGTCGACCACGCTCAGGAGCACCGTCGGGTTCGCCTCCAGGGCGCGCCAGAGCGGGTTGGGCCGGGCCAGGTGGGCCAGGGCGCGGCCGTAGGGGCCGGGCTCGGAGTCGTACCGGAAGTGCATCGGCTGCACCCACGGCGGCTCGCCGGGCAGGCCGTTGACGGCGAGCTGGCCGAAGTCGTGCCGGGCGAGCCAGTCGCGCCACTCGCCCTCGTCGTGGGCGGCGTCCCAGGGGTGGATCAGCATCGTCGGTCCGTCCTTCCTCGGTCGGGCGCGGTCAGAGCGCGGTCAGGTAGCCGGGCAGGGCGACGGACGGGTCCAGGTCGCCGGACGGGACCGGCGCGCCGTAGCCGCCCTGTACGGGGACCACGCCGGCCCAGTGGGGGAGGCCGAGGTCCTCGGGGTCGTCGTTGGGGCCGCCGGTGCGGACCTTCGCCGAGACCTCGTCCAGGTCGAGCCGGATCACGGCGGTGGCGGCGAGCTCCTTGGCGTTACCGGGGCGCGAGTCGGCCGAGCGGCCGGGGACGACCTGGTCGACGAGGGCGTCGAGGGCGGTCCGCAGCTCCTCCGGGTCGGTGACCTGGTGGGCGGTGCCGTGGACGACGACCGAGCGGTAGTTGAGGGAGTGGTGGAAGGCGGAGCGGGCGAGCACGAGGCCGTCGACGTGCGTCACGGTCAGGCAGACGGGCAGGCCGGGGGCCGTGACGCCGTCGCCGGCCGCGCGCAGCGGCCGCGAGCCGGTGGAGCCGTGGACGTAGAGGCGCTCGCCGACCCGGCCGAAGAGCGTCGGCAGGACGACCGGCGCGCCGTCGCGCACGAAGCCGAGGTGGCAGACGTAGGCCTCGTCGAGTATCGAGTGGACGAGTTCCCTGTCGTACGAGGCGCGGTGGCGGGAGCGCGTGGGCACGGTCCGGTCGGTCGGCGCGTAGGTGCCGCCCGGCGCGTGCGTGTCGGCGGTGGTGCTCGTGTCGGCGGCGGCGCTCATTGCGTACTCCATTGCACTAGTGCATACTCGTGTTTGTGCTAGGAGAATATCGGATCGAAGGTCGTCGCGCATCGGACATCGCCGCCAGCGTCGAGCGCGGCGTGGGTGCGGGCGCGCTGCAGCCCGGTCAACTGCTGCCGCCCATGCGGGAATTGGCGCTCACCCTGGGCGTGAACCCGAACACCGTCGCCGCCGCCTACCGCACCCTGCGCGAGCGCGGGGTCATCGAGACGGACGGACGGCGCGGCAGCCGGGTGCGCCCTCGCCCCGCCACGACCGCGCGCGGCTCGATCCGGGTGGAGGCGCCCGCCGGGGTCCGGGACGTGAGCAACGGCAGCCCCGACCCCGCCCTGCTCCCCTCCCTCGTCGAGGCCTTCGCGGAGGTCGCCCGGCGGTACGACGCACAGCCCGGCATGTACGGCGAGGCCCCCGTCGACGAGGAGTTCGGGCGCCTCGCGCGCGCCGCCTTCGACGCGGACGGCGTGCCCGCGGGGCCGATCGGCGTCGCCTCGGGCTCCCTCGACGCCATCGAGCGGGTGCTCGCCGCCCACCTCAGGCCCGGCGACGCCGTCGCCGTCGAGGACCCGGGCTGGGGCAGCCTCCTCGACCTCGTGCCCGCGCTCGGACTGCGCCCGGTGCCGATCGCCGTCGACGACGAGGGGCCCCTGCCGGAGGCGGTCGAGCGCGCGATCCGGCAGGACGGGGCGCGAGCGGTGATCGTCACCGACCGGGCGCAGAACCCGACCGGTGCCTGCGTCACCGAGGCCCGCGCCCGGGAACTGCGGCGGGTCCTCGCCGGACACCCCGGCGTCCTGCTCGTCGAGGACGACCACGGGCACGGCATCGTCGCGCAACCCCTCCACCCGCTGGCCGGCGTCACCGACCGCTGGGTGCTGGTCCGTTCGGTCGCCAAGGCGTACGGGCCCGACCTGCGAATCGCGGCCTTCACCGGGGACGCCGAGACCGTCGACCGGGTGCTCGGGCGGCAGCGGCTCGGCCCCGGCTGGGTCAGCAGGCTGCTCCAGCGGGCCGTCGCACACCTCTGGGCCGCGGAGGCGGTGGACCCGGCCGTCGTCGCGCGCGCGTACGGAAGGCGGCGCGACGGACTCGTGCGCGCCCTGGCCCGGCGCGGCGTCGAGGCGCACGGGCGCGGCGGCATGAACGTCTGGGTGCCGGTGTCCGACGAGACCGGCGCGGTGGCCCGGCTGCTCGCCGCGGGCTGGGCCGTCGCGCCGGGCGCCCGCTTCCGGATGGACGCGGGGCCGGCCGTCCGGGTCACCGTCTCCGGCCTCGCCGCCACGGAGGTGGAGGCACTGGCCGAGGCGGTGGCCGCGGCGGCGGGGCCGGCGCCCGCGCGGAGCTACGGGTAGGGGCGCGCCGCCGTCTTCCCATCTGCCGCACGGGGCACGCCCGTTCCTCGCGCAAGTGACGTTTCTCCGGTGAAAGCGCTACTCCTGGAGAGTGAGTAAAGCGCTCGTACAGCGATGTTCGTGCTTGGTTCAGGAAATCATCAGGTTTTGGTAAAGCCCCGCCGTGTTGCGGCGGTTCTTCACCCATGCCGTGTTTTCCCGAACTGACCAGGAGTCATACGTTGAGTTACGGAAGCAGTCTGCGCGAGGCCGTGGCGGCGCCGGGGACGACCCCGCTGATCGGCGTGTACGACATGTACTCGGCCTCCGTCGCCGCCGACCACTACGACGGGATGTTCGTCTCCGGGTTCGGCTTCGCCGCCTCGTACTACGGGCTCCCCGACATCGGCTTCATCGCCTGGCCGGACATGGTGGCGTTCGTGCAGCGGCTGCGCGGCGCCTTCCCCCGCCACCACCTGCTCGTGGACATCGACGACGGTTACGTCGACCCCGAGGTGGCCTGCCACGTGGTGGAGGGCCTGGAGCGCATCGGCGCCTCGGGCGTGATCCTGGAGGACCAAAAGCGGCCGCGCCGGTGCGGCCACGCGGACGGCAAGCAGGTGCTGCCGCTCGACGAGTACCTGGCCAAGCTGAAGATGGTGCTCGCCACCCGCCGTGACATGGTCGTCGTGGCCAGGACGGACGCCACCGACGAGGCCGACATCCTGCGGCGGGCGGAGTGTCTGGCCGCCACCGACGCCGACGTGGTCCTCGTGGACGGCGTACGCAGCGTCGAGTGGATCCGCCGGATCCGCGAGGTGGTCGGCGGCAAGCCGCTGCTCTTCAACCAGATCGCCGGCGGCAAGTCGCCGCGGCTCTCGCTCGACGAGCTCTCCGACCTCGGCGTGGACGTGGCGATCTACAGCACGCCCTGTCTCTTCGCGGCGCACGAGGCGATGGACTCGGCCCTCGTCGAACTGAAGCGGGCCAACGGCAGGCTGCCGTCCTTCGACCCCGAGTCCGGTGTCGGGGTCGCCGCCTCGACCCGGCTCCTGGAGCGGAACATCGCCCGCCACCAGACGGCACCCGAGCGGGTGGGCGCGTGAGCGGGGCGATCCCGCGCCAGGGGGCGGGGCCCGGGCTTCCGCTCAGGAAGCCGTTGAAGGCACTCGGTCTGGCCGCCGTCCTCCTCGCGGCGGGCGCCGCACCGGCGGCGGCCGACGGCAGTCTGCTGACCGTCATCGACAACTCGCACGCCGACTCCGTCGTGGAGATCGACCGGGCGGCCAACGTCCAGTACGGCAGCAGCGGTACGGCGGGCAGCGACCACGACGGCAGCGCCGTCGACGCCCTGCAGGCCCTCTTCGGCGGGGCGCGTCCGGGCGGGGACTGACCCCCGGCGCGAACGGAACGGCCGGACACCGCCCTCGTGGTGTCCGGCCGTTCCCGTGCCCCGCTGTGCTGTCGCCGTCAGTCCTCCAGCAGGTCGGGGAGGCCCAGCTCGTCGAGCTCGACGGGCTCCGGGCCGTCCATGGGGGAGGCGGCCGCCACGGCACCGGCGGTGGCCGGGGCGGCCTGGGCCGGGCCGGCGAAGCCGAGGAAGGCGCCGGTCACGGCGAGGGCGGCGACGAGGGTTCGGGGGAGTGCGGTGAGGTTCATGCCCGGGGAACGATCTTGTCCTCGCGGGAGTCACGGAGAGTGACACGGGAGAGGGAGAGGCGCCCGGCCACGGTGCGCGCGCCCGCCGTCCGGGTGGAGGCGCGGGTCTGGGTGAGGGCCGCGCCCGCCAGGACCACGAGCGCGCCGACCGGGGTGTTCCAGGCGAGCCGCTCGTCCAGGACGGCGACGCCCGCCGCCGTGGCGATCACCGGGATGAAGTACGTGACCATGGCGGCCGTCGTCGGGCCGACCTCCGCGACGACGCCGTACTGGAGCAGCATCGCGTACCCCGTCCCCAGCGCGCCGAGGGCGATCACGGCGAGCAGCGGCATGAGCTCGACCGACTCCGGGACCGAGGTGAACAGGGGGGTGACCACGGCCAGCTGCAGCGTCGCGAGTCCGACCTGGGAGCCGGCGAGCGAGAGGTGGGAGGCGCCGGTGCCGCTCAGGGTCCTGCGGACGTATATCCAGCCGACCGCGTAGCTGAACGAGGCGAGCAGGGCCAGGGCTGTGCCGGTCACGTCGAGGCCGGAGAAGCCCTGCCAGGCGCCGAGCACGGTGAGCACGCCGACGAAGCCGATGCCCAGACCGGCCGCGCGGACCCGGGTCGGCCGGTCCTCGGAGAGCGCCACGAGCGAGAGCAGCATCCCCCAGAGCGGGGTCGTCGCGTTGCAGATGCCCGCCAGGGTGGAGGGGATCGTCAGCTCCGCGTACGAGAAGAGGGAGAACGGCAGCGCGTTGAGCAGGAAGGCCGCGACCGTCAGATGGCCCCAGACGCGGGCTCCGCGCGGCAGCCGGTCGCGCTTCACGACGATCGCGACGGCGAGCACCGCCGTACCGAAGAACAGCCGCCCGAACGTGACCTGGAAGGGCGCGAAGCCCTCCGTGCCGACCTTGATGAAGAGGAAGCTGAAGCCCCAGATGAGGGCGAGGGCGCCGAATCGGACGCGCCAGTCGAGGAGGTGTGAAGCGGGGGAGGACGAGGGTGCGGGGCTCATGCACTCAGGGTGACGGGAACGATGTATTAGAACAAGCGAGAATTGCTCGACCCTTCCCCTTAGCATTGCTTATATGTTGAACCTGGAGCGCCTCCGTACCCTCGACGCCGTCGCCCGGCACGGCTCGGTCAGCGGCGCCGCCGACGGCCTGCACGTCACCACCTCGGCCGTCTCCCAGCAGCTGTCCAAGCTGGAGCGCGAGGTCGGGCAGCAGCTGCTCGCCAAGAACGGCCGGGGCGTGCGGCTCACCGACGCCGGGCTGCTGCTCGCCGAGCACGCCGCCCGCATCCTGTCCCAGGTCCAGATGGCCCAGGCCGACATCGAGGCCCAGCAGGGGCGGGTGGTGGGGGAGGTGCGGCTCGCGGCCTTCCCGACGGCGGCGCGCGGACTGTTCCCGGCCGCGCTCGCCGCCCTGCGCGCCGGCCACCCCGAACTCCGCGTCCGTACGACGGAACTGGAGCCGGAACCGGGCGTGCGGGCCGTCCTGCGCGGCGATGCGGACCTGGCGATCGTCCTGGACTGGAGCAACAAGCGGGCGCCCGTCCCCGGCGGCCTGGAGCGCGCCCACCTCCTCGACGACTCCGCCGACGTGGCCCTGCCCGCCGGACACCCGCTGGCCGGGCGGGACGCGGTGGACCTGGAGGACTTCGCCGACGAGGAGTGGGTCTCCTGGCCGGAGGGCGAGTTCTGCCACGACTGGCTGATGTTCACGCTGCGCTCGCAGGGCATCGAGCCGCGCATCGGGCACTTCGCCGGGGAGCACCACACCCAGCTGGCCCTGGTGGCGGCCGGCCTCGGGGTGTGCGTCACGCCCCGGCTCGGGCGTCCCGTGCCGGACGGCGTCGTCTTCGTTCCCGTACGGCAGAAGGTGCGGCGCCACATCTACGCCACCTGGCGCGCCGACGCGGGCCGCCGGCCCTCCGTGCGGGCGGTCGTCGCGGCACTGCGGGCGGCCGCGGAGCCGCTGGGGAGCTGATTCTCGCCGGCCCTCAGAGGGTCGCGAGCTTGCGGAAGTCCCAGGAGGCGATCTTCTCCGGGGTCAGTCGCAGCCAGGCGTGCCGGCCGTCGTGCGGCATGGCGTCCAGGCCGAAGTTCTTGGCGGCGAAGAGCTGCTCGGGCACGTCGAGTTCGGGGCAGGGCTCGCCGGTGCGCGGCGCCTCGCCCACGAAGACGGCCGTCCCCGACAGCTCCACCCCGCGCAGCTCCCCGTACTCCTCCCCGTCGTCCACCACGACCGCGATCCTCGGATCGGCGCGCAGCTCCGCCCAGCGCCGGCTCCGGGTGATCGAGTACAGCCACAGCGAGGAGCCGTCCCAGACGAACCAGAGCGCGCTCACGTGCGGGCGGCCGTCGGCGGAGACGGTCGCGACCCGGCAGGTGCGCTGTTCGGCGAGGAACGAGTCGAGCTCGGCCGGGGTCATCATGATCCGGCGTCCACGGCGCTGTGCGACAGTCATCGTCCGCACCCTTCTGGATTTCTGATGAGACGTCAGAAAGCATGGGGGGCCATCCACGCGCGTGCAAGGGGGGACCATGGGTCAGAGTCCGAGGGAACGGCTCGGGGAGCGGATCCGCCCGGACGGCGGAGTCGTCCTGCTCACCGTCGAGTGCCAGCAGGGGGTCGTCGGGACCGACAGCGCCCTGCCCGAACTGGCCGCCGCCGCCCGCAGGTCGGGCGCCCTGCGGAACGTCGCCCGGCTCGTCGCCGCCGCGCACGCGGCGGACGTCCAGGTGATCCACGCCGTCGCCGAGCGGCGCCCCGACGGGCGGGGCGCCAACACCAACGCCCGGCTCTTCACGGCCGCCGCCCGGCTGCCCGTGCAGCAGCACAGCGGCAGCAGGGCCGTACGGATCGCCGAACCGATCGAGGTCGCCGACGAGGACCTCGTGGTCCGGCGCCTGCACGGGCTCTCGCCGCTCGCGGGCACCGACGTCGACGCGCTGCTCCGCAACCTCGGCTGCCGCACCCTGATCGTCACGGGGGTCTCCGCCAACGTGGCCGTGCCCAACGCGGTCTTCGACGCCGTGAACCTCGGCTACACGGTCGTCGTGCCCGGGGACGCCATCGCGGGGGTGCCAGCCGACTACACCCCCGCGATGATCCGGCACACCCTCGCGCTCGTGGCCACGATCACCACGACCGACGACGTATTGGCGTGCTGGAAGGCGCCCGCGTCCGGCAGGGGTTCCGCCGGCCGGGGCCGGCGGAACGGGGATGCCGTCAGCCCCGGCTGATCTCCTCGCCCACCACCTGGATCGGCTCGGGCGGCAGCGGCGAGGGCGCCGGGCCCGACTTCACGCTGCCGTCCGAGATGTCGAACTGGCTCTGGTGGCACGGGCAGACGATGACGCCGTCCTTGATGCTGCTCACGGCGCAGCCCTGATGCGTGCACTTCGAGGAGAAGGCCTTGAAGTCGTCACCCTCAACGCGCTGAGCTGCACGGATAGCTGTACGGGCCCTGCTGAACTGCGGGTTTGCTCGTTTCCGGGGCTTTCACGGTGGCACCGTTTTGTGCGGTCGATTCTCCCCAGCCGCTCCCCAGAGCGCCCTTGTTCTCCCCAGGTTCTCCCCAGGCGCAGCCCGTTCCTGCCGGCGTCTCCACCAGTGAAGTGGCTCTCCTGGAGATCGCAAAGCGCCTACGCGCTGTGTCGGAGTGAGGTGCGCTCGGCAAGCACGGAGCGGCCTCCCCCGTCGGCACCAGTTGACCACCCGGGTCGGGATTGCGACCGCAGAGGAGCGCCTTGCCATTGCCGGGGCTGGGGGGAAGGACTCGCCACCGCCGTCGTTCTCGCCGAGGCGGGACCCTTGGTGCACGTGATCGCCGAGCAGGTGCCGGACTTCACGTCGCGGGCAGCGGGCCGATGCGGAGCCGTACCGGGCGGAGCCGAAGGACAAGGTCGACCAGTGGGCGCAGCGGTCCTGGGGATCTTCCGCCAGCCGCTGAGCACAGCGGGGCGGTGCCTGGTTCGCGCACCGCCCCGCTGCTGATGGGTCAGTCGAGCTGCATGATCCCGGGGAGCTGACCTGTTGCTGCGGCACTCGCAGCCGGCAGCGCGGTCGGGTAGATCCGCACATCGCTGACCGCGCCATTGGCGTACTCGCCGTACGTGCTCTCGTACACCCGCCGGCCGATCTGCACGCCGCCGTCCGCGTTCCACGAGATGCCTGTGTACGCCTTCGTCGCTGAGAGTTTCCCGTCGACGTACAGCAGCAGTTGGTCGGTGGTCACGTCGTAGACACCGACGAGATGGGTCCACTTACCCACCACGGCTGAGGCGCCGTACGCGGCCGAGAATGAGGGGCCTGAAGTGCCATCGTTGTGGCGTCCGAACGCCCAGACCTTTGCTCCGGAGGAGTAGTAGAGCTGGAAGCCGTTGGCGCCGCCTGCCCCATCGGACTGGGACACGAACGAAGAGTTGCCGCTCAGCGATCCGAGCTTCACCCAGGCGGACACCGTGAAGCTGCCGGTTGTGTTCACTGCCGGCTTCGTGGTGGCTGCGTAGCCGGTGGTCCCGGAGAGTTGGAGCACCTTCCCTCGGGTGGCGTCGGTAGTCCATGTGTACGCGCCGGTCAATGCTGCGTTGAGATCGCCGGGATCGTCGGTCGCAGAGCTGCCGGTTCCCTCGTTGAGACGCCAGTTGTGGGTTGCGGTGTTGCCCACGGCGCCCAACGACGCTGGGGCGGAGAATGCGGCGACCGTGTCCTTGGGCGCAGCGCCCGGGTACTCCATGAGTTGTCCGGCGCTGTCGACCGCGTACAGCTCGGGGTGGCCGTCCGGGCCGCCGGAGTTGCCGTTGATATCGCCCGGCGACATCACCGCCGGGTACTTTGCGGTCGGCAGGACCGGGGCCAAGGGGGCTGCCGGGTGTTTATCCCATCCGGCGGCGGCGCCGGTGGTCCAGTTCTGGGCCGCCGTGCCATTGCAGGTGTAGATCTGTAGCTGTGTGCCGGCAGCGGTGCTGGCGTTCGGGTCATCCAGGCATTTGCTGGAGTTCGGGTTTCTGAGACTGCCCGAGTCGTAGGGGACCCATTCTTGGGCGGGAGTGCCGTTGCACGAGTGCAGCTGGACGGGCGTGCCGTTGTCTTTGCCGGCACTGTAGACATCGAGGCAGCCGCCCATTGCACGGATCGTGCCGTCGGACATCAGCGACCAGGTCTGGGCGCGGGTCTGATTGCAGCCCCAGGCCTGAACCTTCGTACCGTCGGCCGTGCCGCCGTTGTACACATCGAGACAGAGCTTTCCGCCCCCAGAAGCGGCCACAGCGGAGGTGAAGGCGGTGCGCACCGGGGCGTGGAGCGGAGTGGGCAGCAAGGTGACAGGGTCAATGCTGATCGGGAAGGTGAGTACTGAGCCGCTGATGTCATCGCGGGCCCAGAGGACCGGGGATCCGCCGGTGACGCTGCCGGTGACGTTGCCCTTCTCGTCGACGCTCTTGGTGAGTGTGCCTCCGACCGTGCCCGGCGCGATCAGGGTGTAGCCGGACCAGTCTCCGTCACCGAGTAGCAACGGGTTCTTGAGGTGGTTGCCCCCGTCGGCTTGGTAGATCCAGAGCTTCTTGCCTTCGACGGTGATAACTGCGGGATAGTTGTTTTCGTTGCCGAACACGTTGCCGGGAGTGACGAGCTGCTCGATGTCCCAGCTGCTTTCGTTGTACCCAGCGGTGCGACAGAGTGCGTCGTCCTTGACCCGCCTCACATCCTGTTCGCAGATTTCCTTGACTACGATGGTGGAACGATTATCGCCCATGAAGCCGGTGGAGTAGTACGGCGTGCTCGCATTGGGGTCGAGGTCATTTCTGACGACGTACAGCTGGTGGCTCTGCTTGTTGTAGGCGAACAGGTCGTCCACATGGCTGCCGTGGAGGTTGCCGCGGTGGGCGATGAGGTAGTTGTTCCATCCCGTTTTATCTGGGGATTGTGCGGGTGTCGAGACTGTGACCGGGCCGCTGGCCGGCGTGGTCAGCGGGGCAGTCTGCGCCGGGGCCACTGGCTGTGCCGAGTCGGTGTTGCCTGGCAGCAGGACCAGGTCACCGGTCCGGGTGGTGGCCAGGAGATCGGGGATGCCGTCGCCGCCGATATCGCCGGGAGTGATTTTGGTGTTGGGGTCCCACGGGACCGTGTACGTGTAGCTGCCCGGAGCCTGTGAGAGGTTGCCGGCGTTGTCTACAGCGGCCACGTACAGGGTGTGCACGCCCCAGGCCGTCACTGGGACTTTGACCTTCGCGGTCGAGGTTCCCGTGGTGTCCGTGCTGCTGATAGGTACGGAGGTGCCAACCAGTGCGGTCGGCTGGCTGTCCAGCCGCCAGATGAAGTGGTCGATGCCGCTGCTCAGGCAGGCGCCTGGGGCACAGGTGTCGGCTGGTGCCTTGTCGTCGGCGGAGACGCTGAAGTCAGTGGGTGGGCTGCCCGCATATACCAGTGGATTGCCGACCCCGCTGCCGACCGGCGGGAAGGAGGGATTGACCGCGATGTCCGGCGTCTTGGGCGGACTGAAGTCTGTCCGGAACCAGCAGCTCGAGGTCACCGGCGAACGCAAATGGGCCGACGAGTTGGTTTCCGCGTAGACGTTCCAGCCGTACTCGTGGCCGTCCTTGAGCGTGGCGCCTACCAGAACGTTGGTGCTTGTACCCGATGCGACGTACGTGGTTGATGACGATGCGACGGTGTCGGGATTGCCGTCGGTGAGGAGGGTCCGGTCCCAGACGAGGTAATTTGCGCTGGCGAGTTCGCCAGCGATGTTGGTCGTGACCGTGGAGTGCAGCCGAAGGTTGCTACCCGCGGCTGAGTAGGTGGTGGCGCCGATCCAGCCGACTCCGCTGGTGACGCAGGGCCCGGAGGCCCCCGTGGCGGAGGGGGTGGTGTACAGGCTGGTGGGTGGCTTTGGCGGCATGTCGAAGGTTGTGATCAGGGTGATCACGGTGGAGAGCCGCAGGTAGTTGTCGTTGGTGCTGGACTGGGTCTCGTCGCCGTAGAGTCCGACCGTCCACCAGTCCAGGCCCGAGTCGGCGATCTTCTGTGCCTGGGCCGTCACAGTGAAGCTGGCAGTGTGGTTGCTGCAGCTGCTGCTGGGGTTGGCTGCGCTCGGGATGGTGGTTCGTACGGCCGCGTAGGTAGCGTCCTGGGCGGTCGGCTTGCTGTTCCAGTCGGTGGCCTCGTTGATCGCTCCTGTCGTGTGCAGGGTGATGGGCTGGTCTTTGGAGCAGTCCCAGCTTGCGGCGTATGTCGACGGGACGGACATGATGGCCTTGGAGATGACCATCTCGGGTGCGAAACCAGTGGTGTTGATTGCGTAGTACGAGCGTTCCAGACCGATGCCGCAGGCTCCGCCCCAGCGCTGGTAGCCCACACCTTCACCGTTGCTCTGCGGCTTGTTGTACTGAGGGCTGTTGGCGCATTGTGAGCTGGAGTAGACCTCGGTGTAGTTGCCGGAGGTCTTCGAGATCGGGTTGGTGTACGGGTCGATGAAGACCGGGTATACGGTGTCCGGGCCGGCGAGCACGTCCGGGTCCGGTCGCAGCGTGACGGCGGACGACGAAGTAGTCATGGGCACCGAGTCGACGACAGCGCCTACGCCGGGACCCTCGACCGAGGAGACCGCCACGGGTGGGGTGACGGGAGTATCTCCGTCGGTTTCGAGAGCCTGAACGGAGATTGAATCGGTCTGATTCGCTGCTGTCTTGGCAGTGACCGAAGAGATCGCCGACTCGCTCAGGGTTGCGGAGTCCCACATGATGGGGCGAGGCGATATGTAGTCCAGGGACCCGTCCGCAGTCCTCGCCTCCATACCGCCGGACTCGGTGGGGGCGATGGCAAGGCCTTCGGCTGAGACCCCGAGTCGCAGTTCCTTCACGCGGGGGTCGGAAGCAGCGGCAGCATCGTGGACGATCAGGACATCGCTGAATCCGCCCTGATCGGTAACGGACACTGACAAGTCAATGCCGGGCAGGACCTCGCGATAGAACGCAGTGTCGCCCGACACCGTCGGGGCCGGCAGCGGGAACGGCGTGGCCAGGGCCAGCTTGGTGCCGTCCTCGTGGCTCAGGCGGACCACCGGCCCGGTGCCGCCTCCGGAGAGTGCAACTCCGTGGGGGGTTGCCTTCGGAGACCAGGTGCCGTCCTCGTTCTGGCGCAACGTAGCATCCACCGGCACCCAGGCACCGTCCTTGCGGACACGGACGGGCATGAGGCTCGTGGTGCTTGTGAATGAGCCGTCGGCGTTGGCCACTATTTCGGTGGTCTCTGTGGTGAGCGCGTCGACCGGCACCTCTTGGCCCGTAGCCATGGCCTCTTGCTGGGCGCTGAGCATGCTGCCGCCGGCCGCGGGTTCCGGGTCCTCGGCCCACACGGGGGTAGCGGGAGTCGAGAGAGCGGCAACGATCAGCGCGCACAGCAACTTTTGAGGCGGTCTCAGACGCTTCCGACTATTTGATATCCGGACGGGTTGGTAATGCATGAGTCAAGTTCCTCGCAAGGATGAGTGAGCGGAAGAATGGATTCCCCCATGTGTGGCCGAGGTGGCACCACGACGTGCCAGTCTCCGGGGGGAGTGATTTGTGAAAGCAACAGGTCGTTCGTCCCCCGCAAAGCGGGGCACAGTGCACCGTTGCGCTCGCCTCGTTTTAGTCGAACTGGCGGGCGAGTTACGGTATTGATTAAGCCCCCACAACATCAATAGCCTCCCGGTGATCATGCGCATCGTGTGGTCGTGAGCTGCGGCGTCCTGATCGGGTTGCCGGATGTGCGGGGGAGCCAGGTGGCAAGTCGACGTCGAAGATCTACAGGCAAGAGACTCCGGCTTTGGGGTGGAAGGCCGCTTCTGGGCATAGCACTTCTCACCACTCTGGCTCTGATTCTGCCGCTTTCGTCCGCTCAGGGGGTCACGCTCAGGCTGCCGGGAACCGGTGACAGGGACGACTGGGAGGGGCGTGGGGGGCAGGCCGGGCACTACACCTTCAAGGGGCAGGTCTGGAACCCGAAGCCAGTACCTTCGATTGCCGGAGTGACCGGGCACGAACTGTCGAAAGGCCCGATGCCGGGGCGCCCCAGCGGCTACCGGCCGTTGAAGCCCTACCAGGCTCCTCAGCCTTCCTGGCCGAAGGCCGGTTCCGCAACGGTCCAGCTCGGCGCCGGCGCGGTTCCAAGTGACGGTGCCAAGTCGACTGAGGGCGCAAAAAAGTCCGGGAACGGCCTCATCAAGGCGGGTGCCCTGCCCGTGTGGGTGGCACCCGGCGGATCCGGCAAGGCCTCCGCGTACGGTAAGCGCCCCGCATCGCCAGCCGGTGTCCGCGTCCGGGTAGCCCCGCATGAGCGAGCCCTCGAAGTCGGCGTCAACGGCATGCTGCTCGCATTGGCCCCCTCCGAGTCGACGGAAGCATCTGGCGAGGTCCAGGTCGTCATCGACTACAGCACCCTTGCCAAGGCGTACGGCGGTGGATACGGCTCTCGCCTCCAGCTCGTCCGGATGCCTGCCTGCGCCCTCACAACTCCACAGCTGGCCCAGTGTCGTACCCGCACCGCGGTCCCCTTCACCAACCGGGCCACGGCAGACCAGCTCACCGCCACCATCAGGCTCGATACGGCCACCACTGAGGGTGCCGGCGCGGCGTCGATGACCGCGACTTCCGCCCAGGCGTCCGAGGGCACGGCCCTTGCGGTGACTTCCGGCAGTGGCGGCTCGCAGGGGGACTACGCAGCCACCTCCCTCAACCCCTCGGGCAGCTGGCAGGCCAGCGGAACCGGATCCTTCACCTACTCGTATCCGATCTCCGTCCCCGCCGGCCTGGGAGGCAACGCGCCCTCCGTCGCACTCTCCTACGACTCCCAGGCGGTGGATGGAGAGACCTCGGCCCGAAACTCCCAGTCCTCCTGGATCGGCGACGGCTGGAACTACGACCCCGGCTTCGTCGAGCGCACCTACCGCGGCTGCGGAAGCCTCCGCGACGGCAACGGCGACAAGATCCTCAAGGGCTCCGCCGACAACTGCTGGACCGGCGCCAATGCCCAGATCTCCTTCGGCCCGCACTCCGGAGTCCTCATACCGGATACCAAGGATTCGGACGTCCCCGGCCTGCTGCGCCAGTGGAAGCTGCGCGGCGACGACGGCACCATCGTCCAGGAGCTCTCCGGTGCTGCCAACGGCCTTCAGGACGGCACCTACTTCCGCGTCCTGACCACCGACGGCTCGGCCGCCTACTTCGGCTCGAACCACGCGCCCGCCGGCGTGGGCACCGCAGCCGTCCCGCAGTCCGGCACCCCCACAGACGACAGCACCGACTCCGCCTGGGGCGAGCCGGTCTTCCACCCACAGTCGGGTGACCCGTGCTACGACTCGGCCAAGGGCAAGGCATCTCGGTGTGCCAAGCCCGAGGGCTGGCGCTGGAACCTCGACTTCGTCGTCTCGCCCAACGGCCTCATCCAGCGATACGACTACTCCACGGAATCCAACTACTACAGCCTCGGCGGAGGCCAGGCAGCCGACGGCGACTTCGGCACGCTGACTTCCTACATTCGGGGAGGCACGCTCACCTCGATTTCGTACGGCTACACGCTCGACGACGCTCTGGCCAAACGTACCCCCTCGGCCCAGGTCCTCTTCAACTCCAAGCAGCGCTGTCAGCCGACCGCTACGTTCACGGACTGCTCTGCCGGAAACCTTAAGGACGAGACCTCTCCGCACTGGCCCGACACGCCGTGGGACCTGCACTGCGACTCCACGGACACCACGACGATTCCGGACGGCGCTACGACTGTTCCCAAGGACGTGTGCGTGATCGCGGGTCCGACGTTCTGGTCGACCACCCGACTGGACAGCATCACCACCAAGGTGCACGTCATGGAGGGCACGACCGACAAGGGTTTGGTTCCGGTCGACTCCTACCAGCTCGGGCACGTCTTCTCCGACGCCGGCGGAACCGCCGACCCGGTCACCGGCACCTCCGTCGACCCGGAGCACTCCGGTTTCCTCCAGGCGGTCATGTGGCTCCAGACAGTCCAGCACACGGGCAAGGACACCTACGGGAACGGCAACAGTGACATCACCTTGAACAAGGTGGCGTTCACGGGCACGGAGATCGATAACCGCGTCAACGACGTGATGCCGTCAGCCCCGCCGCTTTATCACCCCCGCATCTCCTCGATCCAGACGGAGACCGGCGAGTCGATCGCCGTCGACTACAACCTCACCCCCTGTGCGGGCAAAACGCTGTCCTTCGCCAGTGCGGACTCGAACACCAACTCCTGCTACCCGGTGTACTGGACCGTTCCGGGCGCCTCGAAGCCGATCGAGGACTGGTTCAACAAGGTCACGGTCCGTCAGGTCACCACCTCGGACCTGACGATCGCGTCGACGTACAAGCCGAACGGCACGGCGGCCCCGGCCGGTTCCGCGGCCCGCGTGGCTACGTACAGTTATGCGGGCGCCGCATGGCACCGCGACGATTCTGCCTTCACGGACGACCAGTACCGCACCTGGAACCAGTTCCGCGGCTTCCGCACGGTGACGGTCCAGACCGGCCGCGCCCCCGAGCCCGTCACGCAGACGGTCTCCACGTACCTCCAGGGCATGGACGGCGACTACAAGGCCGACGGCACCCGCCGCTCGGTGACCTTGGACGCCAAGGTCGACGGCGTGGTCGTCCAGACCGTCACCGACGCCGACCAGCTGGCGGGTACCGAGCTCCAGAAGGACATCTACACGGCGGCAGGCGGCTCGATCACGTCCACCAGCGTGAACGGCCCCTTCACCTCCACCGACACCGCGACCGTTCCCCAGACCGCGTGGAGCGGCTGGGAGCAGACGGAGCACCCGGGCGAGACCAAACCGGCCCTGTCCACCTTGCCCCCGCTCGTGGCCCGGCGGATGCAGAGCACCCAGAGCCACGGCTACGCGAAACTCGCGGACGGGACCTGGCGGCACACGCGGACGGACACGACGTACGACGCCCAGGGCCGGCTCTCCCGCACGGACGCGCACGGTGACGTCAGCGATCCGAGCCAGGAGAAGTGCTCGACGACGACGTATGCGAGCGCCCCGTCCACCAACCCCCAGATGCTCTCGTACCCGGCCCAGGCCACCGTGGTCCAGGGGCCCTGCGGCACGGCCGTGGATGCCTCGAACCTGCTGTCCGACCGGAAGATCTACTACAAGGGCGACGGCACCCTCACAGGGCTCGGGACCTTCGGCCAGGTCTCGGCCACAGCCACGGTCACCGGCACGCAGATGGCCACCGGCTTCACCGGAACCAACGAGAACTGGCAGCCCACGGCCGCCATGAAGTACGACGACATCGGCCGGATCACCGACGCCCTCGACGCAACCGGACAGAACACCCACACCGACTTCACCCCGGCATGGAGCGACTCCGGCAAGACCACCAACCCCACCACGGTCAAGACCACCAACAGCCAGAACTGGGTGGTCAGTTCCACGCACTCCCCGCTGCGCGGGCTGGAGACCCAGCACGTCGACGTGAACGGGCGCAAGACCGACATCACGTACGACGCGCTCGGCCGCCGCACCGCCGTGTGGCTACCCGGCCGTGACAAGGGAGCCGGCAAGAGCGCCGACCGCACCTTCAGCTACTCCGTGAACCCGGGCGCCGTCGCGGCCCCCGGTGGCACGGTCACCCAGCCCGGCGCACCGACCTCGGTGACCACCAAGACCCTGCGCGAGGACGGCACATACGCCACCAGCATCTCGATCTACGACGGCATGCTCCAGCCGCGCCAGTCGCAGAGCATGCCGCAGGGCGACAACGACACCGGCCGGATCGTGGCCGACACGTTCTACGATTCGCACGGCTGGCCGGTCACCTCGTACGCCCCGTACTACGAGCCGA
Source organism: Streptomyces vietnamensis (assembly GCF_000830005.1). Classification (NCBI taxonomy): domain Bacteria; kingdom Bacillati; phylum Actinomycetota; class Actinomycetes; order Kitasatosporales; family Streptomycetaceae; genus Streptomyces; species Streptomyces vietnamensis. Next base: position 1,403,827 of record NZ_CP010407.1, on the reverse strand, counting down.
CCACCGGGCCCTCCAGCACGCTCTTCGCGGCCAACGAGAACCAGATCCCGGCCGAGACCACCACGACGTACGACGGCCAGGGCCGGTCCACCAGGTCGACCCTGTGGCACCAGGCCATCGAGCAGTGGCACACCTCGACCAGCTACCCCGGCGCCGACGAGACGGACAACATCCCCTCCGCGGGCGGGCGGTCCACGGCCGTGTTCACCAACGGGCTGGGACAAACCGTCCGCAGCGTGGTCAAGAACACCGGCGGGACGGTGACCCTCCGCAGCGGAGACATCATCCCCTCGGGTACCTCGATCGCCTCGAACACCGTGCGCCTGGTCATGCAGGCGGACGGCAACCTGGTGCTGAGCGGGCTGGCCACCGGCAAGACGATCTGGTCCAGCGGCACCGCAGGCAACCCCGGCGCCTACGCCAAGTTCGGCAGCGACGGCAACCTCGCGGTGTACACCACGTCCAACGTCTCGAAGTGGACGACGGGCCTGGCGGCCACGACCGGCTCCACGTTCCGGGTGCGTACCGACTCCACAGTGGCCGTGGTCGCCAGCGACAACAGCACGGTGCTGTGGCAGAAGGGCACCGTCAACGGGGTTCCGGCGGCCAACGCGACGACGACGTACACGTACACGCCGGGCGGCCAGGTCGCCACGGTCAAGGACAACGCGGGCAACACCTGGTCCAGCACGTACAACTTCCTGGGCCAGAAGGTCTCGCAGATCGACCCCAACACCGGTACCAGCACATTCGACAAGTACGACCTCGCCGGCAACCTGCTCCAGACCACCGACCCGCGCGGCCAGGTGCTGTCCTTCACCTACGACTGGAACAACCGGCGCACCGGCGAGTACTCCGGCGCGTGGCAGGAGACCCCGGAACCGGCCAAGCAGCAGGCGAGCTGGGTGTACGACACCCTGGCCAAGGGGTACCCGACCTCCTCGACCCGCTATGTGGGCGGTGCATCCGGCAAGGCGTACACCAAGGCCGTCACCGGCTACAACACGGCCTACCAGCCGACGGGCAACACCCTGACCATCCCGGCGACGGAGGGCTTCGCAGCCGCGGGGCAGTCCGCAGCGCCCGCGAGCGGCACCGTCACATACACGATGGCCGCCGCCTACACACCCACGCTCGGTCTGCTGTCCACCACCTACTACCAGGCCGACGGCAACCTGCCGATGGAAGACGTCGACTACGGATACACCCAGCAGGGCAACCTGGACACCTTCGGCGGGTACATCAACGCGGCCAACACCCCCGCCTACCTCTCCACGACCGTGCACGACGCGTTCGGCCGCGTCCAGCAGACCAACTACGGTCCTGGCGGCAAGCAGCTGGCCACCTTCGCTCAGTACGACGGCACGACCGGCCGGGTCCTGCAGACCAGCAGCATGGCGCAGACCTCAACCACCGCTCTCGATGTCGTGAATTACCGCTACAACCAGGCCGGCGAGATCACCGCGATCGACGACCTGCAGAACAACACCACGCACGACACCCAGTGCTTCACCTACGACTCCTTCCAGCGCCTGACCCAGGCCTGGACGGACACCGCGGGGATCACCTCTCCGTCGGCGGCTCCGGTGGGCGCAGTCGGCGGCTGCAATACCGCCAAGGTCCAGACCACCAGCTCCGGCCAGATCAAGACCACCACGGTCGGCGGCCCGGCCCCGTACTGGCAGACATACACCTTCGACCAGCTCGGTGACCGCACCGGCATGGTCAACCACGACCCGGGCGGTAACGCGCTCGCCGACACCACCCAGTCCATCGCGTACACCGGAGCCGACGGCACCGCGGCCGCCAACCTGCCCAACCAGGCGGGTGCCACGGTCAACAACAACCCGGCCACCGGCAGCGCCTCGTGGACCAACGGCTACGCCGACCCGGCGTACGGCAACAAGAACAGCGGCAAGACCGTCAGCCGGAAGGTCGCCACGACCGGCCCGCTGACCACTGGCTTCACCATCTCCGGTGGCGGCAAGCTCTGCATCGAGACGGCGGGCGGCGCCGTCACCGCCGGCACCAAGGTCCAGGTCGGTACCTGCTCGGGCACCAGCACCGCGCAGAAGTGGACCGTCGGCACGGACGGCACTGTCAAGGTGCTCGGCATGTGCCTGGACACGGTCGCCAACGCGACCGCCGCGGGCACCCTCGTGGTGATCGACACCTGTAGCGCGGACGCCACACAGAAGTGGAAGGCAACCACCACCGGCACCCTGGTCAATGCGGCCAACAGCACGGTCTGCCTGACCGACCCGGCCGCCAGCGCCACCGCAGGCACTCAGCTCAAGCTGGACGCCTGCGGCAGCGCCGGCCAGGTGTGGACCACCTCCACCACCGGCGCTGTCCCCGCCGGCCAGACCCAGACCCTCACATACGACGCCGAGGGCCGGACGGCCGCCGTCACCACTCCGACCGGAACCACCAGCAACACCAGCAAGTACCTGTACGACGCCGACGGCCAGCTACTCATCCAGACCAGCATGGCCGGTAGCACCGACAAGACCCGCATCCTGTACCTCTTCGGCGGTGCCGAGCAGATCACCCTGAACGTCGCGGCCAAGACCTGGACCGGCCTGCGCCACTACACAGGCCCAGATGGCACCACCATTACGCGCACCAGCACAGGCGCCGTCTCCTACCAGGTTCCGAACGCACAGGGAACATCGACGACGTCCGTCGAGGCCGGCACCCTCCTCGCGACACGCCGCTACTACGACCCCTACGGCAACACACGCGGCCCGAAACCCACCTCCTGGGTGTCCCCGGACGAGAACCGCGGATTCCTCGGCCAGCCGCTGGACACCTCTACGGGCCTGAACCTGCTCGGTGTCCGTAACTACGACTCTGCCACGGGCCGGTTCCTGAGCCCGGACCCGGTCTTTCAGGCCGGCGACCCCAACCAGATGGGCGGCTATACCTACGCCGCTGACAATCCCGCCAGCACGAGTGACCCTAGCGGCGCCTGCCCCAAGGACCTCTGCGACGGCTACGGCCAGAACCCCGGCCATCCCACAATCACCAAGAAGGAGAAAAAGACCGAGACGATCACCACCACGTCCTCTGGCGGCGGCGGTAGTGACGATGACGACTGTGACGGATTCTGGGACTGCACCGGCCACTACCTGAATAAGGCCCTTCCGGTCATCGAGGCCGTGGTTGTGGTCGTGGTTGTAGTCGTGGTCGTGGCCGTGCTCTGGACCGGCTGTGCGGGAGCCCCGATTCTTGCGCCGGGCTGTGTGCTCGCAACGGGTGAGGCGGCGGGCATCGTCACGGGCGCCGTCGGCGGTGACTGCGCGGCCATGGGTTGTGGTGCGGTAGCCAGTTTCCATCCGGCCGTGGAGGGCGAGGGATCAGCAGCCTTCGCCGCGGCCAAGGCCTCGGGTGCAGCCAAGGCCTCGGGCGAAGCCAGCTCCGCAGGCCCCAAGGGCGCGGCCTCGGCCGGCGGCGCGGCGAAGGCCGCCACTGAGGACGTGGCGGGCGCTAACGCAGCGGCCCCCAAGAGGGGTAGCACTCCCCAGGACGCGGCGGAGTCCTCAGCAAGTGCCTCGACTCACGCGGACGAACCAAGCACCGGAAACTCCGGCACCACCTGCAGCTTCTCGCCTGAAACCCCCGTACTCATGGAGGGCGGCACGGCCAAGCCGATCGCCGAGATCACCGCAGGCGACAAGGTTGAAGCAGCCGATCCTGACTCTGGTGAAGACGAGGGATCACGCACGGTCGTGGCCACTTGGGCCCACGATGACAGCGATCTGATCGACCTCAGCATCCGGCTTCCAGACGGTGTAGCCGACACGATCCACACTACGTCAGAGCACCCTTTCTGGGATGAAACCAGCCATAGCTGGACTGCAGCAGCGGGCCTGATCCCCGGCCACAAGCTCATGACGGCCAGTGGGAAAACGGCGTACGTCGTCAAGGTCCAGCGGGCACCAGGGGCTGCCACCCGCTACAACCTGACTGTCGATGAACTTCACACGTACTATGTTGTGGCAGGCGGCACGCCAATCTTGGTCCACAATTCGTGTGGGTCTGACGGCAATGGCACTTTCGATCGGGAGGTCGAGCACGCTCAACTTCCCGACAACATCACGGTCGCTCGGGGTGTGGACAATAATGGTGAGCCTATGGTGACTGCCAGTGGAATGCGTCAGGCGGATAGTAAGTTGATTGGTATCGTCAACGAGAGGCTTCGGGGCCTTGGCCTGCTGAGAGGTCGAGCCGGTTCTGGCTTTGCTGATCACGCCGAACAGAAGATTGCTGCCATGATGCTGGCTGATGACTCGATCTCAAGCGTGGAGATTGTGATCAATCACCCGGGCGGCCCCTGCGGGGCACCAGTCCTTGGCTGTCAGGACGGCCTCATGAATGCGCTGCTTGGGGATAAAAAATTGACGGTCCACTGGATGGACAGTAATGGCGAATGGGACCAAGTCACTTGGGGAGGGAAACGATGACGAGCCTTGACGCGTACTATCGGAAAGAGCATGCGCGGGATCCGGTGATCATCGCATCTCCGGAGGCCGTTGACAGGCTGATCGACGACTTGATGTCGGGGCCGGCGGACCACAACCTCGCGCAACTCCACTCGTTGGATCGGCCGCTGTTGCCATCTGGGTTCCCCGACCATGAGGTCATGGTCGGTGTTTCCCGCGACCGAAACGCTGGGATCATTGCTTTCATGGATGGAGATGTGGGGAACATCTTCACGGCTGGTATGCCTGGAAGTGAACCAGTGACTGCTTATTTTCTCGCCGGGCATCCGATGGAGTATCCAGAGAACTGCGAAGTCCCCATCGCGCTTGTGCGAGAGGCGCTGAAAGAGTTCCTATTGACAGGCGGGAACGTGCCAGCGTGCGTCGAATGGAAGACATCGGATTTGTGGTAATCGTGCCCGGAGCTCTTGAGATTCATTCGGTGTGATCTGCTGATCTTATGTGTACTAGGGTGTATATCGAGTCGTGATCAATCTCCGGGAGGCGTCCTCGCCGTGGGGCCTGGATTGGTAGAGCTTCTTGCATGACGCGAGTGCAGCTAGCCGATCCGGAGTGGGAGTTCATCGAGCCGTACCTGCCGATCAGGGAGTACGGTCCGTACCCTGAGCGGCTGCGGCAGCAGTTCGAGGGCGTGATCTGGCGGTTCAGGACGGGCGGGCAGTGGCGGGAGATACCGACCGAGTTGGGAAAGATGCTGAGTATCGCGCGGGCGGAGATTCGCCGACACGACTGGGCTGCGATCCGGTGCGGCTGCGGCCTGCCCGCCCCCCACCTGCTCAACGGGCTGATGGAGGACGTCCTCACCGGCGCCCCGGCTGCGCTGCACGCCATGGACGGACACGCGTTTGAGGCCTCGTTCCTGAAGGACCCAGCGCCGGCCGTGGCCTCGGTGGCGCTGGGCATGCTCGCCGACGGATTGGCGCCAAAGCAGGCCGAGCACGTTCTGTGGCTGATGCTGCAACTGGCCGCAGGGGAGGGTGGGGACGAGGACCCCGAATCCTCCAGTCTGTATGCCTGCACCTTCCGGGTTCTGCGGGGCGGCCTCACCCTGATTTACCGGGAGTTCCTCAACAATCCGTGGGGCCGGCAGGAGGCGCGCGAGCTCCTCGAGATTCTGGAGGCCGAGCAGGGGAAGCAGGCCTTCTGCGAGGAATTCCTCCGGTCGGCCTCCTGACCGGCTAGATTATGTCTCTTTGATCGGATGTGTTCGTCCGGTTAATCATCACTGATGCCATGTGAGGACGGATCGAGCCGCTGATGCTGGACGATCCGGTCCACGGTCGGCTGTGGGCCGACCATCGTCGAGCTTTGGCGGTTATCGAATGGAGCGGATGCTCCTGCGACCGGCGCCTCCGGAACGTCCAACCCGCAGCGTGATTCGCACGGTTACCGCTATGGCGATGCCGAGACCGGCACCGGGGGCCCCGAACGGGGTCCATCCCTAACGTCGAGCGTAAGCAGACATCCGGTAATTGGACCCTCGAACAACGCCTCGGGGGCCCCTCCACTCTCCGCGACAGGGAAGGGGGAAGGCCACGGGCGAGGTCAAGGCGGGAACCTGGACGACCGCAGTTCACTGTGAGACCGGGGAAATCGCTACGAACTGCTCCGGCCACGGCAGCTGCGTGGAGATCAACATCCTAGAGGCCACCAACTGGGACCCGAACCTTGTAGTTTTCATCCGTGCCATGCGGGTGGAGAACCGCAAGGACGGTATGGGAAAAATCTGGCAGGAGAAGGCCGTCTGAGGTGTGTGCGAGGTCCTGCTGCCTGAGTCGAGCAAGCTCGAAGGCGCACTGCGGAAGGAACGGCCTTGGCCCCCTGGATGATCGAGATCGACCGGATCGACTGGGGCGCGTACGAATGCCGGTGTGGTGAGCGCGGCCATGTCGGCCAGGACCTGCGTCGGATCATCTCCGCCCGGTCAGTCGCCGAGATGGGCGGGGTGACGCTGGCCGGGCATGTCGAAGACCAGGCGATGCTCGCCCCCGTCGCCGTCCCGGCGACGGGCGTCATCATGGCCGCGCTCCAGGAGGAGCTGTCGGCCGACACCCGCGACGAGCTGATGCTCACGCTGTGGCGTGTCGTCCTCGGCGAGGATGACGAGAGCGTGAAAACGGAGATTTACGACCGGGTCCGCGACGGCATCTGGACTCTCTACCGGGAGGCCACCCGCGGCGACACCGAGGCCGTGCTCGACATCCTTGAGTACGTCGAGCACGACGGTGCACGCCTGGAGCACTTCCGCCGGGCTGTCGCGCCCCGTCTGGCCAAGCGCACCCGCTGACGCGCCACGATGGGGCGGCGTCTGAGGGGCGGCTTCACGCTGAAACGCTGAGCAAATCGAAGGGGCTGTGACCGGGAAACCGGGCACTGCCCCTTCGGCGTCTCCATGCTCCCAGGCGCCGTACGGAGGGGCATGGGCGCCACGCGAGCGCAGACCTGGTACGCCGGTGCCCGGCGCTTGCCCTTCGGATCGGAGGGGTGTGACCTGGCGCGGCAGTCCGTCCGGGGTGGGGGTGCGGATCAGACTTTCTCGATGGTCACACGGCTGTGAGGGGCGGTGAGCATTCCGATGTCTTCTACATCGGACGTCAGGATCGTCACGCGGCCTGGCTGAGCCAGAGCTGTGGCGCAGAGCATGGCGTCGATGGCGTACTTGTGGCCGTGCAGTCCGGCAGTACGTAGCAGGGTGGCGGCGGACTGGGCGATGGCCTGGGTGACCGGCTCGACTCGGAGCCGGGACAGCGTCCACTTCAGGGCGGCGTCGTTGATGCGGGGGTGGATCACCTCGACCAGCACCGCGGCCGAGGTGATCACGGGAAGGTCGGCGTCGCGGGCGGCGGCGAGCCACTCGTGGACCTCGCGGTCGCGCTGCACAGCCTTGGCCAGGCCCTCGCTGTCCAGGATGAGTGCGCCGCTCACGCGGCCGCCCCGGCTCCGGCTCCGGTGGAGGGTCTGCCAGTGAGCTTGGCGCGCTTGGCTGCCACGGCCTCCGGGTCGGTGGGGCCGTTGGCTTTGTCGAAGTCGGCGATCAGTTCGTCGAGGTTGTCGCGTTCGATCTGCCGTTGCGCGGCCTTCTCCAGGTACGCGGACACGCCCCGCTTGCCGACCCGCTCGCGGATCGCTTGCAGGGTGCCGGCGGTCAGGGAGACGGAGATGCCGCTGGTGGGGCCGTCGCCGGGTGGGAAGTCGGTGTCGTCGTCAGCCATGACAGGATTATGGCATTTCAAATGCCATATAGGCGAGGTCCTTGCCTGGTGGAGAGTGCACGGTAGGTGCTGCTAGCGGTTGCTCGCTGTGATGTGAGGCGACGATGGCAGGCTATGTCGAGGCCAACCGATCGAACGGCGGGTGGGCTCGACGGCGCAGGCGTGAGGCGCGGTTGGCGGCTCCGGTTCTCCCCAGATTCTCCCCAGCGTCTGTCGAGCCGCGAAAGCCCAGGTCAGAGGCCCTTTGGGTGATAGGGCGAGGAGATCATCCGCATCACTTCTCCCCAGGAGATCCCCGGCGACCGAAATGGGCGGTTCGTGCGGTAGCTGCAGAAGCAAGCCATGCGCGCGGCGCGAGTGGGATCGATCGTTTTCTAGAGCCAGTGAGCCTTCTCCAATCCGGTTATCAGTGCGGCTGACTACGTCTGGTGGAGAGTCCGGCGCGCAGTGGCTGGCTATGAACGTGCTGGCCAAGGGGCTGTTGCCGACTGGCGCGGCCAGCCGTCCGCAGGCCCTTGACCAGCGCAGATGCGAGGTTGAAAAAAGCTCATTCTCCCCAGACGCTCCGGGAGTTCCGAGGGCGCCGTCAGCCCCGGCTGATCTCCTCGCCCACCACCTCGATCGGCTCCGGCGGCAGCGGCGAGGGCGCCGGGCCCGACTTCACGCTGCCGTCCGAGATGTCGAACTGGCTCTGGTGGCACGGGCAGACGATGACGCCGTCCTTGATGCTGCTCACGGCGCAGCCCTGATGGGTGCACTTCGAGGAGAAGGCCTTGAACTCGCCGGCCTTTGGCTGGGTGATCACCAGCCCCTTGTCGGCGAGGATCTTCCCGCCGCCCACCGGGATGTCCCCGGTCCGCGCCAGCGCCGCGCCCTCCGGCGCCGCGTTCTTGTCGTCCGCGCCGCTCCCGCAGGCGGCGAGCGCCGCCGCCAGGCCCGCGCTGCCCGCCGCCGCGACCACCGTCCGACGTGCCACTCCGCTCATGTACTGCCCCTCTTTCCTCGGTGTGCATGTTGCACGGGTGACGGTACGGCTGTGAGCTGTGTCCCGTTCACGGGATGCGCACTTCGAGAGCCTTACAGTTCTGAGTAGAGTGTCGGAACCTGGACATCCTTCGATGAAAGTGTCTAGCTTCGGTGAACGCGTCGGTCAGCACCCATCACGTACGGGCCGTTCTCCTCGGCGCCGAACGGCGCGGGGTGGCCCCCGGGCCCCTCCTCGCCCGCGCCGGACTGCCCTCCGCACTCCTGGAGGAACCCCCGGACAGGGTCCCGGCGGAACAGTTCGGGCAGCTCGTCAGGACGCTGTGGGCCACGCTCGACGACGAGTTGATCGGCTTCGGCGGCGCGCCCAGCAAGGTCGGGACCTTCGCCATGATGGCCCACGTCGTGGTCCACGGCAGCCGGGACCTGCGCGAGGCGCTCCGCCGCGCCCAGACCTTCTACTCCCTCTTCCCGGCCGGACCGCGCTTCCGGCTCCTCGAACCCGGCGCGGGCGGGACGGGCCAAGCCGACGAGGCGCGGATGGAGTTCGACGTCTCCGGGTACGACGACCCCCTCCACTTCGGCGCCGAGTCCACCGTCCTGGTGGCACACCGCTTCGCCGGCTGGCTCGTCCGCCGCCGGATCGGCCTGCGACGGGTGGAGTTCGTCCACCCCGAGCCCCGGCACGCCCGCGAGTACGCCCTCCTCTTCGGCGCGCCCTGTGTCTTCGGGGCCGAGCGGACGGCGGCCGTCTTCGACCGGGCGGACCTCGACGAACCCGTCCTGCGGGACGCGGCCGCGCTCAAGGTCTTCCTCCGCCGCGCCCCGGTCGACGTGCTGGTCTGCGCCGACTACGGCAGTACGGTGACCGGCCGGGTGCGGCACCTGATCGGCCGGGCGCTGCCCGCCGGGCCGGTGCCGACGCCCGAGCAGCTCGCCGACCGGCTGTCCGTCAGCCCGCAGACCCTGCGGCGCCAACTGGCCGCCGAGGGGACGACGTACCAGCGGCTCCGTGACCAGGTGCGGCGCGACCACGCCATCGCCGAGCTGACCGGCGGCCGGGTGTCGATCGAGCGGCTCTCCCGGCAGCTCGGCTTCTCCGAACCCAGCGCCTTCCACCGGGCGTTCAGGCGCTGGACCGGCGAGACGCCCCGGTCTTATCAGACGCGCGGTCAATAACCCTGAGCGGTACGGTCACAGCCGCCGCCCGCCGCCCGGCCTACCTTCCCGCCATGACCGAAATCGACCGGTCCGGCGCCGCACACCCGCCGGACCCCACCCGACGCCGGTGAACGCGCGCCGGGCGGCCGGCGCCGTCCTCGGGACCGGTGCCCTGCTCTGCCTCCTCGCCGGGGTCGCCGTCACGGCCCTCGGCGTCCGGGTCGACGGCACCAGCATGGCCCCCACCCTCCACCAGGGCGACCGGATCCTCGTCGCCCCGGGCTCGGCGGGGGAGGCGCACCGCTTCGACGTCGTGCTGCTGCGGGCCACCGGGAAGGACGCCCTCCTCGTCAAGCGGGTGATCGCCCTGCCCGGAGACCGGGTCGCGATCGTCTCCACGCCGGACGAGCCCTTCCAGGTCCTCCTCCAGGAGGGGGGCCGGGGGCCCGTGCGCCGGGTGGTGGCGTCCCAGTGGGCGGCGCAGGCCCACCGCACGAGCGCCTGCTGCGGGCCCGACGGCACCCGGTCGGCGCGGCCCGAGCTGCGGACCGTGCCCGAGGGCGCCTTCTTCTACCTGGGCGACAACCCCGACCTGTCGGACGACTCGCGGGCGTACGGCTGGGGCTCGCTCGACCGGGTCGAGGGCCGGGTCGGGGTGCGGGCCTTCCCCGTCTCCGCGTCGCCGGACATCGGCAACAGGCCCGTCCTGGAGGAGTACCGGGGGCCGAGCCCCTGAGGTCTGTCCGGGGGTCTGACGACTATTCGGGGAGTCGCTCCCGGCCCGTGCTCAGGGCGATCCGGACCGCGGTGTCCGCGATGCGGCGGGCCGACTCCTCGGGCGAGGACGTGGACTGGACGATGTGACTCGCGGTCAGCCGGACCGCCGCGTCCACGGCCAGTTCGCGCGCCACCGGGTCGATCGTGGGCCAGGCGTCCGTGACGTACGCGTCGGCCATCGCCGTCGCCGTGTCGAAGGCCGCCGCGGACCGGGTCGTCAGGTACGAGAGGAGTCCGTCTTCCCCGGTGCTGGTCAGCATGGCCTTGATCAGCGGATTCCGGCCGGCCAGCGTGAGCGTGAAGCCGACGGCGGCCTCGACGGCCGCGCGCAGGTCGTCCGGGTGCGCGTCCAGGCCCTGCTGGATGCCGACGAGGCAGCGCTCCAACTCGCGCTGGAACAGGGCCTCGCCGACCGCCTCCTTGGAGGGGAACTCCGAGTACAGCGTCTGCCGGCTGACGCCGACCGCGGACGCCAGGTGTGCCATGCGCAGCTTGTCGAAGCCGCGGTCCGCGACCGCCTCGTACGCGGCGTCCAGCAGCCGCTCGCGCAGCAGTGTCCGGACCGTCTCCCTGAACCGTGCCATCGGCCAAGCCTAGACCAGCGGGAAAAATTTTCAGGATTGTCAGAAGTGTTGACACTTCTCGGTTAATTGTCCAATTCTCGAACAGGCAGCCGCAAAGTGTCATTCGACCGGTGCGGCACGACGGTTGGAGATCCCATGCAGCACGAGACCAGAGGCGTCACCCGCTGGCGCAGATCGGCGTTCCTCGCCGTGCCCGCGACGGCGGCCATCGCCGCCATGGCCACGGCCATGGTGCAGGGCGCGCTCGCCGCGAACCTCTCGCTCACGAGCGTCCCCTTCACCCTCAGCTCCAAGACGGTCGCCGCACCGCAGGGCATCGGCGCGGTCATGCACACCATCGACGCCGGCGGGGCCAAGGGCGCCGCCGAGGTCGGCATCGCCAAGGCGGGCCTGGACGGCATCTGCGTCCACGCCACGCAGTCGGTCAACCTCCCGGTGATCGGCAGCCTCGGCACCTGGTCGCTCAACATCTCCTCGCCCGCCGCCGCGACCCCGCTCACCAGCGACCAGCTCGTCGCCGGTGCCGGGCTCCAGGCGAACAAGCTCGTGCTCGACGCGCAGGCGCTCAAGGCGGCCACCGCCACGCTCAACGCGAGCGACACCACCCCGAACGTCATCGGTGCGGCCGCCGACGGCTCCGGGATCAAGGGCACCGGCATCAACGACGGCACCCCGGGCCAGTTCGGCCTCGACGCCACCGGCGGCCGGACCGACATCAAGAACCTCAACGCCGACGCCAACGGCGCCACGATCGCCGGCGCGATCACCCTGCCGGACCTCGCGATCGGGATCGCCCAGGGCGACAAGACCTGCGGCGCCTGACCCACGCACCATCCCGGGGCTCCGCGCCCTTCGTACGGCGCGGGGCCCCGGCCCTCCCACCCCGACCCACCGCTGCGAGGCCTCCATGACCACCGATCCGCCGCCCGGGCAGTCCCTCCTGGGCCGTGCGCACACCGCCTTCCGCCGCTGGCGCCGCACCCGCCCGTTCTGGGCGGCCGTCTGGACCGGACTCGGCGGCTTCGTCATCTTCTTCCTGCCGATGGCACCCCTCGGCAAGATCCTCCAGGTCGGCGTCGGAGGCATCGCGGGCATGGCCGGCGGCGTCCTCCTGATGGCGATGGCCCTGCTCATCCTGCTGCTGCCCGGACAGCGCCACACCGCCGGAGTCATCGCCGTGATCGCGGGCGTCGCCTCCTTCCCGCTCTCCAACCTCGGCGGCCTGTTCGTGGGCATGTTCCTCTCGGTCCTCGGCGGTTCCATGGCCTTCGCCTGGCTGCCCGAGAAGCCCGCCAAGCGGCGCCGCGGCCTCTTCGCCCGTACGGCTCCGACCGCCGAAGGGAGCGGATCCGCATGAGCGACCTCCTCTCCGGCGCCCGCCGCGCCGCGGCCGACTGGAACGCCCGGATGCTCGCCCAGGCCGCCGACGGCACCCGCCGCGGCACCCGCTGGGGGCGCGGCGCGTTCGCCTTCGTCCCCTCGGCCCTCGCCATCGGCGTCCTCGGCACCGCGCTCGCGCAGGGCGCCCTCGCCGCCAACTTCAGCGTCACCGGGCAGCCCTTCACCCTGACCTCCAACGGGGTCGAGGGCAGCGGCTTCGGCGCCATCGTCAACACCCCCGCCGTCGGGCGCCCCGACGGCACCAGCACCACCAGCACCGCGATGGCGCGCGTCGGCTTCGCCAGCGCCCACCTCGCCGGACTGTGCGGCATCGTCCACCAGACGATCGCCGGGGTCCCGTACTCGCTGCTCCTGACGGGCGGCCAGACGGTCACGGCCACCCCGCCCGCCACCTTCACCACCGACATCGACGCCTCGAACCTCTACATCCAGGCCACCGCACTCCAGGCGTACGGGCCCACCACCCTCCAGAACGCGGTGCTCGGCCAGTCCGCCGACCAGGTCACCGTCGCCGGCAAGCCGCTCACCGGCGCCCTGCCCGGCGGCTTCGGACTCGGCTCGGCCGGCGGCGAGGGCGGCAGCTCCATCGCCCTGCACGGACTGAACGCCACCGCGTACGACGCCGAGATGGCCGGGGCGCTCGTGCTGCCCGACCTGAAGATCAGGGTCGTCGCGGGAACGGCGAACGCATGCTGAGCCGGGCGAGGACCGCGTACACCTGGTTCCGTGCCTTCCGCCGCACCCGCCCGTTCTGGGGCGGGGTGTGGCTGGTCGCCGGCGGCTGGACCGTCCTCAAGTTCTCCCTCAGCTCCCTGCAGCTGATCGTCAGCACCGGCTTCGGGGGAGTGGCGGGCTACCTCGTCGGCGGCGGGATGATCCTGTGCGGCCTCATCCCGCTCGCGCTGCCCGCCCAGCGGTACACCTTCGGGCTCATCGGCGCGGTCCTCGCCGTCGTCTCGCTCGTCGTCTCCAACCTGGGCGGCTTCCTGCTCGGCATGACGCTCGGCGTGCTCGGCGGCTCCATGATGGTCGGCTGGGGCGCCAGACGCCCGCGCCGCCGGGCGGTGGAAGGGTGACGGCGCGACGCAAGGCGTGCTCGGTGGCGGCCGCCCTGCTCCTCGCCGTCGTCACGGCCGTCTGGTCCGGGCAGCCGAGCAGCGCCTCGGGCGGGACCGCCGCGGTCGACCCCCTCGGCGTGCCCTTCCTGCCCTCCCCGGACCCGCTGCACGTCACCATCGGCAGCATGGTCGCCGTCTCCATGACGGTCGAGAAGAACGTCACCATCCGGCTCTCCGACGGCTCCACGCGCACCACCACCAAGTACACCTTCACCAAGCTCCAGATCCGCTCGCACATGAACGTGGTCCAGCGGGCGGCGGCCGGACACACCGTCACCATCGACGTGCCCGGGGAGGGCTCGCTCGGCGGCTACGACAGCGCGGGCAAGGCCGAGACGACGACGATGTGGGGGAACATCACCAACGTCTGCGTCCGCGTCCTCGTCAAGATCTGCGGCGTGCAGGGGCTGCTCGACTTCTTCGGCTCCCTCATCCCCCTCACCGCCGGGGCCGAGGACTTCGCCGGCGACATCTACGCGATCCGGACGGTCGACGACCACGCGGCCCTGAACTCCACCGACAACCCCGTCCACCTCCCCGGAACCATCACGGTGACCACGCCATGAGCAGCCGCGAAGAAGGCCGTACCCACTGGCGCCGGTCCCTCGCCGTCGCCGTGCCCGCGCTCCTCGCCGCCGGCGGCCTCGGCACCGCCATGGCGAGCGGGGCGCTCGCCGTCGGCCTCCGGATCCAGGACCGGCCCGTCGACTTCACCACCAGCAGCCTGTACGGGACGCAGTACGGCGCCGCCGTCGTCGACCAGACCGTCGTACGGCCCGACGGCTCCACCGGAACCGAACGCGTCCTCCGCATGGGCTTCGCCGACGGCGTCATCAACGGCCTCTGCCTGAGCCAGCGCCAGCAGATCGCGGGAGCCACGTACACCCTGCTGCTCACCCTCGGCGACGACAACCCGGGCTCCTGGGAGATCAGGACGAAGAACACCGTCCTCGACCTGCGCAACGCCACCGGCGTCCTCGACATGGACGGCGTCGTCGACCTCAACACGAACGGCGCCGACGTGAAGACCGTCAAGGACGCCTCCGGCGCGTACGTCGTCAACCCGCTCGACAGCCCGCAGCACCGCTTCGGCATCCAGGCGCGCTACGCCAAGTTCGACCGGATCACCGGCACCGCCCAGGACTTCCAGATCCCGGGCCTCCTCACCACCCCGAAGCTCTCCCTCTCCGTACGGCCGGGCACGGTCGCCTGCCCCGCCCCGGCCGCGCCCACCGGGACGCCCGGCACGCCGTGACCCGTCAATCGCCGCGTGGGGGCGGCCCCGCCGCGTCGGTGCGGGCCTCCTTCGCCCTGCGGCGGGCCTTGAGGGCCCCGAGGACCACCGGGACCAGCGAGAGCAGGACGATCGCGATGAGGATGACCTCGACGTGGCCCCTGATGAAACCGACCTGGCCGAGCCAGTACCCGGCGAGCGTGACGCCCGCACCCCAGCCGATCGCGCCGATCACGTTGTACGTGAGGAACGTGCGGTACCTCATGCGCCCGGCCCCCGCCACGATCGGCGCGAAGGTCCGCACGATCGGCACGAACCGGGCGAGGACGATCGCCTTGGGCCCGTACTTCTCCAGGAACTCGTGCGCCTTGTCCAGGTTCTCCCGCTTGAGGAACCTGGAGTTCGGCCGGTTGAAGAGCTTCGGCCCGAAGTACGTGCCGATCAGATAACCCACCTGGTCGCCGAGCACGGCCGCCACCACGAGCAGGACGATCACCAGCCACAGCGGCTGGTGGATGTACCGGCCGTCGGCCACGAGCAGACCCGCGGTGAAGAGCAGCGAGTCACCCGGGAGGAAGGCGAAGAGCCCCGACTCGGCGAAGACGATGACCAGGATGCCGATCAGGCCGAAGGTGGAGATCCAGTAGTCGGGCGACCACCAGTCGGAGACCCCGGTCGCGAGGATCGTCGTGGACACGGGACCGTCAGCGCGTGGTCGCCTGCTTCTGGCCCGTCTTCCAGTGGACGCGCCGGCCGGCACCCACCCGCGGGGACACCGGCTCCGGTTCGACCTCGGCGGCCACGCTCATCGGTCCGGAGCCGACCGTCGTCGAGCCCATGACCCGGTCGGTCTCGGTGTCGACGTACACCGCGGAACGCGAACCGAGCCCGGTGGCGACGTACAGCTGCCGCCCCCCGTAGCCCAGCGCGAGGCCCTCCGAGCCGCCGGGAACGCGGAAGGTGCGCGCCACGACGCCGATCTCGGTGTCGATGACCGACACCTTGTCGTTGCCGAAGCCGGAGGTCACGTACACCGACGTGCCGTCGGGCGCCACGGCCAGCGACTCCGCGCCCGCCTCGATCGGCACGGCGTCGAGGACGGTGGCCGCGCGGGTGTCGAGGACGGACACGTAGTCGGTGCCGTTGCCCGTGCTCACGTACGCCAGGGCGCCGTCCGGGCTGACGGCCACGTCGTAGGCGGCGGTGCCGGTGCCCAGCGGCACGGTCGCCGCGACCCGGCCGGGGAAGGCGTCGATCACCGACACGCTGCCGGACAGCAGGTTGGCGACGTAGACACGGCGCCCGTCGGGGGAGACCGCCACGCCCTTGGGGAAGGTGCCGACCCGCAGCGTGCGCACGACCCGGTCGGCGCGGGTGTCGATGACCGAGACGGTGCCGGAGTCCGCGTTGGTGACATAGGCGCGTCGGCCGTCGCGGCTGACCGCGACCCCCTCGGGCCGGTCGCCGACCCGGATCGTGCGGATCACCCTGGCCCGGACGGTGTCGATGACGCTGACGGTACGAGAGCCGCTGCCGCCGGTCACATAGGCGCGGTGCCGCTGCCGGGAGACGCCCACGTCGGCCGCGCCGGACGGCACGGCCACCGTGTGGGTGACGGTCCGGTCGTCGGTGTCGAGGAACGACACGGTCCTGGCGGTGGCGTTGGCCACGTAGGCGCGGTCGGACGCCGACGTGTCGTCCTGCTGCCGCGGCGCCGGAGCCGCGGCCGTGGCGGGCACGGCGGCCGTCGAGGCGGCGACGGCCGCCGCGGCCAGTACCGCGCGGAGCCGGCCGACGAACCGACGGCGGGTGCCTTCCTGCGAGTCACGTGCCGGCACGGGGGGCCTCCAGGGGGCGGCGATCGGGCGACCCCCGGCACGGTCGCGGGAGCGCATGGGTCCTGCCCCTTCTTCCCGCACCGGGCCGGAGGAGAGGCGGAAGGACACGCGTTGTCGCCCGACCGGCCGATACCGCGGGCCCCGATCGAGTGAACGCGGCGGCGCGGAGGCCACGGTCCGGCCGCGCTGGCCCGTCCAGGCCCCCGGTCGCGCTTAGGTTCCCGACGGTGCCTCCGTCCACCCGTCTCCCGGCCGGCGCTTCCGACCGGCCGCAGCGGAGGCTGAAAGGACCCGTGCCATGCCTGTGTTCGCATCCGCCGGACGACGCCGAGGTCTCCACCTCGCGGGCGCCGCAGTGGCGCTCGGTGCCCTGTCGGCGGCCCTCGGCCCCACCCCCGCACACGCCGACCTGCCCGGCGCCTCGCCGGTCCTCACCCGGGCCCCGTACCTCACGGACCTGACGCCCACTTCCCTCCGGGTGACCTGGGCGACCTCCACCCGCAGCCGGCAGACCGTGAAGTACGGGCCGCTCGGCAACTGCACGGCCAACTCCGTCACGGCCGCCACCCTCGGCACCACCATGACCGTCAACGGGGTCACCGAGTACAGCAACTCGGTGACCGTGCCGAACCTCAGCCCCGACACCCCGTACTGCTACCGGGTCTTCACCGGGGACGCCACGCCCATCGACCTGCTCGGCACCAACCCCTCGCCCACGTTCACCACGATGGTGCCGGACGGTTCGCCGACGCCCTTCACGTTCGCGGTGCTCGGCGACTGGGGCG
Source organism: Streptomyces vietnamensis (assembly GCF_000830005.1). NCBI lineage: Bacteria > Bacillati > Actinomycetota > Actinomycetes > Kitasatosporales > Streptomycetaceae > Streptomyces > Streptomyces vietnamensis. The sequence goes on along the minus strand of NZ_CP010407.1, from coordinate 1,386,228 downwards.
ACACCACCAGCAACGGAGTCAACAGCGGCGCCGTCAACGAGGACCAGGCCAACGTACTGTCCCGGCTGGCTGCCAGCGGCGCCCGCTTCGCGCTGTCCACCGGCGACGTGGCCTACCCCAGCGGAAGCCCGACCAACTACGGCGACCTCCAGCAGTCCGGCGTCAACATCAGCGGGGTCTTCGCGCCGGAGTACTACGCCGCGCCCGGCCAGAAGCTGCCGATGTTCTCCATCAACGGCAACCACGGCCGCACCGCCACACTCCTGCTGACCTGGCCGCAGCCCGCCGTCACCGCGGCCTCGAACGGCGTCTACTCCCAGGTCAGCTACCCGTCGTTCTTCGGCAGCACCCCGGCGACCTACCCGACGACGTACTACGCCTTCAGCAGCGGCGGCGTCCGGTTCTACATGCTCGACGCGTCCTGGAGCGACGGCAACACCGGCACCGCCGACGGGAACAACTGCGAGGGCACCGACCACTGCGCCATCTACCAGGTGGACGCCGCCGCCCACTGGGCGACCACCTCGGCCGAGTACCAGTGGCTCCAGCAGGACCTCGCCGCGCACCCGGGCGGCGTCAAGGTGGCCGCCTTCCACTTCCCGCTGCGCTCCGACGACCCGACCGAGCCGGACGACGAGTACCTGAAGAACAACCCGGGCAGCACCGACACCCTGGAGCAGCTGCTCCACGACAACGGCGTGAACCTGGTCTTCAACGGCCACGCGCACATCTACCAGCGCAACGTCGCCCCGCCCGGCGGCGTGCCGAGCTACGTGACCGGCGGCGCCGGCGCCAAGCTCAGCTCGGTCGGCGGCCACGGCTGCGACCCGACGGACGCGTACGCCCTCGGCTGGTCCTACAGCTCCAACGTGGGCAAGCGCTGCCCCTCCTCCGTGCCGATCCCCGCCGCCGACGCCAATGTGCACCACTTCCTGCTGGTCTCGGTCAACGGCTCGACGCTGACGGTCACGCCGACGGACTCCCTCGGCAACGTCTTCGACGCGCAGACCTACGACTTCGCCGCCGACGGCACCGCGCCGTCCGCGCCGTCCCCGCTGACGGTGACCCGTCCCGCCTCCACCACCATGAAGCTGATGTGGGGCGCGTCCACCGACGACCGGCAGCTCGCCGCGTACGACGTCTACCGCGACGGGACGTACATGGCGACCGTCCCGCAGGAGGTGCTCACCTTCAGCGACAAGACGGCCGTGTGCCCGGCCTCGTACACCTACGAGGTCAGGGCGCGCGATCTGGCCGGGAACACCGCGGCGACGTCGACCCCGGTGACCTGCTGACCTCTTGGCCGGGGCCCGCTTCCCGCTCCTCGACGGGGGCGGGCCCGCTCCTCCGGGAGGCGCGCAGGCGGCGCACAGCGAACGGGGTGATCAGCAGCATGGGGGCGACCAGGCCGGCGAACGCCCAGTAGGCGCGGGAGGGGCCCGACCCGGCGACGGACCGGCCGGGGACGTCCCCGGACCCGCCGGGGTCGCTCCGGGACGTGACGGTCGCCTGGACGCCCCGCAGGTCGCGCAGCACCTGCAGGTAGCGGTCCCCGTGGTCGTGGGAGGGCTCGACGTGGGTGTTCTCGGAGAACTCGTTCCAGCTGATCAGCCCGACGGCGTCCGGCGAGGAGCGGAGCGCGGCGGTGTACTCGGCGCTCAGCGTCGCACCGTCCCGGCGGGGGACGGGCTTGGTGCCGCCGACGAGCTGTGCGTCGAAACCGGGCGCGCAGGGGGCGATCCAGATCTTGTGGTCGGCGTGCACGGCCCGTGCCATCTCCTGGAGCTTGTCGGCGTAGCCGGGGGTGGTCTCGGGGTCGGCCGAGGACCAGTAGTAGGCGTCGCCGTCGGTGACGTCCGCGATCCGCCGGTAACCGTCGACGTTCTTCTCGGTGGCCAGGACCCGCAGTTCGCCGCGGACGGCGGAGGTGACGCGGGCGACGTCGTCGTGCGTGTAGCTCCAGGTGCCGCTCCAGACGGTCAGCGGGCGGCCGGCGACGCGCAGCAGGGCGGGGCTGGCGGCGAACTGGTCGCGGAAGTACCGGAAGTCGGCGGCGACCTGGGCGACGGGCAGCGGGCGGCGGTGGAAGTCCAGGCTCTGGTAGATCATGGCGACCTTGAAGTTCCTGGCCTCGGCGGCGTCGACGAGCTTGCGCAGCCGCCGGTCGTTCACGGCGCCCTGCTTCCATCCGACGATGAACCCGTCGATCCCCGCGGACTTGGCCTCGGTGATCTGGCGGTCGATCACCTGGGTGTCGTCGCTCGAGTACGGGCCCGCCAGCGGCAGGTCGGTCTTGGCCCGCTGCCACGAACCGGCGTTGAACCACTGGTAGTAGTAGGCGAGCAGCGGCGGACGGGTGGCGTCGCCGGCGACGGACGCGGCGGCGGGCCGGGGGCCGGACGATGCGGCACTGACGCCCGGCCAGCACAGGACGAGCGCGGCGAGCAGGGCCCAGAGCCGTCTCATCGGGCCGCCCCGGGGCACGAGGCGTGGGGCGCCTTCTCCTCTCCCCCCGGCCGCTCGGGCTCCGGCGGTGGCACCGCCGCTTCCGGTGGTACGGGCGCTTCCGGTGGTACGGGCTCACGCGGCTCGACGGGCTCCCGCACCGCCCCGCTCCCGGGTGCCGGGCCCGCGGCGGTGCGACGGGTCCGGCGCCGGAGCCGGATCGCGATCGGTATCCCGACGAGCAGCAGCCCGGTCCCGGCGAGGACGAGCAGGTCGCTGCGGCTGACCACGGTCACGTCGGCCGTGACGGACTGGGACAGCTGTATCTCCCGGGGGCTCGTGCTGCCGCCGGGGGCCTTGACCTCGACGGTGTACCGGCCGCGCGGCAGATGGGTCAGGACGGCGGTGTGGTCCGGTCCGAGGGTCACCGTCGTGGCCTTCCCGTCGGGGCCGGTGACGGTGGCCCTGTCGCCCGTGGCGGAGCCGAACAGCGCGTCGTGGGCGGTGACGGTCAGGTCGTGGAAGGCGCCGGTGAACGTCAGGTGCCGGTCGGGGCCGGGCCGGAAGCCCTGCCGTCCGGCGTCGGCGAGCTCGGCGCCGTCGTAGACGAGGCTCCGCAGGGTGTAGTCGACCGGAACGGGTGTCAGGCGGCTGTTGCGGTAGACGGGCACGATCCCGTTCAGCCAGGTGGTGCCGGACACGGACAGGTCGGTGGTGCGCGCGTCGGAGCCCTTGACCTTCACCGCGGAGATCAGGGACGGGTCGAGGGGCGTGCCGTGCTGGTCGGTGAAGGAGGCGGTCACCGGGTACTGCACGGTGAACCCGGCCGTGACGGTGTAGTCGGCGCGCAGCGGCAGCCCGTCGACGCGGCTGCGGAACGTCTGGTCCGGGTCGCGCTGCCCGGCCCAGCGGGTGAAGTGGTAGCGGGCGCCCGGGGTGTCGACGGAGGTGTCGAGCAGCCGCAGCGACTGGCGGTCCGCGGTGCGGGCGCCGGTGTACGAGGCGGTGCCGTCGGAGCCCGTGACGAGAGAGGTGCCGGCGAAGACCAGCCGGACCCCGGGCACCGCCGGAACCGTGCGGAAGGTGACGGTGACCGTCGGGGCGGCGCGGTGCGGGCCGGTGGCGCCGGCGGACGCCCCGGTGGCTGCGGCCGGCCAGGCGAAGGCGAGCAGCAGCGCCGTGAGCAGGGCGAGGACGGCGACCGCGTGACGGCGTGCGGTACGGCGGTTCACGGCCGGCTCCCCTCCGGCGCGCGGGGCCGCTCCGAGGAGCCTTCCGGCGAGGTCGGCGAGGTCGGCGAGGTCGGCGCGGTCGGTGCCGACGGGCCCGTCGGAGTCGACGGCGCCGCGGCGCGCCTGCGGGCGGCGAGCAGGGCGGTGCCGGCGACGAGCAGCGCGGCTCCGCCGAGCACGCCGCCGTAGATCCCGTACACGACGGTCGCGTTCACCGGCCGCACGACGGGCCGCGCGGTGGGGACGGCGAACACCTCGGGGGGCCGCGGTGCGGCGGAGAAGTCGAAGGCGGCGGCGAGGCTGGCGGCGGTGGTGTCCCGTCCGCCGAGCGGCGCCAGCTTCCAGTTGTCCTCGATGAAGCGCAGTGCCGACGAGGAGTCGAGCACCCGGTGGTCGATGTGCCCGGCCGGCGCGTAGGCGCTGATCAGGACGGCCGGGACGCGCAGCCCGCGCGGACCGTCGGCGACGGCCGGCGGGGCCACGTGGTCGTACCAGCCGCCGGAGCCGTCGTGGCTCCACAGCAGGGCCGAGCTGTCCCAGTACGGGCTGAGGGCCAGCTGGGTGGCCAGCGAGCGGATGAGCTTCTGGCCGGGCGCGATGGACCGCGCGGAGCGCTCGGAGGAGCCGGAGCTGGCGATGTAGGCCACCGACGGCAGGGTGCCGTTGTCGAGGTCGCGGTAGTACTGGTCCAGGTCCACGATGTGGGAGGCGAGGGCGGGGTCGTCGATGAAGCGGGCGTGGCCGAGCAGCGGGACGCGTACCGGCTGGGTGGCGCCGACCGCCCGGAAGTTCTCGGCGGGCCGGTAGTCCTCGACGTAGAACTTCCAGCTGACCCCCGCCTGCTGGAGCCGGTCGAAGATGGTGGCGCGGTCGGCCGCCGGCGGGGCGGCTCCCGCGACCCAGTAGGAGCGTTCGGCGGGGGTGCCGTAGGGGACGGAGGAGAAGAACTTGTCGAAGAGCACGTAGCGGCCGGCGGCGGCCCAGTCGAACGGCAGGTCCCGGGCGTCGTAGTGGCCCATGACGGTCGTGCCGTCCCTGCCCTGCCGGGTGTACGCGGACACGAAGCCGTCCATGCGCCCGCCGTTGATCTGCTGGGTGATGATGCTCCGGTTCGGGGAGAGCGGGGCGGGGGCCGCGGCGTGCAGGGAGTAGGGACGTACGCAGTCGGAGGCGGGGCCGCCGACGGTGCGCGGCTGGCAGGCGCCGGAGGGAATGCCGTCGGCTCCGGGGTACGTGCCGAAGTAGTTGTCGAAGGTCCGGGGGCCCTGCATCAGGTAGATGAAGTGCTGGACGGGGGTGGTCGCGCGGTGCTCGGCGGTGGTGCCGCCGCCCGGGTCGGGGCGGGCGCCGGTTCCGGTGGCGGCCGTTGCCGTGGTGGGGCCGAGCAGGAGTGCCGCGCCGGTCAGCGCCGTCAGCAGACGGACGGTCAGCGGCTTCATGACACACGCACCTTGTAGATGACGATGACCGGAGTGGGCGTGGGGTCGGTGGAGGAGGCGGGGACCCGTACGGCGGAGCTGTAGACGGCCGCGCCGTGGTACTTGTCGACCAGCTGCCGGATCTTCGCGCCGTAGAACGGGGCGCGGTGGGCGGTGTAGGAGTCCCAGACGAGGTACTGGAACTCGCCGTCGCGCAGCGAGCGGTCGGGGTTGGGCACCGGCATGTACGAGGGGTTGCGGTAGAGCCGGTTGACGCTCACCGACAGCGCCGATACGGGTCTGCCTCCGTAGAACTGGAGCACATTGGCGACCGAGGGGCCGGCGGCGAGCAGCCGTGCCCCGCCGGGCACGTGCTCGCGCACCCACTGGCCCGCCTCGCGGCCGCCCGGCAGGCCGCCGGAACCGGCCAGGAACGAGCCCTTCGGAGCGGCGGTGATGCGGGCGGCGGACGGGAGGGCGAGGGACAGGGCGACGGCGAGCGCGACGAGGACGGCGCCGGCGGCGGCCAGCCGACGGGTCGGTACCCGCAGCCGGCCGGTCCGCATCCGGAGCCCGGCGAGGGCGCCCAGCGTGCGGCCGGCGAGCACGGCGAGCGGCGGCGCGATCGGCAGCAGGTAGGGGAAGCCCTTGACGGGCCACAGGGTGAAGAACAGCACGGGCGCGGCGATCCAGCACAGCAGCAGGCCCTCGCGCCAGCCGTTGCGGCGGCGCAGCCAGACGAGGCCGACCACGGCGGCCGCGAGGACGGCCCAGCCGATGACCTGCGGCACCGTCACGGCGTAGAAGCCCATCGGATGGTTGGCACGCCGGAACAGCTGCCACTGCAGGTAGTTCTGCCCGGTGCCGCGGTGGCCCGCGACCCACGTCGCGAGCGGGAAGGCGGCGACGACGAGGGCGAGGAGGCCGGTGGCGAGAACGGCGTCCCGCCACCGCATCCGTACCGAACGGCTGAGGACGAAGAAGACGTACAGGCCGCAGACGAGCACGAGCGCCGTCTCCTTGGAGAGCGCGGCGGCCCCCAGCGACCCCGCGGCGGCGAGCAGCCAGGGGAGCCCGTCGCGGCCCGCCTGCACGTACCGTACGACGCAGTACAGCGCCAGCGTGGCGAACAGCGTCATCAGCCCGTCGAGCAGCACCTGACGGGTCACCACCACGTGGTACGGCATGATGGCGAGCAGCAGCGCGGCGGCGAGCCCCGCGGCGTGCCCGTAGAGCCTGCGGGCCAGCAGGTACGTGACGGCGACGGTCACGACGCCGACGCCGGCCGCGACCGCGCGGGCCGTGAACTCGTCGGTGCCGCCGCGCAGGAAGAGCGACACGAAGCCGGTGAACAGCACGGGGTGGGCGCGGAAGACGGGGAACACCGGCTGCATGGCCGGGTCGCCGGCCAGGGAGGCGGCGGTGCCGGTGTAGACGGCCTCGTCGCTGTTGAAGCCGATCCGGGTGAGCTGCCAGAACCGCAGGAAGGCGGCCAGGGCGAGGACGGCGGTGAGCGGCAGGGCGGTGAGCAGGACCCACTCGGCGGTGGGACGCCGGTGCGGGCGGGCCGGGGCGCCGGTCGTTCCCGGGGGTCCGGTGGCGGTCCGCGTGGAGGTGTCGGCGCCGGGTCCGGCCGTCGCGTCCTCGGCGGAGTACGGGGGACGGCTCATGACGTCCTCCCACCGGGGCCGTCCACGCGGGAGGCGCCGGAGTCGGTCGGAACGGTGGTGTAGGGGGGCAGGGTGCCGGAGCGTACGGGCGGGGACGGTTCGCTCTCCGGGGTCTCCGGCTCCCAGTGCGGCCACGGATGCCCTTCGGCCCCGGGGACCGGGTGGCCGTTGACCGCCGTCCGGTCCGCGGCGAGGAGCCGGGGTATCTCGTCGGCCCAGCCGAAGCGGTCGGAGGCCAGGACGCGGGTGCGCACGCCGGAGAGGAAGCCGGCCAGGACGTCCCGCTCGCGGCTGCGCAGCTGGGCGTGGTCGAGCCCGTCGACGGTGATGGCGGGGGCGAAGTACCGGAACGGCGGGAAGCCGTAGGCGTCCTCGGTGTTGACGAGCAGCCGGCTGACGGTCTCCTCGTGCCCGAGGTCGCTCAGACGGGGCTCGCCGCGCTCGATGACGAAGAGTTCGGTCACCTTGATCGCGCTGCTCAGCCGGCAGGACACGAGCCGGTCGACGGCGTACTTCGGCGGGGGCACGAGGATCTGCGTAACCGCGTTGATGCCCATGATGGGCAGGTTGTGGCGGGCCAGGGTGAAGGCGAAGGAGCGGCCCTCCTTGGAGTGCAGGCGGCTCTGCCGCTGCAGCCGGCGCCATTCGTGGGGGGTCAGGTCGTCGGAGCGCACGGCGTGCAGGGTGTGCGCGCTGATGGTGAGCGGCTTGGGGAAGCACAGGGCGTTGCCGGTGGCGTCGACGACGGTCATGTCGTCGGACAGGAACCGCCCGTCGTGTTCGCTGAGGAGCCGCAGGACGGTGGACGTCTTGCCGGTGTCGGTGAGCGCGGAGAGCATCACGCCGGTGCCGCCCAGCTCGACGCACGCGGAGTGCAGGAGCATCCGGTCGCGGGAGACGAGCACGAAGCGCAGCAGCGCCTCCAGGACGTTCGTGTAGACGACGTGCGGGGAGCGGGCGAGCAGCGGGCTGACGAGGACGGCGATGGGGGCGCCGATGTCGACGCGGAAGTTGGCGCCGAACCGGCCGAGCTGCTCCTCGTACTGCACGGTGGTGGGCTGCGGTGCGCCGCGGCCGGGGATCTCGGTCATGACCGCGCGGTGGCGCGGGAACCGGCGGCCGACGTCGCCGACGCGGACGGTGATGTCACAGGCGTCCGGCGGCACCCACTGGGCGCGGAAGAACTCCAGCTCGGGCAGGCGTATCTGGGAGCCGATGGTGACGGTGCCGGCGATGTCGTAGCGGTAGGTCAGGTAGCGGGGGCGCTTGGGGTGGGCCGGGGAGGCCGTGGGGGGTGCGGGCGGGGCCGTGGGCGTCGTGGCGGTGCCTGCGGCGGCGGGAGCGGGGGAGGGGGCGGGGGCGGCTCCGGGGGAGGGGGTCACGGTTCCGGGGACGGCGGAGCCCGGGGCGACGAGCACGCGCACGGGGTCGCGGCGGGTTCCCTCGCCATGGTGACCGCGGTAGATGAGCAGGTCGCTGAAGAGGAAGCGGACCACGAAGAGCACCACGAGGCTGAGGACGTTGGCGGTGAGCAGCCCGATCCCGGCGAGGACGAGCAGCTGGAGGAGGGGCAGCCGGCCGAGCAGCAGCAGGTTGTTCAGGGCGAGGAAGGCGAGACCGCGGGCGACGGCAGCGCGCCTGCCGCCGCCCCGGCCGCCTCGGTAGACCAGCGTTTCGAGGAGGGCCCAGTTCCACAGGGACGACACCTGGGTGGCGAGCGTGGCGCCGAGGAGCTGATGGAGTCCCACCACGGAGTGGAAGAACCACAGGGCGGCGGTGTTGACGGCGATGCCGCTGAGGCCGACGAGCCCGAAGGCCAGGAACCGCGCGGTGGGGCCGAGGCCGGGGTGGTCGGATGACGCGTGGTGACCCGTGTCGCCGCGGTGCGCGCCGCCGGGGTGGGGCCGGCGCAGCCGGGCCAGGTGCCGCAGGAACCGCAGCCCTTCGCGCAGCGAGGCCTTGGAGGTGCCGGCCGCGCGGGGCGCGAACCGGTAGGAGACCTCGGCCACGCGTGCGCCCGGGTGTCTGACGAGCACTTCGAGGAGGACCTTGAAGCCGAGGGGGCTGAGCCGGTCCAGGTCGATCGCGGCGACACGGAAGGCGAAGAGCCCGCTCATGGGGTCGCTGACGCCGGCGAGACGGCGGGGGAAGACCGTCTTGGCGAGCACCGTGCTGCCGCGGGAGACGAGCCGGCGGGTGGGGCCGTCGAGCCCGTCGCCGGTCGATCCGGACCCGGCATAGCGGGTGCCGACCACGATGTCGACGCCGTGCCCCAGGGCGGTACGGGCGAGGGCGGCGGCGGCCTGCGGAGGGTGCTGGAGGTCGGCGTCCATGACCAGGGCCCATTCGCCCCGGGCATGACGTGCGCCCGCGAGGACGGCACCCGCCAGGCCGCCCTCGCGGGCCCCCTTCTCCCGGTGGATCATGCGGACCGGCAGCCGACAGCCGGGTGCGTGCCGCGCGGCCGTCTCCGGTGTGTCGTCGTCGCTGTCGTCGACGAACAGGATCTCGACGGGCAGCCCGTCGAAGGCCGGTTCCAGGGCGCGCAGCAGCAGCGGCACGGATTCGCGCTCGTTGCGCGTCGGGACGACGAGGGTGAGACGGGGCCGGACGAGCGGGTGCGGGTCGTTCAGCTCGGAGCACTCGGTGCGGGGGATGCGGTTGCCGTCCATGTCAGCGGCCTCCAAGGAGGACGGTGCAGGCGTGCTGTCGTCGTACGTCTACGTTTTAAACATACATATTGCGCCGCTGTGTCATGCCTGTCAATAAATGTCTACTTATGGTGTAAATGTATGGCTTCAGGGCATTCAGATATAGTCGGGAGGAGTCGCCCCGCGACGTCGAGCCCGGAGGCACGCCATGGTCAGCAGCACCCAGCCGGACCGCAGGAAGGTGGACATCGGCCACCCCACCGAGCGCCGCCGCGGCCGCCGCCGGCTGAGCCGTGAGCGCGTGCTCGCCGCGGCCCTCGACGTGGTGGACCACGAGGGCCTGTCCGCACTGAGCATGCGGCGGGTCGCCGCGGAGCTCGACGTCGAGGCGATGGCGCTGTACCGCTACGCACCCAGCAAGGACGCGCTCCTGGACGGACTCGTCGAGCAGCTCTACACCGAACTGGACGAGGACCTTGCGCGCGAGGAGCCCGCCCCCCGCGGCCAGGCGCCCGACCTGCCCGAATGGCGCGCCGAACTCCTCCGCGGCGCCTGCGCCCTGTACCGGATCTCCCTCGCCCACCCGCACGTCGTGCCGCTGCTCGCCACCCGACTGCTCGCCGTACCGCTGGCCCGGCGCCCGCTCGCGGTGCTGCAGGCCCACGAGCGGGTGCTGGCGCAGCTCGACCGCGCCGGGCTCGACGAACAGGGCGTCGTCACCGCCTACCGGGCGGTCACCGCATGGGTGCTCGGCTACATCTTCAGCGACCTGCGGGCCATGGTCGACAACCCCGACGAACCCGATCCGGCGTTCCGCCTCGGCCTGCACCTGATGCCGGCCCGCGAGCTTCCCCGGCTGCGCGAGACCGCGCCCTCCCTGGCCGAGAAGGGCGGCTACCAGGAGCTGACCGACGGGCTCGACGCGCTGCTCGACCGCATCCTGGCCGCGTCCGCCGCACGCTGACGGAGCACGCCTACGGACGTCGTGCCGCGCCGATACGGGGTGCGCGTACGGACGTCGTGCCGCGACGGTACGGAGTGCGCCTACGGACGTCGTGCCGCGACGATGCGGAGCGGCGCACGAACGCCGTGCCGCGACGATCACGACGCCGATACCCTGGGCGGATGCTTACAGAGGTGACAGCGACCCGCTACGTCACGCCCTTGCGTGAAGGCGGCTCGCTCCCCGGGATCGTCGAGGCCGACGACCTCGGCACGTACGTCATGAAATTCACCGGCGCGGGCCAGGGCCGCAAGACCCTGGTCGCCGAGGTCATCTGCGGGCAGCTCGCCCGCCGGCTCGGCCTGCGGGTGCCGGAGCTCGTCACCATCCAGCTCGACCCGGTCATCGGGCTCTCCGAGCCCGACCAGGAGGTGCAGGAGCTGCTCAAGGCGAGCGGCGGGCTCAACCTGGGCATGGACTTCCTGCCCGGCGCGCTGGGCTTCGACCCGCTCGCGTACGAGGTCGACCCGAAGGAGGCCGGGAAGGTCGTCTGGTTCGACGCGGTCATCAACAACGTCGACCGGTCCTGGCGCAACCCGAACATGCTCGTCTGGCACGGCGACCTGTGGCTCATCGACCACGGCGCCACCATGATCTGGCACCACAACTGGCCGGGTGCCCAGGCCTCCGCCGCCAAGCCGTACGACGCCTCCGACCACGCGCTCGCCCCCTTCGGCCCGGACATCGCCGCCGCGGCCGCCGAGCTCGCCCCGCTCGTCACCCGCGAGCTCCTGGAGGAGGTCGCCGCCGACGTCCCCGACGAGTGGCTCGTCGACGAGCCCGGCTTCGACGGCACGGACGAGGTGCGCGCCGCCTACGTCTCCGCGCTGCTGCCGCGCGCCGCCACCATCCACGAGCGGATCACGCTCGGACCGCGCACCGAGGGCCGGCCGCAGCAGCCGCCCGGCTGGCTCGCCGAGCGACTCGCGCCCCGGAAGCACTCCACCGAGAAGGACAGCACGACGTGACCGACCGCGATGTCTTCGAGTACGCGCTGCTGCGCGTCGTGCCGCGGGTGGAGCGCGGCGAGTGCTTCAACGCGGGAGTGGTCGTCTACTGCCGCGCCCGGTCCTTCGTGGCCGCCCGTACGCACCTGGACGAGGCCAAGCTGACGGTGCTCGACCCGGCGGCCGACGTGACCGGCGTACGGGCCGCGCTGCGCGCCGTCGAGGGGGTCTGCCTGGGCGGCGACGCGGCGGGTCAGGCCGCGCGCGACGACGCGGGACGGCGCTTCCGCTGGCTGATCGCGCCGCGCTCCACGGTGGTGCAGCCGGGGCCCGTCCACACGGGTCTGACGACCGACCCGGAAGCCGAGGTGGAACGGCTGCTCGACCTGCTCGTGCGGTGAGTGACCGAGGAGTGACCGAGGAGTGACCTGGTGCACCCGGTGGGCCGTTGACACCGGGTGCCAGGGCTTCTAGCGTCTCGTCTGCGGACGATACTAAGCGGTCGCTCATGTGCGGGACGCAGGAGCGGCCACCGGTTCGACCGCGACCAGGGACGATCCAAGGGCGAGGAGAACCAAGCATGTCCACCACCGAGCAGCGCGTAGCCGTCGTCACGGGTGCCGCACGGGGTATCGGCGCGGCCACCGCGCTCCGCCTGGCGGCCGAGGGCCGCGCCGTCGCCGTACTCGACCTCGACGAGGCGGCCTGCAAGGACACCGTCGAGAAGATCACCGCCGCGGGCGGCACCGCTCTCGCGGTCGGCTGCGACGTCTCGGACGGCGCGCAGGTGGAGGCCGCCGTCGCGCGGATCGCCGCCGAGCTCGGCGCGCCGACGATCCTCGTCAACAACGCGGGCGTGCTCCGCGACAACCTGCTCTTCAAGATGTCCGAGTCCGACTGGGACCTCGTCATGAACGTCCACCTCAAGGGCGCCTTCCTGATGGCGAAGGCGTGCCAGAAGCACATGGTGGACGCCGGCTTCGGCCGTATCGTCTCCCTCTCCTCCTCCTCGGCGCTCGGCAACCGCGGCCAGGCCAACTACTCGGCCGTCAAGGCGGGTCTGCAGGGCTTCACCAAGACCCTCGCCAAGGAGCTCGGCAAGTTCGGCATCACCGCCAACGCCGTCGCCCCGGGCTTCATCGTCACCGAGATGACCGCGCAGACCGCCGAGCGCGTCGGCATGGGCTTCGAGGGGTTCCAGGCGGCCGCCGCCTCCATGATCCCGGTGCAGCGGGTCGGCCGCCCCGAGGACGTCGCCAACGCGATCGCGTTCTTCACGGGCGACGACGCCGGCTTCGTCTCCGGCCAGGTCATGTACGTGGCCGGCGGCCCGCTCAACTGACGACCGGCGGCGAGAGGAGGAGGCGCGCATGAGCACGCAGGAACGGCCGGAGCTGTCCGGCAAGGTCGCCCTCGTCACCGGCGCCAGCCGGGGCATCGGCTACGGCATCGCCGAGGCCCTGGTCGCCCGCGGCGACCGGGTCGTCATCACCGGGCGCGGCGAGGAGGCCCTCAAGGAGGCCGTCGAGCGGCTCGGGGCCGACCGGGCGATCGGCGTCCCCGGCAAGGCGCACGACGAGGTCCACCAGGCCGCCGCCGTCGAGGCGGCGATGGACGGCTTCGGCCGCCTGGACTTCCTGGTCAACAACGCCGGCACGAACCCGGTCTTCGGGCCCATCGCGGACATGGACCTCGGGGTGGCCCGCAAGGTCTTCGAGACGAACGTGATCTCCGCGCTCGGCCTCGCCCAGCGGAGCTGGCACGCCTGGCAGAAGGAGCACGGCGGGGCGATCGTGAACATCGCCTCGATCGCCGGCGTCTCCGCCTCGCCTTTCATCGGCGCATACGGCATGAGCAAGGCCGCGATGATCAATCTGACCCTACAGCTGGCGCACGAATACGCGCCGCTCGTGCGGGTCAACGCGATCGCCCCGGCCGTCGTGAAGACGAAATTCGCGCAGGCGCTCTACGAGGGCCGTGAGGCCGAGGCGGCCGCCGCCTATCCGCTCGGCCGGCTCGGCGTGCCCGAGGACATCGGCGGCGCGGCCGCCTTCCTCACCTCGTCCCAGTCGGAGTGGATCACCGGCCAGACGCTCGTCGTCGACGGCGGCCTTTTCCTGAACGCCGGAGTCGGGTGACCGATAACCGGACACTTTCCGGATTTCCTGTCCGGATTGACCCCGGTTATACGTCGAATGCCTCAAGTGCCCCGCCGGGCTCGAACATTGACCTGGCGGGGTGCTGCGGTATCGTCGGCCGACCCATGGCTGAACGAGGAGCGTGCACGTGTTCAACCGGACCAGTCTGCAGGCCGCTGCAGCCCTTGTGTCCATATCCCTGGTGTCCGGATGCGGTGTCTTCTCGGACAGCGAATCCGCCGGGGAGCAGAGAATCGTCGTCGGCACGATGAGTTCTCCCTCCACGCTTGATCCGGCCGCCGCCTGGGACAATTCCTGGGAGCTCTTCCGGAACGTCTTCCAGACCCTGGTGGCGTTCCCGACGGGCAGCACCACCCCGCAGCCGGACGCCGCCGACTGCAAGTTCACGGACACCTCCAGCCGGGTCTTCGAGTGCAAGCTCGTGGAGGGCCTCACGTTCTCCAACGGGCACAAGCTGGACGCCAAGGCCGTGCAGTACTCGATCGAGCGCATCCGCACGATCAACGTCAAGGGCGGCCCCAACGGGATGCTCGGCTCGCTCGACAAGATCGAGACCGTCGGCGACCGCACGGTCGTCTTCCGGCTCAACAAGTCGGACGCCACCTTCCCGTTCATCCTCGCCACCCCCGCGATGTCGCTGGTGGACCCCGCCGAGTACCCGGCCGACCAGCTCCGCAAGGACGGCAAGATCATGGGCTCGGGGCCGTACGTCCTCGACTCGTACACCGAGCGCGAGTCGGCGGAGCTGACGAAGAACCCCACCTACAAGGGCTTCGCCGACCGCAAGAACGGCGGCGTCACCATCAAGTACTTCGACGACTCCGACGCCATGGTCACGGCCCTCAGGAAGAACGAGATCGACGCCACCTACCGCGGCCTCACCGCCGAGGAGGTCGTCGCCCTCCAGGAGGACAAGCCCGAGAACAAGTCCCTCCAGCTCGTCGAGTCGACCGGCGCCGACATCCGCTACCTGGTCTTCAACACCCAGGACGAATCCGTCGCCAAGCTCCCCGTCCGCAAGGCCATCGCCCAGCTCGTCGACCGCGACGAACTGGTCAACAAGGTCTACCAGGGCACCGCCGAACCCCTGTACTCGATGGTGCCGAAGGGCATCGCCGGCCACACCACCAAGTTCTTCGACCGCTTCGGCTCGCCCAGCGAGGAGAAGGCGAAGAAGATCCTCCGCAACGCGGGCATCACCGAGCCCGTCGAGCTGGACTTCTGGTACACCACCGACCGGTACGGCTCCTCGACGGCCGCCGAGTTCACCGAGCTCAAGCGGCAGCTGGAGGAGTCCGGCCTCTTCAAGGTCACCCTGCACGGCAAGCCCTGGAAGGAGTTCCAGGCGGGCTACCAGAAGGGCGAGTACCCGGTCTTCGGCCGAGGCTGGTTCCCCGACTTCCCGGACCCGGACAACTTCGTCGCCCCCTTCGTGGGCAAGGAGAACGTCCTCGGCACGCCCTACGAGAGCCCCCGGATCACCAACGAACTGCTGCCGAAGTCCCGCCGCGAGAGCGACCGCGGGACCGTCACGGACGAGTTCGTGGAGGCCCAGGAGATCCTGGTCCAGGACGTCCGGCTGCTGCCCCTGTGGCAGGGCAAGCTGTACATCGCGGCCGGCGAGGACATCGGCGGCGGCGAGCGCGCCCTCGACCCGCAGACGGTCATGCAGATGTGGGAGCTGAGCCGCCGGGCCAGCTGGTAGCAGGTCCCGCAGCAAGGTCGGCACGGCCCGCGGGGGGCCACTGTCAGTGGCCCCCGGTAGGTTCTCGGACGGAGAAACACGAACGTCCACCGGAGGTTGTGACCGTGACCGACACCAGCATGCTGCCCGAGTCCTGGCGGGGTGTCCTCGGCGAGGAGCTGCAGAAGCCGTACTTCGCCCAGCTCGCCGAGTTCGTCGAGGAGGAGCGCGCCAGGGGACCGGTCTTCCCGCCGAAGGACGAGGTCTTCGCCGCCCTCGACGCCACCCCGTACGACAAGGTGAAGGTCCTGATCCTCGGTCAGGACCCGTACCACGGCGAGGGGCAGGGCCACGGCCTCTGCTTCTCCGTCCGCCCCGGCGTGAAGACCCCGCCCTCCCTGCGGAACATCTACAAGGAGATGCAGGCGGAGCTCGGCCACCCCATCCCGGACAACGGCTATCTGATGCCGTGGGCCGAGCAGGGCGTCCTCCTGCTCAACGCCGTCCTCACGGTCCGCTCCGGCGAGGCGAACTCGCACAAGAACAAGGGCTGGGAGAAGTTCACCGACGCGGTGATCACCGCCGTCGCCTCCCGCCCCGACCCCGCCGTCTTCGTCCTGTGGGGCAACTACGCGCAGAAGAAGCTGCCGCTCATCGACGAGGAGCGGCACGTCGTGGTGAAGGGCGCCCACCCCTCGCCGCTGTCGGCGAAGAAGTTCTTCGGATCGCACCCCTTCACCCAGATCAACGAGGCCGTCGCGGCCCAGGGGCACGAGCCGATCGACTGGCGCATCCCGGACCTCGGCTGAGCCTCGGCCCGATCCGGGCCGGCTGCGGCTAGCGTCGTCACTCCCAGTGGGTGAGCGGGTGGAGGTCGCGGTGACCGAGCAGCAGCAGGTGTCGGACGACGGGGTCATGACCAGGATCGGGCAGGCCATGATGCTGCTCCACGGAGGCGACCGCGAGGAGGCCCGCAACCGCTTCGGGCTGCTCTGGCAGCAGATCGGCCCGGACGGGGACCCCCTGCACCGCTGCACCCTCGCGCACTACATGGCGGACGCCCAGGACGATCCCGACGCCGAGCTGGCCTGGGACCTGCGGGCGCTGAGCGCGGCCGAGGGCCTCGCCGAGGAGCGGCTCGCCGCGCACGATTCGGCGGCCGCCCTCCGGGCCCTCTACCCCTCGCTCCATCTGAACCTGGCCGCCGACTACGTCAAGCTCCAGCGGCCCGACGCCGCGCGGGTCCATCTGGACCGGGCCCGCGCGGCCTCGGACCACCTCGACGACGACGGCTACGGGAACGGGGTACGGGCCGCGATCGAGCGCCTGGAGCTGCGGCTCAGGGGCGCGTGACGGGTCCGGGGCGTACGGCGGAGGGTCACCGGGCCTTCCGGTGGGGGCTCGCCGGGTCTTCGGCGGGGCGCACCGGGTTTTCCGGCGGTGGGGTCGCCGGGCCTCCCGGCGGGAGGCTCACCGGCCGTACGTGCCGTGGCAGATCCTGGCCTGATCGCTGCCGGGGGCCCAGCCCCCGTACCGCTCGCCCAGGTCGCAGACGTCCGCCCGGGAGACCGGCGGGCCCGTCGGCAGCCCCCTGAGCTCCGGCAGTTCGGGAAGGTCCGGCCGGGCCGCCGGGCGCGGCCGCTCCCGCCGCTTCGGTACGGGGTCGGGGTGCGGGGCCTCCGGGCGGGGCGGTGTCACCGCCCTCCGGTGCTGCCCCGCCGGAGGCGACGCGCGGGGCGCGGCGGACGGCGGGGGAGCGGGGAGCGCCGCTTCGAGGGCCTCCCGGGCCGGGCCCTCGACGATCTGCGGTGCCACGTCCTGGTCGGGCCGTACGGTGTCGGCCGCGGGCGCGGGGGCGGCGGTGGGCGCCGTCGGCGGGGCGTCCACCGAGACGCAGCCGGCCAGGGCGGCGACCGCCGCCCCGACCAGGATCTTCGCTGTGGTTCGGGTTCCATGCACCCGCGCAACTCTGCTGGCCCGGCAGTGATCTTCGCGCCCCTACCGGCGGGGAATGCCCCGCACGGGTGAGCCGCGCGGGGATCTTGACCGGCCGGGGGTGCCCCCGCCCGGGTCAGTCGCCGGTCGCGCCGTCGATGCGCTCGCGGATGAGGTCCGCGTGGCCGTTGTGACGGGCGTACTCCTCGATCATGTGGAGGTAGATCCACCGGAGGTTGAACGTGCGACCGGTGCGGTGCTTGCCCACCCCCAGGTCGTCGAGGTCACGGCCGGCGGCCAGGGTGCGCGCGTGGGCGATCTCGGCCTGCCAGGTGGCGTACGCCTCCTTGTAGGTGTCCTCGTCCGTGACGTGGATGTCCCGGTCGCGGTCCTCCTCCGTCGAGTAGATCCACTGCGTCTCCTCGCCGGCCAGGACCCGGCGGAACCAGCCGCGCTCGACCTCGGCCATGTGCCGGACCAGGCCGAGCAGGTTGAGGTCCGACGGCGGGGCGGACGGGGTGCGCAGCTGGGCGTCGTCGAGCCCCTCGCACTTCATCGCGAGGGTCGCGCGGTGGAAGTCGAGCCACTGCTCCAGGGCCTCGCGCTCGCCCGAGGTGGTGGACGGGTCGACGCGCGGGACGGATTCGGTGTGTTCGGTGGTCATGGGCGGCATCGTCTCCCGGGACCGCGCGGCGGCGCCAGAGGTTTCCGGCCGCCGGGTCAGGGGCGGGGCCCGAGCATGCCGCGCAGCAACTCGTCGAACCCGGTGCGCAGTTCCGCGCGGCTCGGCACGGCCGCGTGGAAGGAGCCCGCCGCGCAGGAGAACATCAGCCCCTCGCACCAGGCGATCAGCGAGAGCGCGTGCCGTTCGGGCTCCGGCGAGCCGGCCGCCGTCATCATCGCGATCAGCGGGGTGTGGAAGGTCGCGCCGGCCGTGTCGAAGAAGCTCCGGAGCTCGGGACGGCGGGTGGCCTCCAGGGCCAGCTCGTAGCGGGAGACCAACAGGGCGCGGTGGTCGGTGAGATAGCGGTGCAGGGCGAGGGCGAGCGCGTCGACGAGTGCGTCGCCGCCGCTCTCCGGGCCCGGCAGCTCGTGCGGGGTGAGGACCTCGGCCTCGCGCTGGACCTGGCGCCGTACGGCCGTCTCCAGGAGGGCCTGCCGGGTGCGGGCGTGATTGGACGTCGACCCCTGCGGCAGTCCCGCCCGCTCGTCCACGGCGCGGTGGGTCAGGCCCCGCATCCCCCGCTCGACCAGGAGGGCGAGGGCGGCGTCGCCGATCCGCTCGGCGCGGGAGGCGGGGGACTCCGGGGCCGGGGTCCCGGCGGTGGCTGAGGTCATGGGGACAACCTACTACCGGCGTGACTACACCTGTAGTACGGTCACGATGTCGGGCTCACTACACCTGTAGTGAGTCGGTGATCCGCCCGTCCCGAGCCGAGGAGCAGCCATGGAACAGCACCGTGCCGTCGTCGTCGGAGCCGGCATCGGCGGACTCACCGCCGCCGTCGCCCTGCACCGGCGCGGCCGGCAGGTCACCGTCCTCGAACGCGCCGCCGACCTCACCCCCGTCGGCGCCGGCATCGCCCTCGCCCCCAACGCCCAGCGCGCCCTCGACGTCATCGGCATCGGCGACCGCGTCCGCGCGCTCTCCGCCTGGCAGGGCGACGGCGGCATGCGCACCCCCGCCGGCCGCTGGCTCGCCCGTACCGACGCCAGGGCCGCCGCCGCCCGCTTCGGCGGACCCCTCGTCCTCCTCCACCGGGCCACCCTCGTCGAACTCCTCACCTCCGCCCTCCCCGAAGGCGTCGTCCGTACCGGAGCCGCCGCCACCGTCACCGACCCCGGCGACGACCACCGTCCCGCCCGCGTCACCGTCACGGACGCCGGGACCGGGGCCCGGAGCGAACTCGAGGCCGAGCTCGTCCTCGGAGCCGACGGCATCCACTCGGCGACCCGCAAGGCGCTCTTCCCCGACCACCCCGGCCCCCGCTACTCCGGCGCCACCAGCTGGCGCGTCGTCGTCCCCGCCCCCGGGCGGCCCTTCGCCCCGCACGAGACCTGGGGCGCCGGCCGGCTGTGGGGCAGCCAGCCCCTCAAGGACGGCCGGGTCTACGCGTACGCCATGGCCGTGGCCCCCGCCGGCGCCCACGCGCCCGACGACGAGAAGGCCGAACTGCTCCGGCTCTTCGGGGACTGGCACCACCCCGTCCCCGAGATCCTCGCGGGCGTCGCCCCCGACCGGATCCTGCGGCACGACGTCCACCACCTGCCCGACGCGCTGCCCGCCTTCCACCGGGGCAGGGTGGCCCTCCTCGGCGACGCCGCGCACGCGATGATGCCGAGCCTCGGCCAGGGCGGGAACCAGGCCGTCGAGGACGCCGTCGTCCTCGCCCACCACGCTTGCACCGCCCCCGACTTCGTGCCGGGCCGCGCCCTCGCCGCGTACACCGCCGACCGGCTGCCGCGCACCACCGCCATCGTCCGCAAGGCCGCCCGCGCCGGCGCGCTCACCATGCTCTCGGCCCGGCCCGCCGTCGCCCTGCGCAACACGGCCGTCAGCGCCGTCTCCCTGTTCGGGCCCGGCCTCGCCCTGCGCGGCTTCGACGGCATCTGCGACTGGAACCCGCCCGTCGAGCCGGTCCCTTCGGCCGGGGACGCGAGCCGTCCCGCGTAAGCTGACCGGCGCGAACGGCCCTGATGGCCAAGGGCCGGTGGACGACGACAAGGGAGACCCCGTGAAGGTTGGCTGCATCGGACTCGGAGACATCGCGCAGAAGGCCTACCTCCCCGTCCTCGGCACTCTCCCCGGCGTCGAACTGCACCTCCAGACCCGCACCCCGGCGACCCTGGAGCGGGTGGCCGACACCCTGCACCTGCCCGCCGAACGGCGCCACCGCGACCTCGACTCGCTCCTCTCCGCCGGACTCGACGCGGCCTTCGTCCACGCCTCCACCGCCGCCCACGCCGAGATCGCCGCCCGGCTCCTGGAAGCCGGCGTCCCCACGTACGTCGACAAGCCCCTCGCGTACGAGTACGCCGACTCCGAGCGGATCGTGGAGCTCGCCGAGAAGCGCTCGGTCAGCCTCGCCGTCGGCTTCAACCGGCGCCTCGCCCCCAGCTACGCCCAGTGCCTCGACCACCCGCGCGAGCTGATCCTCCTCCAGAAGAACCGCATCGGCCTGCCCGAGGACCCCCGCACCCTCGTCCTCGACGACTTCATCCACGTCGTCGACACCCTGCGCTTCCTGCTGCCCGGCGAGATCGAGCACATCGACGTGCGGGCCCGGATCCGCGAGGGCCTCATGCACCACGTGGTGCTCCAGCTCTCCGGCGACGGCTTCACCGCCATCGGCATGATGAACCGGATGAACGGCTCCACGGAGGAGGTCCTGGAGGTGTCCGGACAGGACACCAAGCGCCAGGTCCTCAACATCGCCGAGGTCATCGACCACAAGGGGCAGCCGACCGTGCGCCGCCGCGGCGACTGGGTGCCCGTGGCCCGGCAGCGCGGCATCGAGCAGGCGACCCTCGCCTTCCTCGACTCGGTACGGGAGGGCCGGGTGCTCAGCGCCCGCGACGCCCTGCTCACCCACGAGCTGTGCGAGCGCGTCGTCCGCGACGCGCTGGCCCAGGCGTCCTGAGCGCGCCCGCGCCCTCGGCGGTGCACACCGCGCCGACCACCGCCAGCGCCCCGTACAAGGGCCAGTCGCCCCACCGGACATAGGCCGTCGTCGTCCCCGAGAGCGGCAGCTCGCGCACGAGGGCGGCGCTCGCGTCCGTGCCGAGGACCGGACCGATCCGGCGCCCGTCGGGACCGTACGCGGCGCTGACCCCGGTGAGCGTCGCGTGGACGACGGGCCGGCCCGTCTCGGCCGCGCGCAGGGCCGCGAGCGAGGCGTGCTGGGCGGGCGCCCAGCTGTCCTGGAAGGTACTGGTCGAGGACTGCACGACCAGGAGGCCGGCCCCGTCGCGGGCGAGCCGCCGGCTCATGTCGGGGAACGCGGACTCGAAGCAGATCAGCGGCCCGACCCGGAGCGGGGACGCGCCGGCCGCACGGGCGGGCAGGGTCATCACCACCGGCTCGGTGCCGCGCCGCCGGTCCTCCCGCGCGGCGCGGCCGGCGGACGTCACCCAGCCCAGGAGCGGGCGCGCGGGGACGTACTCGCCGAACGGGACGAGCCGCATCTTGTCGTAGCGCTCGCCCGTGAGACCTGCCGGGCCGACCAGGACGGCGCTCTTGTAGATGCCGGGACGGTCGGCGGCCCGCGCGTCCACGTTCACCAGGAGCGGTGCGCCCACCGCCCGCGACAGCGCGGCCAGCCGGGCCGCGAGCGCCGGGTCGCCCGTCGGATCGGCGCCCACCCCGCTCTCGCCCCACACGACCAGGTCGAGGTGCTGCCCGGCGAGGGAACGGGTCAGCGCCTCGGCCCGCGCGAGACGCAGCGCGGGCCCGTCGGGGCCGCCGAACACCCCCGGCTGCACGAGGCCCACCCGTACCGACCCGCTCTCCCGCGGGGCCGGAACGCCCCAGGCGGCCGTCCCCGCCACCAGGGCGCAGGCCACGAGCCCCACCACCCCGACGGAACGCCGCCCCGGCACCGTCACGAGCAGGACCACGGCCGTGTTCACCGCCACCACGAGGAGGCTCACCAGCCACACCCCGCCGACCGAGGCGAGCCGCAGCGCCGCCGGGACCTGCCACTGGCTCGCCCCGAGCAGCCCCCACGGTCCGCCGAGCCCCTCCCAGGAACGGGCCAGCTCGATCAGCAGCCAGCCCGAGGGCACCGCGAGCAGCGCCGCGCCCGCCCGCGACGGCGAGGGGGTGCCGCCGAGCAGCGCCCTGACCAGCCACCCCCAGGGCAGCCACAGCAGACCGAGCAGCGCGGCGAGCGGAAGCAGGAACACGTGCAGGCTCGGCAGCAGCCAGTGGTGCATCGCCAGCATGAAGCCGAACCCGCCGGACCAGCCGTCGAGACCGGCCCGGCGGGCCCCCGGCGCCGTACGGATCAGCAGCAGCCACGGGACGAGCGCCACCCAGGCCCACCACCAGAGCCCGGGAGCGGGGAAGGCGAGCACGGGCAGGGCGCCGCAGCAGGCGGCGAGCAGGGAGCGCGCGGTCCCGCCCCGGGCACGCCGGGGAGCGGGGGAGCGGTCGGCCCGGCCTCCGGGGCGGCGGATCACGAACGGACCACGCATGACGTGCCTCCCGTCGATGCCTCAAGTGTCCGCGACGCGTGGGACTCGTCCGGGGTCAGCCGTGGCGGCGCCAGCGCTCGTCGACGACGACCGAGGTCAGCCGCCAGCCGTCGGGGGTGCGGCGGGCCGCGAAGGCGTAGCGCCCGCCGCAGACGAAGTCCTCGCCGGAGGCGAACCGCATCGGGTTCACGTAGTCGGCAGCGACGTCCGCCCGGTCCCCGGTCTCCGGGTAGCCGCCCGGCTCCGAGAACCGCACCCGCCGGTTCACGATGAGGTGCTGGCGTACGGGAAAGAGGGGCAGCGTCCCGGCCAGCCACTCGGCGACCTCCGCCGCCGGCCCCTCGATCCCGCCCGAGCCGCGGTAGTCGGCCCTGCCGTCCGGGGCGAACAGGCCCCGGTAGGCGTTCCAGTCGCCCTCGTCCACGGCCGCCGCGTAACCGGTGACCAGGTCGTCGAGGGCGAATCGGTCCATCACGGTCGCGAGGTCCACGCGCTGCGTCATCGGCTCAGTGTCGGGGAGCGGAGGCCAGAGGCCAAGGGTCGTGCAGGCGTGCGATGACGGTCGGCGCGCCGGTCATACTGGCCGCCATGCGCGTGAACATCGATCCCGAACTGACCGACCGCACCTCCTTCTACCGTCTCCTCACCGCCACCGTCGTGCCCCGGCCCATCGCCTGGGTGTCCACGGTCTCGGCCGACGGGACGGACAACCTCGCCCCGCACTCCTTCTTCACCATCTCCTCGGTCGCCCCGCCGGTCGTGCAGTTCACCTCGGTCGGACGCAAGGACTCCCTGCGCAACGTGGAGGAGACGGGGGAGTTCGTGGTGAACCTCGCCCCCGAGGGGCTCTTCGAGCGGATCAACGCCACGGCGACGGACTTCCCGCGCGGGGTGAGCGAGTTCGACGCGTGCGGCATCGAGCGGGAGCCGAGCCTGCGGGTGAAGCCGCCGCGGGTCGCCCAGTCGCCGGTGGCCCTGGAGTGCGAACTGCACAGCACCCTGCGGATCGGCGACTCGACGGTCGTGTTCGGCCGGGTCGTGCACGCGGCGGTGGACGAGTCGGTCATGGTCGACGGCCACCCCGAGATGACCCTGATGCGCCCCCTGACGCGACTCGGCAAGAACGAGTGGGGCACCCTGGGCGGCATCGAGGAGATCGCCAGGGTGCCCTATCGGGGCTGAGAGCCTCGGCCCGCGCGGACCTCCCCTCCTCGCGTCGTTTCCGCATCGTCCGGACCTCGTAGGGTGGGGGACATGTCCGATACGGCTCACGGGATCACGACCGGTGCCGTGGCACGGCGTCTGGGCGTCTCTCCCACCACGGTGCGTTCCTGGGACCGGCGGTACGGCATCGGCCCGGCCGTACGCGCGGACGGACGGCACAGGCGGTGGAGCCCGGCGGACATCGCGATGCTCGACGAGATGTGCCGTCTCACGGCCTCGGGCGTCCCGCCCGCCGAGGCCGCGAGGGCCGCCCGGCAGGCGCGGACCTCGGCGGAGCCGGCCGTCCCCGACGTCCCCGACGCCCCCGTGGCCCCCGGGAGGACCCGTCGGCCCGGACCCGGCAGCGGCCTGCCGCTGGGCGACGTACGGCAGGAGGCCCGCGGGCTCGCCCGCGCCGCCGTACGCCTCGACGGCCCCGCCGTGGAAGGGCTGCTCCAGGAGGCGCTGGCCGAGCACGGCCTGGTCACCGCGTGGCAGGAGATCATGGTCCCGACGCTGCACGCCGTGGGCCGCAAGTGGGAGTCGTCCGAAGACCGCTACGTCGAGGTGGAGCACCTGCTCTCCTGGCACATCTCCACCGCGCTGCGCCGGGCCGCCGTGACCGGCCCGGCGACGGCGTCCCCGGCCGCTCCGGTCGTGCTGGCGTGCGTCCCCGGGGAGCAGCACTCGCTGCCTCTGGAGGCACTCGCGGCGGGACTGGCCGAGCGGGGCCTGCCGACCAGGATGTTCGGTGCGGCGGTGCCCGCGGAGGCCCTCGACGCGGCGGTGCGACGTTCGGGTCCGGTCGCCGTCGCCCTCTGGTCCCAGACGAGGTCCACCGCGCATCACGCCCTGGCCCGGCACGTCGCGGGGACGGCGTTCGGGGTACGGGGAGCACGCAGGGCGCCCGTGGTCCTGCTCGCGGGCCCCGGCTGGCTCGGCCGGCCCCCCGCTCCCGGCATGATGCGCCCCACCGGGCTGCCCGAGGCCATCGGCGTGATCTCCCGGTTGTACGGGGAACCGGCCGCGAGCGCGAAGGAGTGAGGCCGCCTCTCACCCGCCGGTCGCGGCGAGGGCGAGACCGCGGCGCATCCGTTGGAGGCCGCGGCGGGCGTGGCTCTTGACCGTGCCGAGCGGCATGCCGGTGCGGTCGGCGATCTGTGTCTGGGTCAGGTCGGCGAAGTAGGCGAGCTCCAGGACGTCGCGCTGGACGCGGGGGAGCCTGGCCAGTTCCTCGGTGACGACGATCCGGTCGATGATCCGCTCGGGGCCTTCGTGGGAGCCGCCGGTGTGCTCCAGGGCGGCGCCGAGGGCCGCGGTGAGTTCGGTGCGCCGGGCGCGGGCGGTCAGCGCGTCGGCGATCTTCCGGCGGGTGATGCCGGTGAGCCAGGCCGGCAGGGTTCCCCGGTCGGGACGGAAGTTCGCGCGGCCCCGCCAGGCGGCGACGAACACCTGCTGGGTGACGTCCTCCGCCTCGCGGTGGTCGCCCAGGGCACGGGCCGCGAGCGTGTGCACGAGTCGTCCCCAGCGCCGGTACGCCGCGTCCAGGCAGCGCTCGTCCCCCTGGACCAGCCCTCGGGCGATCCGGTCGTCGTCGGCCGCCGTGTCGCGCCTCGCACGGTGGGCGCGGGGCTCCATCGAGGTGGCGAGGCGGCCGGTCGTCCGGTGCGCGGTCATGACGGTTCCTCCTCCGGGCGGCGGTGCGGGCGACCACCGGGACGTGCGACCGCCGGTCTCGGAGCGGCGGTACGGCGGAACCCCGTCGATTCCGTGTCCTCACGTTCCGGCGAGAGCCTCCTGCCCCTCAACTCGCATCGTTTCCGCATCGAAATGCGAGCGATGCGCATCGCTCCACCCGTCCGCGCCGGGAGACGCGGCTCCGCTCAGGAGGTCCCCCGGCCCCGGCGGAAGCGCTCCAGCCCATCGGAGAGCCCGATCAGCGGGTCCGGGTAGTCGTAGGCGGCCCGATCGAGGCCGGAGAGGCGCCAGGGCTCGTGGACGGCCGGCGCGCCGAGACCGGCGAGCTCCGGCACCCAGCGCCGGACGTAGACGCCGTCCGGGTCGTACCGCTTGCCCTGGAGCACGGGGTTGAGGACGCGGTGGGGGCGGCTGTCCGTCCCGGTGCCGGCCACCCACTGCCAGTTGAGCTGGTTGTTCGCCACGTCGCCGTCCACCAGCAGATCGAGGAAGTGGCGGGCGCCCTCCCGCCAGTCGATGTACAGCGTCTTGGTGAGGAAGGACGCGGTGAGCAGCCGCCCGCGGTTGTGCATCCAGCCCTCGTGGGCGAGCTGCCGCATCGCGGCGTCGACGACGGGATAGCCGGTCCGCCCCTCGCGCCACGCCGCCAGGTCCGCCTCGGCCCCGGCACCCCGGCGCCAGCGGTCGTGACGAGGACGGTAGTCCGCGCCCGCCGCCCCGGGCCGGGCGGCGAGCACCTGGCGGTGGAAGTCGCGCCAGCACAGCTGGCGCACGAAGGCCTCCGCTCCGGCACCGCCGCGCTTCCTGGCCCGCTGCACGGCCTCCAGGGCGGAGACGGCCCCGAAGTGGAGGTACGGCGAGAGACGCGACGTGACGTCCCCCGCCAGGTCGTCGTGGCGCTGCTCGTACGCGTCACCGTGCGCCGTCAGCCAGGAGGCGAGCCGCTTGCGCCCCTCGCTCTCCCCTCCCGCGGCGAGTCCCGGCGACACGTCGGCGATTCCGGAGCGCCGGGGCATCCGCTCCGAGCGCACCCCCGTCGGCACGCGCACCTCCCTCGGGGCGGACAGCGGTGTGCGCAGGGGTTCGCCCGCCCAGCGCCGGTAGTACGGCGTGAAGACCGCGAAGTGGTCCGATCCCTGCGGGGTGACGTCACCGGGCGGCACGACGTCCACCACGCCGTCGTGCACGTACAGCCGGCAGCCGTCCTCCTCCAGCACCTTGCGCAGGCGTTCCTCCCTCGCCCGGGCGAAGGCCGTCACACCGCCGGCCAGGTGCACCTCATCGGCCTCGGTCTGCCGCACCAACGCCCTCACCTCGGAGACCGTGTCGCCCTTCCGCACCACGAGTCGGCCGCCCCGCTCCCCCAGCGCCCGGTCGAGGTCCACCAGACAGTCCGCGAGGAAGGCCAGCCGGTTGGCGGCCGCGAAGCCCGCCCGGTCCACGGCCGGATCACGCACGAACAGCGGCACCACCTCCTGCGCCCCGTCGAGCGCGGCCCTCAGCGGCGGGTGATCGTGCACCCGGAGGTCGGAGGTGTACAGAACGACGGCGACGGTCATCGCGTCCTCCCTGCTCGGCCGCCGGTCGCGAGTGCGCCGCCGGCGTCTGGATGTCCCATTCCCACCCCGTGGTTCCGCGCTGCCCCGCGTGCCGGATGCGCGCGGGGGCGGCCGCCTTCGCCGGGCCGGAGAGCGCCGGTGGCCCCGCGTCCCGGGCACGGGCCGTGCCGCATGGGCGCGCCGCGCGGCGGGTAAGTGGAGCAAGAGGCGGTTCCCGTGTCCCTGGTGCTGATCGACAGGCTGCGTGGAAGGGCCGGGGAAGCGCTGCTGCTGCGAGTGGCCGGACCCACGGCCCATCGGAAGCGCGCCCGGATCCACGACACGCCGGGCCCGCGCTGGTTCGCTCCGGACCGGCCGATCCGGGTCGTGCACGCGGACGCCTCGATGTACGTCGGAGGGCTCGCGGCGCTCCTCCTGCAGTCCCTCCATCCGGTCGCCATGGCCGCCGTATGGGCGCACTCGGGGTTCCGCGGTGACCCCTGGGGGCGCCTCCAGCGCACCAGCACCTTCCTGGCGGAGACGACGTTCGGGCCGGTGGAGGACGCCGAGCGGGCGGTCGCGCGGGTGCGCGGGGTGCACGCCCGGGTCACCGGGACGACGTCCGGCGGGGTGCCCTACCGGGCCTCGGACCCGGCACTGCTCGCCTGGGTGCACATCGCCGAGACCTCCTGCTTCCTGCGGGCGTACCAGGAGTACGGCCGGGCCCCGCTCACCGGGGCCCGGCGGGACGCCTACGTCGAGGACATGGCGTCGGTCGCCCGCCGGCTGGGCGTCCCCCGGCCGCCCGTGACCGAGGCCGCTCTCGTCGAGGCGCTGGACCGGCGGCGCCCCGAGCTGGCGGCCACGGAGGAGTCGGCGGCCACGGCCCACTACCTGCTGGCCGCGCCGCCGCTGCCGTGGCCGGTGCGCGTTCCCTACGCCCTCCTCGCGGCCGCCGCGGTGGACCTCCTGCCCTCCTGGGCCAGGGAGTTGCTCCCCCTGCCGGTGAGCATCCGGCTGCTCCTGCCCTTCGCGCGGCGGGGCGGCCTCGTCGTCACCGCGTTGATCCGCTGGGTGATGCCCCGGGCGCCCGCCCGGACGGCCACGAGCGCCTCGGGCCAGGGCCGGTGACGGAGCGGGCCCGACCACCGGACCCCGGACGCACGCGGAGGTGATCACCGCCCGTTCACGGCCCGTCCCGCCGCCCGCTCTCCGTCTCGGCGGTCCGGGCGATGTTCCGGGCCATGCCGCCGAAGACCACGGCGTGGAACGGGGAGACGCTCCACCAGTACGCCTGGCCCGCGAGGCCCTTCGGATGGAAGAGCGCCCGCTGCCGGTAGGACGTACGGCCCGCTTCGTCCCGTTCGACGATCATCTCCAGCCACGCGAGGCCGGGCAGGCGCATCTCGGCCCGGAGACGGAGCAGCCGTCCGCGGTCGATCTCCTCCACGCGCCAGAAGTCCAGGGCGTCGCCGACCCGGAGACGCGTCGCGTCCCTGCGGCCGCGCCGCAGTCCCACTCCGCCGACGAGCCGGTCGGCCCAGCCCCGGACGGCCCAGGCCAGCGGGAAGGAGTACCAGCCGTTCTCCCCTCCCACGCCTTCGATGACCCTCCACAGCGCGTTCGGGCCGGCGTCGACGGCGCGTGACCGTTCGTCCGTGTAGAGGCTGCCGCCCGCCCAGTCCGGGTCGGTGGGCAGCGGGTCGCTCGGTGCGCCGGGCGGCGAGGCGGACGACCAGCGGGTCGTGACCTGCGCGTCCCGCACCCGGCGGAGGGCGAGACGGAGGGACTCCTCGAAGGGGACGGGCCGCCCGGGGCCGTCGGGAACGTACCGGGCGATGTCGTGCTCGCCGCACACCACCTCGTGCCGGAGCGACTCGGTGAGGGGCTTGGCCAGAGAGGCCGGCACCGGTGTGACGAGGCCGATCCAGTGGCTCGACAGCCGCGGGGTGAGGACGGGCACGGGGACGATGAGGCGCCTGCGGAGACCGGCGACCTCGGCGTACCGCACCATCATCTCCCGGTAGCTGAGCACGTCGGGTCCGCCGATGTCGAAGGTCCGGTTGACGTCGGCGGGCATGCCGGCGCTCCCCACCAGGTACCGCAGTACGTCGCGTACGGCGATGGGCTGGACCCTGCTGCCGACCCAGCTGGGCGTGACCATGACGGGCAGCCGTTCCGTCAGGTACCGCAGCATCTCGAAGGAGGCCGATCCGGAACCGATGACGACGGCGGCCCGCAGCACCGTGGTGGGGACACCCGAGCCGAGGAGGATGCGGCCCACCTCGGTGCGGGAGCGCAGGTGCGGCGAGAGCTCGCCCTCCGGCACTCCGCGCGGGGTGAGGCCGCCCAGGTAGACGATCCGTCGCACACCCGCGGAACGGGCCTCCGCGGCGAAGACACGGGCGGCCCGGCGGTCCTTCTCCTCGAACTGAGCCGTCGAGCTCATGGAGTGGACGAGGTAGTAGGCGACGTCGACGCCGTCGAGCGCCCTGCGGAGGCTCGCGGCGTCGGTGACGTCACCGCGCACCGCCTCCACCCGGTCCACCCAGGGGAAGTCACGGAGCTTGTCCGGATGCCGGGCGAGGCAGCGCACGCGGTGACCGCCGTCGAGGAGCTCCGGCACCAGGCGGCCCCCGACGTAGCCTGTCGCGCCGGTGACCAGGCAGCGGGCGCCTCCGGCCGTGCTTGGAGTGTTCATGCGCTGATCCGTTTCGCCGATCGCCTTGGCGTACACGCCCTACGCCGGTTCTTCGCCTCGGCGGGTGCGCGCGGATGCGGCCGTGCCCCCGGCGTCGGACGAGCGGGCCTCCCGCTTCGGCTCCGGGACACGGCCGGGCGGGAGGGGCGCTGCCGGGGCTCGCGCGATCAGCTCGGGGCGGGGGCCCTGGTGGGGTCGGGCGTGGCCGGCACGGCCTGCTGGTAGAAGATGTCGATGTCCACCTCTTCGCCGCCGACCATCAGGGTGTCCCAGGCTCCGCTCTCCCACAGGGTCCGCAGGGTGGAGGAGCCGAGCGTCTCCAGGTGGTTCCGGAGGGTCGCGTCGTCGGGCATGCCGGGAACGCGCGGTGCCAGCCGGTCGCGGATTCCCCGCAGCCGTTCCATGAGCGCGTCGACGTCCGCGTCCCTCTCCAGCTTCTCCAGGTCCTTCCCCTCCGACTCCTCGATGCTCTGGGCGATCTTCTCCTTGATCGCGCGGCTGACGCCGTTCTCGTCGGTGGTGATCATCGTGTTCCAGGCGCGGCTCTTGTGCCGGTACTGGAGCATGGACATGGCCGCTTCGTGGCGGGCGAAGTCGGCGTCCCGGAACGGGCGGCCGGTCCAGCCGCCGTTGAGGGAACGGGCCAGGGAGATGGCCGAGCCCAGACCGCTGTTGAGCCCGCGGCCGGGCCAGAAGTGGATGGCGTTGGCGGCGTCGCCGAGGAGGAAGCCGTAGGTCCCCGGGGTGGTCGACGTGGCCGGGAGCAGCCGGGTGGTGAACCGTGGCCGCTGCACCATGTCGAGCCGGAAGGCCGTGACGGCGCTCAGGTCCCGCTCGGCGACGCCGAACAGCGCCAGCCCTTCCTTCACCCGCCTCCACAGGGCCGAACCCCTGACCATGGCGGGCAGGAAGAGCGTGCTGTGCGTCGAGCACTGGAAGTCGCCGTGGTCGTCCCGTCCCATGACGCACGGGCGCGAGGCGATGCATTCCTCGAAGACGTGCCGGACCGGATCGATGCCGACCACTTCCGCGGCCTCGGCGTCGGTGAGCCGCATGTTCAGGAAACCCTCGCCGCGAAGGGCGTTGAGGAGGAAGCGGTTCTGGGCCACGGTCAACAGGACCGTCATGGGGTCCGTCAGGGTCGATTTGACGCGCAGGCCCAGGACCACATCCTGAATGTGCTCCCCGGAGAGCGAGTAGATGGACTTGTCGGCGTTGCCGAACTTGTCGGTGAAATACTCGCGCGTCCGGGAGCGACTCCCCTCGCAGACGGCGAGCACGTGCCCCCGGGTCTCCGCCCCGTGATACTCGGCCGGGTCGAAGACTTCGGGAACCAGCCGGATCCGCTCCGGCTTCTCGTTGGCCAATTCGAGGAGGGTGTCCTCGATGTAGGCGATGCGGAGGTTCCTCGGTTTGTGGCCACGGAGCGAATCGGGGCCGACCGGCCACATTTCGGAGTACGCGTCGCCGCGGAAAAGCCGGGCCTGCACCTCTTCCGGAAGGTTCAGGTACTGGCGGCTCTGGACCGTGACGACCTGCTGCCGCCTGACGTTGCCCTGCCCCTCGCTCTTCCAGACGACCTTCGTCCCGTCCCGCACCCACCGGCCGTCGTACACGGTGATCGCCACGCGGGGACCCATGAGGCTTTCCAGGAGGAGGGCGAAGCTCAGACCGACGGGGCCGCCGCCGGTCACCGTGACGTTTAGGACCGGCCCCTCCGCGAGGGTGGCCTCGGACGGAGTGACCGGCCCGAGCACGGAGAGGTCGAGGATGGTCTCCATCGCGTCGGCGGCTTCGAAGCGGAACGTCTCGGTGCCGATCTCGATGAGATCTCCGGGCTGCAGTTCGTGCGAGGTGACAAGCGTCCCGTTGACGCGTGTTCCATTGCTGCTGCCGCTGTCGTAGAGGATGAATCCGTGGCGTTCGCGACGCACCTCGGCGTGAAAGCGCGAGACGTTCCCCACCGTTATCACCACGCTGTTGTCGCCGTTGCGACCCAGGGTGAGCGGTGTGGCGCCGATCGGAAACTGCTGTCCCGCAAGAGAACCTTGATGGCCGACGAGCCGAGGAGGCATGGGTCACCCAATTCCATGAGTCACGGATCCGATGACGAAATCGCGAAACCGGCCACCCGGAAGAACAGCACCCCCTGCGTCACACACGGCGAGCGGACCGGAACGCAGGGCTATGGTATTCGCGCCACGAGGCGGATGAGAAGGCGTGCGGACCCAATGGTCATCACACGGTGACCATTCGGTGAAGACGGGGGGAGTGGAGTTCCCACAGTGGCGGCTGGGGCGGATGTGCAGAAGCTTCGCTGCCGCTCGACGACGAGGACCGGCCCGCGGCCGCCTTCGGCCTCCGACGCGGAAGGGCCCGCACGGTCACAGCCGTGCGGGCCCTTCCACGTCGTCTCGTCAGCCTGCGGACTCGCCCGCGTGCGGGCTCAGGACGCCCATGGCGACCAGGACGATCAGCAGAATGCCCAGCGCGATCCGGTAGATCACGAACGGCATGAAGGACTTCGTGGTGATGAACTTCATGAACCACGCGATCACCGCGTAGCCCACGGCGAAGGCGACGATCGTGGCGAAGATCGTCGGACCCCAGGAGACGCCGCCGTCCGCGGCCGCGTCCTTCAGCTCCATCCCGCCGGAGGCGAGCACCGCCGGAATGGCGAGCAGGAAGGAGTACCGGGCGGCGGCCTCGCGGGTGTAGCCCATGAGCAGACCGCCGGAGATGGTCGCGCCGGACCGGGAGACGCCGGGGATGAGCGCCATCGCCTGGCAGACGCCGTAGATCAGGCCGTCCCGCACGCCGAGGTCCTTGAGCGTCTTGCGCTCGCGCGCGGCCCGGTGCCGGCCGCCGGCCTCGTCACGGGCGGCGAGCCGGTCGGCGATGCCGAGGACGACGCCCATGACGATCAGCGTGGTGGCGGTGAGCCGCAGATCGCGGAACGGGCCCTCGATCTGGTCCTTGAGCGTGACGCCCAGGACACCGATCGGGATCGAGCCGACGATCACCAGCCAGCCCATCTGGGCGTCGTGGTCGGAGCGCATCGCCTTGTTCGTCAGCGAGCGGAACCAGGCCGAGACGATCCGGGCGATGTCCTTGCGGAAGTAGATCAGGACCGCGGTCTCCGTGCCGATCTGCGTGATCGCGGTGAAGGCCGCACCCGGGTCCTCCCAGCCGGCGAAGGCCGCGGTGAGACGGAGGTGCGCGCTGGAGGAGATGGGAAGGAACTCCGTCAGCCCCTGGACGAGTCCGAGGATGAACGATTCGAACCAACTCATGGGGCTAGGGCCGTCCCGTTTTGTACGTGTGCGGTCAGAAGGTCGTGCGCAGCGTACAGGTACAAGATGACAAGCCTATGGCGAGGCCCGTGGCCGCTACTTGAGGACCGGCTCCCGCTCCGCCCCGGCAGCCGGGACGGCGGCCCGCAGACGGTGCCGCTTGCGCCAGGCCACCACCGCCCCGCCGAGGCCCGACAGGACGATGAACCCGGAGGAGAACAGGAACGCCGGCGAGCCCGGCGAACCGGCCTGGGCGCCCGCCACCACGTACGCCGCCGTGTTCGGCAGCGAACCCAGCGCCGTCGCCAGGAGGAACGGCACGTACCCCATCCGGGAGACGGCCGCGCAGTAGTTGGCCGCCGCGAACGGCACCCCCGGAAACAGCCGGATCGCCAGCATCGAACGGAACCCGTGCCGGCTCAGCTGTCCGTCCGCCGCCGTCAGCCAGCGGCCCCGTACGAACGGCCGCAGGGCGTCCTGCCCCAGGAAGCGGCCGAGGGTGAACGCGATCCCGGCCCCGAGGACCGTCCCCGCGAGCGCCCCCGTCAGACCGGCCGCGGAACCGAACAGCGCGCCCGCCGCCAGATTCAGCACCGGACGCGGGACGAACGCCGCCGCGCACACCCCGTACGCGAGACCGAAGAGCAGCACCGCCCCGGCGCCGCTCGTGTGCGGCGGCCAGCCCGAGGTGAACATCCGCTGCGGCTCGTACAGCACCACGAGGGTGGCCGCCGTGAGCAGCAGCAGGGCGAGCAGCGAGAGCCGCGAGCGGGGGGAGAGCAGGGCCCGGGAGCAGCGGACGGCGAGGGAGCCCGGCGGCCGGGGCACGGGAGCGAGCATTCGGGGAGAGTAACGGACGCGTCCGTAGGAGCGCCGTAATGTGCGTCATGTCCGTCCGGGGGTGCTCCCGGAGTGTTCGTCCGGGGTGTGCCCCCGGAACGTCCGTCCGGTGCGTGCCCCCGGAATGTCCGTCCGGTGCGCCCGGAGCGCGTCGTGACCGAGAGAGTTCCATGACCCACACCGCGCCGCCCGCGAGCGCCCTCGCCGACACCGTCCTGGAACGGCTCACCACGGTCTACCCCGCCGCGGGCAACCCCTTCCGGGCCCAGGAGATGGTCGCGTACATGAAGGGCGCGGCCCCCTTCCTCGGCATCCGCACGCCCGAGCGCCGCGCCCTGGCCCGCACCGTCCTCGACGGCACCCCGCGCCCCGACGAGACCGACTGCACCGCGATCGCCCTGCGCTGCTTCGCCCTCCCCGAGCGCGAGTACCACTACTTCGCCGTCGACTACCTGCGCCGGCACGTCAGGCGCTGCTCCTCCGGCTTCCTGCCGGTCGCCCGCCGGCTCGTCACCACCGTCTCCTGGTGGGACACCGTCGACCACCTCGCCGCCCACGTCGTCGGCGGCCTGGTGGCGGCCGACCCCGTCCTCGCCGGCGAGATGGACACATGGATCGACGACGAGGACCTGTGGGTCGTTCGCACCGCCCTCCTCCACCAGCTCCGCCACAAGGACGCGACCGACGCCGACCGGCTCTTCGCCTACTGCCTGCGCCGCTCGGCCCACCCCGACTTCTTCATCCGCAAGGCCATCGGCTGGAGCCTGCGCGAGTACGGCAAGACGGCCCCCGCCGAAGTCCGCGCCTTCGTCGCCGCCCACGGCTCCCGCCTCTCCCCGCTCTCCGTCCGCGAGGCCCTCAAGAACCTCTGACCCCACCCCGGCCGTCGTCCGGGACAACTGCTGCGCCAGACTCGGGACATGACGCAGACAGAGAAGCGGACGGGGAAGCGGACGGCTCTCGTGCTGGGGTCCGGTGGGCTCGTCGGAGCCGGGTGGGAGGTCGGCGTGCTGCGGGGGCTCCTCGACGCCGGGATCGATCCGACCGGCGCCGATCTGATCGTCGGCAGCTCCGCGGGAGCGGTCGTCGGGGCGCAGCTCGCCTCCGGGCGGGGCGGGCTCGACGCGCTGTACGAGCAGCAGCTCGACGGGGAGGCCACCGAGCCCGCCGTGCGGCTCGGGATCCCGACGATCCTCCGGTACGCCGTCGCCGTCCTCCGGTCCCGTACCCCCGAGGAGTACGGGCGCAGGCTCGGCCGGATCGCCCTCGCCGCGACCACCGTCACCGAGGGCGAGCGCCGCGCGACCGTCGCCCGGCGCCTCGGCCGGGCCGGGGACTGGCCCGCGCGGCCGCTGCTCATCACCGCGGTCGACGCCGCCACCGGCGAACTCGTCGCGTACGGCGAGGACAGCGGGGTCCCGCTGACCGACGCCGTCACCGCGAGCTGCGCCATCCCCGGCGTGTGGCCCCCGGCGACCATCGACGGGCGCCGCTGGATCGACGGCGGCATCCACTCCACGGCCAACGCCCACCTCGCCGCGGGCTACGACCGGATCGTCGTCGTCGCGCCCAGCGCCCGGGGGAGCAAGGTCGTGCTCTCCCCCGCCCGGCAGGGGGCGGACCTCGCGGCGGGCGGGGCGCGGGTCGAGGTGATCACGCCGGATGCGGCGTCCCGCAAGGCGATGGGGCGCAACGCGCTGGACCCGGCGCACCGGGCGGCGGCGGCGCGTGCGGGGCGGGACCAGGGCGCCTCTTGCGCTGAGGCGGTCGCCGCCGTCTGGACGGGCTGACGGGCTGCGGCCAGGTCCTGGTGGGCGTCGTACAGGGAGCCGGAACCCGGCAACGGGGGCTGTGCCCACCCGTTCCGCCCTGCGGAACGATTGCCCACAGCGGCAGCGGCAGCCGCGGCGGTGCGATGCCCGGCACCGGCGCCCGGCACCGGTGGCGGCACAATGAACGCGTGAACGAGCACATCCCCGTCATCCGCGAGGTCGACCACGGCACCGCGCGTCTCATGCCCGATGTGGACCGGGAGCGTGCCTGGCTGCTGACCGTCGACGGCGCGCCCCAGTCCTACGTCGACCTGGACGACCCGGCGTACCTGGAATTCGAGTACGCGCGGCGCCTCGCGCACGTCGTCGACGGCGCCGCCGAGCCCGGCGCGCCCCTCGACGTCCTGCACCTGGGCGGCGGGGCGCTCTCGCTGCCCCGGTACGTCGCCGTCACCCGGCCCGGCTCGCGGCAGGACGTCGTCGAGGCCGACCGGGGGCTGCTCGCCCTCGTCGAGGAGTTCCTCCCGCTGCCCGAGGGCTCGGGGACCACCGTGCACGGGGCGGACGCCCGGGCCTGGCTGGAGGCGGCACCGGACGCCTCGGCCGATCTGATCGTCGGCGACGTCTTCGGCGGCTCGCGCGTGCCCGCGCACCTCACCTCCGTCGAGTACGCGCGCGAGGTCCGGCGCGTGCTGCGGCCCGGTGGGCTCTACGCGGCCAACCTGGCCGACGGGGCGCCCTTCCCGTTCCTCCGCTCCCAGCTCGCCACCTTCGCCACCGTCTTCCCGGAGCTCGCGCTCGTCGCGGAGCCCGCCGTGCTGCGCGGCCGCCGCTTCGGGAACGCGGTCCTGGTCGCCTCCGCCCGCGAGATCGACATCGCCCGTCTCGCGCGCCGTGCGGCGGCCGACGCCTTCCCCGCGCGCGTGGAGCACGGGGAGACGCTCGCCCGGTTCACCGGCGGCGCGGAACCGGTCCTCGACGCCGGGGCCGTACCGTCACCCGTTCCCCCGGAGGGCGCCTTCGGCATCGGCTGAGGCACCCTCCTGAGCGCCCTGGGCGCCCTGGGCCGTCCCGCCCGCGACCTCCTTCGTGTGCGGACGCCGCGTCAGGTTCCGTACGTCCGGCACGAAGAGGACGAGCGCGGTGACGAGCACCATCAGCGCCGCCGCGCCCCACAGCGCCTCGCTCCGGCCGAACGCGCTCTCCGCCGGGCCCGCGAGGGCCGTGGACAGCGGCAGCAGCGCCGTCGAGCCGAACCAGTCGTAGGCGGAGACCCGGGACAGCTTCTCCTCCGGGATCTCCTGGTGCATGGTCGTCATCCACGAGACGCCGAAGACCTCGATCGCCACCCCGCTGACGAACATCGCCGCCGTCAGGCCCGCCGCGTCCAGCGGCACGGCGAGCGCCGCCGAGGGCAGCGCGATCGGGAACACGCACAGGGTCCCGACGAACAGCATCCGGCGCGGCTTCCACCGGGTCATCAGGACGGCGCCCGCGACCGTCCCCGCCCCGTACGCGGCGAGCGCGATGCCCCAGGGGCGCGAGCCGCCCAGTTCGTCCCGGGCGACCAGCGGTCCGTACACCGACTCGACCGCGCCGATCAGTCCCACGACCACCGAGAACTGGGCGACGATCGACCACAGCCAGGGCCGGCCGACGAACTCCTGCCAGCCTTCCCGCAGATCCGAGAAGAGCCCGCCGCCGGGAGCGCGGTCCGGGATGCCGCTGACGTCGAGGAAGGCCCGCAGACCGCCCGCGACGGCGAAGGCGACGGCGTCGATCGCGAGGACCCAGCCCGGTCCGACGAAGGCGACGAGTGCGCCGCCGAGCGCGGCACCGCCGATGGCGGCACCGTGCATCGCCATGCGGAAGACGGCGAAGGCGCGGCTCGCCTGTTCCCCGCTGACGCTGGACATGAGCATGCCCTCGGCCGCCGGGTTGAAGAAGGCCTGACCGGTGCCGCAGAGCGCGGTGAGCGCCATCATCTGCCAGATGCGGGCCTCGCCGGAGAGCACGAGGACGGCGAAGGCGGCCTGCGAGACGCAGTTGAGGGCGTTGGCCGCGACCATCACCCGGTGCCGGGGCAGCCGGTCGGCCACCGCGCCGCCGATGAGCAGGAAGAGGACCAGCGGCGCGAACCGCGCCATGGCCACGAGACCCACGTCGCCCGCGTCGCCCCCGGACTCGAAGACCGCCCAGGTCGTGGCGATCAGCGCGCCGTGCGTGCCGAGGTTGGTCACGATCGTGGCGGCGGTGAGCAGGAGGTAGTTGCGGCCGGCCCACTCGGGGCGGCGGGAGCGGGACGGGGCCCGGCGGGGGGAGGGGGAGGCGGCGGGTGTGGTCACTCCCGGGACTATCCCCGGCTCCTCCCCGTACTGCCAACCGGATATTCGGGCGGTCCGTCGGGGGGGGGGGGCCGGCCACCGGGACCGGGGCGGCCGGTCCCGGTGGCGGGAGGAATCGGAATCCCGAGGTCAGGACCCGGAGGAGGTCAGGACCCGGAGGAGGTCAGGACCCGGAGGGGGCGAGCCGGACCGTGGAGAGGATCTGCCGGATCGTCGCGTCGGGCAGCTCGTCCTTGACGCCGTCGGCCCCGTAGAGCACCCAGGTCGAGAAGTCGCCCGCGGCGTTCTTGAAGGAGAAGGCGATCGACTTCCCGTCCGTCTCGCACTTGTTGCGCTTCTTGACGTTCGGCGCCGTGGCCGTCGCCATGCTGCCGGTGAGGCCGGACTTCGTCGTGTACGGCACCGGCTTGGTGATCTTGATGGTGCTCTGCGGCATGTGCTGCGCGTAGCCGCCCCACACCCACGTGCCGGCCTCGCTGCGCGCGAGGGACGAGGTGTCCTTGGCGCCCTGGCCGCCCTTGGTGCCGGCCGTGGACAGGCTCCAGGTCTCGTCGGTGCCGTTCTTGTTGACGTCGTACGTGCACCACTTGCTCTTGAAGCTCGTGGGGCTGGACATCGTCACCAGCGGAAGGCCGCCGCCCTTCTTCTCGTCCTCGAAGAAGGTGATCGAGCCCGGCTTGAACACCTCCCACTCCGGCGGTACGTCGAAGAGGGTGCCGTACTTCGGGTTGTAGACGACCTTCCAGCCGGGGATCGTCGGCTGCTGCGCCGCGCCGTCGCGCGGGTTGTCGATCCCGGACGACTGGCTCGGGTCGGGCGCCGGGGCGGACGAGGGGTCCGCGGAGGCGGTGGCCGTGACGGACGGCTTGGGGTCGTCGGCGGTGTTCTTCTTGTCGTCGTCCTTGCCGAGCACGAGGAACGCGGCGACTCCGGCCGCGACGACCACGGCGGTGGCGGCGACGATCGCCACGATCGTCGTCTGCTTCTTCTTCCCGCCGTCGGGCCCGCCGGGCTGTCCGGGGCCCGGCACCGCGTACTGCTGCGGCACGGTCGGCTGCTGGTACGGGTTCGGGTAACCCGGCTGCTGCGCGTACCCCTGCTGCGGGTAGCCGGGCTGCGCGGGCGGCTGTTGCGGGTAGCCGGGCTGTGTCGGCGGCTGCTGCGGATACCCGGGCTGGGTGGGCGGCTGCTGCTGATACGGGTTCGGCTGCTGGTACCCCGACTGCTGGTAGGGGTTCTGACTCTGGTCCTGCGGGTTCTGCTCGCCCCCGGGCGGCTGCTGTCCTGGCCACATGGCCAGTAACCATAGAGGTGCGGGGGCCGCTCGACCACGCCCGCCCCCGGGCCGGGGACGGGCGGGGGATGGCCAAGGCTGCTACTCGTGGGTAACATCACGGTCCATGAGCGCAGACCAGATGTCCGTCGGCGAGATGCTCGCCGCCACGGTCCCCATGGCCGGAACCCTCAACCTGGAGTTCCTGGAGACCACCGCCGAGCGCGCCGTCGTGCGCCTCCCGGACCAGCCCGCCTACCACAACCACGTCGGCGGCCCGCACGCCGGAGCGATGTTCACCCTGGCCGAGTCCGCCAGCGGCGCCATCGTGCTCGCCGCCTTCGGCGACCAGCTGAGCCGCGCGGTCCCGCTCGCCGTCAAGGCCGAGATCGGCTACAAGAAGCTGGCCATGGGCGTCGTCACCGCCACCGCCACCCTCGGCCGCCCCGCCGCCGAGGTCGTCGCCGAACTCGACGCCGGACAGCGGCCGGAGTTCCCGGTGCGGATCGACATCACCCGCGAGGACGGCGCCGTGACCGGCGAGATGACGGTGCTGTGGACGCTCAGGCCCAACGACCTGGGAAAGTGAGCCGGACGGCGGGCGCAGGTCCCGCATCGGCCCCCTCGCCTCTCGGCGACTGAGCGCTGCTGAACGCGGCGCGGCGGAAAGGGAGACGTCCACGGCGCGGGAGTCGCGATCGCCCGCGTCGATCCGGCCGTGGACGCACCTCTCGAACGTGATGCGAGGGTCCGGTCGGCGGTGCTCTGGTTCGAGGGGGTGCTATCCGGCCAAAGAGTTGACGGGTGCATGACAATTCAAGGTCCCTGTGGGACCTTCCCTGAGGCTCACACCCCACAAGGACGCGGCCCAGAAGGAGCGACATGAGGCAGTTCTCGGCACTCTCGTGCGTCACCGCCCTGATCATCGCGGCCACCGCCGGAGCCACCACGGCGGCGAACGCCTTCGGACCCACCGCAACGCAGCAGGTCGACGGCGTGATCGTGGTCTCGGGCAGCACCTGCACCTGGACCAACGCCCGGACCAGCGCCAACCCGCCCACCGCGCTGTCCATCGACCGCACCAGCATCAACACGCCGGGCGGCAACCTGAGCTGTACCGGAGGCATCACCGCCGCCCTCAACAACAACCCCAACGTCACCTTCGACGACGCGGCCGGCCAGGCGAAGGCCGACGTCATCGACATCACGGGAACGCAGTACGGCATCTCCTGCCGCTACAAGGCGACCAACGTCCTGCTGAACCGCGACAGCACCACCCGCAGGTACGTGAACCAGGCGTTCACCGCGACGAAGACCTCCGGCAGCTTCCTCTGCCCGGGATCGGTCACCACCGCCGCAGGCGGCGCCTCCCTGCTCTTCCACTGACACCCGGTGGACATGACGAAGTCCCCGCCTCGTCCGGACCTCTCCGGGCCCCTCCGAGGCGGGGGCTTCGTCGGCGTCGAGGTCCGTTCATCCCGACCGGGTAGGCTTCCACGGCGTGCCCGCCGACGTACCTGCCGGGCCGTCGAGCAGCCGACACGGGAGGAACCGCGTGCACGTCCAGGAATGGCTGGAGACGATCCCCGCGGTCGCCGTCTACGTCCTCGTGGCGGTGGTGATCGGGGTGGAGAGCCTGGGCATCCCGCTGCCTGGCGAGATCGTGCTCGTCAGCTCGGCGCTGCTCGCCTCGCAGCACGGCGACATCAATCCGTACGTCCTCGGCGCCTGCGCCACCGCCGGCGCGATCGTCGGCGACTCGATCGGCTACGCGATCGGCCGCAAGGGCGGACGGCCGCTCCTCGCCAAGCTGGGCCGGAGGTTCCCCAAGCACTTCAGCGAGGCCAACATCGGGCTCGCCGAGAACTCCTTCCAGAAGTGGGGCATGTGGGCGGTCTTCTTCGGCCGCTTCATCGCCCTCCTCCGCATCTTCGCGGGGCCGCTCGCGGGCGTGCTGCAGATGCCGTACTGGAAGTTCCTCATCGCCAACGTCCTCGGCGGCATCCTGTGGGCGGGCGGCACCACGGCCGTCATCTACACGGTCGGCGTCGTCGCCGAGGCCTGGCTCAAGCGCTTCTCCTGGCTGGGCCTCGTCCTCGCCGTGCTGATCGGCATCGTCTCGATGCTGGTGGTCAAGAACCGCGCCAAGAAGGCGGCGGCGCAGCGGGCCGAGGCCGCGGAGCAGGAGCCGGTCCCGGTGGCGGACTGAGCGCGGACCGTACGCGTACGGAGCGGAGGGCGGCACCCGGGAACGGGCGCCGCCCTCCTTCGCGTACAAGCCCGTACGGCTTACTCCTCGAAGGCCTCGGCGTGGCCCTTGGCGAGCAGCAGGTACATCTCGGCGTTCAGCTGGATGCCCGCCTTCTCCTCCTCGGTCAGCGGGCGGCGCACCTTGGCGGGGACGCCGGCGACCAGCGAGCCCGGCGGGATCTCCATCCCCTGCGGGACGAGCGCCTGGGCGGCGACGAGCGAGCCCGCGCCGATCCGGGCCCCGTTGAGGACGGTCGCGCCCATCCCGACGAGCACGTCGTCCTCGATGGTGCAGCCGTGCACGGTCGCGTTGTGGCCGACGGTGACCCGGTCGCCGATCGAGACGGGGAAGCCGGGGTCGACGTGGACGGTGCAGTTGTCCTGGATGTTGGAGTCCTCGCCGATCGCGATCGGACCGCAGTCCGCCCGCAGGACCGCGTGGTACCAGATGCTGGCGCGGGCGCCGAGCGTGACCTCGCCGAGCACCACGGAGGTCGGGGCGGTGAAGGCGGTCGGATCGATCTGCGGCTCCTTGCCGCCCACTCCCTTGATCAACGCCTCTGTCATGGTTCGCTCCTGATGGTCGGATCCGCAGATCGTCAGCCGTCGTGTCACGCCCGGGGGTGCCCCCGGGCGCAGCCTATGCCGTGCTCATGACGGACATCACAGCGCACCGCACTGATCAGGCACGACGGCGCCGACTACGGTGGCCGGGTGCCCAGGAACAGAAACACGTTCTCATCCCTCGCCGCCTGGCGGCGCCGGGTCCTCGCCCGTGCCGTGCAGGGCGGCTGGCGCTGGGTGCAGCAGGCCGGCTCCGTCACCGCCGAGCACCCCGGGAAGCTGCGGTTCCGCCGCCTCGGCGCGGGCACCCGGCTCGCCTTCCCGCAGGGCACGGTCTTCGGCGAGCCGTGGATCGAGATCGGCGAGTGCTGCATCATCGCCGAGCAGGTCACGCTGACGGCGGGGATGCTGCCGGACCTCGACCTCGGGAAGGACACGGTCCTGACCCTCGGCGACGGCGTCGTCCTCGGCCGGGGCAGCCACGTCATCGCCGACGCGAAGGTGACGATCGGCTCGGACACGTACTGCGGTCCGTACGTCTACATCACCTCGACCAACCACAGTTACGACGACCCGGACGAGCCCGTCGGCCGCCAGTGGCCCCGCTCCGAACCGGTCTCCATCGGCCCCGGCTGCTGGCTGGGCACGGGCGCGGTGATCCTCCCCGGCGCGCGGCTCGGCCGGAACGTCGTCGTCGCGGCGGGCGCGGTGGTGCGCGGGGAGGTCCCGGACCACTCGGTCGTGGCGGGCGCCCCGGCGAAGGTCGTCCGCAGCTGGACCCCGGAGACCGGCTGGCAGCCCCCGCTCCGTACCCCCGCCCCCACCCCGATACCGGAACACGTCACCCCGGAGCAGCTCGCGGCGCTCGCGGTGTGGGAGGCCCAGCGCGCGGGAAGCTCCGAGTCCGTCCCGTCGTGATGTGAGCGGTCACCCCGTCGCCAGGAGGACCGTGCCCACCAGGGCGAGGCCCGCGCCCGCCGCCTGGACGGCACGCAGCCGCTCCTTGAGGACGCCACGGGCCGCGAGGGCCGTGATCACCGGGTAGAGGCTGGCGAGGACGGCCGCGACGGTGACCGGGCCCTGCTGGGCGGCGATCGCGTACGTGCCGTTGGCGGCGACGTCCGCGAGGCCCACGAAGGCGAGGGCCGGAAGCGCGGCGCGGACGACCCCGGGGCCGCCCTCGGGGAGCGCGCGGCCGCCGCGCCTCACCGAGGCGTACAGGGCTCCGCCGCCGACCAGGACGTTGGTGACGCGCTGGACGAACAGGGCGAGGAACAGGCCCGTCACGGTCGTGGACGCCTCGGCGATGAGCGTCATCACCGAGCCGAAGCCGAAGGCCGCGACCAGGGTCAGCAGGACCGCCTGGCGCTGGACGGGCGCCCCGCGCAGCTCCGGTCCGCCCGCGAGCACCACGCCGAGGATCGCCACCGCGATCCCGGCGAACTGGAGCAGTCCCGGCCGGTCGCCGACGAGGAGGCCGATGGAGACGGGGACGACGACGCCGAGGGAGCCGAGCGGGGAGACGACGCCCATCGGGCCGAGCGCGAGCGCCTTGTAGAAGGCGAGCATGGCCGCCGGGCCGACGACGCCCGCCCCGACCGCGTACCAGAGCTGGGGCCCCGCCTCGGTCCAGGCGCCGGTCGCGAGGACGATCGTGCCGAGGACGAGGACCGCGAGGGTCTGGGAGACCACGACGACGGTGAGGGCGGGGATCCGCCGGGTGAGGAGCCCTCCCCCGAAGTCGGCGAGGCCCCACAGCAGGCTGGTGGCCAGGGCGAACAGGGCGGTCATGGATCCTCGCAGGGGCGTGCGGCAGTACAGTGCAGTGAACAATCGGGTGCACCCCACCGTAGTTCAGTTCATTGAACTCTGTCATCCAGAATATTGGACGGAATGTGTCGGACCTCGACCAGCTCACGCAGTCGCTCGCCCGGAACCTGAAGCGCTGGCGCAAGGAGCGGGGATTCACCCTGGACGCGCTCGCCGCCCGGGCGGGCGTCAGCCGCGGAATGATCATCCAGATCGAGCAGGCCCGGACCAACCCCAGCGTCGGCACCACCGTGAAGCTGGCCGACGCCCTCGGCGTCTCCATCACGACCCTCCTCGACTACGAGCAGGGCCCCCAGGTCCGGCTCGTCCCGCCCGGCCAGGCCGTCCGCATGTGGTCCACCTCCACCGGCAGCCACACCACCCTCCTGGTCGGCACCGAGGCCCGCGGCCCGCTGGAGCTCTGGTCCTGGACCCTCATGCCGGGCGACGGCAGCGCCTCCGACCCG
The DNA here is from genome assembly GCF_000830005.1 of Streptomyces vietnamensis. Lineage (NCBI taxonomy): Bacteria > Bacillati > Actinomycetota > Actinomycetes > Kitasatosporales > Streptomycetaceae > Streptomyces > Streptomyces vietnamensis. The sequence goes on along the minus strand of NZ_CP010407.1, from coordinate 1,342,135 downwards.
CACCCGGACGGCACGGTCGAACTCCTCCACGTCACCGCGGGGACGCTCACCCTGGTCGTGGACGGCGAGGACCATCCGCTGCCCGCCGGCACCTCCGCCGTCTTCGAGGCCAACGTCGCGCACACCTACCGCAACGACGGCGACGAGCCGGCCGAGATGACGATGGCCGTCTCCATCCCGCCAGTGCGCTGACTCCCGCACGCTGAGACGGCCCGCCCTGCGCCCCGCGGCAGTTGTTAGCGTGCAGCCCATGCGCGCACCCATCGGAGACTTCGACGACGCCCGGCCCGCCCCCGACTGCCTCGACCTGCTGACCGGCCCCGTCGCGGCCGCCGTCCGCGCCTGGACGGGTCCCGTCCCGGCCGACCGGCTGGTGTACGTGGACACCGACCCGGCCATCGCCGACACGGCCGTCTTCGTGGAGCACTACGGGCCCGCGCTCCTCGACGAGTCCGCCAACTGCGTGGTCGTCGCGGGCAGGCGCGGCGAGATGACGACCCTCGCCGCGTGCCTCGTGAAGTCGGCGACCCGGGTCGACGTCAACGGCGTCGTCCGCAAGCACCTCGGCGCCCGCAAGGCCTCGTTCGCGCCGATGGACACCGCGACCGGCGAGACGGGCATGGAGTACGGCGGGATCACCCCCATCGGCCTCCCCGCCGACTGGCCCCTCCTCGTCGACGCCGCCGTCGTCGACACCGAGTGGGTCCTCGTCGGCAGCGGCCGCCGCCGCGGCAAGCTCATCGTCCCCGGCAAGGCCTTCGCCCAACTCCCCGGCGCCGTCGTCCTGGAGGGCCTCGGCGTCCCCGTCGGCTGAACCTCCCGGGACTCAGGTCCTGTCCGGAGGATCAGGGTCGGACAGGCCTCAGCCCAGGCGCGGTATCTCAATGGCGGGGCAGCGGTCCATGACCATGTCGAGGCCCGCCTCGCGCGTACGGGCGAAGGCCTCGTCGTCGATCACGTCCAGCTGGAACCAGACCGCCTTGGCGCCGATCGCGACGGCCTCGTCCGCGACGGCGCCCGCCAGGTCGCTGTTCACGAAGACGTCGACGACGTCGACCGGGAAGGGGATGTCGGCGAGCGAGGCGTAGCCCTGCTCGCCGTGGACCGTCTCCGCCTTCGGGTGCACCGGGACGATCCGCTTGCCGAAGCGCTGGAGGACCGCCGCCACCCCGTACGCGGCACGGGCCCGGTTCGAGGAGAGGCCGACCACCGCCCACGTGTCGCCCGTGGACGTCAGGATCCGCCGCACCGCCTCCGACGCGGAGTACGCGGTGGGGTCCGTGGTCGTGGTGTCTGTGCTCATCGCTTCTGCTGCCTCTCGTCGGCGCGGCCCGTCCCCCTGTGAACGAGCCGTGCCGAGCCGGGATTCCCGTACGCCCGACGAAGCGCCCCTGAGATGTCCCCTACGGGCCGACGGGCAGGGCGGGGCCGGACGGAACGTAGGCTGGGCGGATGCAGGAGCAGTACCGCACGCTGGCCCGCGAGGGTGTGCACGAGACCGAGATCAACCGATCGCGCTTCCTCTGCGCGCTCGCGCCCGTCGCCGACGAGCGGGAGGCGCAGGAGTTCATCGCGCGCATCCGCAAGGAGCACCCGACCGCCACCCACAACTGCTTCGCGTACGTCCTCGGCGCCGACGCCTCCGTGCAGAAGGCGAGCGACGACGGCGAACCCGGCGGCACGGCCGGCGTCCCCATGCTCCAGATGCTGCTGCGCCGCGAGATGCGGTACGTGGTCGCCGTCGTCACCCGCTACTACGGCGGCGTGAAGCTCGGCGCGGGCGGCCTGATCCGCGCGTACGGCGGGGTGGTCGGCGAGGCGCTCGACGCGCTCGGCACCGTCACCCGGCAGCGCTTCCGGCTCGCCACCGTCACCGTCGACCACCAGCGCGCGGGCAAGCTGGAGAACGACCTGCGGGCCACCGGCCGCGCCGTCCGGGACGTGCGGTACGCCGACGCCGTCACGATCGAGATCGGCCTCCCGGACGCGGACGTCCCCGCCTTCCGCGGCTGGCTCGCCGACGCCACGGCGGGCACGGCCTCCTTCGAACTCGGCGGCGAGGCCTACGGGGACGCGTGATGCGTCACACGTGACCTCCCGCGCATCCCCCACGCGCCCGCGTGGACCGGCCCCGCCCACCCTTCCGCTCGGGATAGCGTGGTGGGCGCACACGAACGGGAAGCGGCGGCGAGGAGCGGGACACATGCGGGGTGGGACGGCATCGTGAGGCTCCTGCACACCTCGGACTGGCATCTCGGCCGGTCTTTCCACCGCGTCGGCCTGCTCGACGCCCAGGCCGCCTTCCTCGACCACCTCGTGGCGACCGTCCACGCGCACGACGTGGACGCCGTCCTCGTCGCCGGGGACGTCTACGACCGGGCCGTGCCCCCGCTGCCCGCCGTCGAGCTCTTCGACACCGCCCTGCACCGCCTCGCCGAGGCCGGGGTGCCCACCGTCATGATCTCCGGCAACCACGACTCGGCCCGCCGGCTCGGGGTCGGCGCCGGACTCATCGAGCGCGCCGGCATCCACCTCCGTACCGACCCCGACGGCATCGGCACCCCCGTCGTCCTCTCCGACGCCCACGGCGAGGTCGCCCTCTACGGGCTGCCCTACCTCGAACCCGCGCTCGTCCGCGAGCGGCTCGGCGCCGAGAAGGCCGGCCACGAGGCGGTCCTCGCCGCCGCCATGGACCGGGTCCGCGCCGACCTCGCCGGCCGGCCCGCCGGCACCCGCTCCGTCGTCCTCGCCCACGCCTTCGTCGCGGGCGGCGCCCCCAGCGACAGCGAGCGGGACATCACCGTCGGCGGCGTCGCCGCCGTCCCCACCGGCGTCTTCGACGGCGTCGACTACGTCGCCCTCGGCCACCTCCACGGCAGCCAGACCCTCACCCCGCGCGTCCGCTACTCCGGCTCCCCCCTCGCGTACTCCTTCTCCGAGGCCGACCACCGCAAGACGATGTGGCTGATCGAGCTCGGCGAGGACGGGGAGATCACCGGCGACGTACGCCTCGACTGCCCCGTCCCGCGCCCCCTCGCCCGCATCCGGGGGCGGCTCGACGACCTCCTCGACGATCCCGCGCTCGCCCCGCACGAGCAGTCCTGGGTCGAGGCCACCCTCACCGACCCCGTGCGGCCCGCCGATCCCATGGCCCGGCTCGCCGCACGCTTCCCGCACACCCTCAACCTGGTCTTCGACCCCGAGCGGACCGGGGACGACCCCGGCGCCTCCTACGCCCAGCGGCTCCGGGACCGCAGCGACCAGCAGATCGCGGAGGACTTCGTGGCCCACGTACGCGGCGGCGCCGCCCTCGACGGCGCCGAACGGGCCGTCCTGTACGGGGCGTTCGACGACGTCCGGGTCGACGCGGCCGAGCGCGAGGTGGGCCGGTGAGGCTGCACCGCCTGGAGATCACGGCGTTCGGGCCGTTCGGCACCACGCAGAGGGTCGACTTCGACGCCCTGTCCGCCGCCGGGCTCTTCCTCCTCCACGGGCCCACCGGCGCGGGCAAGACCTCCGTCCTCGACGCCGTCTGCTTCGCCCTGTACGGGAGCGTGCCCGGCGAGCGCCAGACCCGCGGCGCCTCCCTGCGCAGCGACCACGCTCCCGTCGGCACGTACACCGAGGTCCTCCTCGAACTGACCGTGGGGGACCGACGCCTGGAGATCACCCGCCGCCCGGCCCAGCAGCGCCCCAAGAAGCGCGGCGGCGGCTTCACCACCGAGAAGGCCCAGACCTGGCTCCGCCAGTACGACCCGGCCACCGGCGAGTGGGCCGGACTCAGCCGTTCCCACCAGGAGATAGGGGAGGAGATCACCCAGCTCGTCGGCATGAGCCGCGAGCAGTTCTGCCAGGTCGTCCTCCTCCCGCAGGGCGACTTCGCCCGCTTCCTGCGCGCCGACGCCGAGGCCCGCGGCAAGCTCCTCGGCCGCCTCTTCGACACCCGTCGCTTCGCCGCCGTCGAGGAACGCCTCGCCGAACTGCGGCGCACGGCGCAGCAGCAGGTCGAGGACGGGGACGCGCGGCTGCTCACCCTCGCCCACCGCATGACCCAGGCCGCCGGCGGCCTCGACAGCGCCCGCACCCCCGTCGAGGGCCGGCCCGGCGATCCCGGGCTCGCCGAGTCCGTCCTCACCTGGGCCGCCGTCGCCCGCGCGGAGGCCCGCGAGGCCCTCGACATCGCCGGCGTGCGCCTCGCCGCCGCCGAGGGCGGACAGGCCGCCGCGCGGGCCGCCCTCGACGCGGAGAACGACCTCGCCGCCCGGCAGGCCCGGCACGCCGACGCCCTCCGGCGCCGCGAGCGGCTCACCGAGCAGGCGCCCGAGCGCGACCGCCTCCAGGACTCCCTCGACCGCAGCCTCAAGGCCGACCGGGTGGCGCCCGCGCTCGGACTGCGCCGGGACGCCGAGCGCGAGCACGCCGCCGCGCACACCGCCCGGGAGCGGGCCCGCGCCCTGCTGCCCCCCGAGCTCGCCGACGCGGGCGCCGAACACCTCTCCGCCCTCGAACACCGGCTGCGCGAGGAGTTGGGCGGTCTCGACGCGGCCCGCCGCGCCGAGCGCCGCGCGGCCGCCGTCGCCGAGGAGCGCGCCGTACTCGCCCGGGAGGCGCGCGCCGACGAGGACGCCCTCCGGGACGCGGCCGACTGGCTCACCGGCTGGGAACCGCGCCGCACGGCCCTCACCGAGCGCGTCGAGGCCGCCCGCGACGCCGCCGCCCGCGCCGAGCACCTCGCGGGCCGTCTGGAGCCCGCCCGCCGCCGGCTCGCCGCGGCCCGCCGCCGTGACGCCCTCGCCGAGGACACCAGGGCGGCCGAGGCGCGCCTCGCGGAGGCCCGTGAGCGGCGCAACGGCGCCCACGAGAGCTGGCTCGACGTCAAGTCCCGCCGCCTGGAGGGCATCGCCGCCGAACTCGCGGTCGCCCTCGCCCCGGGCGACCCCTGCCAGGTCTGCGGCTCCACCGACCATCCGGCCCCCGCCCGCACCACCGCCGGCCACGTCGACCGCGCCACCGAGGACGCCGCCTACGCGGCCTACACCCGCGCCGAGGAGACCCGCACGGCCGCCGAACGCGACCTCGCCGTCACCCGCGAGGCCTGGTCGGCGGCGCGTACGGAGGTCCTGGCGGGGGCGGAAGGGGAGGAGCCCACCGTCGCCGAACTCGCGGCGGAAGCGGACGAGCTGGCCCGGCTGTACGCCGAGGCGCACGCGCTCGCCGGACAGACGCACAGCGCGCGGGAGGCGCTCGCGCGGGCCGAGCGGGAGTACGAGGAGCGGGTCGGCGCGCAGCGGGAGGCCGAACGACGGGTCGCCGCGCGGACCTCGCGCCGGGAGGCCCTGGAACGGGAGCAGTCCACGCTTGACGAGGAACTCGCCCGGGGACGCGGCGCGTTCGCCAGCGTGGCCGAACACGCCACCCTCCTGGAGCGGCGCGTCGCCCTCCTGGCCGACGCCGCCGAAACCGTACGCACCGCCGAACTCGCCGCCCAGCGCCTCAAGGAGGCCGACGACCGGCTCGCCGACGCCGCCTACCGGGCGGGCTTCACCCCCCCCGCCGAGGCCGCCGGCGCCCTCCTCGGCGAGGGCGAACGCCGAGCCCTCCAGCAGCGCGTGGACGCCTGGCAGGCCGAGGCCGCCGCCGTCGCGGACCGGCTCGCCGAGCCCGGCACGGCCGAGGCCGCCGCCCTGCCGCCCGCCGACCCCGCCGCCGCCGAGGCCGCCCACACGGCGGCGCAGCGCGCGCTCCGCGAGGCCGACTCCGCCCTGGCCGCCGCCCGCGAGCGGGCCGCCGGACTCGCCGGACTCTCCCGGCAGGCCCTCACCGAGGTCCGCCGCCTCGGGCCGCTGCGCGAGGAGTACGACCGGGTGGCCCGCCTCGCCGCCCTCACCGCCGGCACCTCCGCGGAGAACGAGCGCCGGATGCGCCTGGAGTCGTACGTGCTCGCCGCCCGCCTCGAGCAGGTCGCGGCGGCCGCGAGCGCCCGCCTCCAGCGCATGTCCTCGGGCCGCTACACCCTCGTCCACTCCGACGCGCGCTCCGGCGGCAGGCGGGCCGGCCTCGGACTGCACGTCGTCGACGCCTGGACCGGCAACGAGCGCGACACGGCCACCCTCTCCGGCGGCGAGACCTTCTTCGCCTCGCTCGCGCTCGCCCTCGGCCTCGCCGACGTCGTCACCGACGAGGCCGGCGGGGTCCGGCTCGACACCCTCTTCATCGACGAGGGCTTCGGGAGCCTCGACGAGCAGACCCTCGACGAGGTCCTCGACGTCCTCGACTCGCTGCGCGAACGGGACCGCAGCGTCGGCATCGTCAGCCACGTCGGCGACCTCCGCCGCCGGATCCCGGCCCAGCTGGAGGTCGTCAAGGCGCGGCAGGGCTCGGCGGTCCGGCTGCGCACCGGAGGGGACGCGCTTTCCGGTTGAGGCGACGCGCCCAGCGGCTGCCCCGGCGCTCCCTCACCGGCCGGGGCGACGCGCCCAGCGGCCGGGGCGACGCGCTCAGCGGCTGAGGGAACGCCTCGGCAGGGGCGAGGAGTAGACGATGCTGGTGGTCACGGCCCCGAGCGTGGCGATCTTCCCCGTGATCCCCTCCAGGTGCTTCATGGAGCGGGCGGCGACCTTGAGGACGAAGCAGTCGTCGCCGGTGACGTGGTGGGCTTCGAGGACCTCGGGCGTGGTGTCGATCAGGTCGTGGAACGGCTTGTAGTTGCCGTGCGGGTAGCGCAGCCGTACGAAGGCGAGGATGGGCAGGCCGAGCCGGTCCTGGTCGACGATCGCCGTGTACCCGGTGATCACCCCGGCGTCCTCCAGGCGCCGCACCCGCTCGGTCACCGCGGACGGCGACATCGACACCGCGCGGGCGAGCTCGGCGAAGCTGGCGCGGCCCTCGGACTGGAGGGCTTCGAGGATGCGCCAGTCGGTGGCGTCCGGGGTGTATTCACTGCTCATGAGGGAGAGCGTGCAGGGGAATCCCCGGTCGATCAAGTGAGCGACCGGGGATTCTCGGCATGGGAGACGTCAGAGCCGGGAGATCTCGTCCACCAGGTCGTCCAGACCCAGCGGGCCCAGGGAGAGCGCCGCCATGTGCCAGGCCTTCGCGTCGAAGGCCTCGCCGTGCGCGGCCCGCGCGTTGGCGCGGCCGAGCAGCCAGGCGCGCTCGCCCAGCTTGTAGCCGATCGCCTGGCCCGGCATCGACAGGTAGCGGGTCATCTCGCTCTCCACGAACGACGGCGGGCGGCTGCTGTGCAGCTGGAAGAACTCCTGGGCGAGCTCCGGGGTCCACCGCTCGCCCGGGTGGAAGGGCGACTCCGCGGGGATCTCGAGACCGAGGTGCATGCCGATGTCCACGATCACCCGGCACGCGCGCATCATCTGGCCGTCGAGGTAGCCGAGGCGCCGCTCCGCGTCGGGCAGGAAGCCGAGTTCGTCCATGAGGCGCTCCGCGTACAGCGCCCAGCCCTCCGAGTTCGCGCTGACCTTGCCGATGGTCGCCTGGTAGCGGGAGAGCCGGTCGGCGACGTGCACCCACTGCGCGAGCTGGAGGTGGTGGCCGGGCACGCCCTCGTGGTACCAGGTCGACACCAGGTCGTACACCGGGAAGCGGGTCGTGCCGTCCACCGGCAGCCAGGTGCGGCCGGGGCGCGAGAAGTCCTCGGAGGGGCCGGTGTAGTACGGGGCCGCGGCGCCGCCCGGCGGGGCGATCCGGGACTCCACCCGCCGTACCCGCTCGGCGAGTTCGAAGTGGGTGCCGTCGAGCGCCTCGATGGCCTCGTCCATGAGCTCCTGGAGCCAGACCCGGACCTCCTCGACGCCCTCGATGTGGGTGCCGTGCTCGTCGAGGTGGGCGAGCGCCTCCCAGGGGCCCGCGCCCGGCAGGATCCGCTCGGCCTCGGTCCGCATCTCGCCGAGGAGCCGGTGGTACTCGGTCCAGCCGTACGCGTACGCCTGGTCGAGGTCCAGGTCGGTGCCGTTGAAGAAGCGGGTCCAGCGCTGGTAGCGCTCACGGCCCACCGTGTTCGGCGCGTCGGCGACGGCGGGGGCGTACACGTCCCGCATCCAGTCCCGCAGGGCCACGACGGCCGCGGTGGCGCCCCGCGCGGCCGTCGCGAGTTCGGCCCTCAGCTCCGCGGGGAGCGTGGCGGGGCCGGCGGCGGCGAACTCCTCGAACCAGCCCGGCCTGCCGCCGTCGCCGCCCGCCCACTCGGTGAGCTGCTCGACGAAGGTGGCGGTGGGGCGCGGCCCGCCGAAGAGCTTGCGCTCCAGACCGAGGGCGAGCGAGGCGCGGTAACCGTCGAACGCGGCGGGGACCGCGCGCAGCCGGGCGGCGACCGCCGTCCAGTCCTCCTCGGTCTCCGTCGGCATCACGGTGAAGACGATGCGGATGCTGTGTGCGGGCGAGCGCATGTTGCTGACCGTGCAGAGGCTCTCCTCGGCCTCGTACACGGCGAGTTCCGCCGTCAGCCGCTCCCGCAGCAGCCGGGCGCAGCGCCGCTCGGCGTCGCTGTCCGCACCCGGGGTCCGCTCCGCCTCGTCGAGCCGGGCGAGCGTGCGGCGGGCGAGCTCGGCCACCGCTCGCTGTCCGGCGGGCGAGAAGTCCGGCAGCCGTCCGGCGCTCTCCTTGACTCCCAGGTACGTACCGGTGATCGGGTCGAGGGCGATGAGTGCGTCGACGTGGTCGTCGGCGACCTGGCGGGGCAGCAGGCTGCTGGAAGTGTCTGGCATGGGAGTCATCCTGGCGCCTCCGGCGGGCCCGCGTCACCCTCGTCCGGCCTCAGTCGGCTGACAAGGAAGGGCCGGAGGAATGCGGCAGGAGGGGGCCGCACTCCCACTGCTGGAAGATCAGCCGGGTCTCGACGCGGGCCACCTCGCGGCGCGAGGTGAACTCGTCGAGGACGAGACGCTGCAGGTCGGCGGGGTCCGCCACGGCCACGTGCACCAGGTAGTCGTCGGGCCCGGTGAGGTGGAACAGCGCCCGGGACTCCGGCAGGGCCCGGATCCGGTCGACGAACGGACCGATCAGTTCACGCCGATGGGGCCGGACCTGGACGAGAAGCAGCGCTTCGAGCCCACGTCCGAGTTTGGCCGGATCCAGTCGTAGCTGGTGTCCGAGGATCACCCCGGTGCGGCGCAGCCGCGCCACCCGGTCCAGGCAGGTGGAAGGTGCGACTCCGACCTCGGCGGCGAGTTCGCGGTAGGTGGTCCGGGCGTCGTTCTGCAGGAGGCGAAGAATGTGCAGATCGACCGCGTCCAGTACGACAGAATCGGCCATCGGCCGAACGTAGCACGGCGCATTCCCGCTACTTTCCGGTATCCGTTCACAGTGCCGCCATGGACGCCATGGATCACGGCCTCTCGGACACCCCGAGGGCCCTCGCCACCGAAGCCGTGCACGCCGGCCGCGAAGACCTCGCCGGACTCGGGCTGCACGCCCCGCCGCTCGACCTGTCCACCACCTACCCCTCGTACGACGCCCGGGCCGAGGCCGCCCGGATCGACGAGTTCGCCACCACCGGCGCCCGGCTCGACGGCCCGCCCGTCTACGCCCGGCTCGACAACCCGACCGTGGCCCGCTTCGAGGAGGCCCTCGCCCGCCTGGAGGGCGCCGAGGCCGCCGTCGCCTTCGCCAGCGGCATGGCCGCCCTCACCGCCGTGCTCCTCGCCCGCGCGAGCCAGGGCCTGAAGCACGTCGTCGCGGTCCGTCCGCTGTACGGCTGCAGCGACCACCTCCTGGACGCCGGGCTGCTCGGCACCGAGGTGACCTGGACCGACCCGGCGGGCATCGCCGACGCGATCCGGCCCGACACCGGCCTCGTCATGGTCGAGTCGCCCGCCAACCCGACCCTCGCCGAGGCCGACATCCGGGCCGTCGCCCACTCCTGCGGCTCCGTCCCGCTGCTCGTCGACAACACCTTCGCCACGCCGGTGCTCCAGCGCCCCGTCGGGCAGGGCGCCCGCATCGTGCTGCACAGCGCCACCAAGTACCTCGGCGGCCACGGCGACGTCATGGGCGGGGTCGTCGCCTGCGACGAGGAGTTCGCCCGTACGCTCCGTCAGGTCCGCTTCGCCACCGGCGGGGTGCTCCACCCGCTCGCCGGATACCTGCTGCTCCGCGGTCTCTCCACCCTCCCGGTACGGGTCAGGGCGGCGTCCTCGTCGGCGGCGGAGCTCGTACGGCGGCTCGCCACCGACCCCCGGATCGCCCGCGTGCACTACCCGCGGATCGGCGGCGCGATGATCGCCTTCGAGGTGTACGGGGACCCGCACGACGTGATCGCCGGGGTGCGCCTGATCACCCCCGCGGTCAGCCTCGGCAGCGTCGACACCCTCATCCAGCACCCGGCCTCCATCAGCCACCGCATCGTGGCCGAGGGAGACCGGCGCTCGGCGGGCGTCAGCGACCGGCTCCTGCGGATGTCGGTCGGCCTGGAGGACGTCGAGGACCTGTGGCGCGACCTGACCCAGGCGCTCAGCGCTCCGCCCGCCGGGCCCCTTCGTGCGACTGCTCCTGCTGCGTCCGGGCGGCCGGTCGCGGTGCCGGGGCCAGCCGGGCGGTGATCACCAGGGTGCCCTCCTCGATCTGGTAGTCGAGGGGCAGGTTCAGCGCCCGCATCGCGGCCACCATCCCCGTGTTGGAGGACTGCGTCACGGCGTACACGCTGTCGCAGCCGGTCTCCTCGGCCATCGCCACGAGGCGGCCGAGGAGCTCGGAGCCGATGCCGCGCCGCTGCCAGTCGTCCTCGACGAGGAGGGCGACCTCCGTCTCGTCGCCGTCCCACAGCAGGTGACCGAGGGCGACGAGGCGGCCGGAGGCCGTCTGCACGGCGAGGGTGCGCCCGAAGCGGGGGCTGAGCAGGTGGCCGAGGTAGCGGTCGGCGTCGCCGACCGGGCCGTGGTACCGCAGGCCGAGGGTGCGGGCCGAGCAGCGGTCGTGCATGGCGCGCGCGGCGGCCAGGTCGCGCTGGTCGGCACGGCGGACGGTGATCTCGTTGCCCTCGGGCAGCGTCAGCACGTCCTGGCTGCGCGGGACGCGGGGACCGAGCCGGGCGTCGAGCTCGACGAGGGCGCGGGCTCGGGCGAACTCGGTCGGGGTGAAGGGCAGATAGGGCCGCTCGATGATGAGCGTGCCGCCGTGCGGGTCGCGCAGCCGCATCACGGTCCCCTCCAGGACGCCTTCGACCGGCGCCTGTTCGCCGGTGGGGCGGCCGGTGAGCGAGACGGCCGGCACGGAGTGGAGGGTGCAGCGGCCCAGGAGCTGGCGCAGCGCGAGCGGCAGTTCGGCCGCGTCGAGCGCGGTACGGGTGGCCAGGCCGAGGACCCGGGTGGGGGTGTCCACCAGGTCGTGGGCGTCGGCCCGCTCGGTCCAGGTGTCGCGGCCGCCGGCGGCCGCCGTCTCGCGGGCGAGGGCCTGCGCGGAGAGGTCGGCGGGGGCGCGCAGCAGGAACTCGTCGACCGTGCCGTCGCCGAGCGGGTGGGTCTGGAGGGTGAGGATGTCCACGCCCAGCCGGGCGAGGACCGTGCACAGCGCGGCGAGGCTGCCGGGGGTGTCCGCGACGGTGGTCCGCATCCGCCACAGCGTCGTCTCGGCGGGCGGCCCGGACTCCTCCTCCGTCTCCTTTCCGTTCTGAGCGTCCCCTGCCGACGGCTCGGGGGCGGGATGCCCGTCCGTGCCACCGGCGGGTGGGGCGTGGCTGGCATGACTGTGCCGCCGCGCCCACCAGGTGTGGAACGCGGCGGTGGCGACCAGCGCGATCGCCGAGAAGACCAGGAGGTAGGGGCCGTCGGGGCCCTTGGCGATGGTCTTGGCGATCGTGTCGGCCACCACCACGGCGGTGAACATGGCGGCGAGCTCGATCAGGTCGTGCCGCCAGTGGTGCGGACGGCGGGCGCTCTTCGAAGACGTCACATCGGTCATGGCTTCACTGTGACCCAGTGGTGTTGCGTGATCACGAACGCTTTGTGACTGACGGGTTAAGCGCCGATCTGGAGGCTTAACGACCGATTCGGACCGTTTCCGTCAGAGGTTGATCGGCCCCCTGGTGGAGTGCGTTCAGCAGCCGCTTGGCCTGCACCACCAGCTGCGAGGAACCCCGTCCCGAGGCGAGCGCGTCGAGCCCGGCGACCTCTCCGCCGGCCCCGGACCGCTCCACGCAGTCGGCGGCGACCGCGAGGACCTCGCCGAGCCCCCGTATCGGCTTCGCCGCCCCGAGGAGACCGGGAAGCATCGCCGCGAGGATCGCCCAGACCGTCCCGTACGCCCCCGTGGCGGCCGCCGTCCGGGCCGCGTCCGCCAGCCGGTTCGGCTTGACCGAGCCCTCCGCGACCAGCCACGCCAGCTCCGTGCCCAACCCCCGGGCGTCCAGCTCGCCCCGCGACGCCAGGACGAGCACGGCGTCCACCGCGCGCAGCCGGTCGTCCGCGTCCACGCAGCCGAGACCGTACGCCAGGGCCAGCAGGACCGCCCGGCCCACCGGTCCGTCGGCCTCGGCCAGCGCGGTCAGCGGTTCCGTCGCGCCGCGCGCGTCCGCCTCGGCGGAGTGCGCGAGCGCCGGCAGGAGACAGGCCGCGAGCAGCTCACGGTCGGCCGGCAGCACCGGGGCCCACTGCGCCCGGCCCTCCACCCAGTGGTGGCAACGGCGGGGGGTCGCCTCCAGGGCGCCACCGAGCCACTGGAAGGCGGGCGGGAACTCCGCCCGCACCACCGGGTGCTCGCCGAGGTCGACCACGAGCCGGTCGAACAGGTGGTACCTCCGCAGGGTCTTGTCCTCGTCCCGCCGGAGGAACCGCACGGTCGGCCCCACGGCCGCCTCTTCTCCCAGCCAGGCGGCGAGCCGCCGGCCGGCCGCGGTGCCGAGCGCCGCCGCCTCCTCGGCCGCCCGCCCCGCCGACGGGTCGGCCCGCAGCACCCGGAGCAGGGCCTGCGCGAAATCGACCGGAGCGGGCTCGACGCCCGCGTCCCGGTACTCCCGCAGCCGCCCCACCAGGACCAGCGGGTCGATGGCCCCGGTGTGCCAGGTCGGCGTGGCGAGGAGGAACGGCAGCGCGTCCGTGCCGACGAGGTCGGCGGCCTCCCACAGCCGGGCGTCGAGGACCCCCGACAGGGCCTGGTGGAGGCAGATGTCCGCGCCGTGCCCCTTGGTTCGACGGAAATCGACGAGCGTCGGGTTCAGCAGCCCGAGGACCCCCGCGAGCACCCCATGGATCCCGTGGGTGGTGTGCGTGAAGCAGTGGGTTCGCTGCTCCCACTGAGGCGAGGGAAAAGCCTCCCGCACCGCCTCCGCCACGGCCGCCCGGTCCCGGTGCGCATGCCGCACAAGCCCGTCGAGCGTCCGCTCGAACGCCATGGGCTCCTCCGAGAGCCGCTTCGCCACCAGCTCCGACACCAGCTCCTCGACGGTCGTGGCCGGGGGCGGGACCAGCTGCGCCTCGGGCACGGGAGGCAGGATCTCCTCGTACGGAAGGGCCGCCGCCTCCTCCAGGTCCGCGCCGAACAGCTCCTCGGCGGCCTGCCGGTGCGTCGGACCGAGGAGACCTGCGGCCTCGGCCAGCTCGCGGCGCACCTCCGCGTCCACGCCCGGCAGATGGCGGGCGACCAGCTTGAGGGCCCGCTCCTGCACGCCGGTGTCCTCGTTCCCGAAGGCCTCCGTCACGGCGGGCAACAGCTCCCCGGCCGCGCCCGGCTCGCGGGCGAGTACCTTGCCGACCAGCGCCAACTGGGCCCGTACCAGCTTCTTCTCGGTACGGAAGAGAACCCCGGACGTCATCTCGGCCAGCGCCCCGACCGGCACCGCCCCCGCCGAGGCGAGCTCCACCAGGACGTCCTGGGCGTACCCGGCGACGATCGACGGCGCGTCGGCCGCGATCCCGACCCAGTCCGGGATCCGCTGCCGCAGCTCCTCCGCGTCCGGTGCGAGCAGCTGCACCATCTCCAATGGGAGCCGCAGGTTCCGGAGGGGGCCGCCGCGCAGCAGCCGGGACACACACAGGTCCAGGACCTGGGCGCGGTCCAGGACCCCCTCCTCGACGAGGGTCCGCAACGCCGAGGGCCAGTGCCTCGCCGGCCGGCGACCGATCGGCCGGGTCAGCCGCTCGGGGGGCTCCGCCATCGCGAGGGCGTGCGCCACCAGGGTGGGCGTCTGCGGGTCCCCCCGGAGGCGCTCCACGAGCCGGTCGTCGGTGAGGTGCCAGGTCCAGCCGGTGACGTAGCCGTCGGTCGGGGGAACGGCATATCCGGAGCGGACGACCAGCCCGTGGAGCAGCGGGTAACTGTTCTCCGCCACGGCCCGGCGTCCGGCCAGCCGTCCCGCCAGATCCGCCGCCCACTCCGGGTCCCGGTCGCCGATCGCCGCGAGGGCCAGGGGCTTGTCCTCCTCCCGGAGCTGGAGGTCGCGCGCGCCGAGCCAGCTCGCGGCCGCCGCGGGCGTCGGGACGCAGCCGGCGCCCGCCACGTACAGCGCGCTGCGGATGCGGCTCGGCACGTACGGAGGCGTTTCCCACTTTCCGGCGCGCACCTCGGTGCGCAACGCCTTCAGCCGGGTGAGCGCGAGCTTGCGCTCGGCCGCGTCCAGAGGCTCCAGGAGCGCCGGTACGTCACCGGCCTCACCGGCGCGCACCGCCGCGAGCAGCCTCCCGACGCCGGAGTCGTCCCCCGCGCCCTCGACCTCGCCCGTCCCGTTCCCCATACCGTCCCCCCATCCTGCTCTCCACGCCCCGCCGTTCCACCCGCGTCCCCGTTCCCCGTCGTCTCCGGCCCGAGCAGCCGGCCGGAGCCCGTGGACTCCAGCGCGGACGGGCGGCGGCAGGCGAGCGCCTGTACGGATCGCGTCATGGGAACGACGTTACGACCCCCCACTGACAATCAGCGGCGCCCGCCCCGACCAGGGCTCACTGCCCGACCCGCCCCGGCTGGAGCACCTTGGTGAACAGCACCGTCCCGCCCTCGGCGCGCAGCCGCACGGTCAGCTCCCCGCTCTGGCCGTCGATGTCGACCTCGCCGAAGTACTGCGGGCTCTCCATCGGCGACAGGTTCCCCCGCTCCGGCGCCCGCACGAACACCCGCTCGGGACCGAAGGTCGCGTCCAGGGCGTTCGCCGGGAACCCGCCCGCCGCCAGCGGCCCGGACACGAACTCCCAGAAGGGGGCGAAGTCCTGGAAGGCCGCCCGCTCCGGCGCGTAGTGCTGCGCCGAGGTGTGGTGGACGTCCGCCGTCAGCCACACCGTGCCGGTGATCCGCCGGTGCTTCACGAAGCGCAGCAGCTCCGCCATCTGGAGTTCCCGGCCCAGGGGCGCTCCCGGGTCGCCCTGCGCGATCGCCTCGAAGTTCGCCGCGCCGTCCGGGACGACCAGACCGATCGGCATGTCCGCCGCGAGCACCTTCCACACCGCCCGGGACGCGGCCAGCTCCCGCTTGAGCCACGCCAGCTGCTCGGCGCCGAGGATGCCGGTGGTGTCGTCGGCCTGCCGGCCGGGCGAGTTGGCGTTCCGGTACGAGCGCATGTCGAGCACGAACACGTCGAGCAGCGGCCCGTACCGCACCACCCGGTGCACCCGCCGCTCGCGCCCCTCACCGCGCGCGTGGAGGGTGGACACCGGGAAGTACTCGCCGAACGCGCGCGAGGCGCGGGCCGCGAGGACGTCCACGTCCTTCTCCGTGTAGCGGGCGTCGTCCAGGATCTGCCCCGGGTACCAGTTGTTCCGCACCTCGTGGTCGTCCCACTGCACCACCGACGGCACCTGCGCGTTGAAGGCCCGGACGTTGTGGTCGAGGAGGTTGTAGCGGAAGTTGCCCCGGTACTCGTCGAGGGTCTCGGCGACCTTCGCCTTCTCCGGCGTCGTGACGTTCCGCCAGATCCGCCCGTCCGGCAGGGTCACGCTCGGCTGGATGACCCCGTCGGCGTAGATCGTGTCGCCGCTGCACAGGAAGAAGTCCGGGTCGAGCCGGCGCATATCCTCGTACGCGCGGAAGCCCCCGATGTCCGGGTTGATGCCCCAGCCCTGCCCCGCGATGTCCCCGGACCACAGGAACCGCACCCCGTCGCGGCGCCGGTCGGGGGCCGTACGGAAGGTGCCGAGGACCGGCTCGCCCGTCCGGCGCGGATCGTCCGGGTCGACGAGGGTGACCCGGTAGTGGATCTGCTCGCCCGCCGGAAGGCCGCGCAGGGCGGTCGTCCCGGTGAAGTCCGTGTCCGCGCCGATCAACGGCCCGAGGTGACGGCGCGCGTGCCGGAAGGACTCGGTCGCCGAGGTCTCCACGAGCATCCGCGCCGACCGGTCCGAACGCACCCACACCAGACCGGAGGAGGCCGTGACGTCACCCGCCTGCACACCCCACTCGGCCCGGGGCCGGCCCGACAGGGCGAACGCCGGCGCGGCGAGGCCGGTGCCGCCGAGGGTGAGCGCCGCCGACGCGGCGAGCGAACCGCGCAGCACGCTGCGCCGGGCGGGGGAGGGGGAGTTGCCGGGCACGGGAAGGGACATGGAGGGGCCTCCGGGGGCGGTCGTTCGGGCCGTGGACGGTGCACCGCCCCGTACTGCACGGCCGGGGCGCCGACCCATGCCTAACGGCCGGGTGCGGCGCCCGCGCGAACCCCGCGTGAACAGATGGCCGTTCGGGGTTCTTCGGGCCTCAGGCTCCGGTCGCCCACGCCCGAACGTCTCCGCTCGGGATCCTGGATCCAACATCCGAATTCTGGATCCAACATTCGAATCTTGGATCCAGGATCCCGAATCCAAGATTCGAATGTTGGATCCCGGCCCCGTTCACCCGCGCCTCAACGCCTCCGCCACAAGCCGGATCCCCGTCGTGACGGCCGAAGGCGCCACGTGCGCGTACCCGATGACGAGCCGTACGTCCCCGTCCGCCGGCCGTGCCGTGCCGTACTCCTCCAGGGGCCGCAGCGCCACCCCGGCCTCCGCCGCCCGCGCCAGGAACCGCTCCGGAGGCCCGAACCGCGCAGGTACGCGCGCGATGACGTGCAGTCCGGCCGCGATGCCGCTCACCCGGGTGCCGGGCAGGTGCTCCGCGAGCGCGGCGAGCAGCGCGTCCCTCCGCTCCCGGTAGGCGCGTTGGCAGCGGCGCAGCTGCCGGTCGTACCCGCCCCGCGTCACGAACTCGGCGAGGACGGCCTGGTCGAGTACGGGATTGCCGAGGTCCATCGTCCGCTTCCGCTCGACGACCTCGTCGAGCAGCGCCTCCGGGACGAGCAGCCAGCCCAGCCGCAGCCCCGGGGCCAGCGATTTGCTGACCGAGCCCGCGTAGGCGACCCGCTCGGGGTCGAGACCCTGGAGAGCGCCGACGGGGGCGCGGTCGTAGCGGAAGTCGCCGTCGTAGTCGTCCTCCAGGACGTATCCGTCCACCGCGCGCGCCCAGTCGAGGAGCGCGGTCCGGCGCTCCGCCGACCAGCTGATGCCGGACGGGAACTGGTGCGAGGGCGTCACGACCACCGCCCGCACCCCGGAGTCGGCGAGCGGCCCCGGACGCAGCCCCTCCTCGTCCAGCGGCAGCCACACCGTCTCCACGCCGGTCGAGGCGAACAGCCGCCCGTGCTCCGGGCTGCCGGGATCCTCGATCCCGATCCGGCGCATCCCGCGCGCGTGGAGGACGAAACCCATCAGCGTCGACGCCTGCGCCACGCCCGAACAGACCACGAGCCGTTCCGGATCGGCCACCACGCCGCGCCGCCGCGCCAGCATCGCGGCCAGCGCCTCGCGCAGCTCGGGCAGCCCGCGCGGGTCCGGATAGCCGAGCGCCGGGTGGGGGAGCCGCGCGAGCACGGACCGCTGCGCCGCCGCCCACGCGCTCCTCGGGAACAGCGACAGGTCGGGGGTCCCCGGGCGGAAGTCGACCCGGACCCCGGGCGTTCCGGCGGCCGGGTCGCGGGCCCCGCGCACGGCCGCCCGGGCCGCGCCGCCCACCCAGGTCCCCGCACCCCGGTCGCTGCGCAGGTACCCCTCGGCCGTCAGCTGCTCGTACGCCTCGGTCACCAGGCCCCGCGAGACGCCGAGGTCGGTCGCGAGCGCGCGGGTCGACGGCAGCCGCGTCCCGGCCGCGAGCCGCCCCGAACGCACCGCCTCCCGCAGCGCCTCCTGCAGTGCCCGCCCCCGCCGCCGCGCCGGAGCGCCGACGGCCGGCAACAGCAGCTCCCAGGCCGCCTGCCCCTGACTCCCCATGTCGCATGGCCCTTCTCGCCGTCCCGGCCCGGGAGTTCACCGATCCGTCCCGGTCGGACCCATGATGCCGAGGTCGCCTGCGGGTCAGTGCCGCACGTCCAGGGAAAGGTGGGCGGACAGCGCGCGGAGGAAGTCGGGAGCGTCGAACATCTCCCCGGCCGAGGCGACGCCGGTCGTCCGGGTCCGGCCGGTGAGGACGCGGTGGACGGCCTCCACGGCGAGCGGCGCGCTGACGGCGTAGATGTCCTGCCCGACGGCGACGGCCCGGCGTTCCGCGCCCCCGGAGCGCACGACGACGTCCACGAGGAAGGTCTGCGCGGACCGGCCGCGCCCGTCGACCGGGGTCGGTGCCGACGCGTCCGGCGCCGACAGGTCCCGGGCCGCGTCGACCGCCATGTACGTGCGTACCTCGGGCACCGCCAGATGGCTCGGCACGGTCACGACGTCGGCCATCGTGAACTCGCCGATGACGGGCCGGACGCCCAGGGGAGCGGGAAAGGGCCAGTCCAGGACCGGGAGCGCGTCGTCGTGGTACGCGAGGCGTCCGCCGGTGTAGCGGACGTGCCGGCCGCCCCGCCGCTCCCGGGAGACCTTGCCCGCCGCGAGGGTCCCCGCCGTGGGGTGCCAGCTGCTCAGTCCGTACGCGACGTGCACCTCGTCGGCCGCCGTCCAGTCGCCCATCGCCGTGGTGGCGAGCAGGTCGCCGAGGCCGCCGTAGAAGGCCATCGCGGGGACGACGACCGTTCCGGCGGCGCGGGCCCGGTCCGTGAAGCGCGCGAAGGTGTCGGCGTTGGCCTCGATCTCGGCGGCCACGTCCACGTACGGGATCCCGGCGCGCAGGGCGGCCTCGATCACCGGGGCGCCGGTCGCGGCGAACGGCCCGGCGCAGTTGATCACGGCCGCCGCGCCGGCCAGTGCGCGGTCGAGCGAGGCCGGGTCGTCGACCGACGCCGGGCGGACGTCGAGCCCGTCGTGGGACGTGGCGAGGGTCCCGTCGTGGGATGCGGCGAGCGTCCGCAGTTTGTCGGCGTCGCGGCCGGAGAGCACGGGGACGAAGCCCCGCTCGAGCAGTTCCGCCACCACGAAGCGCCCGGTGTGTCCGTAGGCACCGAACACCACGACCCGCTGACCCGATTCCATGACTTCTCCCGCCGTTCCCAGTTGTCGAACCTTCAACTACATCCATCCTGGCGGTCGTTCCGGACGGCCGCGAGTGTCCGGAACGACCTGCCCCGTACAATTTCGGACATGGGTACGCTCGCACTCGCCGTCACCGACGGCATGCTGCACTTCGAACTCTCCCTCGCGTACGAGGTGTTCGGCTCCCCACCGGACGCGGTGGCCGTCCCCTGGTACGACGTGACCGTCTGCGGGCCGAGCCCCGCGCGCGTGGAGCGGTTCCGCCTGGAACCCGACCAGGGGCTCGACCGGCTCCCGTACGCGGACACGGTGATCGTCCCCGGCTGGGCCGACGTCGACGAGGAGCCGCCCGCCGAACTGATCGACGCGGTGCGCGCGGCCCACGAGGCGGGCGCGCGCGTGGCCTCCCTGTGCACGGGCGCGTTCGTCCTGGCCGCCGCCGGCCTCCTCGACGGCCGGCGCGCCACCACGCACTGGGCGCACACCGAGGCCCTGGCCGAGCGGTACCCCCGGGTGGAGGTCGATCCCGACGTGCTCTACGTGGACAACGGCACGGTGCTCACCTCCGCAGGCAAGGCCGCCGCGATGGACCTCTGCCTGCACCTCGTCCGCCTCGACCACGGCTCGGCGATCGCCAACACGGTCGCCCGCCGCCTGGTCGTGCCCCCGCACCGGGACGGCGGCCAGGCCCAGTTCGTCACCGCCCCCGTACCCACCCGGGAGGACCACCCGCTCACCGAGCTGCTGCCCTGGGCGGTCGAACGGCTCGACCGACCGCTGACCGTGGAGGACCTGGCCCGCCAGGCACGGATGAGCTCGCGCCACCTGGGCCGCCACTTCCGGGCCGCGACCGGCACCACCCCGCTGCAGTGGCTGCTCACCCAGCGGATCCGCCGCGCCCAGGAGCTCCTGGAGGCCACCGACGACAGCGTCGACGCCATCGCGGAAGCCACCGGCATGGGCACGGCCACCACCCTCCGCCGCCACTTCAACCGCACCGTCGGCGTCCCCCCGGACGCCTACCGCCGCACCTTCCGCACCCGGACCCGCTCCGTACGCGACGAGAAGTGGTCCCCGATGGCGTGACGGAAGTGGACCTCAACCGGGACCGCTCGGCCTCCTAGCGTCGGAGGCATGAACGCGAACGCCCTGCGCGGGGTCCTTCTCGTGACCCTCGCCTACGCCCTCGTCGGTGCCTCCTTCACCGCCAACAGCCTGCTCGGCGCCTACCCGTACGCGGGCGGACAGGCGCTCCGGTACGGCGCCGCCTGCCTGCTCCTCCTCCCGCTGCTCGGCCGTGGCGGGTTCGCCCCGCTGCGGCTCCTGACCGCCCGTCACTGGCTGCGGCTCGCCGCCCTCGCTGCCGTCGGCATGGTCGGCTTCAACCTCGCCGTCCTTGCCGCCGAGCGGACTGCCGAGCCCGCCGTCCCCGGCGTCCTGGTCGGCTGCGCCCCGGTCGTCGTCGCCGTCCTGGTCCCGCTGACCGAGGGCCGCAGGCCCGCCCCCGCCGTCCTTTACGGGGCGCTGCTCGTCGCCGCCGGTGCCTTCACCGTGCAGGGCTGGGGGCGTACGGACCTGGCCGGGATCGGCTGGTCGGCGGCGGCGCTCGCGGGCGAGGTGGGGTTCACCGTCCTCGCCGTCCCGGTCCTCCGGCTGCTCGGGCCGAAGCTGCTGACGGCCGCCGTGTGCGGGCTCGGCGCGGTCGAGGCGGCCCTCGTCGGCCTGGTCGTGGACGGCGCCGGGTTCGTACGGGTGCCGACGGCCGTGGAGACGGGCGCCCTGGTCTGGCAGGCGGCCCTGGCCACGGTCGTCGGATTCGTCCTCTTCTACATGGGCGTCCAGCGCGTCGGCATGGAGAAGGCCACTCTCTATACCGGGGCCATCCCGATCGCCGCCGCGCTGAGCGCCGCGCTGGTCGGAGACGCCGTCTTCGGCCTCCCGCAGGCGGTCGGCGGCCTCCTCGTGGGCGCCGGCGCCGCCCTGGGCACCGGCCTGTTCACGCGGAAGCCCCGGCCGGACTCAGCGGCTGCCGTCCAGGATCACGCGCGCGACCAGAGCCGGGTCGTCGTTCATCGGCACGTGGCCGCAGCCGGGCAGCCGGACCAGGCGCGCGGCGGGCAGGGTGTGCTTGGCGCGGATCCCCTGGCGGCGCAGCAGCAGCCGGTCGCGGGTGCCCCAGGCGACGGTGACGGGCACCGCGGGGACGTCGTCGCGGAAGAGCGCGGTCCGGCCCGCGGTCAGGGTCTGGTGGAAGCCGGTGGCCGCCCGCAGCGCCAACGTCTCGGCGACGACGGCCTCGGGTGACCGGCGACCGGGCCGCGCGTAGATGGTGCTGGTGAGCACGGTGCGCCCGGCGGCCGTACGCGAGAGGCGCTCGATCACCGGCACGGGCAGCGACAGGGCCGCGCCCCGCATGGCCCGCAGCGTCCCGAAGGCGTACCGCCGCTCGCCCTCCGACCAGAAACCGGCGGGGGAGAGGGCGGTGACCGAGCGCACCAGCTTCTCCCGGCCGAGCTCCAGGGCGAGCAGCCCGCCCAGCGAGTTCCCCGCGACGTGCGGCCGCTCGAAGCCGACGGCCTCGCAGAAGGCGCCGAGCACGGGGACGACGGTGGACAGGTCGTACGGGACGCCCTCCGGCAGCCCGTCGGAGGCCCCGAAGCCGGGCAGGTCGACGGCGACCACCTCGCGTTCGGCGGCGAGGACGTCGAGGACGGGCTCCCAGGCCTGCCAGTGGTGCCCGATGCCGTGGAGCAGCAGCAGGGGCTCGCCCGCGCCCCGCCGCTCGTACGTCAGGGACGTGCTGCGGGGACCCGCCGGGGTCTCGATCGTGAACGCGATCCGTGCGGGCATGGGGGCTCCTCGCCGTCTCCTGGACACCTGGGGGCGACGCTTTCAGACGTCCCGTCAACAAGAATTACCGCTCAGTAGCCGGGAGTTCAAGACGGGGGCCGGAAACTGGACAGGGCTCGTGACGTGGGCTGGGATGGATGGGTGCCCACCGACATTCCGACCGCTGTTCCGACCGACACCCTCACCGAACTCTTCGAGGAGCACCGCCCGATGCTCCTCGGCGTCGCCTACCGGATGCTCGGCCGCACCGCCGACGCCGAGGACGTCGTCCAGGAGGCCTGGCTGCGCTGGACCGCCGCGGACCGGGCCGCCGTCCGCGAGCCGCGCGCCTTCCTCGTACGGATCACCACCCGGCTCGCCATCGACCGGCTCCGCCAGACGCAGGCGCGCCGCGAGTCCTACGTCGGCCCCTGGCTCCCCGAACCCGTCGTCACCGACTTCGGCCCCGCCGCCCCCGACAGCGCCGAGCGCGCCCTGCTCGCCGACTCCGTCTCGCTCGCGGTCCTCGTGGTGCTCGAATCCCTCTCCCCGCTGGAGCGGGCCGTCTTCGTGCTGCGCGAGGCCTTCGGCTTCCCGTTCGGGGAGATCGCCGCCGCCCTCGACCGCTCCGAGGCGGCCGTGCGCCAGCTCGCCGGACGCGCCCGGCGCCACGTCGACGAGGGCAGACCGCGCTACGACGTCGACCCGGCCGAGCGCCGCGACCTCACCGAGCGCTTCCTGTCCGCCGCCGCCGGCGGCGACCTCGGCGAACTCCTCGCGCTCCTCGCCCCGGACGCGCGGCTCGTCGGCGACAGCGGCGGCAAGTCCAAGGCGCCGCTGCGGATCATCGAGGGTGCAGACAAGGTGGGCCGCTTCCTCTTCGCCGTCGCCCGGGACTTCTCGGTCGGGTACGAGCTCCGCTTCCTGGAGCTCAACGGCGCCCCCGCCCTGCTCGTCCTCGCCGACGGGAAGCCCGACACCGTCTTCCAGATCGAATCGCGCGACGGACTCGTCCAGTGCGTCCACATCATCCGCAACCCCGACAAGCTCCGGGGTCTCGCCGACGCCTGACGAAGATCACGCCACCCGACCGGAACCCGCCCCGCCTCCCCTCCCGGGAGGCGGGGCGCTTTGCTGCGCGGGCCTCACGGGGGCGCGAACGTCCTGTGAACGATCTGGGGCAGAGGGTCACATTCAGGGGCGTCCGGCGGAGGATTGGTCTTGACCAAGGGGGTGGCTCGCCTTATGGTCGCAGAGTTAGTGCAGGAACCTTTAATAAACAAGGGCGCGGAAAAACGCCGCGGGACACGGCGAATTGCGGAGGATCAGGGTGGGGACCACGCAGCTGGCATCGGTACCGGAGCCGAAGTACCAGCACCTCAAGACAGTCATCGGCGAAGCGCTCGACTCGGACTTCGCCGTCGGAGAGATCCTTCCCAACGAGCGCGAGCTCGCGGCCCGCTTCGGCGTCGCCCGTGCCACGCTCCGCCAGGCCCTGGAGCAGCTGGAGCTGGAAGGCCGCCTGCAGCGCCGCCGCGGCGTCGGCACCACGGTCGCCCCGCCGCGCGTCGGCGTCGACGTCTCCACCGGCCGGCACGCCTGGCCCGGCGTCGCCGACGAGGCCTGGCAGCCCCAGGGCTCCGCCGCCGACGCGGCCCCGGCCGCCGTCGCCCGCGTCCTGGAGATCGGCACCGACGAGCAGGTGCACGTCGTCCGCCGCCTCCGGATCAGCCAGGGCCAGCCGGTCGCCGCCGAGCTGCTCTACGTGCCGGCCGGCTCCGTCCCGGGCCTCAGCGCCATCGACGCGCCCGCCGGACCCGCCCGCGCCCGCGCCGTGCTCCGTGAACTCCAGCACCTCGCCCTCGACGGCCAGGACCGCTCCGTGGAGCTCGGCTCGGCCCGCGCCGAAGACGCCAAGGAGCTCGACAGGCTGCCGGGTGCGCCCGTCCTCGTCGTGACGACCCGCTACCTCTCCGCCGGGCGTCCGGCCGCCGTCTCCGTGGCCACCTACCGCGCCGACACCTGCCGCCTCACCTTCGGCGACTCGGTGGACCTGGTCATGGCCTCGTAGAACCCCCGCCCCTCAGGCACCGGCCCGTCGCCAGGGAAGGCAACTCCCCGCGGCGGGCCGTCACCGTACCCCCAGGGCGCTCTGGTTGGCGGGCCGTCACCGTCGTATCCCCAGGGGGCTCTGGCGGCAGGCCGCCACCGTACCCCCAGGGGGCTCTAGCGCCGGGCCGTCACCGTGCCGTCGACGGCGAAGAGCTGCTCCTCGACGTGGTCGAGGGCGAGCCGCAGCGCGCCCGTGGCGACCGCGGCCTCGCCGAGCAGGGACAGCACCACCCGGGGCGGCCGCAGGCAGAACCGCGCCAGCTCCTCGCGGAGCGGCGGGAGCACCCCGTCGAGCCCGGCCGCCCAGCCGCCGATGACCACCAGTTCGGGGTCGATGGCGAGGACCAGGGCCCCCACGTCGTGCACCAGCCGCTGGATGAACCGCTCCACCGCCGCCTGTGCGCGCGCGTCGCCCTTGCGGGCCAGCGCGAAGACCTCGGTGACCGCCTGCTCGTCCAGCGGGTGCAGCGGCTCGTCCGTGGTCGAGAGCAGATGCTCGGGGGTGACGCCCCGGCCGAGCAGGTGCAGGGCGCCGATCTCCCCGGCCGCCCCGCCGAAGCCGCGGTGCAGCCGGCCGCCGATCAGCGAACCGGCGCCGGGGCTCAGCCCGGCCAGGACGAAGACGATGTCGTCGGAATCGGTCGCGGCACCCTTCCAGTGCTCGGCGACCGCCGCCGCGTTGGCGTCGTTCTCCACGATCACCGGGCAGCGGAAGGAGCGCCGCAGCCGATCGCCGAGCGCGAGGCCCGTCCAGCCGGGCAGCGCCGTGCCGAGGCGTACCGTGCCGTCGGCCTCCACGATGCCGGGTGTGCCGACGCCGACGGCCCGCAGATTGGACCGGGCGACCCCGGCCCTGCGCAGCACGTCCGCCACGACCGTACGCACCCGGTCGAGGCGCTCGTCCGCGGGCGCCGTCTCCGACACCTCGCGGGACCCGGCGCCGATGATGCGCCCGTCCAGACCGGAGAGCAGGGCGGCCACGCGGTGCGGGCCGATCTCGATGCCGAGCAGGTGACCGGCCTCCGCGCGGAAGCGGAACCTCCGCGCCGGACGTCCCTGCCGCCGGGCCTCGCCCTCCTCGGGCGCCGACTCGACGACGAGCCCGCCCTCCATGAGGCCCTCGACGACCCCCTCGACCGTGGGCCGCGACAGGCCCGTGATCCGGGTCAGATCCGTGAACGTGTGCGCGTCGGCACCGCGCAGCGCATGGAGCACCACCGCGGAGTTGATCCGCCGCAGCAGAGACGGATCCCCGCCGGTCAGCCGCCCCACAGTGTGTCCTCCCAGCTCGTGCACCTCTTCGGCGGATGGTACTCAATGGGTCCGGTCGCGGCGAGTGCCGCCCCCGCGGCGGACCCGGGGAACCACCCCTCGCATCCTGACGGAACGCCAACTGTCAGTGCCGGCCGCTTCACTGTCCCCATGACCACGGCACAGCACCTGGCGACCGTCGACTCACTCCGCACCCGCGCCTTCCCGACACGACCGGAGCGATCCGGACCCGTCGACAGCGGCCCCGGCTACCACGTCGGGGAGCTCGCGACGAGCGAGGACTTCTGGGAGGACGACGGCTTCCGCAGCCTGCTCGTCCTGGAGCAGTACGAGGCGGACCGGGACGCGCTCGCCGCCCTGCTCACCGCCCGCTGGGGCCCGCCGGAGGAGCTGAGCCTCTGGCCCGTCCTGGAGCGGGTCAACGACGGCGAGGAGATACCGGAGCCGTGGTCCACGCTCAGCTGTCACGCCCCGCACCTGTGGCTGTGGCGGGTGGACGGACGGTGGACGGGCCTCGGCATCTCCCAGTGGGACAAGGAGCTGCCGTTCCAGCTCCTCGCCGTCATCACCGAGGTCGACCCGCCTGCCCAGGACCTGTCCGGCGGATCATGGCCGGGTCCGCCGGACAGGCCCTAGGCCTCGGCCGCCGCCCGCAGCCGGGCGAACTCCTCGGCCATCGTCGCCGTCGTCCAGTGGGCGTTGAGACCGCTCGGGTTCGGCAGCACCCAGACCCGGGTGGAACCGATCGCCCGGTCCTGCGGCCCGATCACGGCCTTCGGCTCGTTGAAGGCCGTGCGGTACGCCGTGACGCCGACGACCGCGAGCCAGCGCGGCGCGAGCCGCTCCACCTTCTCGACGAGGAGGCGTCCGCCCTCCTCGTACTCCTCACGGCTCAGCTCGTCGGCCCGCGCCGTCGGCCGCGCCACCACGTTCGTGATCCCGAGCCCGTACGTCAGGAGCTCCTCCTGCTCGTCCGGGCGCAGCTGCCTCGGCGTGAAGCCGGACAGGTGCAGCACCGGCCAGAAGCGGTTGCCCGGCCGGGCGAAGTGGTGGCCGGTCGCCGCCGTCATCAGCCCCGGATTGATCCCGCAGAAGAGGACGGAAAGGCCGCTCGCGACCACGTCGGGAACGACGCGGTCGCGAGCGGCCTCCAGCTCCTGCTGGGTGAACCGGGGGTTCCGGGTCAGAGGATCGCCCCGGGGGTGTAGGCGGCGGCCTCCGGGTGCTGCTTGAGGATCTCCTCGATACGGGAGACCACGACCGCGACCTGGTCGGCGGCGGCACCCGTGAAGGACAGCTTGTCCGCCATCAGCTCGTCGAGCTGCGCCCGGTCCAGCGGGATCCGCTCGTCGGCGGCCAGCTTGTCGAGGAGCTCGTTCTGCACGGTGCCCTGCTCGCGCATGGCGAGGGCGGAGGCGACGGCGTTCTCCTTGATGGCCTCGTGGGCGACCTCGCGGCCCACGCCGGCGCGCACCGCGCCCATGAGGACCTTCGTGGTCGCCAGGAACGGCAGGTAGCGGTCGAGCTCGCGGGCGACGACGGCCGGGAAGGCGCCGAACTCGTCGAGCACGGTGAGGAAGGTCTCCAGGAGGCCGTCGAGCGCGAAGAACGCGTCCGGCAGCGCGACCCGGCGGACCACGGAGCAGGACACGTCGCCCTCGTTCCACTGGTCGCCCGCCAGCTCGCCGGTCATCGAGGCGTAGCCGCGGAGGATGACCATCAGGCCGTTGACGCGCTCGCAGGAACGGGTGTTCATCTTGTGCGGCATCGCCGAGGAGCCGACCTGGCCGGGCTTGAAGCCCTCGGTGACCAGCTCGTGGCCCGCCATCAGACGGATCGTCTTGGCGATCGAGGAGGGCGCGGCGGCCAGCTGCACCAGCGAGGTGACCACGTCGTAGTCGAGCGAGCGCGGGTAGACCTGGCCGACCGAGGTGAAGGCGTGCGCGAAGCCGAGGTGACCGGCGATCCGCTGCTCGAGCTCGGCGAGCTTGCCGGCGTCGCCGCCGAGCAGGTCCAGCATGTCCTGCGCGGTGCCGACCGGGCCCTTGATGCCGCGCAGCGGGTAGCGGCCGAGCAGCTCCTCCAGGCGGGCGTACGCCACGAGCAGCTCGTCCGCCGCCGTCGCGAAACGCTTGCCGAGGGTGGTCGCCTGGGCGGCGACGTTGTGCGAGCGGCCGGCCATGACCAGCTCCGCGTACTCGGCGGACAGCTTGCCGAGGCGGGCGAGTACGGCGACCGTGCGGTCCCGCATCAGCTCCAGGGAGAGCCGGATCTGGAGCTGCTCGACGTTCTCGGTGAGGTCGCGCGAGGTCATGCCCTTGTGGACGTGCTCGTGGCCGGCGAGGGCGTTGAACTCCTCGATCCGGGCCTTCACGTCGTGCCGGGTGACCTTCTCGCGCTCGGCGATGGAGCCGAGGTCGACCTGGTCGAGAACGCGCTCGTAGTCGGCGAGGGCGGCGTCCGGAACCTCGATCCCGAGGTCCTTCTGCGCACGCAGCACGGCGAGCCACAGCTGACGCTCCAGCTTCACCTTCTGCTCGGGGGACCAGAGGACGGCGAGCTCCGCGGAGGCGTAGCGGCCGGCCAGAACGTTGGGGATGCGGGGCTTCGCAGTCACAGCAGTCACGTGGACAGAGTTTACTGGTGGTTTCTGCAGGCCAGCGCCACGGTCCGGTGTGGAGCTTGCTACGAGACCCAGGTCACGCGCGCGCGTGGGCGCCCCGCTACGCGCCAGCCGGGGGCTCGTACGGCAGCAGCTCCGGTCGCTTGGGCGCGCGGCCGTCGCCCGACGAGCGGCCGGTCAGGCGCCGTCCGATCCACGGGCCCAGGTGCTCCCTGGCGAAGCGGGCGTCCGCGATCCGGCGGCTCGCCCAGCCGGGCCGTACGCCCGGGGGCAGCGGTGTGCGCCAGTCCTCCTCGGGCGCCAGGCCGAGCGTCTGCCACACGGCCTCGGCGACCCGCCGGTGCCCGTCGGCCGTCAGATGGAGCCGGTCCACGTCCCACAGCCGGGGGTCGCCGAGCGACGGGGCCCCGTACAGGTCGACGACCAGGGCGCCGTGCCGGGCGGCGAGCGTGTCGATGTGGGCGAACAGCTCCTCCATCCGGGGACGGAAGCGCTCCATGACCGGACCGTTGCGGCCGGGGCTGCGCATCAGGACCAGCTGCCCGCAGGAGGGTGTGAGGCGTTCCACTGCCTCGGTGAGCAGGTCCCTCACCCGGACCATGTCGACCTTGGGCCGCAGGGTGTCGTTGAGCCCGCCGACCAGGGTCACCACATCGGCCTTCATGCCTGCGGCCAGGTCGACTTGCTCGTCGACGATCTGGCCGATGAGCTTGCCGCGCACCGCCAGGTTGGCGTAGCGGAAGCCGGGGGAGCGGGCGGCGAGCCGGCCCGCGAGGACGTCCGCCCAGCCCCCGTAGGAGCCGTCGGGCTTCAGGTCCGACATACCCTCGGTGAAGCTGTCCCCGACGGCGACGAGACTGTTGTACGTGGCATTGATCTCCATGGCGGAGCGATCATACCGCGCGGTATGCGCGGGGTGCCGTGGAGAACCCGGGAGGGGAAACCCGATGAGCGACGCGCTCCTGAGCACGCTGGCCGAGGCGCTGGCGGAGCTGGTGACGGCGGTCGAGACCTCCGAGGACGAGGACCTCGATCCCGACACGGCCGTGAAGTGGCTGGAGAACACCGGGCACACCCTGGGCAGACTCGGTGCCGCCGACCGCCGCACCCTCGACGGGCTCTTCCGCGAGGCCGCGCTGCGGGGACCGGCGGGCCCCCGGCGGGACGAGCTCCTGAAGGTCTCCGAAGGCCTCGGGCTCACGGAGGACGCGTACGCCGCCGGTCGCGATGCGGCTCCGGAGAGCGCCCGGCGCCTCGGCACCCCGGAGAGCGTCCGGCCCGCCTCGCCGACGGCGTCCGCGACCACTCCGCCGACCGCTTCCCCGGACGCCGCCTGTGACGTCGTCGCCGAGCACGTGCTGCGCTTCGCCGCCCTCGTGCGCGAGGCCGATCCCGCGACCCCGGTGCCCACCTGTCCCGGCTGGACCCTCGCCGACCTGACCCGGCACCTCGGTGCGGTCCACCGCTGGGCCGAGCACCTCGTACGCACCCGGGCCGCCGTCCGCGTCCGCGTGCGGGACCTCCCGCTCGACCTGCCGACGGACCCCGCCGCGTACGCCGACTGGCTGACCGCCGGTGCCGAGAGCGCGCTCACGGCGCTGCGCACCACCGCCCCCGACCTCCCGGTCTGGTCGCCGGGGGCGGACCCGCACGCCCGGTACTACCCGCGGCTGCTGCTCGCCGAGGCGGTCGTCCACCTCGCCGACGCCGAGCTCGCCCTCGGCGGCGCCGCCGGGGCGATCGACCCCCGCACGGCCGCTGCCGCGATCGACCACTTCCTCACCGACGCGCCGTACGTCCCCTGGATCGCCGAACCCCTCGCCCACCTCGGCCGCGACGGCGCCGTCCTCCGGCTCACCGCCCGCGACACCGGCGCCGTATGGACCCTCACGCTCGGCGGGGGCGGCTTCACCCGGAGCCGTGGCGCCGGTGGCGCCGAGCCGACCGCCGGTGTCACGGCCGACACCGGCGAGCTGCTGCTCCTCCTGCACCGCCGGTACGCCGCCGACGACCCGCGCTTCACGCACACCGGCGACCGGGAGCTGCTCGACGACTGGCTCGCCGCCACCGCGCTCTGACACGCCGAAGGGCCCCGGGATCGCTCCCGGGGCCCTCCGCTTCAGGGCGTCACGGCGCCGCCGGGCGCCCCACCAGCTCGCGCAGCACGTCCTCCATCGTCACGAGGCCGGCCGGCTTGCCGTCCTCGTCGAGCACGGCCGCCAGGTGCGTCCGGCTGCGGCGCATCGCGGTGAGGACGTCGTCGAGCGGCGTCGCCGCCCGGACCCGGGCGATCGGCCGCAGCGCCGACACCGGGAACGGCAGATCGCGCGGGGTGGCGTCCAGGGCGTCCTTGACGTGCAGATAGCCCAGGATGCGGCGCTCGGCGTCGAGCACCGGGAAGCGGGAGAACCCGGTCCGCGCGGCCAGCGCCTCCAGCTCCTCGGGAGTGGTGCCGACCTGCGCGTACACCACCTTCTCCGCCGGCATCACGACGTCCCGCACCGGGCGCCGGCCCAGTTCGAGGGCGTCGTGCAGCCGCTCGGCGGCCCGGTCGTCCAGGAGACCCGCGTGGCCCGCGTCGGTGACCATCCGGGCCAGCTCGTCGTCCGAGAAGGTCGCCGCGACCTCGCCCTTGACCTCCACCCGCAACAGCTTGAGCAGGGTGTTGGCGAAGGCGTTGATCGCGAAGATCACCGGCCGCAGCGTCCGCGCGAGCGTCACCAGGGGCGGCCCGAGCAGCAGCGCGGAGCGCGTCGGCTCGGCCAGCGCGATGTTCTTCGGCACCATCTCGCCGAGCAGCATGTGCAGATACGTCGCCAGGGCCAGCGCGATCACGAACGAGATCGTGGCGGCCACGCCGTGCGGCACGCCGACCGCGTCGAAGACCGGTTCGAGCAGGTGCTCGATGGCCGGTTCGGCGACGATGCCGAGGACCAGGGTGCAGAGCGTGATGCCGAGCTGCGCCGCCGCGAGCATCGCGGAGACGTGCTCCAGGCCCCAGATGACGCTGCGCGCCCGCCGGTTCCCGGAGTCGGCCAGGGGCTCGATCTGGCTGCGGCGGACCGAGATCAGGGCGAACTCGGCGCCGACGAAGAAGGCGTTGACGACCAGCGTGAGCAGACCGATCAACAGCTGGACCGCGATCATCGACCGGCCTCCCCGGACTCGTCCTCGGTGTGGTGCGCGGGGGCGTGCAGGAGTACGCGCGCGGCGCGCCGGCCGGAGGCGTCGACGACGTCGAGCCGCCAGCCGGCGAGCTCCACGCTGTCGCCCGCGGCGGGGATCCGGCCGAGCTCGGTCGCGAGGACGCCCGCGAGCGTCTCGTACGGGCCGTCCGGCACCCGCAGGCCGATCGTGGCCAGCTGGTCCGTACGGGCGGCGCCGTCGGCGGACCACAGCTCGCGCCCGTCCGCGTCCTCGCCGGCCCGTGCCAGGTCCGGCGTCTCGTGCGGGTCGTGCTCGTCGCGCACCTCGCCGACGACCTCCTCGACGATGTCCTCCAGGGTCGCGACCCCGGCCGTGCCGCCGTACTCGTCGATGACGACGGCCATCGTCTGCTTGCCCGACAGACGGTCGAGCAGCCGGTCCACGGTGAGCGTCTCGGGGACGAGCAGCGGCTCGCGGAGCATCTCGCCGATCCGGCGGCGGGGCCGCTCCTCGGCCGGTATCGCGAGCACGTCCTTGATGTGGGCGATGCCGACGACCGCGTCGAGGCTGCCCCGGTAGACGGGGAAGCGGGACAGGCCGGTCGCGCGGGTCGCGTTGGCGACGTCCTCGGCGGTGGCCTGCACCTCAAGGGCGGTGACCTGCACGCGGGGCGTCATCACGTTCTCCGCGGTCAGCTCCGCCAGGTTGAGGGTACGGACGAACAGCTCGGCCGTGTCCGCCTCCAGGGCGCCCTCCTTCGCGGAGTGCCGGGCGAGCGCCACCAGCTCCTGCGGGGAGCGCGCGGAGGCGAGCTCCTCGGTCGGCTCCAGGCCGAGGCGACGCAGGATCCGGTTCGCCGTGTTGTTGAGATGACTGATGAACGGCTTGAAGGCGGCCGTGAACACGCGCTGCGGAGTGCCCACCACCTTCGCGACGGCGAGCGGCGAGGAGATCGCCCAGTTCTTGGGGACGAGCTCGCCGACGACCATCAGGACGACGGTGGACAGGGCGGTGCCCAGGGCGAGGGCGACCGAGGAGGCCGCCGAGGACGAGAGTCCCATCGCCTCCAGGGGGCCGCTGATCAGCTTGGCGATCGAGGGCTCGGAGAGCATGCCGACGACCAGGTTGGTCACGGTGATGCCCAGCTGGGCGCCGGAGAGCTGGAAGGTGAGGGAGCGGACGGCCTTGAGCGCGCCCGCCGCCCCCCGCTCGCCGCGCTCCACGGCCGCTTCGAGCTCGCCGCGCTCGACCGTGGTCAGCGAGAACTCGGCCGCGACGAACGCGCCGCACGCGAGAGCGAGCAGCAGCGCCACCACGAGCAGAAGCACTTCGGTCATCGGTTCACCTCCGTCCCATGATCAGTCAGCGGGAGAGGGATCGCTCGATGTCGATGGTCGGAACCAGTGCTACTGGGAGGCTCGCCCATGGGCGGACGCTCACACCTTTCGGTCGTCGGAATGAGACACCATGGTAAAGGATCGGCAAAGCGGCGTGATGATGACCCCGTACTCAGGCGGGGAACGGCTTCACCCACCGGCGCCACTGCTCCTGCCGCTCGTACCCCGCGGCCCCCCACGCGGCGTGCGCCGTCTCGTTCGCCACCAGGACCATCGCGTCCGCACGACGTCCGCCGAGCGCGGCGAAACGGTCCTCCGCCGCGCGCAGGAGCGCGGTCGAGATGCCCTGCCGACGGTGCGAGGGCAGCACGGCGAGCCGGTAGAGCGAGGCACGCCAGCCGTCCCAGCCGGCGATCACGGACCCCACGATCCGCCCGTCGGGCAGCGTGGCCAGGATCAGCGCCTCCGGATCGCGCTCCAGGAGCCGGGTCACCCCGTGCACGTCGTCGGAGATGGAGGTGCCCTCGGCGGCCTCCCGCCAGAAGGCGAGGACGGCCTCCGCCTCGTCGGTCACGGCGGCGCGAATCTTCACATCGATCATGGCCGAATCCCATCAGGCGACACGGCGACCGTGCCAGGGATTTACCGCCGGGCCGTGCCCAGGACGCAGGGGGAGGACGGCAGCCGCGGGCCCCGCTCCGGTACGTCGAAGGAGCGGTACGAGACGAGGCCGAAGCCCGCCGCCTCGATCGCCGCGAGTGGGGTACGGGAGGTGTGGCACCCGCCGAACAGCAGTGGCCAGACCGTGCGGTCCAGGCCCCGCTGCACCCGCGCGAGCCCTGGCGTGTCCGCCGCCCCGTGCTCGAAGAACCGCAGCTCACCGCCCGGGCGCAGGACCCGCCGCGCCTCGGCGAGGGCCGCCGGCACGTCCCGTACGGTGCACAGCACCAGCGAGGCCACCGCCGCGTCGAAGGAACCGTCCGGACCCGGCAGCGCCTCGGCCGTGCCCGGCAGCACGGTCACCGGGACGGGGGCCCGGCGCGCGGCCTCCTCGGCGAGCCGGCGCAGATGCGACTCCGGTTCGACGGCCACGACCTCGGTGACCCCGGCCGGGTAGTGCGCGAAGTTCAGGCCGTTCCCCGCCCCGATCTCGACGACCCGGCCGGAGAGCCCGGCGAGCAGCTCCGTCCGCAGCGCGCCGAGCCCGCCCCGCGTGTCGGCCGAGGCGCTGAACCGGGCGTAGAAACGGGCGAACAGAGGATGGTGGACACGAGGAGGCGAGCCGGGGTGCGTCATCGTCGGTCGCCTCATCCCGTCACGAAGCAGAACTCGTTGCCCTCCGGGTCCCGCATGACCTGGAAGGAACCCTGCTCGTCGGTGACGAGCCCGCCGACCGTGACCGCCCCGAGCGGCAGCACCTCCTCGGCCGCCCGCGCCGGATCCGCCACCTCCACGTCGAGGTGGAGCCGGTTCTTCACGGCCTTGCCCTCCGGCACCCGCTGGAAGGCGATCCGTACGAACTCCGGCGGATCCACGTACGACCAGTCGGCGCTCCGGTCGACGGGTTCGCCGCCGAGGAGCCCGGCCCAGAAGCGGACGAGCGCCGCCGGGGCGGCGCAGTCGAAGACGATCTCCTGAACGTGTGCGCGCATACGGTCAGCGTACGGAGACAGGGGCGGCCTGCGCCCCCGCGCGCATCGTCCGGCGCCGGATGCCGCAGGCGCCCCCGCGCACGCCGTCAGCGTACGGAGACCGGTGGCGCCTGCGCCTCGCACAGACCGTCAGTGTGTGAAGGCCGGTGGCGCCTGCGCCCCCGCGAACGCCTCCGCGTCCCACGTGCCGCCGAGCTCCGGCGCCAGCCAGCCGCCCGCCGCCGCCCGGAACGCCGCCGGGTCGAGCGTCCCCGAGCCCTCCGGTACGGCCCCGAGCAGCGGGGCGCCCGCCTCCTTCGGCAGGTCCGCGAGGTTGCAGCGCGCCGCCAGGTCCGGCGCGTCCGGCCAGCTGCCGACGACCACGCCGAGCTGCTCGATCCCGCGCGCCCGCAGTGCCTCGGCCGTCAGAGCCGTCGGGTTGAGCGTCCCCAGACCGGCCGGGACCACCACCAGGACCGGCGCGCCGAGCAACGCGGCCGCGTCGGCGAGCGTGCCGCCCTCCTCGTCGAAGCGGACGAGCAGCCCGCCCGCCCCCTCCACGAGCACCAGGTCATGGTCGGCGGCCAGCTTCCGGGCGGCCTCCGCGACCTCCCGGGGTCCGACCGGGGCGAGCCCGGCCCGCCGGGCGGCCGTCCCGGGGGCCAGGGGCTCCGGGAAACGGCCCAGCTCGACGGAGGCCGCGGCGCCCGAGAGGCGTACGACCTCGTCCGCGTCGCCCTGCTCGTCCGGGCCGACGCCGGTCTGGGCGGGCTTCAGGACGGCGACGGACTTTCCGGCGGCGGTGGCGATGGCGGCGACTGCCGCGGTGACGATGGTCTTGCCGATCTCCGTGCCGGTGCCGGTCACGACGATGACGGTCATGGGGTGTCCCTTCCTTGCTTGCGGGCGCCGAGCACGTGGGCGCCGTAGGTACAGGGGGCGGAGGCGCCCGCAGAGGCGCCGTTCCGTTGTGCCCACCCGTTCCGCCCTGCGGAACGATTGCCCACAACGGGGGGGCGCCCCCGCCGCAACGGCGTCAGCCCGCCTGCGCCGCCGCCCTGACCGCCGTGCAGATGCGGGCCAGGTCCTCGTCGCCCGTCACGTACGGCGGCATCGTGTAGATCAGGTCGCGGAACGGGCGCAGCCACACGCCCGCCCGGACCGCAGCCTCCGTGGCCGCGGCCATGTCGACGTCGTGGTCGAGCTGGACGACGCCGATGGCGCCGAGCACCCGTACCTCGCGCACACCGGGGAGTTCCGCGGCGGGGGCGAGCCCCTCGCGGAGTCCCGTCTCGATGCGCTTGACCTCCAGCGCCCAGTCCTGGGACATCAGCAGGTCGATCGACGCGCAGGCCACCGCCGAGGCCAGCGGATTGCCCATGAAGGTCGGCCCGTGCGCCAGGACGGGAACCTCGCCGCGCGAGATGCCCTCGGCGATCTCCGTCGTGCAGAGCGTGGCCGCCATCGACAGGTAACCGCCCGTCAGCGCCTTGCCCACGCACATCACATCGGGCGAGACGCCGGCCTGGTCGGCGCCGAACAGCGTGCCCGTACGGCCGAAGCCGGTCGCGATCTCGTCGAAGATCAGGAGGACCCCGTGCTCGTCGCACGCCTCGCGGAGGACGCGCAGGTACTCGGGCGGGTGGAACCGCATCCCGCCCGCGTTCTGCACCACCGGCTCCACGATCACCGCGGCGACCTCGTCCGCGTGGAGAGCGATCTGCTCCCGCAGCATCCGGGCGTACGACTCCTCGTACGTGACCGGCGGCGCGTCGACGAAGACCTGGCGCTGGAGCACGCCCGACCACAGCTCGTGCATCCCGCCCTCGGGGTCGCACAGGGACATCGGCTGCCAGGTGTCCCCGTGGTAGCCGCCGCGCCAGGTCATCAGGAGCTGCTTGCCGGGCCGGCCCACCGAGCGCCAGTACTGCAGGCACATCTTGGCCGCGACCTCGACGGAGACCGAGCCGGAGTCGCTGAGGAAGACGTGCTGGAGCGGTTCCGGGGTGATCTCGACCAGCCGGGTGGCGAGCCGGACGGCCGGCTCGTGGGTGAGCCCGCCGAACATGACGTGGCTCATCCGGCCCAGCTGGTCGTGCGCCGCCTCGTTGAGCACGGGGTGGTTGTAGCCGTGCAGCGCCGACCACCACGAGGACATGCCGTCGATCAACTCGGCCTGGCCGTGCACGGGTTCGGCGAGCCGGAGACGCACACCGGACGCCGACTCGACGACCAGCGGGTCCGTACGGCCCGGCATGGGGCCGTACGGATGCCAGACATGGGCCCGGTCCAGGGCGAGGAGTTCGTCGTTACGCATTCGGCGCGAGGTCCGTTCCGGCGCCCCGGCGGCGCACGGCCACCAGGTCGGTGCGGGCCTCGTTCACACGAGCCTCCTCGGCCACCGGAGCCGCGTGACCGCCGCAGGGGCCGCAGCCGGCGCCCTCCTCGGCGTGCGAGCCGCAGCCGGCCGCGGCCTCCGAGCCACAGC
This sequence comes from Streptomyces vietnamensis, assembly GCF_000830005.1. NCBI lineage: Bacteria > Bacillati > Actinomycetota > Actinomycetes > Kitasatosporales > Streptomycetaceae > Streptomyces > Streptomyces vietnamensis. The sequence goes on along the minus strand of NZ_CP010407.1, from coordinate 1,305,392 downwards.
CCGCCGAGGCCGTCGAGCCGCAGCCGCCCGTCGCGCCCGCCGCCGCGAGCGCGTCCGCGCGGTGCTTCGGGAGGGTGGTCGTGCCCGCGCCCTCCACCTCGAAGCCCGCGTCCGCGATCATGTCCAGGTCGGCCTGGCCTGCCTGGCCCTCGCTGGTCAGGTAGTCGCCGAGGAAGATCGAGTTCGCGATGTTCAGCGCCAGCGGCTGCATCGAGCGCAGGTGCACCTCGCGGCCGCCGGCGATCCGCACCTCGACGTCGGGGCAGACGAACCGGACCATCGCGAGGATCCGCAGGCAGCGCTGCGGGGTGAGGTTCCACTCCTTGGCGAGCGGGGTGCCCTCGAAGGGGATCAGGAAGTTGACCGGAACCGAGTCGGAGTCGAGCTCGCGCAGCGCGTAGACGACGTCGACCAGGTCCTCGTCGCTCTCGCCCATGCCCGCGATCAGACCCGAGCAGGCCGACAGACCGGCGGCGTGCGCCTTCTGCACGGTGTCCACGCGGTCCGCGTAGGTGTGGGTCTTGGTGATGTCCCCGTACGTCGCCTCGGACGTGTTCAGGTTGTGGTTGTACGCGTCGGCGCCGGCCTCCCGCAGCCGCTCCGCCTGGCCGTCGGAGAGCAGACCGAGGCAGGCGCACACCTCGACGCCCTCGTTCTGCTCCTTGATCGCCTCGATCGTCTTCCCGACGCGCTCCACGTCCCGGTCCGTCGGGCCGCGGCCGCTGGCCACCAGGCAGACCCGCTTGGCGCCGCCCGCGACACCCGCCGCCGCGGCCTGCGAGGCCTCGTCCGGCTTCAGCCAGGTGTACTTGAGGATCTCGGCCTTCGAGCCGAGTCTCTGCGAGCAGTACGAGCAGTCCTCGGGGCAGAGGCCGGACTTCAGGTTGACCAGGTAGTTGAGCTTCACCCGGCGCCCGAACCACTGACGGCGCACCTTGCCGGCCGCCGCCACCACATCGAGCAGTTCGTCGTCGGAGGTCGCCAGCACGGCGAGCGCTTCTTCACGGGTCGGCAGCTCGCGCCGCAGCCCCTTCTCCACCAGCGTGTTCAGCAGGTCCATAACCGCTGATCCTTGCTTACCGCCCACCCCCGGGCCAAGGAGGATCCGAACAAACGCCCCCGATAGAGGTGTGTGGATGACCACATCCCGACCTCGGCATCCTGCGGTTAGGGTCTGTGCGCTGCCTACAAAAGGATCGCCGCATGCCACAGGCCGACGAGACCCGACTGGCCGAGGACGCACGCGCCGCGGGCGCCGACGACGGACGGGCCACGGGCCCGAGCACCGACGACGGGCGGGCCGCGGGTCCGAGCACCGACGACGGGTGGGCCGCGGGTCCGCGCCGTACCGCCTTCGACTGGACCGACGCCGAAGCGCGCCGCCGGGCCGAGGCCGGTCTCGTCCGGACGCTGCGGCCCCGGGCGGCCGAATCGGACCTCCTGGACCTGGCGAGCAACGACTACCTGGGCCTCACCCGCCGCCCCGAGGTCACCGAGGCCGCGGCCGAGGCGGCCAGGCGCTGGGGCGCCGGCTCCACCGGCTCGCGGCTCGTCACCGGCACCACCCGGCTGCACACCCGCCTGGAGCGCGAACTCGCCGAGTTCTGCGGTTTCGAGGAGGCTCTCGTCTTCTCCTCCGGCTACACCGCGAACCTCGCCGCGCTGACCGCGCTCGGCGGCCGGGACTCCCTGATCGTCTCCGACGCCTCCAACCACGCCTCGATCGTGGACGGCTGCCGGCTCGCGCGCGCCGAGGCCGCCGTCGTCCCGCACACCGACCCCGAGGCCGTCGCCAAGACCCTGGACGCGCACCCGGGGCGCCGGGCCCTGGTCGTCAGCGACTCCGTCTTCTCCGTCGACGGCGACAAGGCCCCGCTCCGCGAGCTCGCCGAGGCCTGCCGGGCGCACGGCGCCGGGCTCGTCGTCGACGACGCCCACGGCTTCGGCGTCCTCGGCGACGGCGGCCGGGGCGCCCTGTACGAGGCGGGACTCGCGGGCGACGAGGACGTCGTCGCCACCCTCACCCTCTCCAAGTCCCTCGGCAGCCAGGGCGGTGCCGTCCTCGGCCCGGCCCGGGTCATCGAGCACCTGGTGAACGCGGCCCGCACCTTCATCTTCGACACCGGGCTCGCCCCGGCCGCCGCCGGCGGCGCGCTCGCGAGCCTGCGGCTGATCGCGGCCGAACCGGGCCTCGCCGAGCGGGCCCGTACCGTCGCCACCACCCTCCACCGACTGCTCACGGACGCCGGACTCACCGCGGCCCGGCCCGACGCGGCCGTCGTCTCCGTGCACGCGCCCTCCCCGGAGGCGGCGCTGCGCTGGGCGGCGGACTGCCGCGAACAGGGCCTGGCGGTCGGCTGCTTCCGGCCCCCGTCCGTCCCCGACGGCATCTCGCGGCTGCGCCTCACGGCCCGGGCCGATCTGACGGACGCGGAGATCGGGCGCGCGGTGGAAACGATCCTGCGGACCGCACCGAAGGACTGACGGGGGTCTGACGGAGGTCTGACGGGCCGTCGGGGGTCTGACGGACCGTCGGGAGGCCCAAGGGCGTTCCCGGGCAGCAGAGTTCACCGCTTCGGGCGACAGATGGGGACATATCTTGGTGGAACGCCTGCCGGGGCGGCACGATCGGTGGCACTCTGACGCGAAGCGCGATCCGGGGCGGAAGCCCCGGCGGGAAAGGGACAGCGTCGCCATGGCAGACCATCAGGAAGCATCCGTCACTCTGCCGAGCGATCCCGCGTCGGTCCCCACGGCCCGGCGGTACGTCGCCGATGTCCTCGACGGCTGGGGTCTCGACGGCGCTGACGACCTGGCGGACGCGATCCGCCTGATGGTCTCGGAACTGGCCACCAACGCCGTCCTGCACACCTTCGGGCAGTCGCCCACCTTCACGGTCGACGTCCGCCTGGAGCGCGAGGAGCGCCTCCACATCGGCGTCACCGACAGCCACCCGCGCTGGCCCCGCCGGCTCCCGGCGGCGGTCCAGCAGGACAACGGCCGGGGCATGGTCATCATCCGCTCCCTGGCGGCGGAGGCGGGCGGCCGTCTCTCGGTCACTCCGACCGAGGAGGGAGGGAAGACGGTCTGGATCACCCTCCCGTGGACCCCGACGGCCGCCTCGTACGTCTAGGAGGTCCCGGCGCAGGGGTGCGGCGGCGCCACCGCACCCCTGGGGCGGGGTCAGTGCCCGGCGGGCGTCATCGGACGCGGCCGTAGTAGACCTTCGACGTCCAGATCCTGTCGAGCTTCACCCAGGATCCCGTCTTGGGCGAGTGCCAGATCTTGCCGCTGCCGGCGTAGATGCCCACGTGGTAGACGCTTCCGCCGGAGTGGAAGAAGACCAGGTCCCCCTTCTGTCTGCTGGACGCGGAGATGTGCCGGGTCTTGTTGTACTGCTGCTGCGCGGTGCGGGGCAGCGACTTGCCCGCCTGCTTGTACGCGTAGAGCGTCAGACCGGAGCAGTCGAACCTGGAGGGTCCGGCGCTCCCGTACCGGTACGGGGCTCCCTTCTTGGACGCGGCGACGCTCAGTGCCTTGTTCGCGTATGTGGTGGCTGCCTGGGCCTCGGGTGCCGCACCTGGTGCGAGCAACGTGCCGCCGACGGCGGCGAGGGTGAGAGCCGAGACGGCTCCGGCCCGGGACAGCAGGGACGGGACGTGCATCTGCGCAGTCATGCGCAACCCTTCGTCAGCCGCCTGCGAAGGATGACCTGTCGGGTTCGGACTGGCGAAGATGCCCGGCCGCGGCTGCGGCTTCACCCCAAGGGACGGCCCCGCTGCGAGAAACAGCGCGTACGTCCCGTACTGCTCGGGTCCTCCACTCCTGCCGATCCACTCCTGTCGACCAGACGTCCGGGACAGCGGCAGGACTCGGCGTCCGCCCGGACCGCCCCGCCTCGGATGGCGGGGGCTTGTCGTCGACAGGGATCTTGACCCACACCCAGGGCGAAATCCGAGCTGAAACGGCGATATGTGAGGCTCCTCACGACTGATCCATTCGGGTGGACAGGCTGCTTTCGTGATCGCCGCGGGTTTGGCCTACGAGCCCCGCACCAGCGGCGGAACGCCCCATTCCGCCAGATGCGTACACCTGTTGCGCAACTCACCCGACACATATGTCGACTCGTCGACTACGCCGAACGGGGGAGCGATTCTGCGATCCGTGTCGGCCGTCCGGACCTCGACACGACATGCCGGAATGTCAACTCGCCCGTGCGCGGGGGACGGTGACGCGGTCGGCGCGGCGCTCACCGTCCAACACCCTTAGGGCACGCGCCAGGGTGTCCGCGTGCACCTCGCTCTCGCCCCGCATATGCATGAGCGTCAGGGCCTCGCGCAGCGCCTCCGCGCGTCCCACCAGGGCCTGTGCCGCGCGCAGTGCCCCATAGGTATGCGTACCCCTGGATGGGTTGATCTTCCCAAGGAGGTCGACGACTTCGAGGTAGGCGTCGATCAACTCGCCCTCGGCCCGCGTCAGTGCGGGCAGCGGCGGCAGCTCGGGCACCACGGCCGGCTCACTGCGCCGCGCCGGCGTCGCGCCGGCTCGTGATCACGTGGTCCACCAGGCCGTACGCGACGGCCGCCGGCGCGTCCAGGACGGTGAGGCGGTCGATGTCGGCGTCGACCCGCTCCCGGCCCTGCCCGGTGTACTCGGTGAGCATCCCGGCCACCAGGGCGCGCAGCCTGAGCAGTTCGCGCGCGTGGATGTCGAGGTCGCTCGGCTGCCCCTGGAGGGGCTCGTCCATGGCCGGCTGCCGGAGGGTGATCCGGGCGCCGGGGAGGACGAACCGCTTGCCGGGGGTGCCTGCGGCGAGCAGGACGGCGGCGGTGGACGTCGCCTGACCCAGGCAGGTGGTCTCCACGTCGGAGGAGAGCGTCCGCATCGTGTCGTGGATCGCGGTCATGGCGCTGATGGAGCCGCCGGGGGAGTTGATGTAGAGCGCGATGTCCTGGCCGGGGGAGGCGTGGTCGAGGTGCAGGAACTGGGCGATGACGTCGTTGGCCGAGGTCTCGTCGATCGGTGTGCCGAGGAAGACGATCCGGGATTCGAGGAGCTTCGAGTACGGATCGAGGGTGCGGGTTCCGAAGCTGGTCCGCTCCGTGAACTCGGGCAGAACGTAGCGGGCGTCCATGGCTGAGCACCTCCAGCTGTCTGTAAAAAATGTACAGGACGTACAGACCGTAAGATGAGGAGCATGACCTACGAGATCCCGGTGACGCAAGCGCGGGCTGAGCTCGCCGACCTCATCAACCGCGTCGTGTACGGCGGTGAGCGCGTCGTGGTCACCCGCCACGGGAAGCCGCTCGTCGCCCTGGTCTCCGCCGCTGACCTGGAAGAACTCGAGGCGGCGGAGAAGCCGGCCGACGAGCAGGTGGTCAGCTCCCTCTCCGGCCTCCACCCGGTCGACTCCGCTCCCGGCGAACAGCGCCGCTTCGGCATCGCCGCCCACCACCGCGAGCCCGGCACGTCCTGACCGCACGCTGACAGCAAGCGAAAAGCCGCGTACCCCCGTCCGCTACAGCGGGGGTACGCGGCCGTTCTCGGGTGCGGGCCTCAGCCCACCGGCACCGGTGCGGGCTCCGTGGCGGGGGCCGCCTCCGCGCGGCGCCGCGCGCCGAACGCGGTCACGGTCAGACCCGCCACCGCCCAGAGGGAGAGGACGAGGAGCGGGCCGCCCGCGGCCGCGCCGTCGAAGGCGGAGACGGACCGCAGGGCCGAGCCCCCGGCGCCCGGCGGCAGCCACTGGCCGAGCGCGCCCACCCCGGTGGGCAGCAGCTGCGGCGCGCTCGACATCCCCGAGAACGCGTTGCCGAGCAGGATCGTCAGCGTGGCCGCGAGTCCGAAGCCGGCCTTGCCGAGCAGCGTCGCGAACCCCGCGAAGGCCGAGCCGATCGCCAGGACGGTCAGGCCGAGGACCCCGGCCTCCGCCCACCAGTCACCGGTCAGCGCCCCGAGCCAGCTGTCCGCGAGCGCCGCACCCACCAGACCCGCGAGCGCCGCCGCGCCGACCAGGGTCACGACCGCCCTGACCCCGCGCAGGCCGAGCAGCACGGTGGCGGCGCCGGTGGCCGCCCCGACGATGGCGAGGGGCAGCAGGCTCGCGCCGAGCACGGCGCCCCGGGGGTCGCCGGCCGGTGCGGCCACCACGTCCGTGACCGGGACCGGTGTCCCCGCGGGGGCCTGCGCGGCCACGGCCTCACGCAGCAGCCCGGCCACGACGGGGCTGCCCGCGGAGGCGGTGAGGAGCTCCGTGCCGCGCGGGGTCACGACCACGGCTCCGTATACATCGCGGTCCTCGATCGCGGTCCGGGCGGCCTCGGCGTCCTCGTACCGGTGGATCTCGAAGGCCCCCTCGTGCCGGCCGAGCTGCCGCTCGACCGCGTCGGCCGCGGCGGCGGGACCGGCCACGCCGATCGGCAGGTCGCGGGGTGCGATGCGCGCGGCGGGCCAGGCGAAGACCGCGAGGGCGAGGGCGGCGACGACCGGTATCAGTGCGAGCACCGCGAGGGTTCTGCGCCCGGCGGCCGAGGGGGCGGTGGCGGCGGACATGAGGGCCTCGATTCAAAGAGAAGGATCGTTCGTTTTACATCGGCCCCAGCGTGCGCCGCGTCGTGGAAGTTGTCAAGAATGAACATTCGTTTTAGGTTCTGCCCATGGCACGTGTCTCCCAGGAACACCTCGACGCCCGCCGCCGCCAGATCCTCGACGGCGCCGCGCGCTGCTTCGCCCGCAACGGCTTCCACGCCACGTCCATGCAGGACGTGCTCGCCGAGGTGGGTCTGTCCGCGGGCGCGGTCTACCGCTACTTCCGCGGCAAGGAGGAGCTGATCGGGGCCATCGCGACCGAGGCCTTCGCCGGCATCCGGAGCGCCTTCGAGGAGGCGTCCCGCGCCACCCCGCCGCCCACCCCCGACGTCCTCCTCGGCGCGGTGCTCCGGCTCTTCCTGGAGGAGCGGATCGAGGGCGCCGACCGGCAGGCCTTCGCGCGCCTGATCGTCCAGGTCTGGACGGAGACCCTGCGTAACGAGCAGCTGGCCGGGACCCTCTCCGAGGGCTACCACGGGATGCGGGTCGCGTGGACGAGGCTCGTCACCGCCTACCGGGAGAACGGCCTCCTCCGCGCCGACGTCCCTTCCGACCATGTGGCACGCACCCTCATCGCCACCGCCCAGGGTTTCATCGCCCAGCAGGCGCTCTTCGGCGACGTGTCCGTCGAGGTCCTGGAGGACGGGCTGCGTGGCCTGATGTCGATGTCCATGCCGGAAGGCGACGTTCCGATCGGATGATCATGAGATCGCAAAGTCGGAGTTAACGAGCCGGAAAAACTTTCGCCCTAACGTGCAATGTCTGGCCGCGCAGCGCATCTCCGCAGTTCAACAGAGTGTTGACGGTCGGTAGGGTCCGCAGCTGTCCGGGTCCCGTCCCGGTCGACCGACTGTGAGGTGGAAGAGTGCAACTGAGCCCGCACGAGCAGGAACGCCTGCTCATCCATGTGGCGGCCGACGTGGCCGAGAAGCGCCGGGCCCGCGGTGTGCGGCTCAATCACCCCGAGGCCGTCGCGCTGATCACTTCCCACATCCTGGAAGGTGCCCGGGACGGCCGTACCGTCGCCGAGCTGATGGCCTCCGGGCGCAAGGTGCTCACCCGTGACGAGGTCATGGACGGCATCCCGGAGATGATCCACGACGTCCAGGTCGAGGCCACCTTCCCGGACGGCACCAAGCTCGTCACCGTCCACGACCCCATCATCTGACGGGCGGCCACCGATGATCCCCGGAGAGATCCTGTACGCGGACGGCCCCGTCGCCCTCAACGAAGGGCGTCCCGTCACCCGACTGACCGTCCTCAACGCCGCCGACCGGCCCGTCCAGGTCGGCTCGCACTACCACTTCGCCGAGGTCAACCCCGGCCTGGACTTCGACCGCGCCGCAGCCCACGGGCAGCGCCTGCACATCGCCGCCGGGACCGCCGTCCGCTTCGAGCCCGGCATCCCCGTCGAGGTCGAGCTCGTTCCGATCGCCGGCCGCCGGATCGTGCCCGGCCTGCGCGGCGAGACCGCGGGCCCCCTCGACGTCCCCGGCCCCCTCGACCTCACCGATCAGGACAAGGACGGCGACCGTGCCTGACCTCCACCGCGCCGTCTACGCCGACCTGTTCGGCCCCACCACCGGCGACCGCATCCGCCTCGCCGACACCGACCTCCTCGTCGAGATCGAGGAGGACCGCTGCGGCGGCCCCGGCCGCGCCGGCGAGGAGGCCGTCTTCGGCGGCGGCAAGGTCGTCCGCGAGTCCATGGGCCAGGCCCGCACCACCCGCGCCGAGGGCGCCCCCGACACCGTCATCACCGGCGCCGTGGTCATCGACCACTGGGGCGTCGTCAAGGCGGACATCGGCATCCGGGACGGCCGGATCACCGCCCTCGGCAAGGCCGGCAACCCCGACACCATGGACGGAGTCCACCCCGACCTCGTCATCGGCCCCGAGACCGAGATCATCGTCGGCAACGGCCGGATCGTCACCGCCGGAGCCGTCGACACCCACGTCCACTTCATCTCGCCGACCGTCGTCGAGCAGGCCCTCGCCACCGGCGTCACCACCCTCGTCGGCGGCGGCACCGGACCGGCCGAGGGCACCAAGGCGACCACGATCACGCCCGGCCCCTGGCACATGGCCCGGATGTTCGAGGCCCTGGACACCTTCCCCGTCAACATCGGCCTGCTCGGCAAGGGCAACACGATGTCCCGGGAGGCGATGCACTCCCAGCTGCGCGGCGGCGCGCTCGGCTTCAAGATCCACGAGGACTGGGGCGCCACCCCCGCCGTCATCGACGCCTGTCTGAGCGTGTGCGAGGAGACGGGCGCCCAGCTCGCCATCCACACCGACACCCTGAACGAGGCGGGCTTCGTCGGCGACACCCTCGCCGCCATCGCCGGACGCACGATCCACGCGTACCACACGGAAGGCGCCGGCGGCGGGCACGCCCCCGACATCATCACGGTGGTCTCCGAGCCGTACGTCCTGCCCAGCTCCACCAACCCGACCCGGCCGCACACCGTCAACACCATCGAGGAACACCTCGACATGCTGATGGTCTGCCACCACCTCAACCCGGCCGTCCCCGAGGACCTCGCCTTCGCGGAGTCCCGCATCCGGCCCTCCACCATCGCCGCCGAGGACGTCCTCCACGACCTGGGCGCCATCTCGATCATCTCCTCCGACTCCCAGGCCATGGGCCGGATCGGCGAGGTGATCATGCGGACCTGGCAGACCGCCCACGTCATGAAGAAGCGGCGCGGCGCCCTGCCCGGCGACGGGGCCGCCGACAACCACCGGGCCCGCCGCTACGTCGCCAAGTACACGATCAACCCGGCCGTCGCCCAGGGCATGGCCCACCTCATCGGCTCGGTCGAGCCCGGCAAGCTCGCCGACCTGGTCCTCTGGGAGCCCGCCTTCTTCGGCGTGAAGCCGCTCGTCGTCGTCAAGGGCGGCCAGATCGCGTACGCGCAGATGGGCGACGCCAACGCCTCCATCCCCACGCCCCAGCCGGTCCTGCCCCGCCCGATGTTCGGCGCGCTCGGCCGGGCCGCGGCGGCCGGCTCGGTCAACTTCGTCGCCCAGGCGGCCATCGAGGACGACCTGCCCCGGAAGCTCGGCCTGCACAAGGAGTTCGCCGCCATCGGCTCCACCCGGCGGGTCACCAAGGCCGACATGCGGGAGAACGACGCCCTGCCCCGGGTCGAGGTCGACGCCGACACCTTCTCGGTGACCATCGACGGCGAGGCGGTCGAACCGGCGCCCGCCGCCGAACTGCCCATGGCCCAGCGCTACTTCCTCTTCTGATGTCGCGCTCCGCTCTCCTCGTGCTCGCCGACGGGCGCTTCCCCGCCGGTGGGCACGCCCACTCCGGCGGCGCCGAGGCCGCCGTCAAGGCCGGCCGCATCAAGGACGCCGCCGGCCTGGAGGCCTTCTGCCGGGGCCGCCTGCACACCACGGGCCTCACCTCGGCGGCGCTCGCCGCCGGGGCCGCGCACGGACTCGACCCGTATGAGCTCGACGCGGCGGCCGACGCCCGCACCCCCTCGGCGGCCCTGCGCGCCGCCGCCCGCAAGCTCGGCCGCCAGCTGATGCGGGCCGCCCGCGCCACCTGGCCGAGCCCCGAACTCGACGCGCTGGCCGCCGCGTTCCCGCGCGGCGCCCACCAGCCCGTCGTCCTCGGCACCGCCGCCCGGGCCGCCGGACTCGACCCCGAGGACGCGGCGCACTGCATCGCGTACGAGACGGTCGGCGGCCCGGCGACCGCGGCCGTCCGCCTCCTCAGCCTCGACCCCTACCAGGCCACCGCCGTCCTCGCCCGCCTCGCCCCCGAGATGGACCAGGTCGCCGAGCGCGCCGCCGCGGCCGCCAGGGAGGGCGTCGACGCCCTGCCCGCCGCCTCCGCGCCGCTGCTCGACCTCACCGCCGAACAGCACGCGGCCTGGCCCGTCCGCCTCTTCGCCTCCTGAACACCGTGGAGTCCCCCATGCACCTCGACCACGCCCACACCCACCACGGCGCCGTCTCCGCCGACGCCCACCGCCCCGACGGCACCCGCCGCGCCCTGCGCATCGGACTCGGCGGACCGGTCGGCTCCGGAAAGACCGCCACCGTCGCCGCCCTCTGCCGCGAGCTGCGCGACACCCTCTCCCTCGCCGTCGTCACCAACGACATCTACACCCGCGAGGACGCCGAGTTCCTGCTCCGCAACGCCGTCCTGCCGCCCGAGCGCATCCAGGCCGTCGAGACCGGCGCCTGCCCGCACACCGCCATCCGCGACGACATCTCCGCCAACCTCGAAGCCGTCGAGGAACTGGAGGACACGGTCGGACCGCTCGACCTGATCCTCGTCGAGTCCGGCGGCGACAACCTCACCGCCACCTTCTCCAAGGGACTCGTCGACGCCCAGATCTTCGTCATCGACGTGGCCGGCGGCGACGACATCCCCCGCAAGGGCGGCCCCGGCGTCACCACCGCCGACCTCCTCGTCGTCAACAAGACCGACCTCGCCCCGCACGTCGGCTCCGACCTGGAGCGGATGGCCCGCGACGCGAAGGAGCAGCGCGGCGAGCTGCCCGTCGCCTTCACCTCCCTGCGCGGCGAGCACGGCGTCGCGCCCGTCGCCGACTGGGTCCGGGCACAGCTCGCGGCGTGGACCGCGTGAGCCTGCGCGCCACCGCCCGGATCGCCGCCGACGCCGACGGCGGGCTTCCGCTCCTGGTGAGCGACGGCCCCCTCGCCCTGCGCCGCACCCGGGCCGCCGGACCGTACACCCGGGTCACCGTCGTCGGGGCGATGAGCGCCCCGCTCGGCGGCGACCGGCTCGCGATCGAGACCGAGGTACGGGACGGGGCCCGGCTCCTGGTCGACTCGGCCGCCGCCACCCTGGCCCTGCCCGGCCGGAGCGCCGACCCCGCCACGTACGATGTCCGGATCACCGTCGGCGAGAACGCGGTGCTCCGCTGGCTGCCCGAGCAGCTCGTCTCCGCCACCGGCTCGCACCTGCGGATGCGCACCACCGTCGACCTCGCGCCCACCGCGCGTCTCGTCCTGCGAGAGGAACAGGTCCTCGGCCGGCACGGGGAGCCGCCCGGCGCCCTCACCACCCGGCTCACCGTCCGCCGCGCCGGCCGCCCCCTGTTCGACCAGGAGCTGGCCTTCGGACCCGGCGCGCCCGGCGGCTGGGACGGCGGAGCGGTCCTCGGCGGCCACCGGGCCACCGGCCAACTCCTCGTCGTCGACCCTGCGTTCGAGAAGAAGCCGGTGGAGGCGCGGCTGTACGGGGAGAACGCCGTGGTCAGTCCGCTCGCCGGACCCGCGGCCCTCGCCACCGCCGTCGCCCCGGACGCGCTCGCACTGCGCCGACTCCTCGACGCGGCTTTGTCTGAACTCGCCCCGTTCTGACCCTTCCTCGAAGCCGTACCGCTCAGCGGTACACCACTCACCGGTTATTGGTTCGGCAAAGAAACACGTGTACGCCCTTACATCCTGAGCCTCAGTGACGAAAGGATCCCCCGGACACACAGACTCCTTCAGGGGGAGGATCATTGAGACGCACAGCAGTGCTCGGCTCTGCCGGCACTCTGATAGCGGGCACGCTCATGGCGACCGCGCTGGCCGCACCGACGGCCGGTGCCGTCACCGGCCATGACCGTGACGACGAGGCGCGCGGCGCGACCATCGCCGCCGCCCAGGCCGCCAAGGCCGGCATCGACTGGCAGGACTGCCCGGCCGACTGGGGCTTCGCCAAGCCCATCCAGTGCGGCTGGGTCACCGTCCCGGTCGACTACGCCAAGCCCTACGGCAAGAAGATCAAGCTCGCCGTGGACCGCGCCGTGTCCACCGGCACGCCCGCCGAGCGCCAGGGCGCGCTGCTCTACAACCCGGGCGGCCCCGGCGGTTCCGGTCTGCGCTTCCCGCGCCGGGTCACCACCAAGAACCCGCTCTGGGTGAACACCTCGAAGGCGTACGACTTCGTGGGCTTCGACCCGCGCGGTGTCGGCCACTCGGCGCCCATCTCCTGCGTCGACCCGACCGAGTTCGTCAAGGGCCCGAAGCTCGACCCGGTCCCGGACAGCGAGGCGGACAAGCTCGCCCAGCGCAAGCTGGCCGCCGAGTACGCCAAGGGCTGCGCCGAGAAGAGCGGCGACATGCTGCCCTACATGACGACGCGCAACACCGCCCGTGACCTCGACGTCATCCGGGCCGCGCTCGGCGAGAAGAAGCTCAACTTCATCGGCGTCTCGTACGGCACCTACCTGGGCGCCGTCTACGGCACGCTGTACCCGAACCACGTGCGTCGCATGATCGTCGACAGCGTGGTCAACCCGGCGAAGAGCAACATCTGGTACCAGGCCAACCTGGAGCAGGACATCGCCTTCGAGGGTCGTCTGAAGGACTGGATGACCTGGGTCGCCCAGAACGACGCCACGTACCACCTCGGCGACACCCTGGAGAAGGTCCAGCAGCAGTGGGTGACCCTGCGTGCCGCGGCCAAGAAGGAGCCCCTGGGCGGCAAGGTCGGTCCGGCCGAGCTCATCGGCTTCTTCCAGAGCGCTCCGTACTACGACTCCTCGTGGGTCCCGGTCGCGCAGGCCTGGAGCGCCTACGCCGCGGGTGACCCGCAGCCGCTCATCGACGGTGCCGCCGCGGACCTCACCGACACCGTCGGCAACATCGCGTCGGAGAACGGCAACGCCGTCTACACCGCCGTCGAGTGCGCCGACTCGGCGTGGCCGACGAACTGGAACCGGTGGGACCGGGACAACTCGGCCCTCCACGAGCAGTACCCGTTCATGACCTGGGCGAACGCCTGGATGAACCTGCCGTGCGCCACCTGGTCCGCGCCGCAGCAGAAGCCGACCCAGGTCAAGACCGGCAAGGGCCTGCCGCCGGTGCTCATCGTCCAGTCCGAGCGTGACGCGGCGACGCCGTACGCCGGCGCGGTCGAGCTGCACAAGCGCTTCAAGAACTCGCGTCTCATCACTGAGAAGGACGCGGGCTCGCACGGCGTCACCGGCCTGGTGAACCCCTGCATCAACCCGCGGGTCGAGACGTACCTGCTCACCGGCAAGGTGGACAGCGAGGACGTGACGTGCGAGCCGCACGCCACGCCCAAGCCGTAACACCCCGCACGGTCTGAAGGGAGGGGCGGCCGTCCGACGGCCGCCCCTCTCGTCATGCCCGGGACGCCAGCCAGGCGTCCTCGGCCGCGTAGTCGAACCAGTCCACCCCGTACTTCGCGAGCCCCGGGAAGGCCTCCCTCCAGTCCCGCCCCTTCAGGTGTCCGGCCAGCCACTCGACGGTCCCGGGCAGCGACGCGGCGTACGACACCACCGGCCGGTACCCCAACTCGCGCTCGGCCGCCGTCATGTCGTAGACGACGGGATGCGGCGCGGTCCACGGGGTGAGCCCCACGAGGTCCTGCGGGGGCGCCCCCTCGATGAGCACCGTCTCGCTCTCCACCCCCAGGACGGCGTCGATCGCCGCCCCGATCTCGGCCACCGTCGGCGCCTCCGGGTCGGCGCCGTTCAGCACCCGGCTGCCCGGGTTCGCCGCCGCGAGCCGGACGAGCTCCGCGAGGTTGTCCACGTGCGCCGGGTGGAACCGCGAGGCGCCGCCGTACGACAGCAGGCGCACCGGCCTCCCGTCGAGTGCCCGCTTCACGAACCACAGCTCGCGCGGCCCCGGACAGTACGGGCCGTGGATCGCGCCCGCCCGCAGCAGTGTCGTCGGCAGCGCCTCGCCCGCCGCGAGCAACTCCCGCTCCAGGGCGATCTTCCGGGTGCCGTACGTGCTGTCGCCGGGCGCGACCGTCCGCCATTCCTCCGCGACCGGCACCGGGAAGGCGGGAAAGCCGTCCGGCTGGTCCTGGGTGTCGAAGCTGCGGCCCTTCTCGTCCTCGTAGACGGCACCGCTCGACACCACCACCGCCGAGCCGATCCGGTCCGCGAGGCCGGTCAACTGCCGTCCGTGGCCCCGGTCGTACGCGACGATGTCCACGAGCACGTCGACGCCGTCACCGAGCCCCGCCGCCAGCGCGCCGTCCTCGTTCCGGTCGAGCCGGACCGACCGCACCTCCTCCGGCCACCCCTCGTCCCTGCCGCCGCCCCGCGAGGCGGCCGTCACCTCCCAGCCGTCCGCGACGAGCGCCCGCACGGCCGCCCGCCCCACCTGTCCCGTCGCACCCAGCACGAACGCGTTTCCCTTGGTCATGCAGGGGACGCTACGGGTGCGCGGGGCGGCCGCCCAGGGGATTGCGCCGTGCGCGGATCCGCCCTCAGCGTTCCCCGCGCGGGAACTATTCGGAGGGCTCGGTCCCCGCGGCCTTCACCACCGTGGCGTACTCGTCCACGTACTCCTGGCCCGACAGGCGCAGGATCTCGTACATGATCTCGTCGGTCACGGCGCGGACCACGGCCTTCTCGCCCGCCGACCCGGCGAACCGGGAGAAGTCCAGCGGCTCCCCGAACCGGATGGTGACCCGGCGGATCCTCGGCACGACCTTCCCCGGCGGCTGGATCTCGAAGGTCCCCACCATCGCGCACGGCACCACCGGGACCCCGGCGGTCAGCGCCATCACCGCCACCCCCACCTTGCCCTTGTAGAGCCGCCCGTCGTGCGAACGCGTCCCCTCCGGGTAGATCCCGAGGAGCTCGCCCCGGCCGAGGACGCCGAGCCCCTCCCGGATCGCCGCCTGCCCGGCCTCCTTCCCCGACCGGTCCACCGGGATCTGCCCGGCGGCCCGGAAGAAGGCGGCCGTCAGCCGGCCCTTGAGACCCGGCCCCGTGAAGTACTCCTGCTTCGCGAGGAAGGTGATCCGCCGGTCCAGGACCACCGGCATCAGGAAGTGGTCGGAGAAGGAGAGGTGATTGCCCGCGACGATCGCGGCCCCCTCCTCCGGGATGTGTTCGAGCCCCTCGATCCGCGGCCGGAACAGCAGCCTGAGGAGCGGTCCGAGGAGGACGTACTTCATCAACTGGTAGAACACGCGCGACCCCCGTTCGTCGTCCGTCACGCCCGTTGTATCCCCGCACGGGCCCGTGGTCCACTGGTGGGGGAGCGTCACATGACAGGCGAGCGCGGGGTCAGGCGCCCCGGCCGCGTCCTCACCGCACTGCTGTGCGCGCTGACGGCGGCCGGGTTGTACGGCTGCTCCGGCTCGGGCCCGTCGGAGCCGACCCCCGTGCCGACGACCGCGCCCGCCACCCCACCCACCACCCCGCCCGCCACCACGCCCACAGGACTCTCGCCCTTCACCGGGCTTCCCGCGAAGCCCGCCCCCGTCCTGGCCGTGAAGCTCGACAACGTGCCCGCCGCCCGCCCCCACACCGGACTCGGCGCGGCCGACCTCGTCTACGTCGAACAGGTCGAGGGCGGGGTGACCCGGCTCATGGCCGTCTACTCCTCCCACCTCCCCGACCTCGCCGGACCCGTCCGCAGCGCCCGCGAGTCCGACATCGCCCTGCTCGGCGACTTCGGGCGTCCTGTCCTCGCCTACTCCGGCGCCCAGTCAGCCCTCACCCCGCTCCTGCGGGCCGCGCCGCTCCACCTCGTCACCGAGAGCACCGCACCCCGGGCCTTCCGGCGCTCCCCGGACCGCCCCGTCCCGCACAACCTCTACCTGCGCCCCGGCCGCGCCCTCGCCGCCGCCCCGGGAGCCGACGACCCCCGGGACATCGGCTTCCGCTTCGGGGCCGCCCCGGCCGGCGGCACCCCGGTCACGACCTCGACCGTCCGCTACCCGGCGGCCCGCTACACCTTCACCTGGTCCGCCGCCGACCACGCCTGGCGGGTCGCCATGGACGGCCGCGAGGCCCGCGCCACCGACACGGGACCGCTCACCCCCGAGACGGTCGTCGTCCAGCGCGTCACGGTCCGCCCCTCCCGCTTCCACGACCGGTTCGGCTCCGTCTCCCCGTACAGCCAGACCGTCGGCAGCGGCACCGCGCTCGTCCTGCGCGACGGACGCGCCCACGAGGCCCACTGGTCCCGCCCCTCGGAGACCTCCGGCACCACCTTCACCACCCCGGCCGGAAAGCCCCTGCCCTTCGCCCCGGGCCAGACCTGGATCGTCCTGGCCCCGCGCGGATAGGACCCTCCTGCCGATCAGGAGGTGGTGCCCGGCGGGCGGGGGCGTGGAGCGGGCGGTGCGGCGCTGTCCGCGGCCGCCATCCCGATCGTCACCACGATCAGCACGATCAGACCGAACCAGAGCCAGCCGCTGCTGCCGAGCGCCACCGTGTAGGCCGTCGTCAGCACCAGCGCGGCGCAGGTGAGCACCGCCATCGTCTTCGTGGGACCGGACATCAGCCCGCCCTCCTTCCGACCGGGGCCGCGGAAGCCGTACAGCCCATCGTGACCCCGCGAGAGGGGCGCGCGCTACTCCCCGGACGCTCCGGCGTGCGCCGGAACGCGAACGGGCCCGGCGCCGCAAGCGGCACCGGGCCCGGAAGGGGACCGTGGATCCAACATCCTGGATTCGGATCCAGAATCCTGGATTCGGATCCAACATCCGACATCCCGGATTCGGATCCAGGATGTCGGATCCGGAGCGTCAGCGGCTCCGCGTCTGCAGGCTCGCCAGATACGCGTTGTACGCCTCCAGCTCCTTGTCGCCGTCCCGGTCGGCGGCCCGGTCCTTGCGGACGGCCTGCCGCTGCTCGGAGTGGTACCACTGGTAGACCAGCGCGATCAGGACGAGGACGGACGGGATCTCGCTGAACGCCCAGGCGATGCCGCCCGCCGCGTTCTGGTCGGCGAGGGCGTCGATCCCGAGCGAGGCCGGCGGGTTCTTGTACGACTCCACCAGCGGCTGGGTCGCCATCATCATCGCGATGCCGAAGAACGCGTGGAACGGCATGCCCGCGAACAGCTCCAGCATCCGCATCACGTACCCCGGCCGGTGCGGGCCCGGGTCCACGCCCATGATCGGCCAGAAGAAGACCAGGCCCACCATCAGGAAGTGCACCATCATGCCGATGTGCCCGGCCTTCGAGCCCATCAGGAAGTCGAAGAGCGGCGAGAAGTACAGCGCGTAGAGGCTCGCGATGAACATGGAGATGGTGAACGCCGGGTGCGTGACCACCCTCATGTACCGGCTGTGCAGCAGCTTCAGGAGCAGCTCGCGCGGCCCGAGCGAGCCCCGGCCCGCCACCGGCAGCGCCCGCAGCGCGAGCGTCACCGGCGCGCCGAGCAGCAGCAGGATCGGCGACAGCATGGAGATCACCATGTGCTGCACCATGTGCACGCTGAACATGACCATGCCGTAGTCGTTGAGCTTGGTGCACATCACGAGGGCGACGGTCAGCACGCCGACCGTGAAGAACACCGTCCGGCTGATCGGCCACGCGTCACCGCGCCGCCGCAGCCGCGCCACGCCCCACCCGTACAGACCGAGTGCCGCGAGGCAGCCGATCAGGAAGAAGAGGTCGGGAGAGAACTCGAGGCCCCGCCCCAGCGTGAACGGCGGCAGATCCATCGTCATGCCGTGCCCGCTGTGATCCATCCGTACACTCCTGGAGCCCGATTCGCACGTGTTGTCCGCACCAGACTAGAACCGCCCCCGGTCGCGACTGCGACCGGGGGCGGATGTGGCGTACGGGAGTCGTCAGAGCACGCACTCCGCCTCGTCGTACCGGTCGGCCGGAACGGTCTTGAGGGTCTCCACGGCCTGGGCCAGCGGGACCATCGTGATGTCCGTGCCGCGCAGCGCGGTCAGCATGCCGAACTCGCCGCGGTGCGCCGCCTCGACGGCGTGCCAGCCGAAGCGGGTCGCGAGGACGCGGTCGTACGCGGTCGGGGTGCCGCCGCGCTGGACGTGACCCAGGATGACCGGGCGGGCCTCCTTGCCGAGGCGCCGCTCCAGCTCGACGGAGAGCTGGTTGGCGATGCCGGTGAAGCGCTCGTGACCGTAGATGTCGGTGCCGGCGGTCTTGAAGTCCATCGAGCCCTCGCGCGGCTTCGCGCCCTCGGCGACGACCACGATCGCGAACCGCTTGCCGGCCTCGAAGCGCTCGCCGACCCGGGAGGTCAGCTCGTCCATGTCGAAGGGGCGCTCCGGGACGACCACGGCGTGCGCGCCGGCGGCCATGCCGGAGTGCAGCGCTATCCAGCCGGTGTGGCGGCCCATGACCTCGACGACGAGGACCCGCTGGTGCGACTCGGCGGTGGTCTTCAGCCGGTCGAGGGCCTCGGTGGCGACGGTGACGGCCGTGTCGAAGCCGAAGGTGACGTCGGTGGAGGCGATGTCGTTGTCGATCGTCTTCGGGACGCCGACGATCGGGAGCCCCGCCTCGGAGAGCAGGTTCGCCGCCTTGAGGGTGCCCTCGCCGCCGATCGGGATGATGGCGTCGAGACCGAGGTCGGCGACGTGGCCCTTGGCGCGCTCGACGCCGCCGACCAGGTGCGCGGGCTGGACCCGCGAGGAGCCGAGGATGGTGCCGCCCCGGGCCAGGATGCCGCCCACCGCGTCGAGGTCGAGCTTGCGGTAGTCGCACTCCAGGAGGCCCTTCCACCCGTCGTGGAAGCCGATGACCTCGTCGCCGTGATCGACGACGGCGCGGTGCACGACGGAACGGATGACAGCGTTCAGACCGGGGCAGTCTCCGCCGGAGGTGAGTACGCCAATGCGCATAGCCCAAAAACCTTTGCAACGTGGGCCGACTCCCGGACCACGTCGTCCGGCTGGATCCCCGCCACCCTATCGCCGCAGGGTGGCGGGGCCGAACCGGATGTCCGCACAGTGGACAACGTACGTTCGTACGAGGGACCAACGGCGGTGCGCGGGCTGACTCAGGCGGGCTGGGTCGCCGCCGCGATGCGCTCGGCGCGCAGCGCCTCGTACCAGCGGTCGTCCGTCGGCGGCAGCGCGTTCACGTCGAGGGCCAGCTTCAGGAGCAGGTCCGCGATCTGCGGGTTCCGCGCCATGACGGGGCCGTGCATGTACGTGCCGAAGACGGTGTCGTTGTACGCGCCCTCGGTGCCGTCGCCGGTCCCGTTGCCGTTGCCGAAGACGGTCCGGGCGAACGGCCGGGCCGTCGGGCCGAGATGGGTGATGCCCTGGTGGTTCTCGAAACCGGTCAGCTGGGGGAGGCCCAGGCGCGGGTCGATGTCCGCGAGGACGTCGCCGACACAGCGGGCACCCTCGCCGCGGGTCGAGATCACGTCGATGAGCCCGAGGCCGGGCTCGCGCTCGCCGAGGTCGTTGATGAACTCGTGGCCCAGGATCTGGTACCCGGCGCAGACCGAGAAGATGATCGCGCCGTTGGAGGCGGCCCGGCTCAGGCCGCCGTCCCGCCGCAGCCGCTCGGCCGCGAGCCGCTGCGGACGGTCCTCGCCGCCGCCGATCAGGTAGATGTCGCCCGAGGTCGGCACCGGCTGGTCGCTGCGGACGTCGACGCGCTCGACGCTGAGGCCGCGCTGTTCGGCACGGCGCTGGACGACGAGGACGTTGCCCTGGTCGCCGTAGGTGCTGAGCAGGTCCGGGTAGACCCAGACCAGGCGCAGGCTGCTGTCACTCATGCTGCAAGTCCTCTACGGGTCAGTTGCCGACGCGGCGGCGGACGTCCTGGAAGGCGGTGTAGTTGGCGATCAGCTCGATCTGCCCGGGCGGGGCCATCGCGACGGCCTCGTCGAGGGTCTCGCAGACGCGGAAGTCCACGCCCGCGACCTCCAGGCGGACCGCGAGGTCCAGCTTCCGGTCGCCGATCACCATGATCGGGTGGCCGGCGAGCCGGCCGTAGTCCACGTCCCACAGCCAGGAGGTGTCCGTGCCGTCGGCGCCGCGCGCGTTGACGGAGAGGATCACCGGGGCGGGCGGCCCGTCGATGAGGGAAAACGTTTCGAGCCAGCCGGCCGGGTTCTTCGCGAGGAGCAGACGCAGGTCGCGGTTCTGGAAGGAGACCACGTCATAGCGTCCGGCGACGGCCTGCACCTGGTACATGCGCTCCAGGGCCACCTGCGGCGGCACCCCGAAGACCGCGGCGACCGCGGCGGAGGTGGCGGCGTTCGCCTTGTTGGCGCGGCCGGGCAGCTGGAGGCGGATCGGCCAGGCCGAACCGTGCGGGTCGAGCACGTGGTCGCCGCTGAGCGCCCAGCTCGGCGCGGGACGGCGGAAGCCGCACTCGCCGCAGAACCAGTCGTCGCCCGGACGCTGCATCACACCGCCGCAGGCGGGGCACGACCAGGCGTCGTCCTTCCACTCCTGGCCGGCGGCGACCCACACCACGTTCGGGGAGGAGGAGGCGGCCCACACGATGAGAGGGTCGTCGGCGTTGGCGATGACCACGGCCTTGGTGCCGTTGAGGCCCTCGCGCCACTTCTCGGCGAGCATCCGGGTCTCGGCCGCGCGGTCCAGCTGGTCGCGGGAGAGGTTGAGCAGCGCGATCGCCTTGGGCGTGGTGTCCCGGGCGACGCCGGCGAGGTACTTCTCGTCGACCTCGATCACACCGAACTTGGAGTCCGTGCCGCCGGCCAGCGCCGAGGTGATGCCGGCGGGCATGTTGGCGCCGAGGGCGTTGGAGACCACGGGACCGGCGGCGCGCAGGGCCTCCGCGATCAGCCGGGTCGTGGTGGTCTTGCCGTTGGTCGCCGACACCAGGACGACGTCCAGATGCTGCGCGAGCCGACCGAGCAGGTCGGGGTCGAGCTTCAGCGCCACCCGGCCGCCGATCACCGATCCGCTGCCGCGCCCCGCCGCACGCGACACCGCGGCCGCGGCCTTGCCCGCCGTCACGGCCAGCTTGGCGCGCGGCGACAGCGGCTCTGGATTACCGGGGTGTCCTGACATCGTTCTTGTTCCTCCTTGCGTCGGTCCGGGCTCAGCCTATCGAGATCCGGCCAGCAGCCCGAACAGCGGCACCGCCGAGCGGCCGCACGAAACAGGGAGGTCACAGTGGACCGTACCCTTACGGCCATGCGAAACCGCCCCATCCCCGGCAGTTCCGGCCTCGTCCGAGCGATGACCCTCCTCGGCGACCCCGTGCTGCACACCCCCTGCGCGCCCGTCACCGACTTCGGACCCCAACTGGCCCGGCTCGTCGAGGACATGTTCGCCACGATGTACGCGGCGCACGGCGTGGGCCTGGCGGCGAACCAGGTCGGCACGGGCCTGCGGGTCTTCGTGTACGACTGCCCCGACGACGAGGAGAACCGCCACCTGGGCCATGTGGTGAACCCGCGCCTGGTGGAGGCGGACGGCGACGTGATCCGGGGCCCCGAGGGCTGCCTCTCCCTGCCGGGCCTGGAGGCGCCGACGCCCCGATTCGACCGCGCGGTGGTGGAGGGCGTCCGCCTCGACGGCACTCCGATACGGGTCGAGGGGACGGGTTTCTTCGCCCGCTGCCTCCAGCACGAGACGGACCACCTGGAGGGCGGGGTCTACGCGGACCGCGTCACGGGGTGGCGCAAGTCACGTCTGCTGCGCACGATCCGCAAGCAGCCGTGGGGGAGCGGGGCGTCCGTGCTGGAGGCCTGACCGGGTTCGTACGGGGATGTGGCCGGGTTCGTACGGGAGGCCTGGCCGAGTCCGTCAGAACCCCGGACCGCCCGGGAGGTCGTCGGCCTCCGCCAGCCGGCCCCACAGCAGGTCCGCCAGGCTCTTGACCAGCTCCGCCCGGGAGCAGGGGCGCTCGCCGAGCCACCAGTCGCCGGCCGCGTGCATCATGCCGACGATGCCGTGCCCCCAGATCCGGGCCTGGGCCTCGGCGGCCGGTCCCAGGTCGACGCGCTCGGCGATGACCTGGCCGAGCTCCTCGCCCATGCGCCGGAGCAGCGGGGCCGAGTGGCGGCCGACGTCGAAGCCCTGCTCGGCCTGGTGCGGCTCCTCCGCCGGGTGCATGAGGAAGCGGTAGACCTGGGGCATCGCCTCGATGGACGCCAGGTAGGTGTCGAGGGTGGACTCGACGCGGCGGCGCCGGTCCGCGGGCGCGTCGAGCGAGGCCCGGAGCGAGGCGAGGAGCGCGTCGGTGTGCCGGGTGGCGAGGGCGCGGTAGAGCCCGCCCTTGTCGCCGAAGTGGCGGTAGAGGATCGGCTTGGTGATGCCCGCCTCGGCCGCGATCGCGTTCATGGACGCCTGGGGGCCGTCCCGGAGCACCACCCGGTCCGCCGCCTCCAGCAGTTCGCGGCGCCGCTGCTCGGCGGGCGTCTGCTGGTCGGTGGTCCGGTCTGCGATGTCCATGTGCGTGTCTCCCCGCCCGTGCGATTCGTGAGGCTGTCGCAACGTAACACCCGGCCGGGACCCGGTGCCGGTCGGGCCGAACCGCTCCACCGCTGGTTGACAGCTCCTACCCGCCGGTAACAGACTGCTGTTACCGCAAGTAACGTCATGCTGGGAGGGAACATGGGCGAGTTCACGCTCGAACTCAACGAGGACCAGAAGCAGGTCCGCGACTGGCTCCACGGCTTCGCCGCCGATGTGATGCGCCCCGCGGCCGCCGAATGGGACGAGCGTGAGGAGACCCCCTGGCCGATCATCCAGGAAGCGGCCAAGATCGGCATCTACTCCCTCGACTTCTACGCCCAGCAGTTCTTCGACCCGACCGGCCTCGGCATCCCGATGGCGATGGAGGAGCTGTTCTGGGGCGATGCCGGCATCGCCCTCTCCATCGTCGGCACCGGCCTCGCCGCCGTCGGCGTCCTCGCCAACGGCACCGAGGAGCAGATCGGCACCTGGGTCCCGCAGATGTACGGCGACGCGAACGACGTCAAGGTCGCCGCCTTCTGCTCCTCCGAGCCCGACGCCGGCTCCGACGTCGCCTCCATGCGCACCCGCGCCGTGTACGACGAGGCCAAGGACGAGTGGGTCCTCAACGGCACCAAGACCTGGGCGACCAACGGCGGCATCGCCAACGTCCACGTCGTCGTCGCCGTCGTCGACGCCGAGCTCGGCTCCAAGGGCCACGCCTCCTTCATCGTGCCGCCGAACACCCCCGGCCTCTCCCAGGGCCAGAAGTTCCAGAAGCACGGCATCCGCGCCTCCCACACCGCCGAGGTCGTCCTGGAGGACGTCCGCGTTCCCGGCCACTGCCTCCTCGGCGGCAAGGACAAGCTGGACGAGCGCCTCGCCCGCGCCCGCGAGAAGGCCAGGGCGGGCGGCGAGCGCGTGAAGAACGCCGCCATGGCCACCTTCGAGGCCTCCCGCCCGGCCGTCGGCGCCATGGCCGTCGGCACCGCCCGCGCCGCGTACGAGGTCGCCCTCGACTACGCGAAGACCCGCGTCCAGTTCGGCCGCCCGATCATCGAGAACCAGGGCGTCGCCTTCCAGCTCGCCGACATGGCCACCCAGATCGACGCCGCCCGCCTCCTCGTCTGGCGCGCCTCCTGGATGGCCACCGCCGGCAAGCCCTTCACGGCGGCCGAGGGCTCCATGTCCAAGCTGTACGCGAGCGAGGTCGCCAAGAAGGTCACCGCCCAGGCCATCCAGATCCTCGGCGGCAACGGCTACACCCGCGAGTACCCGGTGGAGCGCATGCACCGCGACGCCGCCATCTACACCATCTTCGAGGGCACGAGCGAGATCCAGCGCATGGTGATCAGCCGCGCGCTCGCGAAGTAGCCGCCGGCGCTCACACCAGGCAGAACTCGTTGCCCTCCGGGTCCTGGAGGACCACCGCGTAGTAGTCCATGCCGTTCGGCTCGTCCATCGCGTAGAGGACGGTCGCGCCGAGCGCCGTCAGCCGGGCCACCTCGCCGTCCACGCGCTCGCGCCGGACGGCGAGGGGGACCTCGCGGCCGCCGCCGACCCTGAGGTCGAGGTGGACGCGGTTCTTGACGGTCTTCGGCTCCGGGACGTGCTGGAACCAGACGCGGGGCCCCACGCCCTTCGGGTCGACGATGGACTCCGGGAGCTCCCCGGCGTCCTCGCCCAGCTCGTCCTCCGGCACGCCGATCGCCTCCCAGTACGCCCGCCAGGTGGCGTGCCCGGCGGGCGGCGGATCGGGGACGTACCGCAGGGCGTCCAGCCAGAAGGGCACCAGGCGCTGGGGGTCGGCACAGTCGATGGTCAGTTGCAGCGTCAGCTCGGGTCGCTCCATGGGAACGAGCCTCGCAGACGCCACTGACAACGACGGGGCCGCCGGGCGATTCGAGCCAACAGGCCGGATATGGGCGGGTGTTCGACCCCCGCTCGCCTGTGCGTTACTTCCTGGGGAAGAATCACCAGGCCGGTGACGATCAAGGGGGAACCGATCATGACCACCACCCGGACCGAGGCGCCCGAACTCGCGGGACTTCCGCTCCTCGGCTCCATGTTCGACCTCAAGAACGACGCGCTGGGCACCTTCCTGCGCGCCCGGCGCGACCACGGCGACGTCGTGAAGATCACCGCAGGACCGCCCGGGATCCGCTCCACCATCTACGCCGTCTTCTCCGCCGAGGGCGCCCAGCAGGTCCTCGCCGGGGAGTCGGCGAACTTCCGCAAGGACAACACCTTCTACCAGGAGATCCGCGAGTCCTTCGGCAACGGCCTGCTCACCAGCCAGGACGAGGACTACCTCCGCCAGCGCCGGCTCGTCCAGCCCCTCTTCACCAAGCGCCGCGTCGACGGCTACGCCGAGGCCGTCGCCGCCGAGGTCACCACCCTCCTCGGCGAGTGGCAGGACGGCGGCGACGAAACCGTGGACGTCCACCACGAGATGACCCGCTTCGCCCTGCGCGCCGTCGCCCGCATCCTCTTCGGCACGGACGTCGACGCGGCCGTCGAGATCGTCGAGCGCAGCTTCCCCGAGCTCGGCGCCTACGTGCTGAGCCGCGGGTACGCCCCGCTCAGGGTGCCCCGCGACTGGCCCACGCCCGGCAACCGCAAGGCCGCCGCCGTCCACCGGGCGCTGTACGAGGTCTGCGACCGGATCATCGCCGAGCGGCGCGCCTCCGGCCGGGCCTCCGCCGAGGGCGACGACCTCCTCACCCTCCTCGTCGAGGCCGAGAGCGCCGAGGACGGCAGCTTCGACGCCACCGAGCTGCGCGAACAGGTCCTCGTCTTCCTGCTCGCCGGACACGAGACCACCGCCACCTCCCTCGGCTTCGCCCTCCACCTGCTCGCCAAGCACCCGGAGGTCCTGAAGCGGGCCCACGAGGAGGTCGACCGGGTCCTCGGCGGCCGTACCCCCGGCGCCGCCGACCTCGACGCGCTGCCCTACGTCACCCAGGTCCTCAAGGAGACCATGCGGCTCTTCCCGGCCGCCCCGGTCATCGGCCGCCGCGCCGTCGCCACCACCGTGATCGACGGCGTGACCATCCCGGCGGGCGCGGACGTCGTCGTCGCCTCCTGGGTCACCCACCGGCACCCCGCCTACTGGGAGGACGCGGAGCGCTTCGACCCGGACCGCTTCACGCCCGAGGCGGAGGCGGCCCGCCCGCGGTACGCCTGGTTCCCCTTCGGCGGCGGCCCGCGCGCCTGCATAGGCCAGCACTTCTCGATGCTGGAGTCGGTGATCGCCCTGGCGATGATCCTCCAGGGGTACGGCTTCGAGGCCGTCGACACCGAGGTGCCCGTCGGCTCCGCGATCACCCTCCAGGTGGCGGGCCCGGTCCGCTGCCGCCTGGTGCCGAGGACGGCGTAGGCCGACCGGACGGGGAGCGGCCGACACGGGGCCGCTCCTCGTCCTCGCCTACGGCCCGGTCGCGACGACGACCGTCGCCCACCACTCCTCGGAGGTGACGACGCGCGGCGTCAGACCGGCCGCGGACATCACCGCGAGCGCCGTCTCCGCCTGCCGCTCGCTCGTCTCCACCAGCAGGTGCCCGCCCGGCGCCAGCCACTCCGGCGCCTCGGCGGCGACCCGCCGCATGACGTCGAGCCCGTCCGCGCCGCCGTCGAGCGTGACGTGCGGCTCGTGGTCGCGGGCCTCGGGCGGCAGCAGCCCTATCTCCTCGGTCGGTACGTACGGCACGTTGGCGACCAGCACCTCGACCCGGCCCCGCAGCTCCCGCGGCAGCGGCGCGAAGAGGTCCCCCTCGTACACCCGGCCGCCGCGCGGCTCGACGTTCCGCCGGGCGCAGCGCACCGCCGCCGGCTCGATGTCCGAGGCGTGCACCTCCACGCCCTCGACCCCGGCGAGCAGCACCGCGCCCGCCGCGCCGGAGCCGCAGCACAGGTCGACGCAGACGGCGCCCGGCCGGGCCAGCCCCACCGCCTGGCCGACGAGGAACTCCGTACGCCGCCGGGGCACGAAGACCCCGCCGTCGACCTCGATCCGCAGCCCGGCGAACTCGGCCCAGCCCACGACGTGCTCCAGGGGCAGACCGGAGGCCCGCCGCTCGACCATGAGGTCGAGCTCGGCGGGCCCGGCGGCGGCCGCGAGGATCATCTCCGCCTCTTCTTCGGCGAAGACGCACCCGGCGGCCCGCAGCCGTTCGACGACCCCCAGGTCAGACAAGCTGTGCCTCGATCGCCGCCACGACCTCGGGGGCCTCCGGCTCGGTACGCGGACGGAAACGGGTGACCGCGCCGTCACGGCCGATCAGGAACTTCTCGAAGTTCCACTGCACGTCACCGGCCTCGCCCTCGGCGTCGGCGACCTTCACCAGCTCGGAATAGAGCGGGTGGCGCCCGTCACCGTTCACGTCCGTCTTCTCCAGGAGCGGGAAGGACACCCCGTACGTCGCGGAACAGAAGGTCGCGATCTCCTCGGCGCTGCCCGGCTCCTGCCCGGCGAACTGGTTGCAGGGCACGCCGAGCACCGTGAAGCCGCGCTCCCCGTACTCCTTCTGCAGCCGCTCCAGACCCGCGTACTGCGGGGTGAGCCCGCACTTGGAGGCGACGTTCACGACCAGGACGGCCCGGTCCCGGTAGTCGGCAAGGGAGACCGGCTCGCCGGTCAGGGTCTTCAGGGGGATGTCGTACAGGCTCATGTGCTGCTCCTCGTCGGAATAGGGTTTGATCTCAGCATGGGAGACGAACCACTGGCAATCGCGATCGATTCCACACCGGAGCCAGGACCGCGCCGCGTCCACTGCCGCCTCTGCGGCCGCCCCCTGACCGGCGCCGACTCCCGCCGCACGGGCCTGGGCCCCACCTGCGACGCCAAACTCCACCCCCCGGCCCCGGACATCCGCACCCGCCGCCACGAGGTGGAACAGGACACGCTGCCGGGCCTCGACGACGAGCAGTAGGTCCCGAGCCCGGCGACGCTACCAGGTGGGCAAATCGATCGCCCAGGGGAATTCGGGTCGGCCACAGTGGGCCGCGATGAGACCGAAACCCGAGCAACCGGAGTCCTGAACCATGTCCACCCTGCGCGTCACCGCCGAAGTCCTCACCGTCCATCCGCATCCCGACGCCGACGCCCTGGAGCTCGCCCAGGTCGGGCTCTACCGGGCCGTCGTCGCCAAGGGGGTCTACGAGACGGGTGATGTCGCCGTCTACATCCCCGAGCAGGCCGTGCTGCCCCTCCCGCTCGTCGAGGAGCTGGGGCTCACCGGGCGGCTCGCCGGGGGGAACTCGGACCGGGTGAAGGCGGTGCGGCTGCGTGGGGAGTTGTCGCAGGGGATCGTGTGCAGGCCCGGCGCGCTCGCCGGTACCGATCTGGCGCGGGCGGCCGCCGACGGGGTCGACTTCGCGGAGGTGCTGGGGATCACCAAGTGGGTGCCGCCGATACCGCCGACGATGAACGGGGACGTCGAGGTCGCGCCCGATCTGCTGCCCTGGGTCGACATCGAGAACCTGCAGCGCTATCCCGACGTCTTCGAGCCCGGCGAGCCCGTCGTCCTCACGGAGAAGCTCCACGGCACCGCCTGCCTGCTGACCTTCCACGCCGAGGAGGGCCGCGTCCAGGTCTCCTCCAAGGGGTTCGGGGCGAAGGGCCTCGCCCTCCAGGAGGATCCGCGCAACCTGTACTGGCGCGCCGTCCACGGGCACGGGCTCGCCGGTGTCGCCGAGCGGCTCGCCGAGCGCCTCGGCGCCCGCCGGGTGGGGCTCTTCGGCGAGGTGTACGGCTCCGGGGTGCAGGACCTCGCCTACGGCGCCGACGCCCGCTCCGAGACCGTCGGGTACGCGCTGTTCGACGTGTCCGCCGAGATCGACGGACACGTCCGGTGGTTCGACCCGGAGGCCGTGCTCGAGGCCGGTGAGGTGGCGCTCGTACCGCGGCTGTACTCCGGGCCGTACGACCTCGACACCGTCCTCGCGCACGCGAGCGGCCGCGAGACCGTTTCCGGACGGGAGACGCACCTGCGGGAGGGCGTCGTCATCCGGTCCGCGACCGAGCGGTACAGCCCGGTCACCGGCGGCCGGGCCATCGCCAAGGCCGTCAGCCCGGCCTATCTGACCCGCAAGGGCGGCACCGAGTTCGAGTGATCCGAGTGACCCGGGCCGGGGGTCAGAGCTTTCTGAACAGGCCCTCCTGGACCACCGACACCAACAGCCTGCCCTCGCGGTCGTAGATGCGGCCGCGGGCCAGGCCCCGGCCGCCCGTCGCGATGGGGGACTCCTGGTCGTACAGGAACCACTCGTCCGCCCGGAACGGCCGGTGGAACCACATCGCGTGGTCCAGGGAGGCCATGTCGAAGCCCCGCGGGCCCCAGAGGGGTTCGACGGGGATGCGGACCGCGTCCAGGAGCGTCATGTCCGAGGCGTACGTCAGCGCGCACGTGTGGACCAGCGGGTCGTCGCCCAGCGGGCCGACGGCCCGCATCCACACCGCGGAGCGCGGGTCCGCGTCCTTGACCTCCTCCTGCGTCCAGCGCAGCCGGTCCACGTACCGGATGTCGAAGGGCTGCCGGCGGGCCATCCGCTCCAGGGCCTCCGGCAGCGCGCCCAGGTGTTCCCGGATCTCGTCCGCCAGGTTCGGCAGGGTCTCCGGGTCCGTCAGGTGCCGAGGCGGCAGCTGGTGCTCGAAGGCGCCCTCCTCCGGCCTGTGGAAGGAGGCCGTCAGATTGAAGATCGTCCGCCCCTCCTGGATCGCCGTGACCCGGCGCGTCGTGAACGAGCGGCCGTCGCGCACCCGCTCCACCTGGTACACGATCGGCACCCCGGGCCGGCCGGGGCGCAGGAAGTAGGCGTGCAGCGAGTGCACCGGCCGGTCGCCCTCCGTGGTGCGGCCGGCCGCCACCAGGGCCTGCCCGGCGACCTGCCCGCCGAAGACCCGCTGCAGCGACTCCTGCGGGCTGCGCCCGCGGAAGATGTTCACCTCGATCTGCTCCAGGTCGAGCAGGTCCACGAGCCTCTCGGCGGGGTTCGTCATCCGGTTCTCCTCCTACAGCTGTCCGACGGACGTCACACGGACCACGGCCCGGCCCTCCTCGTCGGAGGCCGCGAGATCCACCTCCGCGCTGATGCCCCAGTCATGGTCGCCGTTCGGGTCGGCGAAGGTCTGCCGGACGCGCCACAGGCCGTGCGCCGCGTCCTCCTCGATCGAGAGCAGCTTCGGGCCGCGCGCGTCCGGGCCCGTACCCAGGTCGTCGTACTCGTCCCAGTACGCGTCCATCGCCTCGCCCCACGCGTCCGCGTCCCAGCCGGACTCCGCGTCCAGCTCGCCGAGCGCGTCGACGTTGTCGAGGGCGGCCAGCTCCACCCGGCGGAACATCGCGTTGCGCACCAGGACCCGGAAGGCGCGGGCGTTCGCCGTGACCGGCTTGACCTGGTCGGCCTTCTCCTGCGCCTCCTCGGCCGTCTGGACCTCCGGGTTGGCCAGCTGCTCCCACTCGTCGAGCAGCGAGGAGTCCACCTGGCGCACCATCTCGCCCAGCCAGGCGATCAGGTCCTCCAGGTCCTCGGTCTTCAGGTCGTCCGGGATGGTGTGGTCGAGCGCCTTGTACGCGCTCGCCAGGTACCGCAGGACGATGCCCTCGGTCCGCGCCAGCTCGTACCAGGAGGTGAACTCCGTGAACGTCAGGGCCCGTTCGTACATGTCACGGATGACCGACTTCGGCGACACCGGGTGGTCGCCGACCCACGGGTGCGACTTCCGGTACAC
Source organism: Streptomyces vietnamensis (assembly GCF_000830005.1). NCBI lineage: Bacteria > Bacillati > Actinomycetota > Actinomycetes > Kitasatosporales > Streptomycetaceae > Streptomyces > Streptomyces vietnamensis. The sequence continues at coordinate 1,274,943 of NZ_CP010407.1, read as the reverse complement.
GTTGTACGCGTGCCAGAGCAGCTCCTCCAGCGGCTTCGGGTACGAGATCTCCTGGAGCCGCTCCATCCGCTCCTCGTACTCGACGCCGTCCGCCTTCATCCGCCCGACGGCCTCCCCGCGCGCCTTGTTCTGCATGGCGGCGAGGATCTGGCGCGGGTCGTCGAGGGTCGACTCGACGACCGAGACCATGTCGAGCGCGTACGAAGGGGACTCCGGGTCGAGCAGGTCGAAGGCGGCGAGCGCGAACGTCGACAGCGGCTGGTTGAGCGCGAAGTCCTGCTGGAGGTCGACCGTCAGGCGGATCGTGCGGCCCTCGGCGTCCGGCTCGTCCAGCTGCTCCACCACACCGCCGTCGAGCAGCGAACGGTAGATCGCGATGGCCCGGCGGATGTGCCGCAGCTGCGCCTTGCGCGGCTCGTGGTTGTCCTCCAGGAGCTTGCGCATCGCCTCGAAGGCGTTGCCCGGACGGGCGATCACCGACAGCAGCATGATGTTGGTGACCTTGAAGCGGGAGGTCAGCGGCTCCGGCTCGGCCTCGATCAGCTTCTCGAAGGTCGATTCGCTCCAGGCGACGAAGCCCTCGGGGGCCTTCTTGCGGACCACCTTGCGGCGCTTCTTCGGATCGTCGCCGGCCTTCGCGAGCGCCTTCTCGTTCTCGATGACGTGCTCGGGGGCCTGCGCCACCACGAAACCGGCGGTGTCGAAGCCGGCCCGGCCGGCGCGGCCCGCGATCTGGTGGAACTCACGGGCGCGCAGGGTCCGCACCCGGTTGCCGTCGTACTTGGTGAGGGCCGTGAAGAGCACCGTGCGGATCGGCACGTTCACGCCGACGCCGAGGGTGTCCGTCCCACAGATCACCTTCAGGAGGCCCGCCTGCGCGAGCTTCTCCACGAGCCGCCGGTACTTCGGCAGCATGCCCGCGTGGTGCACGCCGATGCCGTGGCGCACGTACCGCGAGAGGTTCTGGCCGAACTTGGTGGTGAAGCGGAAGTTGCCGATGAGCTCGGCGATCTGGTCCTTCTCCTCGCGCGTGCACATGTTGATGCTCATCAGCGACTGCGCGCGCTCGACGGCCTGCGCCTGCGTGAAGTGCACGATGTAGACGGGCGCCTGCTTGGTCTCCAGGAGCTCGGTCAGGGTGTCCGTGATGGGCGTGAGCCGGTACTCGTACGACAGCGGCACCGGCCGGGTCGCCGAGCGGACCACCGAGGTCGGGCGTCCGGTCCGCCGGGTCAGGTCCTTCTCGAACATCGACACGTCGCCGAGCGTCGCCGACATGAGGACGAACTGCGCCTGGGGGAGTTCCAGGAGCGGGATCTGCCACGCCCAGCCGCGGTCCTGCTCGGCGTAGAAGTGGAACTCGTCCATGACGACCTGGCCGATGTCGGCGTACTTGCCGTCGCGCAGCGCGATCGAGGCGAGCACCTCCGCCGTGCAGCAGATCACCGGGGCGTCCGCGTTCACGGAGGCGTCGCCGGTCAGCATGCCGACGTTCTCCGTGCCGAAGAGCTTGCACAGGTCGAAGAACTTCTCCGACACCAGCGCCTTGATCGGCGCGGTGTAGAAGGTCACCTGGTCATTGGCGAGCGCGGTGAAGTGCGCACCCGCCGCGACCAGCGACTTTCCCGATCCGGTGGGGGTGGACAAGATCACGTTGGCCCCGGAGACGACCTCGATCAGCGCCTCTTCCTGGGCCGGGTAGAGCGTGATGCCCCGGTCCTCGGCCCAGGAGGAGAAGGCCTCGAAGAGGGCGTCGGGGTCGGCGGTCGGCGGCAGCTGATCGATAAGGGTCACGCCCCCATCTTGCCCGCATTCCGCTCGGATGAGGGAACCGGCCATCATCGGTCTTGATCACGGACGATAGGCTCGTCCGTCGACCGGCCGTCAACTGGGCGCCGGCAGGGGAGAAACGGGGCGGGTCAACCATGATGGGACCGGCGCACTCGCTGTCCGGAGCGGCGGCCTGGCTGGGTGTCGGAGCGGCCGCGGCCGCCTTCGACCACCCGATGCCCTGGCCGGTTCTCGTCGCCGGCGCGCTCATCTGCGCGGGTGCCGCCCTCGCGCCCGACCTCGACCACAAGTCGGCGACCATCTCCCGCGCCTTCGGGCCGGTCTCCCGGGGCCTCTGCGAGATCGTCGACAAGCTGTCGTACGCCGTCTACAAGGCCACCCGCTCCTCCTCCGACCCCCGCAGGTCCGGCGGACACCGGACCCTCACCCACACCTGGCTCTGGGCGGTCCTGATCGGCGCCGGGGCCTCCGTCGCGGCCGTCACCGGCGGCCGCTGGGCCGTCCTCGCGATCCTCTTCGTGCACCTGGTGCTCGCCGTGGAAGGCCTGCTGTGGCGGGCCGCCCGGGTCTCCAGCGACGTCCTGGTCTGGCTGCTCGGCGCCGCCGGCGCCTGGATCCTGGCGGGCGTCCTCGACCAGCCCGGCAACGGCGCCGGCTGGCTCTTCACCGAGCCGGGCCAGGAGTACCTGTGGCTGGGCCTGCCCATCGTCCTCGGCGCGCTCGTGCACGACATCGGCGACGCCCTGACCGTCTCCGGCTGCCCGATCCTGTGGCCCATCCCCGTCGGCCGCAAGCGCTGGTACCCGCTCGGCCCGCCCAAGGGCATGCGCTTCCGGGCCGGCAGCTGGGTCGAGCTCAAGGTCCTGATGCCCGCCTTCATGGTCCTGGGCGGGGTGGGCGGAGCCTCGGCGCTGGGCTTCTTCTAGCCGCCGTCAGCTGCCGTCCTCTGGTCGAGGGGGACGCCCAGCGTCCGCACGAGGCGCCCCAACTCCTCCTCGAAGAGCTTGTCCGGGCTCGCCGTCTGGCGGCCGAGGTGCCCGTACACCTCCAGGGCCACGAGCCCGTGCAGGTGCCCCCAGAGGCGCAGGGCGAGCGCGACACCGGCGGGCGGCAGGTCGGGGAAGGCCGGGCGCACCTTGTCGAGGAGCCCGGCGTCGAAGTCGGACCAGGTGAACGCGCTGTCCCGGTAGAGGAGTTCGGCGTACGGCCAGGCCGCCGCGGCGAGCCCGGCGAGCCCGGTGCACACCCGACGGGCCGCGTCCGGGGCGGGGCCCGCCTCGGGGGCCCGGTAGCCGGGCACGGGATCGCCGTAGACGAGGCGGAAGCCCTCGGGGTTCGTCAGGGCCCAGGTGCGGAAGGCGCGGGCCCAGGCCAGGATCCGGGCGGCGGGATCCTCGGCGCGGGCGGCGGCCCAGGCCGACTCCACGGAGTCGGCGAGCGCCGAGTACACGTCGTCGATGAGCGTGGTGACCAGGTCGTCGCGGGTGGCGAAGTAGCCGTAGATCGCGTTGGCCGTCATGCCCATCTCGCGGGCGATGGCCCGCAGGGTGATGGCGTCGGGGCCGCCCCCGGCCATCAGGCGCAGGGCCGTGCCCTTGATCTCGGCCGTGGTCTCGGCCCGTAGCCGCTCACGCCGTCCCCGTACGGCCGGGGCCGTTCCCGTCCGTGTCTCCGTCGTCCCGCTCATCGGGCCACCCTATCGCTTCCTTGGCGGGCGTATGGAAACTGCACGCCGTGAACTTCACGGCGTATAGTTTTCGCACGCCGTCACGTCAGATGTGATCACAGGGGAGAGCCATGCACATCGGAGTCATCGGAGCCACCGGCACCATCGGCAGTCGCGTCGTCGCGGAGGCGCTGGAACGGGGGCACCTCGTCAGGGCCTTCAGCCGCGACGCGACGGAGGTGGCCGCCGGGGAGACCCGCTCCCGCATCACGTGGGCGAGCCTCGACGTCCTCGACGCGGAGGCCGTCGCCGCCGTCCTGCCCGGACTCGACGTCCTCGTCAGCGCCTTCCAGCCCGGGAACGCGTCTCTGGACCTCGCGGACACCGTCCGCCGCTCCATCGCCGACGCCGGCGTGTACGCCACCGCCGCACGGGCCCTGCTCAAGGCCCTGGAGAGCCACCCCAGGACCCGGCTGATCGTCATCGGCGGCGCGGGCAGCCTGGAGGTCGAGCCCGGTGTGGTCCTCGCCGACACGGAGGAGCAACTGCACGAGACCCTCGACGCGGTGGGCCTGCCCCGCGAGTACGCGGCAGCGGTACGGGGCCACCGGGACGCGCTGAACGTGCTGCGCACCTCGAACCGCCGGTGGACCTACTTCAGCCCCGCCGAGGACATCGCGCCCGGCGAGCGCACCGGCCGCTTCCGCATCGGCGAGGACCAGCCGGTCCGGGACGCCGAGGGCCGCAGCCGCATCTCGGCGGAGGACGCGGCCGTGGCCCTCGTCGACGAGGCGGAACTGCCCCGCTTCGTCCAGCGCCGCTTCACGATCGGCTACTGACCGGCGCCGCCCGGGCCGTGCTCGACGCACGGCCCGGCCCGGGTCCGGTTCGGTGTGTCGTGCGACGGTCCGGCCCGGGTCCGGTTCGCCGTACGACGGCCGGCCCGGGTTCGGTCTGTCGTGCGACGGTCCGGTTCGACGCTCTGGTTCAGCCGTGCCAGGACCGCCACAGCGCCGCGTACGCCCCGTCCGCCGCGACCAGCTCCTCGTGGCTGCCGAGCTCGCTGATCCGGCCCGCCTCGACCACCGCGATCAGGTCGGCGTCGTGCGCGGTGTGCAGCCGGTGCGCGATGGCCACGACCGTACGGCCCTCCAGGACCCGGCCGAGCGAGCGCTCCAGGTGCCGGGCCGCGCGCGGGTCGAGCAGCGAGGTCGCCTCGTCCAGGACCAGGGTGTGCGGGCCCGCCAGGACGAGCCGGGCGAGCGCGACCTGCTGGGCCTGCGCCGGGGTCAGCGACCGGCCGCCCGAGCCGACCTCGGTGTCGAGGCCCTCGTCGAGGGCCCGGGCCCAGCCCTCCGCGTCCACCGCCGCGAGCGCCGCCCACAGGTCGGTGTCGGCGGCCCCGGTCCTGGCCAGGAGCAGATTGTCGCGGAGGGAGCCCACGAAGACGTGGTGCTCCTGGTTGACCAGGGCCACGTGCTCGCGGACCCGCTCGGCGGGCATCCGGGCCAGCTCGGCGGCCCCGAGGGTGACCGAACCGGTCCTCGGGGCGTAGATCCCCGCCAGCAGCCGGCCCAGGGTGGACTTGCCCGCGCCCGACGGGCCGACCAGGGCGAGCCGGGTGCCGGGCGCCACCTTCAGGGACACCTCGTGCAGCACGTCGACGCCCTCGCGGTAGCCGAACCGGACCTCGTCCGCCTCCACCGCCCGGCCCTCGGGCCGCACCTCCCGGTCGCCCGCGTCCGGCTCGATCTCCCGGACGCCGACGAGCCGGGCCAGCGACACCTGCGCGACCTGGAGCTCGTCGTACCAGCGCAGCACGATCCCGATCGGGTCCACCAGCATCTGCGCGAGCAGCGCCCCCGTCGTCAGCTGTCCCACGTCGATCCATCCTTGGAACACGAACACCCCGCCGAGCAGCAGGACCGCGCACAGCACCGTCGTATGGGTGAGGTTGATGACGGGGAAGAGAACCGAGCGCAGGAAGAGCGTGTACCGCTCCCACGCCACCCACTCCGAGATCCGCCGGTCCGACAGCGCGATCCGCCGCGCGCCGAGGCGGTGCGCCTCGACCGTGCGGCCCGCGTCGACGGTCTCGGCGAGCGCGCCGGCCACCGCCGCGTACCCCGCGGACTCCGCGCGGTACGCGGACGGCGCCCGCCTGAAGTACCACCGGCAGCCCACGATCAGCAGCGGCGCGGCGAGCAGCGCGGCGAGCGCGAGCGGCGGCGCGGTCACCATGAGGCCGCCGAGCAGCAGCCCCGCCCAGACGACGCCGATGACCAGCTGGGGCACGGCCTCGCGCATGGCGTTCGCGAGCCGGTCGACGTCCGTGGTGATCCGGGAGAGCAGGTCGCCCGCCCCGGCCCGTTCGAGCACGCCCGGCGGCAGGCCGACCGCGCGGACGAGGAAGTCCTCGCGCAGATCCGCGAGCATCTCCTCGCCGAGCATCGCCCCGCGCAGCCGGACCAGCCGCGTGAACACCGTCTGGACGAGCAGCGCGACCGCGAACAGTGCGACCGTACGCTCCAGATGGAGGTCACGGGCCCCGTCCGCGAGGCCGTCCACCACCGAACCGAGCAGGTACGGGCCGGCCATCGAGGCGGTCACGGCGACCGCGTTCACCCCGATGAGCAGCGCGAACGCCCGGCGGTGCCGGCGCAGCAGCTCACGGACATAGCCGCGGACGGTGGCGGTCCCGGCGACGGGCAGCGTCGTCGCCGTCTTCGGGGCCGCCGGGTCGTACTCCGGCGGCGCCAGGCCGATCATGCCGATTCCCCTTCCAGTGCGTCGAGTTCGACGGCGCGGCCGTCGGCGGTGGCGAGTTCCTCGTCGGTCTCGCGGGTGACGACCGCGCGGTAGCGCGGCTCCGTGGCGAGCAGCCCGCGGTGGCTGCCGACGGCGACCGCCTGGCCCTCGTGGACCAGCACGACGCAGTGGGCGCGGTCCAGGACCAGCGGCGAGGAGGTGAGCACCACCGTGGTCCTGGTCCTCCGCAGCTCCGCGATCCAGGTGGCGACGGCTGCCTCGGTGTGCGCGTCGACCGCCGAGGTCGGCTCGTCGAGGACGAGCACCTCCGGGTCGGCGAACAGGGACCGGGCCAGGGCGAGCCGCTGGCGCTGGCCGCCGGAGAGCGAGCGGCCCCGCTCGGTGATGCGGGTGAGCATCGGATCGCCGCCGGTGGCGACGGAGGCCTGCGCGAGCGCGTCGAGGACGTCGTCGCACTGGGCGGCGGCGAGCGCATGCTCGGCCCGGACCTTGCCCGACGTGGGAACGTCGAGCAGCTCGCGGAGGGTGCCCGAGAGCAGCACCGGCTCCTTGTCCTGGACGAGGACGACGGTACGGGCGTCCTCCAGCGGCAGTTCGTCGAGCGGCACCCCGCCGAGCAGCACCGAGGTGTGGTCGGCGTCCGGCTCCGTCGGGTGGCCGCCGAGCCGGTCCGCGAGCCGCCCGGCCACGTCCGGATCGCCGCAGACGACGGCCGTGAACAGCCCGGCGGGGGCGCGCAGCCCGGTCAGCGGGTCGTACAGGTCGCCGCCGGCCTCGACCTCCCGGGGCTTCGGGACCGTGGTCGTCGTGCGGGTCAGGGAGAGGACCCGGGCGGCCCGCTTCGCGGACGGCCGCGAGAAGGAGAAGGCCTGGGCGATCTCCTCGAAGTTCCGCAGCGCGTGATGGGTGAGGGCCACCGCGCTGTAGACGGTGACCAGCTCGCCGACCTCGATCCGGCCGTCGAGCGCGAGCTTCGTCCCGTACGCCACCACGGCGATGAGCAGCAGGCCCGGCAGCACGACCTGGATCGCGGCGATCAGCGCCCACATCCGCGCACTGTGCACGGCCGCCCGGCGGACCTCCTGGGAGGCGGCGCGGTAGCGGCCGAGGAAGAGCTCCTCGCCGCCGATGCCGCGCAGCACCCGGAGTCCGGCGACCGTGTCGGAGGCCAGCTCGGTGGCCTTGCCGGCTTTCTCGCGCTGGACGTCCGCCCGGCGGGCCGCGTGGGGGAGCAGCGGCAGCACGGCGAGGGCGAGGACGGGGATGCCGGCGGCGACCACGACACCCAGGGCCGGCTGGTAGACGACGAGGCCGACGCAGATGACGACCAGGGTGACGGCGGCCGCGGCGAACCGGGACAGCGCCTCGACGAACCAGCCGATCCGCTCGACGTCACCGGTCGACACGGCGACGACTTCTCCGGCGGCGACCCGCCGGGTCAGGACGGAGCCCAGTTCGGCGGTCTTGCGGGAGAGGAGCTGCTGCACACGGGCGGCGGCGGTGATCCAGTTGGTGACGGCGGTGCGGTGGAGCATGACGTCACCGGCCGCGATCGCCGCCCCGAGGGCCAGGAGCAGCACCCCGGCGAGCGCGAGCCGTCCGCCGTCGCGGTCCACGACTGCCTGGACGGCGAGACCGACGCCGAGCGGCAGACCGGCGATGCCCAGATGGTGCAGCAGCCCCCAGAGCAGGCATTTCACCTGCCCGCCGAGCTGTTGTCGGCCGAGCCAGAGGAGGAACCGGGTGCCCGAGCGGACATCGGGGACCCCCGGGTCGGCGTAGGGAAGATCTCGAATCTGCATGGCTGCCCAGGATCTCCGGGTCGGTTCTGGAGGATCGCGCGCCGATGGTGTGCCACGGCGGTGTGCGACGGCGGGGTGGAAACCGCGCAAGGTTCGCGTTTCCGCCCGGGAGCGGCAATCGATTTTCCGCAGCGAGGGAACAGATCGCGCCATGTCCGCTCATCGTCCTCTGGACCGCGCCGGACGACCGCGCTTCACTTCCGCCCCATGAGATCACTCAAGATCACGAGCGTGATCGGCGGTCTGGTGCTCGCCGCCGGCGCGCTGTTCACCGCCCACCCGGCCGCCGCCGACGGTCCGAACGGCCCGACGCCGCCCGCCGAGTTCACCACCGACTGGCACGACCCGGTCACCGCCGCCCCGCCCGTCGACACCCCCGGCACACGCAGCTGCGAGGTCACCCTCGCCGCCGCGCAGTTCCGCGACTTCACCCCGTACCGGGGGAGCTACACCCCGCCGAAGGAGTGCGGCACGGGCAAGGGCTGGAACAAGGTCGTCCTGCGCCTCGACGGACAGGTCAAGGGCCGCCAGTACGACCGACTCGGCTACCTGACCCTCGGCGGCGTCGAGATCCTCCGCACCTCCACCCCCGAGCCCTCTCCCGACGGCATCAGCTGGTCCGTGGAGAAGGACGTCACCCGCTACCGCGACACCCTCAGCCGCCCGCAGCCCGTCGAGATGCTCATCGGCAACGTCGTGAACGAGACGTACACCGGTGTCATCGACGTCCGCGTCACCCTCACCTTCCACACCGCCGAGGGCCGCGTGAAGCCCGCCGCCGGCACCCCCGACCGGGTCGTCCCGCTCACCGGCGCCACCCTCACCACCCCGCGCAACACCGAACGCGTCCTCGCCGAGGTGTACGCCACCGGATCCGGCGGAGGCTGCGAGGAGTTCTGGTACCTCACCGTCCCCGACGCCGCCCCCTACTCCTGCAAGGCCGCCGACGGGCCCTACCGGGAGGTGCGGATCTCCGTCGACGGGAAGCTCGCCGGCATCGCGGCCCCCTTCCCGCACGTGTGGACCGGCGGCTGGTCCAACCCCTTCCTCTGGTACGTGACACCCGCGCCGCGCGCCTTCGACGTGCAGCCGATCACCTACGACCTGACGCCCTTCGCGGCCCTGTTCAACGACGGCGCGGCCCACCGCGTCGAGGTCTCCGTCGCCGGCGTCCCCGCCGGGCAGTCCGGCTGGAGCATTCCCACCAACGTGCTCCTCTGGCAGGACGAGGGCAGCGAGGTCGTCACCGGCGGCCTGGACCGGCACGAGCTCGGCACCCCGCGCAACTCCGCCGTGTACACGGCCGGTTCGCCCGACGTCCTGGAGACCACCGGCGGCGACACGCTCACCGTCGCCGGGCACCTGAACACCTCGCACGGCCGGGTCGCCACGACCGTCACCCGTACCGTCGACCACCGCTCCACGCACCGCTGGGGCGCCGACGAGAACCCGGACGCGCTCACCGCCCGCTGGACCGACGACGAGACCGTGACCGTCGGCCGGACCGCGACCCGCACCCGGCACACGTACACCATGGACGGCGAGATCAGTGTCGACGCCGCGAACCGGCTGCGGACCGTCCTCACCGTCGGCGACCGCGCCGCCGTCGACGTCGTCCGGGGAGACAAGCGGCTGTCCTGGTCGCGCCTCGACGACACGTACACCGGCGACGCCTCCTTCACCCTCGGCGTCCCGCGCGACCAGCGGCACGCGGTCGGCACCGGCACCGAGCGCTACCGCCTGTACGGCTCCGCCGGCTGCTACGACCGGAGCCTGACGACCGTCCAGGGCACGGTCACCGAGGACCTCCGGCGCTGCTGAACACGACGGTGCCCGGCCCCTCGCGAGGAGGGGCCGGGCATCCGCGGCCCCGTCAGGCCGGCTTCGCCGAGTCCACGCCCGCGCGGGCCTTCTGCCACTCGCCGCGCGTGAAGTCGGGGATCTCCTGCGGCGCCCCGTTCGCCTTGATCGAGGCGTGGCTGAGCGGCACCGGAGCCGTCCAGGTGGCGGCGTCGTACACGTCGAAGTCCGGCGGAAGGCCCAGCTGGAGGCACTGCATCAGGCGGAAGACCATGAGGTAGTCCATGCCGCCGTGGCCGCCCGGCGGATTGGCGTGCTCCTTCCACAGCCAGTGGTCGAACTCGGCCGCGTACGCCGAGAAGTCGCCCCACACGTCGTCCTTGTGGTCCGGCTCCAGGTAGATCCGGGCCGGGTAGTCCTCGAAGACCCCCCGCGTACCGCCGAGGCTGTTGATCCTGCTGTACGGGTGCGGGGTGGAGACGTCGTGCTCCAGGCGGATCAGCCGGCCCTTGGCCGTCTTGACCATGCTGATCGTCCGGTCGCTCTCGATGTACGTCTCCTTCCAGCTCGGGTCGCCGGGCGGCATGTTCGCCGCGCGGTACTCGGCGAGACCGAGCGCCGGGGTGCCGAAGCTGCTGATGCTCAGCACCCGGTCGCCCCGGTTGACGTCCATGTAGTTCGCGACCGGACCGAAGCCGTGGTTCGGGTAGAGGTCCCCGCGCCGCCGCGTGTGCCAGAGACGGCGCCACGGCCCCTCGTAGTACGTCGGCGAGAACATCAGACCGCGCAGGTCGTGGTTGTACGCCCCCGCGCCGTGCAGCAGCTCCCCGAACCTGCCCGCGTGCGCCATCCGCAGCACCCGCATCTCGTTCCGCCCGTAGCAGCAGTTCTCCAGCTGCATGCAGTGGCGGCGGGTCTGCTCCGACAGGTCGACGAGCTCCCACAGGTCGGCGAGCTCCATCGCGACCGGACACTCCACGCCGACGTGCTTGCCGCCCAGCATCGCCGCCCTGGCGATCGCGAAGTGCGTCTCCCAGGGCGTCGCCACGTAGACGAAGTCGAGGTCCGTGCGGGTGCAGAGGTTCTCGTAGTCCTCCTCGCCGTGGGTGTACAGGGCGGGGGCGGGCTGTCCGGCGGCGACGACGGTCGAGGCGGCCCGCTCGGCCTTCTCGCGCACCGGGTCGCAGACGGCGACCACCCGGACCCAGGGGAGGGCGAGGAAGTTGCCGATCATGCTCGCGCCGCGGTTGCCGAGCCCGACGATGCCGATCCGTACGGTGGAACGGCCCTCGAACGGGACCCCGGCCATGGTGGCGCCGCGGCGCTTCGGCACGGCGGCGGATCCCGGCGGGGCCGAGGGGACGGATTCGGTGGCGGCCCGTGCGGTCCGGCCGCTCAGGGCGCCGATGCCGAGGCCCGTTCCGGCGGCTCCCGCAGTGGTCCTGAGGACCTTGCGGCGGCTCGGGGTGCGGGGCGTCTGGTCGTCCATGGAACCTCCCTTCTCGCGACGGGTGGTTGGACCATACTGTTCCGGTTCCGCCGCCGAGCCGCACCGGCCGCCGATGATCACTCGAACATACGAAGGGCCCCTCACCGCTCGGGGTGAGGGGCCCTGCCCGCCGGGGAAGAGACCGGCTGACGGACGGTCAGGGGCGGGTCGCGCGCTCCAGCGCGAGCAGCACCGAGCCGTAGCTCCGGCCCGTCGCCCGGTCCATCCCGATCTCGCACATCCGGTTGGCCGAGAGGTGGACGTCGAACGGCCGGGCCGTGACCTCGGCCGCCTCGCGGGCCGTCGCCGAGGCCGTCAGCTCCGGATGCAGCATCCCCCGGTCGCCCGCGAAGGCGCAGCAGCCCGCGTCGGCGGGGACGACGACCTCCTCCGCGCAGGCCTCGGCGAGCGCGGTGAGCTTCTCCTCGTCTCCCAGGTGCCGCATCGAGCAGGTCGGATGGACCACGGCCGAGGCGACGCGGCGCCGCACGTCGAGCCGGGGGAGCAGCTCGTCCGCCGCCCACACCAGCGAGTCCACCACGGTCAGTTCGGCGTGCAGCTCCCGGTTGTCCTCCGTCAGGTACGGCACCACCTCGTGGGCGATCCCGAGGGTGCAGGAGGAGGCGTCCACCACGAGCGGCAGCTTCCCGCCGGCCGTCCAGCCCCAGGCGGCCTCGACGATCCGGTTCGCCATCACCTCGTTGCCCCGCTCGTACCCCTTGGAGTGCCAGATCGTCGCGCAGCACGTTCCGGCCACGTCGTCGGGGATCCACACCGGCCGCCCGGCCCGCGCGGACACGGCGACGACGGCCTCCGGGAGCGAGGGACCGCGCTCGCCGTCCGGGTTGCCGAAGATGCGGTTCACGCAGGCCGGGTAGTAGACGGCGGTCGCCGCCGGGCGGTGGGTGCGGGGCAGCCGCCGGGCCGCCGCGGCCGGGAGCTCGGGCAGCCACTCCGGTACGAGGTCGGGGCGGACGGCCCGGCGGGCGAGGCCCGTCACCGAGCCCAGGACCCGGTCGCCGATCCGGTCCGCGGCGGCGACCGCGAGCCGCGCGGAGGCCTCCACGGCGCGGAAGTTCCTCGCGGCCAGGGCGGCGAGTCGCTCCTCGCGCGCCGAGTGCCGCTCGTGCCGGAACTCCTTCATCAGCGCCCCCGTGTCGATCCCGACCGGGCAGGCCAGCTTGCAGGTGGAGTCGCCGGCGCAGGTGTCGACGGCGTCGTAGCCGTACGACTCCAGGAGCCGGGCCTCGACGGGGGAGCCGTCGGGCTGGCGCATCATCTCCCGGCGCAGCACGATCCGCTGGCGCGGAGTGGTCGTCAGGTCGTGGCTGGGGCAGGTCGGTTCGCAGAAGCCGCACTCGATGCAGGGGTCGGCGATCCGCTCCACGGTCGGGATCGTCTTCAGACCGCGCAGATGGGCCTGCGGGTCGCGGTCCAGGACGATCCGCGGGGCGAGCACACCGGCCGGGTCGATGGCCTCCTTGACCCGCCACATCAGCTCGGTCGCCTTCGCCCCCCACTCCAGCTCGAGGAAGGGCGCGATGTTGCGGCCGGTGGCGTGCTCCGCCTTCAGCGAGCCGTCGAAGCGCTCCACGGTCAGCTTGCAGAACTCGTCCATGAAGGCCGCGTACCGCTCGACGTCGGAGGGGTCGGCCGCGTCGAAGGCGAGCAGGAAGTGGAGGTTGCCGTGGGCCGCGTGGCCGGCCACGGCCGCGTCGAAGCCGTGCCGGGCCTGGAGGTCGAGCAGCGAGGCGCAGGCCTCCGCGAGCCGGTCCGGCGGCACCGCGAAGTCCTCGGTGATCAGGGTCGTACCGGAGGGGCGGGAGCCGCCGACCGCCGTCACGAAGGCCCTGCGGGCCTTCCAGTAGCCGGAGATCCGCCTCGGGTCGCGGGTGAAGGCGTTCTCCACGGAGGCCACCGGGGCGACCAGGTCGAGACCGTCGAGCACGGCCCGCGCCGCCCGCTCGTACGCCTCCAGGGCCGGTGCGTCCGGGGCCCGGAACTCGACCAGGAGCGCCGCCGTCTCCTTCGGCAGCTCCGCCCAGTCGGCGGGCACGCCCGACACCCGCACCGAGGCCCGCAGCGTGTTGCCGTCCATCAGCTCGACGGCGAGCGCCCCGGCCTCGTTGAACAGGGGCACGGCCGCGGCGGCGGCCGGCAGCGAGGGGAAGAAGAGCAGGGCCGTGGACACCTCGCGGTCCAGCGGCAGGGTGTCGAAGACGACCTCGGAGATGAAGCCGAAGGTGCCCTCGGAGCCGACCATCAGGCCGCGCAGGATCCGCACCGGGGTGTCGCCGTCGAGGAAGGCGTCGAGCCGGTAGCCGTTGGTGTTCTTGATGGCGTGCTTGGCGCGGATCCGGGCCGTCAGCTCGGCGTCCGCCTCGATCTCCGCCTTCAGCGCCATCAGCTCCGCGCACAGCCTCGGCTCGGCGCGCGCGAGCTCCTCGTCGGCGTCCGGGTCCGCCGTGTCGACCACGGTCCCGCTCGGCAGCACGACGGTGAGGGAGGCGAGGGTGCGGTACGAGTTCCGGGTGGTGCCGGCCGTCATGCCCGAGGCGTTGTTGGCGACGACCCCGCCGATCGTGCAGGCGACCGCGCTGGCCGGATCGGGTCCCAGGACCCGCCCGTGCGGGGCGAGCGCGGCATTGGCCCGCACCACGGTGGTGCCGGGCCGGATCCGGGCCCGGGCGCCGCCGTCCAGGACCTCGACGCCCGCCCAGTGGCGGCGCACGTCCACGAGGATGTCCTCGCCCTGCGCCTGCCCGTTCAGACTGGTCCCGGCGGCCCGGAAGACCACCTCGCGGCCCTTGCCGTGGGCGTACGACAGGACGGCGGAGACGTCGTCGATGTCCTCGGCGACCACGACGACCTGCGGGACGAAGCGGTACGGGCTCGCGTCCGAGGCGTAGCGCACCAGGTCGGAGACCTTCGACAGGACCTTCCCGGGCCCGAGGAGCTCGGTGAGCTCCTCGCGCAGCCGCCGCGGCGTGCCCCGGGCCTGGAGCTCCGGCACGCGGTCCGGGGCGGGGGTCCGCTTCGTGCCGGGACGGAGGGCCTGCGGGTCGGGCTCAAACAGCGGCATGTCACGACTCCCCATTCGGCGCGTCCCCGCACCCGACGGGTCAGCAGCCGCGCTCCGGGCCGGGGTCGACCAGGGCGGACAGCAGACCCTCGAGCACCTCGCGCTGTTCGACGGTCAATGGAGCAAGGATGTCCTCTGCGGCGGCCCGGCGCGCGCTGCGCAGCTCGCGCAGCGTGGCGCGTCCCGCGTCGGTGAGCTCGATCCGCACCACCCGGCGGTTGCTCGGGTCGGGCACCCGGCGCACCCGGTCGCCCGCTTCCAGGCCGTCGACGAGACTGGTCACGGCCCTCGGGACGACCTCCAGGCGGGCCGCGAGGTCGGCCATCCGGGGCGGCTCCCCGAAGTGCGCGACCGTGCGCAGGAGCCGGGACTGCGCGGGCGTGATGCCGACCGGCTCCAGGTGGCGCTTCTGGATGCGGTGCAGGCGCCGGGTGAGCCGCAGCAGCTGCTCGGCGAGGAGGCCGTCGGTGTCGGTCCCGCTCGGCCGCTCAGGGCTGCTCGGACGGTCGGAGGTGCTCATGCGGGAACAATATCAGGACCATGTTCATTGTGAGTATAGGTAACAATGAGCTATGGTCTTCATCGACCGTCTCGTCTCCCGAAGGAGCCCATGCGCCCCCACGACCAGTCCGACTGGACGCCCCCGCCCCGCGACTCCGGCCAGCCCAAGGAGCCCGCCCAGGTGCGGCGGATCCTTCGGCTCTTCCGCCCCTACCGCGCGCGCCTCGCGCTCGTCGGCCTCCTGGTCGGCGCCGCCTCGCTCGTGTCGGTCGCCTCGCCGTTCCTCCTCCGGGAGATCCTGGACACCGCGATCCCCCAGGGCCGCACCGGGCTGCTCAGCCTGCTCGCCCTCGGCATGATCGCCACCGCCGTCCTCACCAGCGTCTTCGGCGTGCTCCAGACCCTCATCTCGACCACCGTCGGCCAGCGCGTCATGCACGACCTGCGCACCGGGGTCTACGAGCAGCTCCAGCGGATGCCGCTCGCCTTCTTCACGCGCACGCGTACGGGCGAGGTCCAGTCCCGCATCGCCAACGACATCGGCGGCATGCAGGCGACCGTGACCTCCACGGCCACCTCCCTCGTCTCCAACCTCACCGCCGTCGTCGCGACCGTCGTCGCCATGCTCGCCCTCGACTGGCGGCTCACCCTCGTCTCGCTGCTCCTGCTGCCGGTCTTCGTCTGGATCAGCCGGCGCGTCGGCCGCGAGCGCAAGAAGATCACCACCCAGCGCCAGAAGCAGATGGCCGCCATGGCCGCGACCGTCACCGAGTCCCTCTCGGTCAGCGGCATCCTGCTCGGCCGCACCATGGGCCGCGCCGACTCGCTGACCAGGTCCTTCGCCGAGGAGTCCGAGCGCCTCGTCGACCTCGAAGTGCGCTCCTCCATGGCCGGGCGGTGGCGGATGTCCACCATCGGCATCGTCATGGCCGCCATGCCCGCCCTGATCTACTGGGCCGCCGGCATCGCCCTCGGCTCGGGCGGCTCGGAGATCTCGCTCGGCACGCTCGTCGCCTTCGTCTCGCTCCAGCAGGGCCTCTTCCGGCCCGCCGTCAGCCTGCTCTCCACCGGCGTGCAGGTGCAGACCTCCCTCGCGCTCTTCCAGCGCATCTTCGAATACCTCGACCTGCCCGTCGACATCACCGAACCCGACGAGCCGGTCCGGCTGGCGAAGATCCGCGGCGAGGTCGCCTTCGAGAAGGTCGAGTTCCACTACGACCTCGAGGGGCAGGGCCGCCCCACCCTGGACGGCATCGACGTGACCGTCCCCGCCGGCGGCAGCCTGGCCGTCGTCGGCCCCACCGGCTCCGGCAAGTCCACCCTCAGCTACCTGGTGCCCCGGCTGTACGACGTCACCGGCGGCCGCGTCACCCTCGACGGGGTCGACGTGCGCGACCTGGACTTCGACACCCTCGCCCGCGCCGTCGGCGTCGTCTCCCAGGAGACGTACCTCTTCCACGCCTCCGTCGCCGACAACCTCCGCTTCGCCAAGCCGGACGCCACCGACGAGGAGATAGAGGCCGCCGCGCGCGCCGCCCAGATCCACGAGCACATCGCCTCGCTCCCCGAGGGGTACGACACCCTCGTCGGCGAGCGCGGCTACCGCTTCTCCGGCGGCGAGAAGCAGCGCCTCGCCATCGCGCGCACCATCCTGCGGGACCCGCCGGTGCTGATCCTCGACGAGGCGACCAGCGCCCTCGACACCCGGACCGAGCACGCGGTGCAGCGCGCCATCGACGCCCTGTCGGCCGGCCGCACCACGATCACCATCGCCCACCGGCTCTCCACCGTCCGCGACGCCGACCAGATCGTCGTCCTGGAGGCGGGCGGCATCGCGGAGCGCGGGACGCACGAGGAGCTCCTCGCCCAGGACGGGCGGTACGCGGCCCTGGTCCGCCGGGACGCCCGTACCGAACAGGCGAACGTGGGAGCGGTTGTTCCCCAGAACGTGTGATCGTTCCGGGATTCGTTGCCCGGCTCCCCTGAGGCATCGGAAGATTACGGAGTGCGAGCGACGGGCTGCAGACCGCGACCGCACACGTCCCACTGATGTACCTGTACGAGGAGAAGCACCACCATGAACGTCATCACCAACCTGCTCGCCGGCGTCCTCCACTTCCTGGGCTGGCTCGTCTGACGATCGCAGTGCCCGGCGCCGTCGGTCCCCCGTCCCAGGGGGCCGGCGGCGCCGCCGCGTGCGCGCTCGCCGGGTTCGCGCAACCGGCAGGTCAGACGGTCGGCGCGGCGACCCGGTCGCGGTCCAGGAGGCGGCGGATGTCGGAGACGGCCGCGCGGCCCGCCCGGTTGGCGCCGATCGTCGAGGCCGAGGGGCCGTAGCCGACGAGGTGGACGCGTTCGTCCCGTACCGCGCGCGTGCCCTCCACCTGGATGCCGCCGCCCGGCTCCCGCAGCCGCAGCGGCGCCAGATGGTCGATCGCCGCCCGGAAACCGGTCGCCCACAGGATGACGTCCACGTCGACCGTCCGGCCGTCGTCCCAGGCCACCCCGGTCGGGGTGATCCGGTCGAACATCGGCTGCCGGTCCAGGATCCCGCGCGCGCGTGCCGCGCGGATCGCGTCGTTGAGGGGAAGTCCCGTGACCGAGACGACGCTCTGAGGCGGCAGCCCGCGCCGTACCCGGTCCTCGACCAGGGCGACGGCCGCGCGGCCCTCCACCTCGCCGAAGGGGCCCTCGCGGTAGACGGGCTCGCGCCGGGTCACCCAGGTCGTCCCCGCGGCGACCTCGGCGATCTCCATGAGGTGCTGGGTGCCCGAGGCCCCGCCGCCCACGACGAGCACCCGCTTCCCGGCGAACGCCTCGGGGCCCGGGTACTGGGCGGTGTGCAGCTGACGGCCCCGGAAGGTCTCCTGCCCCGGGTAGCGCGGCCAGAACGGACGGTCCCAGGTGCCCGTCGCGTTGATCAGGGCCCGGGTCGCGTACACGCCCTCCGAGGTCTCGACCCGGAGCCGGCCGCCCTCGCCCTCCCGGACGGCCGTGACGTCGACGGGCCGGTGGACCCGCAGGTCGAAGGTCCGCTCGTACGTGTCGAAGTACGCGCCGATCACCTCCGAGGAGGGGCGCGAGGGATCGGCCCCGGTCAGCTCCATGCCGGGCAGCGCGTGCATCCCGTGGACCTTGCCGTACGTGAGCGAGGGCCAGCGGAACTGCCAGGCGCCGCCCGGGTTCGGGGCGTGGTCCAGGACGACGAAGTCCCGGTCCGGCTCCAGGCCGGCGCGCCGCAGGTGGAAGGCGGCCGAGAGCCCCGCCTGCCCGGCGCCGATGACGACGACGTCCACCGTCCTGACCTCTGCGACCTCTTCGAACCCGAAATCGTTCACGCTTCCACCAACCGGGGCGGGGGTGCGGTTCTTCCCGCACCCCCGCAGGCCGGGGGACTACCGCCCGCCGGACACGAGCAGCGGCGCACCGCCCGGAGCCGAGGCCGGGCGGCCGTTCGCCGCCGGCACGCCGAGCAACGGGGAGACGGGGGCCGACGGCAGCAGCCCGCGCGCCGCCAGCTCGGGCGTCACGCCCTCGCCGAACCAGTACGCCTCCTCCAGATGCGGGTAGCCGGACAGGACGAAGTGCTCCACACCCAGGTCGTGGTACTCCTCGATCCGGTCCGCCACGTCCGCGTGGCTGCCGACGAGCGCGGTCCCGGCCCCGCCCCGTACCAGACCGACGCCCGCCCACAGGTTCGGCGAGATCTCCAGCCGGTCGCGGTCGAGCGAACCGCCGCCGTGCAGCGCCAGCATCCGCTGCTGGCCGACCGACTCGCTCCGGCCGAGCAGCTCCTGCGCCGCCGCGACGGTCTCCGCGTCGAGATCGGAGAGCAGCCGGTCGGCCGTCGCCCAGGCCTCGCGCGCCGAATCGCGCGAGATCGTGTGCAGCCGGATCCCGAACCGGACCGTCCGGCCGCGTTCCTCCGCGAGCCGCCGGATCCAGTCGATCTTCTCCTTCACCTGCCACGGCGGCTCGCCCCACGTCAGGTACACGTCGGCGTGCTCCGCCGCGACCGGACCGGCCGCCGCGGACGAACCGCCGAAGAAGATCTCGGGCAGCGGGTCCGGCGGCAGCGCGGTGAGCCCGCCCTCGATCCGGAAGTGCTCGCCCTCGAAGTCGTACGGCCGCCCGCCCCACACGCCCCGCACCACCGAGAGGAACTCGGCCGTGCGCGCGTACCGCCGGTCGTGGTCGAGATGGTCGCCGAAGCGGCGCTGCTCGGCCGAGTCGCCGCCGGTCACGACGTTGAGCAGCAGCCGCCCCCGGGTGATCCGCTGGTACGTGGACGCCATCTGCGCCGCGAGCACCGGTGAGATCACTCCCGGCCGGAACGCCACCAGGAACTTGAGGCGCTCGGTGTGCTGGGCCAGCGCGACCGTCGTCAGCCAGGCGTCCTCGCACCACGTGCCGGTCGGCGTCAGCACGGCCTCGAAGCCCAGCTGCTCGGCCGCCTTGGCGATCTGGACGAGGTAGTCGATGTCGGGGGCGCGCACCCCGGACACGGTCCGGTTCCGGGTGATCCCGCCGTCCGTGTAGGCGTGCCGGTCGACGAGGGTCCGGCCGTCGCCGCCGGTCGGCAGGAACCAGTGCAGATGGACGGTCATCAGGAGGCCTTTCCGTAGCTGCGCGCCGGGGTCGTGGAGGGCGGCAGGTCCTTGTTGAAGCGGGTGTCGACGTAGTCGGCGAAGCGGAACGTGTGCGGGATCAGCTTGAGTTCGGCGAAGGTGTCGGCGATCTTCTGCTCGGAGGCGATCGCCGCGTCGTCGAGGGCGACGGGGATGCGGGTCCCGTTGCTGCGCTTCACTGCGGCCAGCGCCACCTCGTACGGCAGCCCGGTCTCCTTCGCCCAGGCCTTCGCCCAGTCCTCGGGGTGGTCGAACACCCAGCCCTGGGCGCGGCGCAGCCGCTCGACGAGGTCGCCGATCGCCTTCGCCTTCTCCCGGTCGGCCAGCGCCGAGGGGGCCGCGACCTGGAAGCCGAGGCCGTTGACGAGGCCGCGCCCGTCGGTCAGCACCCGGCCCTTGCCGCTCAGCAGGACCTGGGAGGTGTACGGGTCCCAGACCGCCCAGGCGTCGACCTTGCCGCTGGTGAACGCGGCCAGGGCGTCGGCCGGCTGCAACAGGCTGACCTGGACGTCGTCGAGCCCCAGACCGGCCTGACGGAGCGAGGAGATCAGCTGGAAGTGGGCGGAGCTGCCCTGGGCGACGGCGATCCGCTTCCCCTTCAGGTCCCGCGCGGTGCGCAGCGGCGAGTCCTTGGGGACGAGGATCGCCTCGCCCGCGGAGTCGCCGTGCGTCGCGGCGACCACGGTGATCTTCGAGCCCGCGCCGGCGGCGAAGACGGGCGGCGTGTTGCCGACGGTGCCGATGTCGACGGCCTTGGCGTTGACCGCTTCCAGGAGCGGTGGGCCGGAGGTGAACGTCGACCACTTGATCCGGTACGGGAGGTCGTCGAGCTCACCGGCGGCACGCAGCAGGGCCTCGGAGCCGCCCTTCTGGTCGCCGACGTTCAGGACGAGGGAGCCCTTGCCGTCGGAGTTCGTGGTGTCGCCGGCCGCGGAGGCACCGGAGCAGGCGGAGGCGAGCAGGGCGAGCGGCACGAGCAGTGCCGCGGCGGACAGACGGAAGGATTTCACGGTCGTCTCCTCGGAGAGTGTTCGGTGTGGTGGTCAGGACGTCGTGCTTGTTGCCAACTCGGCATCCGCCACGCCCAGTTCGGCGAGCAGGCGGGTGCGGAGCGCGGCGAGCGCGGGATCGCCGGGGGAGCGGGGCCGGTCGAGGTCGACGGCGGTGTCGTACGCGATCACGCCGTCCCGCATCACCAGCGCCCGGTCCGCGAGCAGCAGCGCCTCGTCGACGTCGTGCGTGACGAGCAGCACCGTGCAGCCGCGCCGCTGCCACAGCTCGGCCACGAGCCGCTGGGCCTTGATCCGGGTCAGCGCGTCGAGCGCGCCGAACGGCTCGTCGAGCAGCAGCAGATCCGGATCCCTTACCAACGCCCGGGCGAGGGACGCGCGTTGGGCCTCCCCGCCCGACAGGGTCTTCGGCCACGCTCCCGAGCGGTGGCCGAGCCCCACCTCGGCGAGCGCCTTCTCCGCCACCGCGCGGCCCGGCTTCCCCGGCAGCCCGAGCAGCACGTTCCGCCAGACCTTCTTCCAGGGCATGAGGCGCGGCGCCTGGAAGGCGACCGCGCGGCGGCGCGGCACCAGGACCGTGCCGGAGACCTCCCGGTCGAGGCCCGCGAGGATCCGCAGGAGGGTCGACTTGCCGCAGCCGCTGTGCCCGAGGAGCGCCGTGAACTGCCCGGCGCGCAGGGTCAGATCGAGCCCGTCGACGACGGGACGCCCGTCGAAGGAGCGGGTGAGACCCTGGACGGTCACTGCCCCGTGAAGGTCGGTCGCCATTGCAGCAGGAGCCTTTCGAGAGTGCGGACGAGGGCGTCGGCGAGCAGGCCGAGGAAGGCGTAGACGACCAGGCAGACGACGATCACGTCCGTGCGGAAGAACTCCCGCGCCTGGTTCATGAGGAAGCCGATCCCGGCGTCGGCGTTGATCGACTCGCCGAAGACGAGCGCGAGCCAGGCCGTGGCCAGGGAGTAGCGGAGGCCGGTCATCGCCCCGGGCAGCGCCCCCGGCAGGACGACGTGCCGGACCAGACCCCACCGGCCGAGCCCCAGGGACTCGCCCGCCTCGACGAGCCCCGCGTCGACGCCCCGGATCCCGGCGTACACGTTCAGATAGAGGTGGAAGGCGACGCCGAGGGCGATCAGCGCCACCTTGGGCGCCTCGCCGATCCCCAGCCAGATGATGAACAGCGGGATGAGTCCGACCCACGGCACCGTCCGCAGCATCTGCACGGGAGCGTCGACGAGGTCCTCCCCGAGCCGCGAGAGCCCGGACACCAGGGCGAGCGCGATCCCCACCACCCCGCCGAGGAGCAGCCCCACGGCGACCCGGCGCAGCGAGACGCCCATCGCGGTCGGCAGCGTCCCGTCCCCGACCAGCTCGCCGGCGGCCCGGGCGATGGTCCCCGGCGAGGCGAGCACGTCCGCCGGAAGCACCCCCGCCGCACTGCTCGCCTGCCAGAGGACGAGCAGCAGCACCGGGCCCACGGTCCGGCGCAGCCAGCGCGGAACGGACGGGCCGCGGCCGGGCCCCCGGGCGGGAGTCAGGGACTCGACATCCGGCAAAGGCGATATGTCGGGCGGGGACGAGGGCGGGGCATGGTCGACCGTCATGACGGACTCCGGGGGAGAGGGAGGCGAAGGTACGCGTCAGCGGCCGTGGGCGCGGGGTGAACACGCGCGCACGGCGAGCAGAGCCTCAGAAGAGGCGCGGTGAAGGGGAAAGGGCGTCAGCAGCCGCGGCGACACGCGGCGGAGGCCACCCGCAGCAGGTCGATGTGACCGCGCGTGGTGAGCAGGGCTGTACGCAACATGGCGCGAACGTAGCGGTCGCCACGCGCCGGGTCAACGGCGTCTCGGCCCCTGGACGCGCGGCCCGCGCCTGCTGAAACGACCGAACTGACGGAACCGACCGGACCGAAGAACCGACCGAACCGAAAGGACCGGCCGAACCGAAAGGACCGGCCGGACCGAAGGAACCGACCGAACCGACCGAACCGACGTGCGACCGTGCCCCACGTGTGATCACCGCGCCCTAGTCTCCAACAGGGGTACACCGACAGCACGTTCACGACGGGGGAGACGACATGACGTACCGGCGCGCGGCGATACCCGCGCTGATCGGCGGGCTGCTGCTCACCGCACTCCTGTGGTGGGCGGGATCCAGCGCCGATGCGCTGCAGCTGCCCGGCAGCGGCGGGACGCTCGGCACCGGGGCGGTCGCCGAGCTCCAGCGCTGGCTGACCCCCTGGGCGTACGACCCCCCGGTCTTCCTCGACTCCGGCGCGCAGGCCTCCGGCTACGTCCCGGACACCTCGGGCGGCGACCACCGCGACCACTACGGCGGGCTGTACACGACCGGGCTCCAGATCCGGTACGGAGCCGTCCTCGTCGCCTTCGTGCTCGGTGCGCTGCTCCTGGTCCGCAGGCTGCCGCCCGTGCGCGGGCGGACGACGGCCGCGTTCCTCGCGCTGTGGGCCTGGGGCGCGGTGGCCGGGACCCTGGCGCTCGCCGTGTCCGCCCCGTGGATGATCGCCTCGATGGGACACGGCAGTTACCGCCTCCTGCCCCAGCTGGCGAACGTGATCGCCGGCGGACGGCAGCTCCCCGTGGCCGTCTCGCTCGTCGCGGCGGGAGCGACCGTCCTCGTCGCGCGGATCACCGCCGGGGGCGCGGGACCGCTGCCCCGCACGGACGTCCCGGTCCGCGCCGCGCGCCTGGCCGCCACCGCCGGGACCGCCGTGATCGCCCTGTCCGTGGTCGTCCTCTCGTACCAGCGGGTCGCCGCCGCCCTCCAGGAGTTCTCCCCGGACGGCGGACTCCTCTCCGAGCCCGGCGACCTGCTGCGCCAGTGGCTGCTGCTCGGCGCCTGGGACGGCCCGGCGGGCGGCCCGCTCGGCGACTGGCTCCTCTACCGCGCCTCCGACGTCCTCCTCCTCGCCGTCGTCTGGTGGGCCCTGAGCCGGCTCCCCGGGCTCCTCACCCGGGTCACGCTCCCGGCCATGGCGGTGGGCGCGGTCTGCGTCACCGTCCTCGGGCTGCTCGCGGCCCAGCTCCTCCGGATCGCGGTCGTCCAGGCGGGCCCCCAGCAGGACCTCCTCTACTCCACCGCCGGCATCGGCAACGGCATCCCGGCCGCCCTGACCTGCGGCCTCGTGGCCGGGGCCGTCGCCACCACGGTCCTTCGGCTCTCCCTGCGGGGCGCGCCGGACCCCGCGGCCTAAGCTGCCGTACGGCACAGGTCCCGACCCAGGAGCACACCCCATGAACGACCGCGACCGGCAGCACCCGTACCCCGACGCGTTCCGGGCGGACGAGGCGCCCGCGCCGCACGCGCTGCTCGCCCCGGTGACCGGGCTGCTCGGGACCTGGGTCGGGCGCGGCCGGGGCGGCTATCCCTCGCTCGCCGAGGAGTTCGCGTACGAGCAGGAGGTCACCTTCAGCCACGACGGGCGCCCCTTCCTGCACTACGAGGCACGGGCCTGGCTGATCGACGAGACCGGCACCCCGCTGCGGCCCTCGGCCCGGGAGAGCGGCTGGTGGCGGCTGCAGCCCGAAGGCGGGGTCGAGGCGCTGATCACCCAGCCCACCGGCATCGCGGAGATCGCCGTCGGCCGCGCGGACGGCACCACCGTCGACCTCACCACCCACGAGGTCGCGCTCGCCCCCACCGCCAAGCAGGTCGACGCCACCCGCCGCCGCTACACCCTCACCGGCGAGGACACCCTCGACTTCGTCCACGACCTCGCCGCCGTCGGCCGCCCGCTCCAGCACCACCTCGCGGTACGGCTCCACCGCGAGAGCGGGAGCTGACCCGGGTCCCGCACAATACGGGGGTGAGCGAAGACGACCCGTACCTGTGGCTGGAAGACATCTCCGGCGAGGCCGCCCTCGCGTGGGTGGCCGAGCGGAACGCCGAGACGGCGGACGTGCTGGCCGCCGACGCCGGGTTCGCCCCGCTGAAGGCGCGCGTGAGGGAGGTGCTCGACGCCTCGGACCGCATCCCGTACACCGCGCGTCGCGGCGCGTACCTCTACAACTTCTGGCGCGACGCCGAGCACGTGCGCGGGGTGTGGCGGCGCACGACCCTGGAGCAGTACCGCAAGGACGCGCCCGAGTGGGAGGTCCTCCTCGACGTCGACGCGCTGGCCGCCGCGGAGGGCGAGAAGTGGGTGTGGGACGGGGCGCGGGTGCGCCGTCCCGCCTACGACCGGGCCCTGGTGCGCCTGTCCCGGGACGGCGGGGACGCCGTCGTGGTCCGCGAATTCGACCTCGCCACGCGGGAGTTCGTCGAGGACGGCTTCGAGGTGCCGGAGGCGAAGACGCGGATCGGCTGGATCGACGCCGACACCGTCCTCGTCGGCACGGACACCGGACCGGGCTCGCTGACCGACTCCGGCTATCCGCGCACGGTCCGCCGCTGGCGGCGCGGCACGCCGATCGAGGAGTCCGAGCTCGTCTACGAGGCCGCGGACACGGACGTCTCGGCCTGGGGGTACCGCGACGACACGCCCGGCTTCGAGCGGGACTTCGTCGGCCGCTCGCTCGACTTCTTCCGCAGCGAGACGTACCTCCTGGAGCCCGACGGCACCACCGTACGCATCGACGTCCCCGACGACGCCGTCGTCCACGCCCACCGCCGGCACCTGCTCGTCACCCTGAAGTCCGAGTGGCTCGGGCAGCCCACCGGCTCCCTCCTCGCGTTCGACTTCGACGCCTTCCTCGCGGGCGACCGGACCCCCGAGGTGCTGTTCGCCCCGGACGCGCGGACGGCCCTCGCCGGGCACTCCTGGACCCGCCACCATCTGATCCTGGAGACGATGCGGGACGTCAGCACCCACCTCGAGGTCCTCACCCCGGGCCGCGACGGCACCGGCTGGACGCGCACCCCGCTCGTCGGCGTCCCGGCGCTGTCCGCCGTGAGCGTCGTGGACACGGACCCGGACGTCTCCGACGAGTACTTCCTCGACGTCTCGGGCTTCCTCCAGCCCTCCAGCCTCCACCGCGGGCACATCGGCGGAGACACGGAGGTCCTCAAGCAGGCCCCGGACCGCTTCGACACCGCCGGACTCACCGTCGAGCAGTACTTCGCGACCTCCGCCGACGGCACCCGCGTGCCGTACTTCGTCATCGGCCCCGACCACGTCGCCGCCGGTCCCGGCCCCACCCTGCTCTACGGCTACGGCGGCTTCGAGGTCTCCCTCACCCCGTACTACGGCGCCGTCACCGGCCGGGCGTGGCTGGAGGGCGGCGGCACGTACGTCATCGCGAACATCCGGGGCGGCGGCGAGTACGGGCCGGACTGGCACCAGGCCGCGCTGCGCGCCGAACGCCCGCGGGCCTTCGAGGACTTCGCGGCCGTCGCGAAGGACCTCGTCGCCCGGGGCATCACCACCCCGGACCGGCTCGGCGCCTCCGGCGGCAGCAACGGCGGCCTGCTCATGGGCGCGATGCTCACCCGCCACCCGGAGCTGTTCGGCGCGATCGTCGCGCAGGTCCCGCTGCTCGACATGACCCGCTTCCACAAGCTCCTCGCGGGCGCGTCCTGGATCGCCGAGTACGGCGACCCGGACGACCCGGCCGACCTCGCCCACCTGCGGGAACTCTCCCCGTACCACCGGATCGAGGCCGACCGGACCTATCCGCCGGTGCTCCTGATGACCTCCACCCGCGACGACCGCGTCCACCCCGGCCACGCCCGCAAGACGGCGGCCCGGCTGCGGGAGCTCGGCCACCCCGTCCTGTTCCACGAGAACACCGGCGGCGGCCACGCGGGCGCCGGGGACAACGAACAGGCCGCCCACAACAGCGCCCTCGTGCACACCTTCCTCAGGCGGCACCTGACCTGACGCGCCTGACCCGGCCCGTGCCTACAGCCAGCCCTGGCGCTGCGCCTGCAGCGCCATCTGGAAGCGGCTCGTGGCGCCGAGCCGGGCCATGAGGACCTGGATCCGGCGGAAGAGCGTGCGACGGCTGACCCCGATCTCCCGGGCGATGACGTCGTCGCTCGCCCCGCCCGCGAGCAGCCAGAGCAGCCGGCGGTCGGCGGGCAGCAGTCCGGCGGGCAGCACGCCCGCCGGACGGGCCGTGCGGCCGTGGAACGGCAGGGCGCTCTGCCAGGTCTGCTCGAACAGGGCCACCAGGGCGGACAGGAGCCCGCACGGCTGCACGACCAGCATCGTGTTGTGCACGTCGGCCTCCCT
Source organism: Streptomyces vietnamensis (assembly GCF_000830005.1). Lineage (NCBI taxonomy): Bacteria > Bacillati > Actinomycetota > Actinomycetes > Kitasatosporales > Streptomycetaceae > Streptomyces > Streptomyces vietnamensis. Next base: position 1,248,215 of record NZ_CP010407.1, on the reverse strand, counting down.
GATCGACAGCGACACCAGCGCGTACGCCTCGTCGATGATCATGAGCTTCACCGGGAGCGACGGCAGCACCCTCGCCTGCTCGCCCGCCTCGATGCACGGCTCGATGACCGTCCGCATCTTGTCCGGGTGCTCGAGCGACGCCTGGGAGTAGATGACCCGCTGCGTCACCCCCCGGGCCAGCGTCGCGAGCGCGTCGTCGGTCGAGCCCGGGATGGGCGTGTACGGGGGCGTGTCGAACTGCCGGATCTGCTCGCGGGCACTGGCCCAGGCCTGCCGGCTCCGGGGACCGATCGCGTCGCCGGTGACGACCTCCACGAGATCGTCGTTGTACGCGGCGAGCCGCTGCCGCCGGAACGACTCGAAGGCGCCCCCGACGGTGAGCCGCGACTCGTCGAGCTCGGCCGCCCGGTGCCGTCCCAGGATCTCCAGGCCCGCGGCCGGGGGCACCGGGGCCACCAGGTCGGGGCCCTGCGCCGCCGGACTCGCCAGGCCCGCGTCGACCAGCTCCCCGTACGCCGCCGCAAGCTCCGCGCCGTCGAGCCCGGCCGCGGAACCGACGGCGTCGAGCGGCGCGGGACCGAGGTCCAGGAGCCGGACGTAGACCCGGCGGGCCTCCTCGCCGATCCCCAGGAGCCGGAGCGCCTCACTGAGCTTCGCGTTCGCCATGGACCGCATTATCGGCCCGCCCCGACCGCCCCCGCCGCCCGGGGTGTGGCCGATCTGTGCCACTGGCCGATCCGGGCACCCGGCGGGCCCGCGGCGCAGTACCGTCCGGGTGCCCGCCGACGACCGGCGGCCGAGAACGTACCCGGAAGAAGGTGCAGGACGTGGCGAACGCTCGCAAGAACGGCCTCTACAACGGCGTCTCCGAGGAGCTCTCCGCTCTGATGAGGACGGGCTGGGCGGACACCGAGCGGCACGACCTCGAACCGGCCGAGCAGGCCCCCTACGCGGCCGAGCGCCGCGCCGCGCTCTCCGCTCTCTTCCCCGGCGAGCGCCTGATCGTCCCCTCGGGCAACCTCAAGTACCGCTCCAACGACGACAACTACCCGTTCCGCCCGTACTCCGGCTATGTGCACATGACCGGCGACCAGGCCCGCGACGGCGCGCTCGTCCTCGAACCCCGCGCCGACGGCGGCCACGACGCCTACTGCTACCAGCTGCCCCGCGACAGCCGCGACAACGACGAGTTCTGGATCGGCTACACCGCCGAGCTGTGGATGGGACGCCGCCGCTCCCTCGCCGAGTCCGCGACCGTCCTCGGCCTGCCCTGCCGCGACGTCCGCACCATCACCGAGGACCTCGCCGCCGGCTCCGACCTGCCGACCCGCATCGTCCGCGGCATCGACCCGGCCCTCGAAGCCGCCGTCACCACCGACGAGGAGCGCGACGCCGAGCTGGAGGGCGCGCTCAGCGACCTCCGCCTCGTCAAGGACGCGTGGGAGCTCGGCGAGATGCGCAAGGCCGTGGACTCCACCGTGCGCGGCTTCACCGACTGCGTCGCCGAACTCTCCCGGGCGATCGCCTCCTCCGAGCGGTGGATCGAGGGCACCTTCTTCCGCCGGGCCCGCCTGGAGGGCAACCACGTCGGCTACGGCTCGATCTGCGCCGCCGGCGACCACGCCACGATCATGCACTGGACGCAGAACGACGGCCCGGTCGTCCCCGGCGAGCTGCTCCTCCTCGACGCGGGCGTGGAGACGCACTCCCTCTACACCGCCGACGTCACCCGCACCCTCCCCATCAGCGGCACCTTCACCCCCGTCCAGCGCCAGGTGTACGACGCGGTGTACGAGGCCCAGGAAGCCGGCATGGCCGCGGTGAAGCCCGGCGCCCCGTACCGCGACTTCCACGAGGCCTCCCAGCGCCACCTGACGGCGCGCCTCGTCGAGTGGGGCTTCATCGAGGGGCCCGTCGACCGCGCCTACGAGCTCGGCCTCCAGCGCCGCTTCACCATGGCCGGCACCGGCCACATGCTGGGCCTGGACGTCCACGACTGCGCGCAGGCCCGCACGGAGGAGTACGTCGACGGCGTCCTCGAACCGGGCATGGTGCTCACCGTCGAGCCCGGCCTGTACTTCCAGCCGGACGACCTGACCGTGCCCGAGGAGTGGCGCGGCATCGGCGTCCGCATCGAGGACGACCTCGTCGTCACCGACGAGGGCCACGAGAACCTGTCGGCCGGTCTGCCGCGCTCCTCGACCGAGGTCGAGGAGTGGATGGCCCGGTTCGCGGGCTGAGCCTCCCGCCGGGGCTCGGAAGAGGGGCCGTCCGCGTGAATTCACGCGGACGGCCCCTCGTGTCGTCCCGGAGTACGGCTCGTCGCGCCGCCGGGGAGGGACGGTGGGACGCGTGACCGTGATGCGGCGCCAGGGGGGCCTGTGAGGCGCGTGACCGTGAGGAGCGTCCGGCTGGTCGTCCTGTCGCTCCTGGTGCCGGCCCTCGCCGGACTGACCGTCGTCGAACTCGCCGCCGTGGAGCCGGTGGAGCCGGGCCCGCCGGGGGTCGCGGCGGGGGCCGCGGCGGGGTCCGCCGGGGAGCCGGGGCCGCCGGAGGGCCCGGCCGGGTGCGAGGTGTCCGTCCCGTACGCCGCCGGCGTCGGCGGCTACGCGAGCTACCGCATCCCGGCCGCCGTGCGGACCCGCGCCGGGACCGTGCTCGCCTTCGCCGAGGGCCGCAGGGGCGGGGCGGGGGACAGTGGCGACATCGACATCGTGGCGCGGCGGTCGGAGGACGGCGGCTGCACCTGGGGGCCGACGCTCGTCGTCGCCGCCGGGGACGGCGACACGCGCGGCAACCCCGCACCGGTCGTCGACCCGCGCTCGGGCGACGTGGTGCTGCTCAGCTCGTACAACGGCGCGGAGGCGACCGAGCGGCGGATCCTGCGCGGTGAGGTCTCCGCCGCACGAGGCCGCCGGGTCTTCGTCCAGCGCAGCTCCGACGACGGGCGGACGTTCTCCGCTCCGCGCGAGATCACCGCGCGCGTGAAGAAGCCCGGATGGCGCTGGTACGCCACCGGGCCCGGCCACGCCCTCGCCCTGACGCGGGGCCCGCACGCCGGCCGGCTCGTCGTGCCCGCCGACCACTCGGCGGCGCCGCCCGAGGGATCCACGGACACCGGCGAGGAGCCCCGCCACTACGGGGCGCACGTGCTCTACAGCGACGACGGCGGCCGGTCCTGGCGCCTCGGCCTGGTGGACGACGCCTACGACGGGTTCGTCAACGCCAATGAGACGGCCGTGGCCCAACTCCCCGACGGAAGCCTGTACTTCAGCTCCCGCGACCAGCTGGGGACGAGCCCCGGCAACCGCGCGGACGCCTCCTCGCGCGACGGCGGCACGAGCCTCGACCGCCCCTTCGCGCCCCAGCACGCCCTGGACCGCGTCCCCGTCGTGCAGGGCAGCCTGCTGTACGTGGGCGGCCGTGACGGGATCCTGCTGTTCTCGGCCCCCTCGGTGCCGGACGCCCGCGCGGAGCCGGCGGTCTGGACCAGTACGGACGGCGGGCGGACCTTCACGAAGGCCCTGACGGTGGACCGGCGGAAGGCGGCCTACTCGGACCTGGTGCCGCTGGACGCGGCGACGGTCGGCCTCCTCCACGAGACCGGGACGAGGAGCCCGTACGAGACCGTGGAGTTCCGCCGCATCCCGCTGGCGGCGCTCCGCGCACACGTTCGGCCCGCGCTTGCCCGAACGAGGGAAAGAGGTCCGGATGTTCACCGATTCAGGTGACAGCGGCCGAGGTGAAACGTCCCTCCCCGCAGCGGGGCGGCCACGCTCGACGTGACACATGGAGCCACCCTGTGGAGCGTCCGATGCAGCTGATCCCCCGTCATGACCCGTACCTCGTCGTCGGCTCGACCGGCGGTCACACCGTCGTCGCCCTCCGGGGCGAGCTCGACCTGGTCCTGGTGCGGCACCTGCGGCCCGAGCTCGACGCCCTCGTCCGGGAGTCCGACGCCCTGACCGTCGACATCCGGGGTCTCACCTTCTGCGACGCCACCGGGCTCGGACTCCTCGCCCACTGCGCCGGGCGCATGCGCCGGCGCGGTGCACGCTGGCGGCTCGTCTGCGACCAGCCGCGGATCCTGCGGCTGATCCGGCTGGCCGCGCTGGGCGACCTCCTCGACCCGGAGGCCGGACCACCGGAGGACCCGGTCGTTCAGTCCGTGCCGTCGCCGGCCGAGCCCGGGGTGACGAGGCCCGTCTCGTAGGCGGCGATCACCGCCTGGGCCCGGTCGCGCAGCCGGAGCTTCTGGAGGATGCGGGCGACGTGCGTCTTCACCGTCGCCTCGCTCAGCCGGAACCGCGCGGCCAGTTCGGCGTTGGTGTGGCCGCGCGCCAGGGCCTCCAGGACCTCCAGCTCGCGCGGGGTGAGCGTGGCGAGTTCGCGGTGCGGGGCGACGGTCCGCGGCCCCGTCCCCGTACCGGAGGCGGCGAAGCGCTCCACCAGGCGGCGCGTGATCGCCGGGGCGAGCAGGGCGTCCCCGGAGCGGACGAGCCGGACCGCCGCCGTCAGGTGCTCGGGCGTGACGTCCTTGAGCAGGAAGCCGCTCGCGCCCGCGGCCAGCGCCGCGTACACGTACTGGTCGAGGTCGTACGTGGTGAGGACGACGATCCTCGGCCGTGTCGCCGTCTCGTCCGCGAGGATGCGGCGCGTGGCCTCCAGACCGTCCGTGCCCGGCATCCGGATGTCCATCAGGACCACGTCCGGCCGGGTCCTGCGGACCGCAGCCACCGCCGCGTCGCCGTCGGCGGCCTCCGCGACCACGTCGATGCCGTCGGCGGCGAGGATCATCCGGAAACCGGTCCGCACCAGCGCCTGGTCGTCGACGATCACCACGCGCGGAGCGTCGGCCACGGTCACGGAACCTCCCACGGAATCACCGCACGGACCCGGTACCCGCCGTGCGGGCGGCCGCCCGCGTCGAGCGTACCGCCGTACACCGCGAGCCGTTCCCGCAAGCCGAGGAGTCCGTGACCGCCGCCCGGCTCCGCCGTCCGCAGCCGGCGCCCGCCCGTGTCGGACACCTCCACCCGCAGCCGGTCCGCCCCGTACTCGACCGTCACCGACACCCGCGCGCCCGCCGCGTGCTTCACCGCGTTCGTGAGGCCCTCCTGCACCACCCGGTACGCGGCGAGGTCCACACCGGCCGGCAGCTCCACCCGGTCACCCCGCACCTCCACCTCCACCGGCACCCCCGAGGCGCGCACCCGGTCCGTCAGCTCCGTCAGCGCGTCCAGGCCCGGCTGCGGGGCGAGCGCCACGGCGACGGCCGGATCGGGACCGTCGGCGGCCATCGTCAACAACCCCATCACGTGCCGCAGTTCCGACATCGCCGTCCGCCCGGCCGCCTCCACCGCGAGCATCGCCTCCCGGGCCAGCTCGGGCGAGGCGGCGAGGACCGTGCGCGCCGCACCGGCCTGGATCGTCATCATGCTCACGTTGTGGGTCACCACGTCGTGCAGCTCCCGGGCGATCCGCGACCGCTCCGCCTCCACTGCCCGGCGCAGCGCCGCCTCCTGCTCCGCCCGCAGCACCCGTTCCCGCTGCCGCCACAGGTGGACGCCGTGCGAGGCGAGGGCGAGCGGGAGGAGGACGAGGAGGGGCACCAGGTCGCTGTCGACCTTCGGGACCAGCGGGAAGACCGCGTACAGCAGGGCACCCGCCAGGAGCGAGGCCAGCACCGACTTGCGGTGCGGGCTGTGCATCGCCGCGCTGTACGCCGCGACGAGCCCCGCGGCGAAGGTGGTCCGCGTGGCGTCGTCGGCCGCGTCCCCGAGGTGCAGCACCACCGACGCGACCGTCACCACCCAGTACACGGCCAGCGGGAAGCGCCGTCGCAGCACCAGTGGCAGCGCGGTCAGCAGCGCCGCCACGATCTCCCAGGCCTCCACCGGCGGCAGCACGTGCTCCACGGCATGCAAGGGGCGAGGGTCCGGAGCCCCCGGAACCCCCGGTACGTCCGGGAGCGCGGGCGGAGTCGGAAGGCGCCCCGTCACCGGTGCCCCGCTCACGGCCGGGTAGGGCCGGAGCTCGACGTACGTGCGGTCCAGGTTCCCGACGAGCGTGGCCACGGCGAGCGACAGGGCGAGCAGCCCGTCGGCCAGCCACGCCCAGCGGGACAGCGGGGGCAAGGCGCCGATGGTCCGCGATCCGCGTATCCGGCCCAGGAATTGCTCGTACCTGCTCACCGGTGCAGTGTGCCAAGCGGGCCGCGCGGGCGAATCGGCCCGGGGGACCAGGGCGCCGTCCCCGCGATGTACATCGCGCGGATGACCCGCCCGCGCATCCACCGCACACGGTACGGATCTTCGCCACCGCGGCCGACGCGGCCGGGGGCGGGCCGTTCCTAGCGTCGGTGCACACCCACTCGACCCCGAGCCCCGGAGGGCCCCATGACCCCATCCTCAGCCGAGCCGCTGATCGACCTGAGCGAGGTCGGCAGGACGTACGACGAGGGGCCGGCCGCCCTCGCCGGGCTGAACCTGCGCGTGGCACGAGGGGAGTCGCTCGCCGTGCTCGGTCCCTCCGGCAGCGGCAAGTCGACCCTGCTCAACCTCCTCGCCGGCCTCGACCGGCCGAGCACCGGCCGCGTGACCGTCGACGGGCTGCGCGTCGACGCGCTGAGCGAGACGGCCTCCGCCCTCTACCGGCGCGACCGCGTCGGCATGGTCTTCCAGTTCTTCAACCTCCTCGACGACCTCACCGTCCTCGACAACGTGCTGCTCCCCGCCCAGCTCGCCGGCATGCCGCGCGGCCGGGCGGCGGCCCGCGCCGCCGAACTCCTCGACCAGCTCGGCGTCGCCCGCCACGCGCGCGTGCACCCCGGCCGTCTCTCCGGCGGCGAGCGGCAGCGCGTCGCCGTCGCCCGCGCCCTGATGAACCGTCCGCCGCTGCTCCTCGCCGACGAGCCGACGGGGGCCCTGGACACCGCGTCCGGTGCGGACGTCCGCGACCTCCTGCGCGAACTGAACGCCGACGGACAGACGATCGTCCTCGTCACCCACGACCTCGCGCTCGCCGAGGCCTGCGCGACGCGCACGATCGAACTCGTCGACGGCCGCATCGCCCGCGACGTCACGGCGGTGGCCCGATGAGCGCGGATCCCACCACCGGAGGCGCCCTCGGCCGCGTCGTACGGGCCGGGGTCGGGCGGCGTCGTACGCAGACCGCCGTCATGGTCCTGACCACGCTGCTGTCCGTCGCCTCCGCCGTCCTCGCGCTCGGCCTCCTCGTCGCCTCCGGGGCGCCCTTCGACCGGGCCTTCGCGCGGCAGCACGGCGCCCATCTGACCGTGCGGTTCGACGGATCGGCCGTCACCCCGGAGCGCCTCGCCGCCACCGCCCGTGCGTCCGGGGTGGCCGCGGCCTCGGGTCCCTTCGCCGTCACCTCCCTGCGCCTGAGCGCGGACCGGGCGGCCCCGCCCGGGTTCGCACCGCCGCCGCTGACGGTCGTCGGCCGGGCCTCCGCCGCCGGGCCCGTGGACGCGGTGACCGTGGTGGAGGGCCGGTGGGCCACGGCTCCCGGCGAGATCGTCCTGGAGCGGGGATCCGAACCTCCGAGAACCGGCCCGGGAGTCCGGGTGACCGCCGGCGGCGTCACCCTCACCGTGGTGGGCATCGCCGAGTCGGTCGGCGAGAGCGCCGACGCCTGGGTCGTACCCGAGCAGCTCACGGCGCTCGCGGGAGGGCGGCCGCCCGCGCTCCAGATGCTCTACCGGCTCACCGCGGCGGACACCGCCGCCGAGGTGACGGCCGGGCGGAAGGCCGTCACCGCCGCCGTACCCGCCGGGGCGGTCACCGGCGCCCGCTCGTACCTCGACGTGCGGGAGACCGCGCGCGCGGCCACGGCCGCCTTCGTGCCCTTCGTCACCGCCTTCGCGTTCCTCGGGCTGGCGCTGTCGGTCCTGGTGATCGGCATCGTGGTGAGCGGAGCCGTCGGCGCCGCGACCCGCCGGATCGGGATCCTCAAGTCCCTCGGCTTCACCCCGTTCCAGGTGGGACGCGCGTACGTGGCGCAGGCGCTGATCCCGGGCACCGTCGGGGCCGTGCTCGGCGTCGCCCTCGGGAACGTGCTCGCCGTACCCCTCATGGCGGAGGTCTCCGAGGTGTACGGGACGACCGAGATCCTCATCCCCGTGTGGGTCGACCTCGCCGTACCGGCCGGCGGGCTCGCCCTCGTGGCCGCCACCGCCTTCGGGCCCGCCCTGCGCGCGGCCCGGCTGCCGACCGCGACGGTCCTCCGCATGGGCCCCGCCACCGGAGGCGGCCGGGGGCGCGCGCTCCTCGGCCTGCTCGGGCGCCTCCCGCTGCCCCGGCCGGTCACCCTGGGCCTCGCCGCGCCCTTCGCCCGCCCCGCACGAGCGGCGAGCACGGCCGCGGCGGTGACCTTCGGAGCCCTCGCGGTGACCTTCGCCGTGGGACTCGGCAGCACGCTCGTCGCCATCAAGGCCGACGGAGACCCGGACCGGGGCGGCGACGTCACCGTCCACACGATCGCCCCGCCCCACGGGGACCCCGGAGCGCCGGGCGGGGAGATGCCCCGGCAGGCCGATCCGGCCGCCGTCGCGGCGGCGATCGCCGCGCTCCCGGGAACGGCCTCGGTGTACCGGACGGCCCGCACCCAGCTGGACGTGGCCGGGCTCAAGGGCGGGGCGCCCCTCGTCGCGTACGAGGGGGACACGGCCGGCAGCCGCCACACGATGGTCTCCGGCCGTTGGTTCGGGGCCACCGGGGAGGCCGTCGCCCCGACCCGGTTCCTGCACACCACCGGAGTCCGCGTCGGGGACACGGTCACCCTCTCCGAACAGGGCCGCACGGCCCGGGTCCGGATCGTCGGTGAGGTCTTCGACCTGGGCGACGACGGCATGACCCTGCGCACCGGGGAGGCGTCCGTCGCCGCGCTGCACGCCCGCTACCAGCCCGCCGACTTCGCCGTGACCGTCACCGGGGGCACGGACGCGGCGCGCTACGCGGAGCGCCTCGACGCCGCCGTGGCACCGCTCGGGGCGGAGGCCGCCCTCACCGAGGGAAGCAGGTCGGGCGTCATCCGGGCGATGCAGGCCCTGATCGTCACGCTCACCCTGATGCTGGTCGTCGTCGCCTGCCTCGGGGTGCTCGACATGGTCGTCCTCGACACCCGCGACCGCGTCCGTGACCTGGGCGTCTTCAAGGCCCTGGGGATGACCCCGCGGCAGACGGTCGCGCAGGTCCTCACCTCCGTCGGCGCCATCGGCCTCCTGTCGGGCGCGGTCGGCGTACCGCTCGGCGTGGCCCTCCACGGCTGGGTGATGCCGGCGATGGGCCGCGCGGTCGGCACCACGATCCCGCCCGCCGACATCGAGGTGTACGGCACGCCGCTGCTCGTGCTCCTCGCGGCGGCGGGCGTCGTGATCGCGACGGCCGGTGCGCTGCTCCCGGCGGGCTGGGCGGCCCGTACGGCCACGGCGCGGGCACTGCGGACGGAGTAGGAGCGGAAGGCCTGGCCGGGGGCACTGCCCCCGGCCACCGCACCGGCCCGCCGCGATACCGTCGCCGCATGTCTGAAGTCCGGTTGACCACTCCCTCCTTCCTCGTGCTCGGCATCATCGACAAACTGGGCGAAGCCAGTCCGTACGACGTGAAGGTGGAGGCCGCGCGGACGGTGGCCCCGTTCTGGTCCATGCCGCACGCGCAGGTGTACGCGCAGTGCGACCGGCTCCTGGAGGCGGGGCTGCTGTCGGAGGTGCGCCAGCCGGGCGGCCGCAACCGGCGTCTGATGAGCCTCACGGAGGAGGGGGCGGCCGCGCTGCGCGGTTGGCTGGCCGACCCCTCCTTCGTCCCGGTCGAGGCCCGCGAACGGGGCATCCTCAAGCTGTGGTTCGGCGCCAGCCCGCGCGTCCACGCCCCGGTCCAGATCGACGAGCACCGCAGGACCCTGGGCGAGTACGAAGGCCTTGCGGACGAGGTCGGCGAGCTGCTGACGCGCGGGCAGCGCGAGGCGCTGGAGTTCGGCATCCGCTATGAGCGGATGATGGTCGATTTCTGGCAGTGGGTGGAGAGCCGCGAGCCCTGATCTCGCGAACGACGGCTTGTTACCGACCGGTTGACCCCGGCCGGCTCCCGCCCTACCTTCCTCCATAGTCCAGACAGGACTATCGGTGATGGGGGGAACCGCCATGAGGCGTACGGCCGGCACGCGACGGGGGTGGGGGCGGGCGGCCACCGTCGCGGTGACCGTGGTCTGCCTGGCGTACGCGCCGATCGCCATGACCGAACTCTGGCCGTACGCCCGCCCGGGAGCGCCCGCCCTCGGCGAGTGGCTCCTCGGCCGGGCCGTCTCCCCGGAGTTCGTCGCCGAGGCCGTGCGCGACCGGATGGGACCGTACGGGCGCAGCCTGATCCCCCTGATCGTGCACGCGGTCCTCGGCGGCCTCCTCATGCTCCTCGGCCCCGTGCAGCTGCTCTCCGCGGTCCGGCGCCGCATCCGGCTGCACCGGATCACCGGCACCGTCTTCGCCGTCACGGTGTACGCGTCGATGGCGGGCGCCGCCCTCTACCTGGTGCGCACCCCGCCGGCGGAGGCCTTCAGCGGGGCCGCGTTCTGGATCGTCCTCGCCACGATCCTGGTCGGCACCGTCGGCAGCGTGACCTTCGGGATCCTCGCCGCCGTCCGCGGCTTCCCGGACCTCCACCAGCGCTGGCTGCTGCTCTGCTACGGCTTCCTGATGACCGCCCCGCTGCTGCGGATCGAATGGGGACTGCTGCCCTCGCTCTACCCCGGCCTCGGCCTGGCCGACATCAACCGCGTCGCGATCATGCACCTCGGCGCGCTCGTCTCCTTCGGCGCCCTCCTCGCCTCCCGCGCCCTCGACCGGCGCGCCACCGTTCCCGGCCTGACCGGCACGTGGTGCCCGCTGCCGGTGCGGGTCGCCGCCCACCTCGCGGGCGCGGCCGGCCTGGTGCGGATCACCGTGGCGTTCCTCGACGAGGGGACCGCCGGGCGGCGACTGCTCCTCGCGTACCTCGTCCCGTACGCCGTGACGTACGCCGTCATCGCCGCCCGGGCGGCACGCGCCGGCGCACGGGGCGCCGCGTGGCCGCGCGAGGAGTGGTCGCTGCACCTCGCCGCCCTGTGCCTGGCACCCGCCTTCTCGGCGGTGACCTTGCCCGTACTCGAACGGACCCTGGGCCTCGACCGGATCACGGCCCTCGTCGCGGGCGTCGGCATCGGCTGCGGCATGCTCGCCTACGCGGCCGTCACGGCGGTGAGCCTGCGGATCCTGTACGCCCGTGAAGTCCTCAAGAGACAGCGGGAGTTCGCCGACCCGCCGACGACTCCGGCGGATGCCCGGGTCGCGGCGGGCACCAGCCGGGAAGGAGCCCAGGGATGAGCGTCGTTCCGCAGGAGACGGCCATGAGCACCGGAAGCCCCGAGGGCCGCGCCCTCTCGCCCGCCGTCGTGGTCCTGAGCGGCGTCGTCGGCGGCATCAGCGCCACCGTGGGCGCACTGCTCGCCGTGGCGAGCCTGGCCGGGCACGCGGCGGGCGCCTGGGTGTCGCCCGAGGCGCTGAGCCCCGGCCTCGTCGGGGCGGCCATGGCGGGCGTGGCGCCCGCGCTGTTCACGGTCGGCCGGGCCCGCGTCTGGGAGGAGGTCCGGTGCCTGGTGCTGCCGCTCGCGATCGTCCTCGTCGGCCTCTTCACGGTGTCCGTGCTCAACGCCGGCACCCTCCAGGCCGTACGGGGCGGCCCGCTGTTCCTCGCCCTGTTCAGCCTCGGCTGGGTCGCCACCCTCGGCGTCCTCGCCCTCGCGGCGGTGGGCTGCCTGGCGGCGCAGTACCGCAGACGGCCCGGCGGCACGGGGGCGGCGGGGCGGCGTCCGGTCGCCCCCCTGCCCGCCTGGTCGAAACCGCTGCTCGCCGTCCTCGGCTCGGGATGGCTCGGCATCGGCGCCGGCCTGCTGTGCTTCCCCGCCTTCTGGGGAGCCCTGCTCCCGTGGACGGTGAACCGCGCCGACGCACAGGGCCTCGGCGTGTGGGCGCTCGCGCTCGGCGTCGGCGTCCTCGGCTCCCTCGTGGAGGACGACCTGGCCCGTATCCGCCCCGCGCTCCGGGCCGTTCCGGCGGTGGCCCTCGCCCTCGCCGTGGTCCTCGCCGCCCACGCCTCCACGGTCGACTGGACCTCAGGACCCGGCGCCGCCCTCGTCACCCTCGTCGCGGGGCTCCTCGTCACGGGCGTCTCGGGCCGGTGGCTGCTCGGCCGGGCCGTGCGGCGGGACAGGCCCTAGGGCCCGTCCCGCGGATCACGGTCGCCGGCGCGGGGCCTCGTCGTCCGGGGTGTCCGGGCTCGCGAAGTGGAAGGGCACCGCGAGGTGTTCGGCCAGGGCCCGGCCGGCCGCGCCGGCGGCCACGGCCTCCGGACGGCGCACCTCCTCGGCCCGCGCGGCGCCCAGGTGCCGTACGGCCGTCTCCCGGTAGATCGTGGCGAGGTGGTGCTCGCCCACGGGCTCGGCGGTGATCGCGAGGAGGATCACGAACCAGTCGTGGACGGTGTCGCCGTCCCAGACCGCCTCGATCGCGACCAGGGGCCCCGGGCAGCCGGAGGCCCGTGCGGTCAGCGACTCCAGGTCGAGGGGGCTGAGGGGGGTGCGCGCGATCCGGTCGCCGTGGTGGAGGTACCGCTCGTGGACGACGCCCTCCGCCTCGTGGAGCCCCAGACCGCGGTTCCGGCAGGTCTCCCAGACGACACGTGCCGCCTGGAGCCGGCGGTCCTGGAGGACGTACCCGTCGACCTCGCCGCGAATGCCCTCCGGCAGCAGCGCCCACCACTCGGACGTCGTCAACTCGGCCATGCGGATCCTCCCCTTGTTCCCGGCCCATGAGGTTACTTGCAGGTCGGGGGCGTGCGCCCGGGGATTTCGGCCCGTGCCGGGGGCCGTGCGCCCAGGGAATCCGGCCCTCTCCGGCGGGGCGAAACCCCGTGGCGGGTGGGGCCCGTGGGAGTGATGATGGCCGGATGACCCAGCGCGCGCAGCCCGTGGATGCCCTGATCGTCGTCGACGTGCAGTCGGCCTTCGTCACCGGTGACGGGGCCGTGCCCGCGGCCGGCCGGCTCGTCGACCGGACGACCGACCTGATCGCCCGGGCCCGGCGGGACGGGGCGTTCATCGCCCACCTGCAGAATGACGGGCCGCCCGGCGCCGAGGACGAACCCCACACGCCCGGCTGGGAACTCCACCACCCCGTGGAGCCCGGACCCGCCGAGGTGGTGATCCGCAAGCCCCACGACGACGGCTTCCAGGAGACCGCGCTCGGGGTGGTCCTCGCCGACGCGGGGGTGCGGGCGATCGCCGTCTGCGGCGTCATGTCGGAGATGTGCGTCCAGGCGACGGCCCGTACGGCCCTGGCGCTCGGCTACCGGGTCGTCGTCCCGCACGACGCCCACGCGACCCAGGACATCCCGGCGGCGCCGGGCATCAGCGGGACGATCCCGGCCGCGACGGTCTCCCGCGTCGCCGCGTACGCCCTCGGGAGCGACGCGGAGACCACCGTCCCGGCCGCCGCCGTCACGTTCACGGCCCCTACGGCGCCCTGAGGCACCCGCCCCTCCTCCGCCGAGCGAACGGAATGCGCCACGCGCCGCGTCAGCGCGACGGCGAGCGGGCTGTTCAAAGGCTTGTCGATCTCTCTACGGTGGTGCCGGGGCGTCTCGTCGGCGTTCCGCGCGACAGGTTGGGGGAGCGGTGGAAGAGCTGGCGGCGCTCGCCATGTCGGGGGTGACGACGGTGTTCGGGCTCGTCGTCTCGGACGTCTGGGAGCAGGCCAAGGCGCGGGACTGGCGCCTGTTCCGTCGACGGGGTTCCGGTGAGGACACCGGTCAGGACGCCGAGGGGATCGCCGGGGAACTGGAGGCCGCCGGGCGGGAGGTGGCGTCCGCGCGGGCCGCCGGGAACGAGGCGGAGGCCGCCGCGATCCAGGAGCACTGGAGCGAGCGGCTCCTCCGGGTGCTCCGCGAGGACCCGGCCGCCGTGGCCGAACTCCAGGAGCTCATCGCCGCCTTCGGGACCCCGGGCACGGCCACGTACAGCGGCGGCGGGGTGAACCACGGCCCCGCCTTCCACGGATCGCAGATCCACGGGGACGTCACGATCCACGTGCAGCAGGCAGCTCCCGCTCCCGCCCCCGTGTCGTACGAGCCGCGTCCCGACCAAGTCCCCGCGCTCACCGCCGCGTTCGTCAACCGCACCGCCGACCTCTCCGAACTCGACGGCTGGTTCGGACGGCCCTCGTCCACCGCCCCGCCCGTCGGCATCGGCGTCCTCCACGGCCTTCCCGGTGTCGGCAAGACGGCGACCGCCTGGCACTGGGCCACCACCGCCCGCGAGCAGTACCCCGACGGCCAGCTGTACGTCGACTTCGCCGCGCTCCGCGGACAGGCCGGAGGCGACGTCTCCGAGGCCGTCGCCATGTGTCTGCGCGGCCTCGGCGTCAGCGACGCCTACATGCCGGGATCCCTCCAGGAGCGGGCCGCGCTGTTCCGCTCCCGTACGGCCGGACGGCGGCTGCTCGTCGTCCTCGACGACGTCGGCGAACCCGCCCAGGTCCGGCCCCTCGTGCCCAAGGGCCCCGGCAGCGCCGTGCTCGTCACCAGCCGGACGGCCCTCGGCGAGCTGGTCTACGACGGCGCCAGGGTCCTCGCCCTCCGGCCGCTCGACCCGGACGGCGCCCTGCGGCTGCTCGCCGAACGCTGCGGGGAGGACACCGTCGAGGCCGACCGGGCCGCCGCCGAGCGGCTCATCGAACTCTGCGGGGGACTGCCCGTCGCCCTGCGGATCGCCGCCGCACGCCTCCTCACCGACCGCACGCTCACCACGACCGCCCTGGCGACGGAGCTCACGGACGAGAACCGCCGGCTCGAAGGCCTCTCCCTGGGGCCCCTGGGAGGGGAGCACTCCATGTCCGCCGTACTCAACCCGACGTACCGCCTCCTCCCCGCCGGGGCCGCCCGCCTCTACCGGTACCTCGGCTGGCACCCGTGCCGCACCCACGACGTCGACACGGCCGCCGCCGCCCTCGGCGCCACGCCCGCCGAGACGGCCCCGCTCCTCGCCCGCCTCGCCGACGACGCCCTGCTCGAACGGACCGCCGACCGCCGCTACCGCATGCACGACCTCGTCCGGCTGCACGCCCGCGAGCGCGCGGTCGCCGAAGAGCCCCGCACCGGGGAGCGGGAGCTCGTCGCCCGCGTCCTCACCCACCAACTCGTCCTCACCGCACGCGCCGACCGGGCGATCCGCGAGGACCGGCTGCGCATCGCCGACCTCCGCGCACTCCTGGACGGGACGTCCGACCCGTTCGCGGCACCCGGCGGCCCCGCACCGCTCGCCTGGCTGGAGAGCCGCAGCGCCGACATCCTCGCCGTCCTGCGCGCCGGAGCCGCCCAGGAGGGCCTGGAGACCCCCGTGTGGCAGCTGGCCGAGGCGTACAGCGTGCTCTTCCTCCACCAGCGGGCGCTCGGCCCCTGGCGGGAGTCCCTCGAACTGGGCGCCGCCGCGGCCGCGACCGCCGTCGCCCCCGCGGCCGAGGCGCGCCTGCGCAGCCTGCTCTCCCGCCCCCTGCTCGACCTGGGCGAGGACGAGCGGGCCCGCGCCGAGCTCGACACGGCCCTCGCCTGCGCCGAGGTCGCCGGACACCAGGTGCTCAGCGCCTCGGTCCGCGAGTTCGACGGCCGGTACTGGGACCGGCACGACCCGGCCCGCGCCGTCGCCGCCTACCGCGCCTCCCTGGAGCTCAACAGCGGTGCGGGGGAGGCACGCGGCGCGGCGATCGCGACGTACTTCCTCGGCTGCGCCCAGGACGCCGCCGGCGAGCACACCACCGCGCTGACCACCCTGCGCGCCGCCCACCGGATGCTGACGGAGTGCCGGGACCCGCGCATGGCGGCCCGCGCCACGGCCGCCCTCGGCATCGCGCTCGACCACCTCGGCGACACCGAGGAGGCCGTACGCGCCCTGGAGGCCGCCGCCGGCACCCTGCGGGCCGAGCGGGCCACCCACTACGAGGCCCAGGCGCTCGTCGCCCTCGCGGACATCGCCGAACGCACCGGACTCCGCCGGGACGACGTCCCCGGCTGGCTGGAACGGGCCGCCCACATCCACGAGGCGGGCGGCAGCCCCCTGGCCCCCGCCCTGCGCGAGCGCCTGCGGCCGTACGCGCAGGGAGGAGGGGCCGGGCCCGAGGAACAGGGCTGAGCCGTCGCCCGTGCCTCCCCGCCCCCGCGTTGCCGGAAGCAGGAAGGCACGGGGGCGCGCGGCTGCCCGGCTCCGCCCTTGATGCCCCCTCCTCGCCGGGCGGACGCTGATCGCGCACACGTCCTCGGTGAGAGGCAAGGGGGCCCGGGATGCGTCATGTGCCGTTCTTCCGCTGGGTGGCGACGTTCGGTCTGATCCTGCTCGGCTGCTCGGCCGTCCTGGACGCGCTCGGGACGGTCGGGTTCCTGTTCATGGCCGGTGGCCTCTTCGGCGGGACCGTCCGTGCCTTGTACCGGTCCAGCGGCACGCATCGGCGGCCCAGCCGCCGGGCGCTGCTGCTGCGGGACGCCGCCGCACTGGTGGATCCGAGGAACCGCCGGGCCGTACGTCGGGCGGCCCGGCTGCGGGAGGTCGCGGCCCTCGTGGCCCGGGACCACCGGAAGGCCGTGGAAGCGGTCCGTACGGCGTGGACCCCCTCGCTCCGGGCACAGGTGGACGAGGAACTGGCCCTGATGCCCGTGACACGGCTCAGGCGGGTGGCCGGAAAAGCCTTCCCCGTCGGGGAGTTGGCCGAGCACGGCGTCCACACCGTACGGGACGTGCTCGACGCCGAGGAGTGGGGCCTCGAACACGCCGGCGTGCCACGGCACACCGCGGGTCCGGCGGTCGCCGCCGCGCGGAGGATCGCCCAGGAACGGGCCAGGGCCGTGACGGTACGGATCGAGGCGGACCGGCCGGAGCCGCACACCACGGCGGTGCTCGCCGCCCTCCGGGTCCTGGTGGAGGCCGGGCCGCGGGCGAAGGGCGCGGCGGAGCGGGGCGCGGCCCTGGCCGCGCGCCTGGACGCGCTGCTCGCCGACGCGGCACCCGCCGTCCGGATCCGTCCCCTGCTGACCGCCGGTCCGGACCAGCTCCGGCGCGCCAGGGCCGCCCTCGAGGCCTTGCACCCGCTGCTCGACCGGGCCGAACGGGAAGGCCTCGCCGAGCGGTTCGCGCAGGCCTCCGTCGACCTGCTGCGCGGGCCGGACGCCGACCCCGCCGGGCTTGACGCCTGGGTCGACTTCGAGTCACGGCCCGAGAAGTACCAGGCCCTGCTCACGAAGTGCGCGGACCGAACCCTCACGTGGGCCGACTGACGGGCAGCCGCGGCCGCGCGCGCTCCGTCCGTCGTGAGGCTCAGCCGTCCTCCGGCCCGGTGGCGGGGAGGGTGCTCAGGACGACGTCCTCCTCGGACCGGGCGTCGACGCGCAGGCGGACCGCGCCCTCCAACGGCAGCCCGGCGCGGAGGCAGGCGTACGTGACGGCCGCCGCGTGCTCGGGGCCGGTCGCGGTCGCTTCGACGAGCCGGCCGTCCCGCAGGCCCACCAGATGGCGGCCCGCGTCGAGGGCGGCCGCGGCGGCGAGGCAGCCGGGGCGGGCGGCGAGCGTGTCGGCGATCCACCTCGCGGCGTCCGGCGAGGGCGGGGCGGCGCGCAGGACGACGGACGCGCTCTCGGCGACCCGTAGGTCCCGCTCCGCTTCCGTGCACGTGAGGTGGTCGAAGAGCCCGGGAGCGTCACGGAGACCTTCGTCGCCCGCCACCGCCGCCGGGATCCGCTCCATGTCGACGACGGCGCGGGCCACGCGCGTGCGTACCCGCCAGGACGTGACCGGTTCCGCCGGCACCCGCACCGGGGCGAGGGCGCGTACCGGCGGCGGCCCCGAGGAGGGCTCGGGCAGGCGCAGCAGCTCGTACAGCACCGAGCGCAGCCGTACGAGGGCCCGGCCCGGTTCGCTGAACGCCCGCTCCGCCACCTCCGCGTACGCCGCGCGCGCCTCCGGTCCGAGGGCCGCCTCCACCTGGCCGCGCGTATCCCGCCCGGGGTCGAGGCGCGGCGCGTGCCGGCCCAGGACCTCGGCGGCCGTGCCCGGCACCGAATCGCTCCCGAACGTCGCGAGCAGCACCGCCCGCCCCAGCGCCGCGCCGTACAGCGTCACCGAGCCGTGGTCCCCGACGACAAGGTCGGAGGCGAGGAGCACCGACCGCCAGGCGTGCGCCGGGGGAACCAGGATCAGACCCGCGTCGAGCGCGGCGGCGAGGTTCCGCCGGAGCTGCCAGGAGCCGTGCGCCGCCCACACGTTGGGGTGGACGATCGCCGCCACGCGGTACGTGTCGTACGGCAGCGCGGCGAGCAGCCGCGCCGGCAGACCGGGGTCCCGGCCGAGCAGCGAGGTCGGACCCCAGGTCGAACTGATCACGACCAGCCGCCGGTCGTCCCCCACGTCGAGGGCCGAGCGGTACGCGGGGCGCAGCACCGCGCTCGCCGCCAGTTCGTCGAAGCACGGATCGCCCACCAGCAGCGTCCGTCCCGCGGCCTTGGGGTGCGCCGCGAGCAGCTGCTCCCCCTGGTCCGGGTGCGAGGTCGCCAGCCAGGCCCGGCCCGCCTCCAGGAGCGCGTCGGGCACCAGGCCCGAGAGCCGGACGCGGTCGGCGCGGGAGTCCGGCACGTACTTCTGGAAGCCGATGCCGTGCGGGAGGACGAGCACGGGGCACGTCCCCTCGGGGACGTCGACGTTCTCGCTCGCGGTGAGGACCAGGTCGGGGGAGACGTCGCCGAGCTGCGACCAGGGCATCACGCGGCAGCCGGAGTCGTGGAGCAGGTCGAGGACGCCGTCGTTGAAGGCGGAGGTGGGGTCGTACGCGAAGACGACGCTCACCCGGCTGTCGTCGCGCAGGACGGCGGGGAGGCACTCCAGGACCCGGGTGGTGGAGACGACGGTCCGCGCGGCGACGACGAGCGTCCGCTCGCCGGGGAAGGTCCGCCACCGCTCGGCGTCCGGCCCGACGGGAACGCGGAGGGGCCGCTCAGCGTGCATGGCCGCCCCGTCCACATACGCCCAGGTCACCCGCTCCGCGGCTCGCGGCTCGCGGCTCGCGGCTCGCGGCTCGCGGCTCGCGGCTCGCGGCTCGCGGCTCGCGGCTCGCGGCTCGCGGCTCGCGGCCATCGTCCGGTACCTCAATTCCTGGGGGAAGGCAATGAATCCGCGGCCCGGTTCCGGGCCGACCGCCACCCTATCGGCTCGGCCCGGACTCCACCGGGAACGTCCCCGTCGTCACACGGACCCGGTCACCCCTCCTCGGCCTCCGGCTGGATCCCCGCGAGGAGGTTGAAGGCGCCGGTGAGGAGGTTGAGGGTGACGACGCCGACCACCTCGGCGATCACCCGGTCGCTCCAGCCGTGGGCCCGTACCTCGGCGACGTCCTCGTCGGAGAGGGCGCCGGGCTCCGCGAGGACCCGCAGCGCGAGGCCGATCAGGGCGGCCTCGCGGGGGTCGGTCGACGTGCCCTGACGGGCGAGTTCGAGGTCGGTCTCGGTCAGTCCCGCCGCGCGGCCGGCCTCGCGGTGCGCCTCGCGGCAGGTGCCGCAGCCGATCCACTCCTGGACGGCGAGCGACAGCTTCTCGCTCAGTGCGCGGGGGATCTTCACCCGCTTCATGGCCCGCGAGAGGCTGAGATAGCCGTCGAGCAGCGCGGGCGAGTGCGCCATCGTGGACACCATCTCGCCGACGGAGCCGTGCCGTTCGACGATGTCGGCGAGCAGTTCGCGTGCGCGGCCGGGTGCCTGCTCGGGGGCGAGCGCGGTCAGTCTTCTCGTGGTCATGGAACCCCTCCTCTATATACCCTTGGGGGGTATAACGCAGGAGGGTGGGGAGGCGTTCCCGGGGCTCATGGGAAACCTGGGCCAGCGAGACAGCGGCAGAGGGGCGGCGTCAGCAGGACAGCGTCAGCCGTGACGGGCCGTGGAACACCCAGTCCGGCGCGTACTCCACCTCCACCCCCGGCCGCGCGCCGCGGCCCAGCGCGGGCAGCCGGTCCAGGAGGACGCCGAGCCCGATCTCCGCCTCCGCGCGGGCGAGCGCCGCGCCCACGCAGTAGTGGATGCCGAAGGCGCAGTGCCGGCCGCCCTCCCGGTGGATGTCGAGCGTGTCGGGGTCGGGGAAGCGCGCCGGGTCCCGGTGCGCCGAGCCCAGGACGAGCCGCAGACGGTCGCCCCGGCGTACGGACCGGCCGGCGAGCTCGGCGTCCCGGTGCGCCCACCGCGTGACCATCTGGACCGGTGGGTCGTGGCGCAGGAACTCGTCCACGGCCTTCGGCAACAGGCCCGGATCCGCCCGGAGTTCCTCCCCGACGTCCGGGCGCGCGAGGAGGGAGAGCACCGCCTTGCCGATGAGTCCCGTCGTCGTCTCGTGGCCCGCGGTCAGCAGATGGACGCAGGTGGCCGTCAGCGCCTTCGTCCCCAGGGCCGGGTCCTCCGCCCCGGCCCGGGCGAGTGCGGAGAGCAGGTCCCCGTGACCCTCCGTACGCCGAGCCGCCAGCCCCCTCCCGAAGTACGCGTCCAGTTCCGCCGCCGCCCGGTCGGCCCGGTCGAGGGCGGCCGGCGAGCGGTCGCCCCGTGTCCCGCCGGCCCGCTGGAGGGCGAGCGCCTCCGCCCGGAACCACGGCCACCGCGCGCCCTTCACCCCGAGCAGCCCCGCCACGACGAGCAGCGGGTAGGGCGCGGCGAAGCCCTCCACGAGCTCCGCCACGGGCCGCCGCGCGAGCGGCCCGACGAGCTCCTCGGCGATCTCCCGTACGCGCGGCCGCAAGGCCCCGACGGCGGCCGTGCCGAGCGGCGGGGCCACCAGGGCGCGCAGCCGTGTATGGCGGGGCGGGTCGAGGAAGACGAGCCAGTTCTCGACGATCCTCCGCAGCGTCGCGTACCCCTCCGGCACCGGTGCGGCACGCGCGTCCGACGGGTTCCTCCGGCCGAAGCCCCGGTCGGTGAGGACCCGCGCCACCTCCGCGTGCCCGAACAGGTACCAGGTCGTCGGCCCGGAGCCGCTCCTCGGGCGCACCGCGTGCACCGGGTCCGTCTCGCGGTAGCGCCGGTAGACGGGGTACGGGTCGGCGAGCGCGAGCCGTGCGGGATCGAACTCCTCCGGAGGCCCGGCCCCGGCCGGGGAGCGGCTCATGCCCCCGCCCCGCGCACCAGGTCCGCGAGCCGCCCGGGGTCGGCCGGCGGAGCCGTTCCGCGCCAGGCCACGTGACCGTCGGGGCGTACGAGGACGAACGGCCGCTCGTACCGCCGGGCCACCTCCTCGTCGCGGCAGCGCACCACGCCGAGCGGGACCCGGCGCTCGGCGAAGGCGCGCACCAGGCCGTCCGGGGCGCCCGGGCCGGGAGCGGGGGCCGCGTACGGGCCCGGGCCGAGGCACAGCAGGACGAACCCCGGGCCGAACAGGTCGAGCGTCGACCGGCCGGGGCCCAGCGGGACGTGCGGCGCCCGCGCCCCCGGCAGGGCCGTACGGTTCCACCACGGCTCCCCGCCAGGACCGGAATCCTCTCCGCCGGTTCTCTCCGTCTTCTCGTCCGCGATCACCGGCGAGGTGTACCGGTACGCGAAGTGGGCGTCGGGCACGGTGAATTCGCGCCCCGGATCGGACGCGGCGATCTCCCGGCCGAGCGCGGCGCGCTCTCGTTCCCCCTCGGGCGTCGCGTCGCACAGGGCGCCGGAGAGGCGCCGGTCGACGGTCCGCCGCAGGTTGCGGTGGCTCTCCTCCAGGCAGGCGACGGCCACCGGGCGCCGTTCGCTCTCGTACGCGTCGAGGAGCCCGGGACCGGCCCATCCGGCCAGCTCCGCCGCCAGCTTCCACCCCAGGTCCGCCGCGTCGCCCACCCCCGTGGCGAGCCCGAGCCCGCCCGAGGGCGACAGCGTGTGCGCCGCGTCCCCGGCGAGCAGCACCCGCCCGCGGCGGAGCCGGGCGGCGACCCGGTCGCCGAACCGGGCCCGGTTCAGCCAGAGCGGCTCCGTCGTCTCGAGCCGGAGACCCGGGATCCGGGTGGTGTCCGCGACGAGGTCGCGGAGTTCGTCCACGGTGGGGGCGGCGGTCAGCGCGGGGTCGGGATCGTCGCGGAAGCAGAAGAAGCGGAAGCCGCCGCCGGGCAGCGGGAAGACGAGCAGCGAGCGGTGCGGGGCCAGGAAGATGTGCCCGCGGCCCGGCCGTTCGCCGAGCGTCCAGGTGGGGCGGGCGTTGCCCTGGACGACCTGGAGGCCGGTGCGGCGGCGGCCCTCGAAGGGGATGCCGAGCCGGTCCCTGACCACACTGGCGGTGCCCTCGCAGCCGACGATCCACGGAGCGGCGGCGGACTCGACCGTGCCGTCCCCGTGGCGCAGGGTGTACTCGGCCCGGTCCTCGTGGACCTTGAGGTCGGTCACCTCGGTGTTCCACTCGACGCGGGTGCCGAGCCGGGCGAGTTCCGCGCACGGGAGCCGTGAGGGAGTCGAGCGCCTCCCGGGCCCGTGCCCAGAGCACCAGGGCACGGGCCTCGTGCTTGGCGGCCGGAGCCTTGTCGACGATCCGCACCCGCAGCCCGAGCCGGCGCAGGGCGATCGCGAGCGTCAGTCCGACCGGCCCGGCCCCGACCACGCACACGTCCACGCCCTCGTCCTTGCCCGCGTCCACCCGGTCACCTGCTTCCCGCTCGCTCTCCCCGGCGTTCAGGGTGCGGGCGGAGGATCGGCGTCGACAGGGCGTGCGGCGGGGCGCTGGGATCACCACGACCAGGGAGTATGACTACCTGTGCATCATCTTGTCCGTTTGGGTGACGACAGTGGAATTCGGTCGTCCGCAGGGGGTGGGGAGGGGGCAGCTGGCCGGATCGTCGTGCTCCGGAGGCCGTACGGCGGGGTGTCGGGCTCCGGCATTCCGCCCCTTGAGCGGCTTCGCGCCCCCCGCCCGATGGCCAGTTCACGACAGCGGCGACGGTCCGCCCCGCCCCCGGGCGAACCGCCCGGGCGTGGTGCCCACGATCCGCTTGAACGAGCGGTTCAGATGCGACTGGTCGTAGAAGCCGGTCGCGGCCGCCACCTCGACCGGCGGCTGTCCGTCGAGCAGCAGACCGCGCGCCCGGCCGATCCGGCGGGCCGTCAGGTACTGGTGCGGTGCGATGCCGAAGGCGCCGCTGAACGCCCGTACGAGATGCGCGGGATGGGCGTGGAGCAGCTGGGCGGCCTCGTCCAGGGTCACGCCCTCGACGAGACGCGCGTCGAGGAGCTCCCGCAGACCGTGCGCCACCCCCGGATCGGCTCCACGCGCGGGCGTGACGAGCCCGGGCCGCAGATGGCCGCGCAGCCGCTCGCCGATGAGGGCGAGGCGGCTCTGCGCCTCCAGTTCGTCCCCCGGCTCCGCGAGCGCGGTGTGCAGCTGCCCGACGCGCCGCCGCAGCAGCGGGTCGGCCAGGTCGGGCGCGTCGACCGCAGGACCGATGAGGCTCTCGTCCAGCTGGCTCAGGTCCAGGTACAGGACCCGCTTCCGGAACCCGCCGGCGGTGGCGGGCGAGCCGTTGTGCGGGACCCCCGGCGGGAGCAGGGACACCGTGTCGTCGGGAGTGCCGCGCTCGTGCCGGTCGAGGTCGTAGCGGACCGCGCCGTCGTCGACGATGAGCAGGGTCCACACGTCGTGGACGTGCATCGGATACGCGTGCTCGGTGAAGTGCGCGTGGAACACCTCCACGACACCCGGCACGTGCGGGCGCCACGCCGAGACCTCCTGCCGGGTCACCGTACGGGCCGCCATGCAGGAAATGTACATGCCGCCGGTCGCGGCGACGGCGTCGACGGGCGCGGTGGCCGGTCGGCCGAACGCGACCGGCCACCCCAGGCCGTGACCGCCGGTCAGGCCCGCGGGGCGCGCGGCTCCAGCCGGAACTCGAAGCCGAGGGTGCCCGGGTCGAGCGCGGTCGCGCCGCCGTCGACGGTGAGCACCGCACCGTTCACGAACGAGGCCGCGGGCGACAGCAGCCAGGCGACCGCCTCCGCGACCTCCTGCGGCTCACCGGGCCGCCCGGCGGGCAGGACCCGGGTCACCTCCTCGTACGCCGCCTCCAGACCGTCCCCGTCCAGGCCCGCCTCGGCGGCGAACCGGTTCATCCGGCGGTCCGCCATGTCGGTGCGCACCCAGCTCGGGCACACGGTGTTGGCGCGCAGCCCCGCGCCCCCGTAGTCGACCGCGAGCGAGCGGCACAGCTGGAGCAGCGCTGCCTTGGAGGTGGCGTAGGCGGCGTTCCCGACGCCGCCCAGCAGGGCTGACACCGAGGCCACCGCGACCACCGCGCCGCGGGCGTCGAGCAGGTGCGGGAGCGCGGCGCGCAGCAGCAGGAACGGACCGGTGAGGTTGGTCCGCATGACCTCGTCCCAGTCCTCCGGGGTCACCTCGCCCACCCCGCCGCCCCGCCCGATGCCGGCGTTGAGCACCAGACCGTCGAGCCGCCCGTACGTGCCGACCACCGTCTCGACGAGCGAGGCCACCGCGGCGGGGTCCCCGATGTCCGACGGTACGGGCAGGGCGCCGGTCTCCTCGGCGACCAGCCGCAGCGGCTCGGGGCGGCGCCCCGACACCGCCACCTTGTGTCCCGCCCGGGCCAGCGACCGCGCGGTCGCGGCCCCGATCCCCGTCCCGCCCCCGGTCACCAGGTACACACGCTCGTCCGCCATGTCCGCCGCCTCTCCCGCGTCTCGTCCGCCGTCCCCGTCCCGGTGATCGTAGGCACGCGCCGCCCGGCGCCGGGCGGCGAACCACCCGGCGGGACACACCGGCCGGAGAGCGGGGCCGAGAGCGGTCTGGCGCCGGGAGGGCCGTACGTCGGATCATGAGGGTGATCACGGACGGTGGGTGAGAGCGACATGAGTGACCGCACGGACGGCCCGCACGGCCTGCACCGCCGGCTCTGAGCGTCGGCGAAGATAGGACCACCCACCACCCCACCCCGTGCCGTGCGGCACGACCAGAGGAGCGACGGCAGATGCCCCCTTCCGGGTCCGGAGCGAGCCCGCGACCGCCGACGATCGCCGACGTCGCCCGTACGGCGGGGGTGTCGCGGACCACCGTCTCGCACGCCCTCAACGGGCTCGGCAAGGTCGACCCCCGGACCCGTGAACGCATCAAGCAGGTGGCGGCCGAGCTGGGTTACCGGCCCAACCTGCGGGCCCAGCGGCTGCGGCGCGGCGAGGCCCGGGCGATCGCGCTCGCCTCGTCGATGCCCTTCGCGGTGGCCGGCGGCCCGTCCCGGCTCGGCTTCTACATGGAGGTCGCCGCCGCGGCCGCCGAGAGCGCGCTCCTGCACGACTACGCGCTCGTGCTCGTACCGCCCGTGCAGTCGGGCGCCGCCCTGGACTCGGTCGACATCGACGGCGCCATCGTCGTGGAGCCCGACGTGGACGACGCCGCCGCGGCCCGGCTGCGGCAGCGCGGCCTGCCGTACGTGGCGCTCGGCCGGCCCGTCTCGCCGGACGAGGCCGTCCCGTACGTCGACCTGCACGGCGCGGCCGTCGCCGAGGCGCTCCTGACCCATCTGCGTGAGCAGGGCGCGAGGCGGCCCGCCCTGCTCGTCGGTTCCGGCGACCGGCACTCGTCGGTGGACGCGCGCGCGGCCTACGAACGGCTCGCCGCCGAGTACGGCTGGCAGCCGATCGTGGCGAGCGCCCCGGAGTCCGGCGGTGAACAGGCCGGCTACGAGCGGTGCGCCGCCCTGCTCGCCGAGCACCCCGACCTCGACGCCGTGTGCGCGCTGGTCGACGCCTTCGCCGTGGGCGCGCTGCGGGCCGTCCGGGACAGCGGGCGTGCCGTCCCCGACGACGTCATGGTCGTCACCCGTTACGACGGTCTGCGCGCCCGCACCGCGCAGCCGCCGCTGACCGCCGTCGATCTGCACCTGGACCGGGCGGCGGCGGCCGCCGTGGACCTGTTGCTCGGGCGGTTGCGGGGGGACACCCCGGCCGAGGCCGTGGTGACGGTGCCGCCTCCGAAGGTGATCCCGCGTGAGTCGTCGCTCAGGACGCCCCCGCCGACGACGGACCGCTGAGCCGCCGCCGTACCGGCCGGGCGGCGGCTGTCGGCCGGCAGCCGGGCAGGGACGGCGGGGCGGGACGGCGAGACGGGGACGGGACGGCGGGGCGGGGCGAGCCGCCCGGGCCGGGGGCAGCCGTGAGGGCGGGCCGGATCAGACGCCCACCATGAGCACCACGCCCGACACCAACGCGAAGACCAGCACGAACAGGCGCATCCTGCGGGCGTCGATCCGGTGGTGCACCAGCCGGCTCAGCCACGCGCCCACGGCGATGGCCGGCGCCAGCGCCAGGGCGAGGCCGAGGTCCGCCGTGTCGCCCCGGCCCGTCGCGAACAGCAGCCCCAGCGAGGCGACTTCGCCGACGAGGAAGCAGGTCGCCACGGTGGAGCGCAGCTCGGCCGGCGGCCGGTGCTGGTAGACCAGCGCCAGCGGCGGGCCGCCGACGCCCGTCGCCGTCTCCGTCAGGCCGGTCACCGCGCCCGCGCCGACATAGGCGGCCCTGCCCGGCGTGAAGGCCGGTGCCGCCAGGCTCACCACGGCCGCCAGGACGGTCGCGAGGCCCACGTACAGCCCGAGTCGGCGGTCCGGTATCACCCACAGCAACGCCAGGCCTGCGGGCGTGGCCGCGAGCCGCGCGGCGGTGATCCAGCCCGCGCCGCGCAGATCGAGCGAGGCCCGCTCGCGCCAGGCGACGTACAGGTTGAGCGGCACCATCGACGCCAGGACGAACACCGGCAGCAGCCCGGGGTCGAGGATCCCGGCCACCGGGGCGACGATCAGTGCGAAGCCCAGGCCGCTGCTGCCCTGGACGAAGGCGGCGACGGCCACGGTCAGCGCGAGCACCGTCAGGGTCTCACCGGTCATCGCGCCGTGCTCCGTTCCCGGCCGGCCACGGCCGCGCGGGCCCTGGTGGACGTCGGGTGCGCGCGGGTGATCGCCGCCCGGGGCACCGTCGCCTCGGCCAGCGCGGCGGCGCGCCGGACCAGTGCCGCCCCGTCCCACCCGACCGGCCCGCCGCACCACATCCTGAGGCGTCCTGCGACGAACACGGCCGTGATCTGGTCCCTGTTGCCGCGCCGGACCAGCTCCCAGGGGAGGTCGTGGGAGAGCGCGAGTTCGGGGGTCGTGACGTCGACGAGAAGGAAGTCGGCCGCCAGGCCCGGGGCGATCGTGCCGGTCCGCGCGCCCAGGCCCACGGCGTCGGCGCCGCCACGGGTGGCGTGCTCCAGCCAGGTCCAGCCCGCGCCGCACGAGGAGTCCCCGCCGGCGAGCCCGTACGCGATCCGCTGGGCGAACTCGGCCGCCTCGGCGAGCCGGAAGCCGTCCCCGCGGGTGCCGTCGGTGCCGAGGCCGAACCGGATGCCGCGTTCGGCCATGGCGGTGGCGGGCGCCACGGCGTTGCCCTTCCACGCGCTGGCCACGGGGTTGTAGCTCACCGCGGTCCCGGTGTCGGCGAGCAGGGTGAGTTCGCGCGGGGTGAGCAGGGTGGCGTGCGCGGCGAGCAGCTGGGGCCCGAGTGCGCCGATCGCGTGCAGGTGTTCCAGCGGCCGCAGGCCGTGGGTCAGGAGGGACCGTTCGACGGCGGCCAGGTGCTCGTTGACGTGGATCTGGACGACGGCCCCGGCCGCCGCGGCGAGCGCGGCGGTCCGGCGCAACGTCTCCTCGGTGGCCGCCTCGGGGATGGAGACGGCGAGGGAGGCGTGGACCAGGGGATCGTCCTCGTACCGTACGAGGTGCTTCTCGGCGCGCTCCAGGACGCCGGGGCCGGCGGGAGCCGCGCCGCCGTCCCGGTCGTTGCAGACGAGGCCCAGGACGCAGCGGAGGCCGGCGTCACGGGTGGCGGCCGCGATCACGTCCACGTCGACGTCCGCGCGGGTTCCGGCGTCCGTGACGGTGGTGAAGCCGCCGCGCAGCGCTTCGAGCGCGGCCAACTTGGCGGCCACGTAGGCCGATTCCTCGTCCAGTGCGCCCTCCAGGGGCACCCACACCCGGCGGAAGATCTCCGACGGCTCGCCGAAGGCGAGGGCGGCGCCGAAGCTCTGGGTGAGGTGGTGGTGGGCGTCGACGAAGCCGGGCATGAGGAGGTGGCCGGGGAGGCGTACGGGGGAGGTGTCCGGGTGGCGGCCGATCAGTTCCCCGGCCGGTCCCACCTCGGTGAAGACGCCGGCGGTGACGACCACGGCGTGGCCGGTGACGGGGCCTTCGGGCAGCAGGACGGCGTCCGGGACGAGGAGGAGCGGGCCCGGGGAGTCGAGCAGGTCTCGCAGGGGGGTGTGCTGGTTCATCGGTCGCTTTCCGCGCGGGGGCCGGCCAGCCGGGCGACGACGCCGGGCCGGACGTGGTGGAAGAGGACGTTGAGGACGGCGGCGACGAACGCGCCGACGGCGACGCCGCTTTCGAGGAGGATGCGGAGGTTGGGCGGGAAGCCGCCGTACACGCCGGGGACGAGGATCGGCAGCAGGCCGAGGGCGAGGGCGACGGCGCAGACGAAGGTGCTGGTGTGCCGGTCGAGGTCGGAGCGGCCGAGCATCTGGACGCCGAGCACGGTGATCACGGCGAACACGACCATCGCGGTGCCGCCGACGACGGCGGACGGGATGACGCTGATCGCCCGGGTGACCGGGGCGAGGAAGCCGATGGCGATGAGGGCGAGGCCGGCGGTGGCGGTGACGAAGCGGCTGCGGACGCCGGTGACCCGGACGATGCCGATGTTCTCGCCGCTGGTCACCATGAGCGGCAGTCCGAAGAATCCGCCGAACAGGGAGGTGAGGGCGTCGCCGCGGACGGTCCTGGGCACGTGGACGCGCTGGTCGATCTCCTTGCCGACGGCCTGGGCGTTGATGACGGTCTGGCCGGTGGCCTCGGCCATCGAGGCGAGGCTGTAGAGCATCAGGGGCAGCGCGGCGAGCAGGTCGAAGCGGGGGGTGCCGAAGGGCATCAGGTGCGGCAGGCTGAGCAGCCCGCCGTCGGCGGCGTGGCCGAGGGGGACGCGGCCGAGCGCGGCGGCGAGCGCGGTGCCGGCCAGCAGGCCGAGCATGACGGCGAGTTGGCGCACGACGCCGGAGAACAGCAGGTAGAACGCGACGGTGAAGCCGATCGTCGCGATGCCGAGCAGGAGGTTCTGCGGCTGGGCGAAGCCCGGCTCGCCGGGGCGGCCGGTGACGAGGACGGCGCCCACCTTCACCAGGTTCACGCCGACGATGACGATCATCGTGCCGATCACCAGGCCGGGGAAGAACGCGAGCAGCCGTGAGAAGAGGGGCAGCACGACGAAGGAGAACAGCGCGGTGAGGATGACCGCGCCGCACGCCGTCGGCAGGCCGTGCTGTCCGGCGATGGCCAGGAACAGCACGAGCGGGGCGCCACCCGGCAGCATCACGAACGGCAGCCGGGGCCCGAACTTCCAGGGCCCGAGCGACTGGATGAGCGAACCGACGCCGGACAGCACGAAGGCCGCGGACAGCAGATCGACGGTCAGCCGGGCATCGAGCCGCAGGGTGGCGCTCATCAGGAAGATCGCCGAGATGGGCGTGGCGGCCATCACCAGCACGTGCTGGACCCCGAACAGCAGGATCCGGCCGAGCGGACGGCGCTCGTCGACGGGATGCACCGCCGCCGGTCGCGAAGGTTCGTCGACGAGGGGGATGTCCGGAGCCTCGTCCGGCGACACGGCCGGGCTCGGGAGCGGAGCGGGGGACGGGGACGAGGAGGGGGATGGGGACGAGGAGGGGGATGGGGGCAGGGACGGGCGGGGGCGGGGACTGGACACGTTCGAGCTCCGTTCGGCGTTCGATACGTCGTGGTTCAGCCGCGATCCGGCCCCGGACGGGGAGCCAAATCGATTTGGCCAAATCGATTTGGCCGCCAGTATGTGAGGGCGTGCCCGGGCCGTCAAGAGATCCGACGGGCAAGAGGGAGCGGGTGCGGTGCCCGGTCCGCGCGCATGCGTCCGCCGCCGGAGGCGGTGAGCCGGTGGTGGACGGGCGCCGGCGTGTCGTACTCACCGCGCATCGAGGGCGAAGCCCTTCGAGGCGGCGCTGGCCGGATTGTGGCTGGACAGCCGATGTGGGGCACCGGAGCATGGCGCGCAGGCGCGAGGCCGTTCAGGGGAGGACCCGTCAGCATGGGTTTGACAGAGGGAGAAGAGCCGGGCGGAGAGCGGCCGTGGCAGCGGTCGCGCGCCGGCGGCAACCCAGGGGCGGCTGGACCTGGAGGCCCCGGCGGGCCCATGGGATTCGGCCGGGGGCCGATCCCCTCAGGGCCGCAGATGCCACAGCCGGTGAAGAACCTTCGCGTGTTGATGATGATCCTGGGCGGCATGCAGGCCGTCCTCGGACTCTTTCTGCTGACCAACAGCGTGGCCATCGCCGAGGTCATCTGGGTCGAGCGCGACTCCTCGGCGCCGTGCTGCACCACGCCGGGCGAGGCCCACTCCGGGATCGTCGTGTTCGCCGGAGTGCTCGTGCTCGCGATCGCCGCATGGGGCGTCGCCACCGCCCTGAAGTTCCCCACGCGCCACCCCGGTCTGCGCGTGTCCGCCTTCGTCTACGGGTGGACGGCGCTGCCCTTCACCCTGGCCTTCTACGAAGTGGTGCCCATTCTGGGAGTGATCTGGCTCGTGCCGGCCATCCTGGCGATCGTCCGCCCCAACCAGCCGGAAAGCCGTGCTTGGTTCGGTCATCACCTCCTCTGAGGTGGGACCACCGCAGTGGAACCCGGGCGCCTGTTGCTCGGGATCTGTCACCTCCGATACCGCTGCGCCACTGCCGTGAAGGCGGCCTTGGGTTCCCATTCCATGTCGGGGTAGGTCTGCCCCCGGCGTCCTTCGAGGAGTTTGACGATGCCCAGGCCGGCCCGGTCCAGGTCGTCCCGGGGGTCGCCGTCCGGGCGGTGCGGGTAGCCGGGCAGGGCGAACAGGAACACGAACGCGCTGTCCACGCCCTCGGTCTCGAAGATCTCGAGCAGTTCGCTCAGATATGCGGCCTGGCCGGCCTCGTCACGCTCGTACATGCCGTTCAGTCGTATGGGGGCCTTGGTCTGCGGATCGTGCTCGACCACTTCCAGCACGCGCCCGCCGCGGTCTCCCGCGCCGCGGTAGGCCGCGGTGCCGAAACCGGTGACGGCGAGCGGCTTCGGGCCTCGGGTCAGGGTGCGCACCGCGTCCCGGAACCGGTCGGCGACTTCGGCGGAGCGGATCAGCTCGAACGTCACCCTGTCGAAGGGAGTCCAGTCGACCTGCTCGAACTGGATGGCCGCGTAGGTGAGTTCGCCCTGGAAGCGCTCGCGGACCGCGGCCGCGGCGTCGCGGAGGAACGCGTTGATGCGCACGCCGAGCTCGCGCATCGCTTCGGCCCGCCGCTCGGGTCGGCCCATCAGCTGTTCGACCCGCTCCTCGGGACTCTCTCCGGGCAGGAACCCGCGGTTCATCACGCTCAGCTCGACCCCTGCGACGAACACGACCGTGGCCCCCTGCTGCCGGAGCCGTTCCGCTCGCTCGGCGCAGTCGCGGAAGAGCGTGAGGATCTGCTCCGGGGCCAGCTCCAGCGGATAGGGCGAGAACCAGACCTCCAGGCCGAGCTCGGCGGCGGCACCGGCGGCCAGCTCCAGTCGTTCCGGGTCGCCGCCGATGATCTGGACCGCGTTGCAGTGCAGGTCGTCGCGGATGATGGCGAGTTCGCGCCGGACCACCGCGGGGTCGAAGTGCTCGCGGGACGTCCGGCCGTGCACGACGAATCCGGTGTCGTAGGTCATTCCTCTTGCTCGCATGGTGACGTCCTCTCTGCCGGTCCCTACCGATCTCTGCCGGGTCGAGGCTGACAGGAAAAGTGCGTGCACGCAAGTTTTCGTGCGCGCAACTTTGCGCGCACGCAGCCCTGTGTGGAACGCTGACCCCGTGACGACACCACCACCAGGGCTGCGGGAGCGGAAGAAGCAGGCCACGCGCGAGGCGCTGCGCGAGGCGGCCCTGCGCCTGGCCGTGGAACGCGGACCGGACCAGGTACGGGTCGAGGACATCGCCGAAGCGGCCGGGGTCTCGCCGCGCACCTACAACAACTACTTCGCCAGCCGCGAGCAGGCGATCGTCTCCGCTGTCGCCGCGGACCGGGAGGCACGCATCGCGGCGGCGGTCGCGGCCCGGCCCGCAGGGGTACGCCTGGCCGACGCCATCACCGAAGCGGTGGTCGAGCAGTACACGAACACCGGCGAGCGCGAACAGCGGGCGCTGCTGCTGATCACCACCCGGGCCGCGCTGCGCGACGCGTTCCTGGACACCACCGCCGACATCGAGCCCCCGCTCACGGCGGTGATCGCCGAACGCCTGGGGGGCGCCGGAGCGCACACGGCCCGCGTCCTCGCGGCAAGCGCGGCCGCGGCGGTTCGCATCGCGCTGGAAGGCTGGCTCCGGCCGGCCGGGAACGCGGAGGCCGCCGAGAGCCTCGCCACCGGAGGACTCGTCGTGCCCTCCGGCTCACTGCCCGACCAGCTCCGCGCGGCACTGGCCCCGCTCGCGCCCGCGTTCGACGCCGCCGAGCAACACGCCCAGCCGTGAAGCCGACCCGCCTGGGGCGTCCGCTGGACGGGCAGTAGATCCGGACCCTGCCCGCACCCGGCCGTCACCATCCGAATCGGCCGGTTCGGCGCGGATGGCGCCGCGTCAGGTCACGATCCGCGACTGGAGTTCCAGGGCGTTTCCTTCGCCGCGTCGAGGGCGTGGGTGCGCAGGGCGAGAAGTGCCTCGAAGCGGAAGGCCGGGTCGCTCAGCCGGTCGCCGAAGAGCTCTTCCAGGCGGCGCAGTCGCTGCCGGACGCCTCCTGCACGGTGATCGTCACCCGGCTCGTCCTCGACGCCCTGGATCCGGCGCACGCCCGGCGCCCCACCCGCCTCCGTAGCAAGAGGCGATGAGGTTACGTATGCAACCAAGTAGAGGACTTGGCCGTACGACGCACCGTGAAATGGTGACACCCCCCGAACTCTTCAAAAGAGAGCCGGTTCATGTGTATTTAGTCCGTTTCGCCGTAACCGGGCGGTACTGATGAGTAACCCAGCGCAGCAAATGTAAGGTGACTTGGGTCACATTCGATCGAAGATCGAAGTAATCACTTTGCAGAGGAGAACGGGCCCTTCCGGGGTGCCACGCACGCCTCGACGAGGGTCCTGTCGCCGTCCACCGAGCCGTTGACGCAGAGCCGGCCGCCCTTGTCGCGCAGGTCTAGGGCGAACGTCGTGGCCGTGCCGGACTGCCGGAGCCCGTGGATGCGTTCGTCGATGTAGCCGAGGTCGTTCAGGACCTTCCTGACCTTGTCCGGGGCGGGGTCCGCCAGCTCCCAGACCTCCCGGGTGATGCGCTCCTCGTGCAGGGCGCTCGCGCACCAGTCGCGAGCGTTCAGCTCCACCTCCGGCCCCGCCGTGGGAGCGGGCGCGGCCGCGTCGCCCGGGGGCTTCTCCACGGGGCCGGGCTCGGGACACGACCGCGCCACCTCGTCGAGCATCGCGGTGAACGCCCTGTCGGTCGCGGCGCCGGCGGAGGAGCCGTCCCGCACGTCCCCGGCCCCCTGCTGCTGGGTTCCGCATCCGACAAGTACCAGGGCGGCCAAGGCGGTTGCCGAGATGATGCGCAGCGGTCGGACGAACTGGCCGACCTGAGCTGGGATTTCGGTCATGCGCACAGTCTGTGGCGTTGCCCGGCAGGCCACATGAGTACGCGTACTCAATCGCATCCGGACGCGCGACGGCGTTTGCGGAGCCTTCACAGGTGCAATCAAATGACGTCGCCGCCCCGTGGCGAGACAACCTTGTGAAGTTGATCAAGGGCCCCCTATGGTCCGGCAGCAATCACCAGCCGAGCACCACACCGAGGGGTCAACTCGTGCGCAAAATCGCACTTCCGGCCATCACCGCGCTTTCACTCGCGCTACTGATGCCGCAGCAGTCCATGGCGCTGACGACCGCCGCGCAGGCGAGCGCCACCACGGCGGAGGTCCCGGACCAGCCGCTGGCGGAGGGCACGCTGTCCACGATCGGTCCCGGTCTGTACTCGACCGCGGACAAGACCTTCCAGGTCGACGAGAACGACGTGGACGCCGCCCTCATAGGCCGACGCCACACCGTCGCCGAGCAGCTCGACGGCAGCCTCGCCAAGCCCGAGTCCGCGCCCGCCACCCGCCCCGAGATGGGCGTCTTCGGCCCCAACTGGGAGGCCGAGTTCGTCGGCGGCCAGCTCAACCGGAAGCTGGAGCAGCAGGGCGACAAGATCGTCGTGACCGACCTCGGTGTCGACGAGAAGATCACGTACGCGCTCAAGTCGAGCATCGACTACCCCGACGGCGGCGGCGTCAAGAAGTACGCGACCGCCGACGGGTCCGAGGTGACGGCTACCTCCAAGTGGAACGACGCCACCGGCACCCTGGTGACGACCATGGTCGAGGTGCTCGGCGTGGACCTCTCCACCGTCGCGGCGGGCGACGACACCTTCACCGACGCCGCCGGAAACCCCATCCCGGCCGCGGACCTCAAGCCCACCTACAAGTGGCAGCAGGCCGCCACCGGCACCGACAGGTGGCGGGTCACCAGCGTCGGCAACAACACCTACGCCACCACGGTCCAGTACGACGCCAAGGGCCGGGTGTTCAAGGTCTCGACCCCCGCCGCCGGCGAGAAGCTCGCGACGTCCACCTCGGTCACCTACGCGGACACGACCACGGCCGCCGGCACCTCCTTCGGCGACTACACGGGCCGCGTCAAGCAGATCAGCGTCACCGAGGGCGCCACCACGCAGACCCTCGCCCGATACGCCTACGACTCCTCCGGTCTGCTGCGCACGGTGACCAACCCGAGCGAGGCCGCCGAGCCGGCGGCCACCTATGCCTACGACGGCGTCAACCGCCTCATCGACATCAACTCGCCGAGCAGCGGCAGCTGGGACCTGAGCTTCGCGGGCAACTCCGCAGCCCCGACCGCCACCGTCGACGGCGAGGCCGTCCCGACCCCCGGCGTGCCGGTCGAGGGTGACGCTCCGGACGACACCACCGGCGTCACCGACCCGCCGCCCGCCGCGGACTTCCCCGGCGGCGAGATCACCGACCCGACGTCGTACCCGTCGAAGTGCAGCTGGGCGCGGCACTGGCTGTACTACTGGAAGACCGGCTGCACGTCCAAGGTGGCGCACTACGGCTGGCACTCGCCCAAGTGGAAGAAGACCCCGACCGGTTACTGGGTGCGCGGCATCAACCACGACCACTGCACCACGGCGCCCGACAAGCCGCTCGGCTACAACTTCATCCCCGCCTGCGACATGCACGACTACGGCTACGGCCTGATCGGCAACACGTACAAGGGCTACAAGTACTACCTGTCGCGCAACAAGGGCCTTGCCGTGGACGCCGTCTTCTACAGCACGCTCTACTGGAAGACCTGCTCCGCCTACTTCTGGAAGAGCACCTGCCGCTCCCTCGCCAACACGTACTACGCCGCGGTGACGGTCTTCGGCCGGGCCAAGAACGGCGCGAACGCGACCTGATCCCGGGCGACTTGATCCCGGGCGGTCCGTTCCCGGGTGATCCGATCCCAGGCGATCCGATACCGGGCGGGGACCTCTGATGTCCCCCGGCCCGACCTCCTGACGGATCAGGCCCCCTCGCGCATCAAGCCTTCGGGCGGAAACGGGCCGGGCGGCGCGACATCGCCGCCCGGCCCCTTCGCACCCGATCCCTTCACTCCCCCCCATCTCCACGGACCCGGCCGCGCCCGCCCATCCACGGGCCGTACCGGGCCCCCTGCTCCCCGAGGCGCCATGAAGAAAACGATCTGGGCCACGGTCGTCGCCGCCGCGATGACCACGACCCTGGGTGCGATACCGGCCCAGGCCGCCGCACCGACGAGCACCACCGGCGCGGTCACGGCCGCGGTCACGGGCGAGGCCGTCGACCCGCCGCTGTACGACAAGACCGCCGACGGCTCCACCGTCCGCGTCAACGTGCTCACCCAGAGCCGTACGGACCTTCCCGAAGCGGCCACCGCCGGTGAGACGAAGCAGAGCTTCGACGCCCTGCCGGTGGTCACCCTCAAGGTCGACAAGGCGGGCCTTGACCGGCTCGCCGCCCAGCCGGGCGTGGTCAGTGTCACCGAGGACAAGCCCGAGCAGGCGACCCTGGACGAGAGCGTCCCGCTCATCGGCGGCGACGAGGCTGCCAAGGCGGGCAAGACCGGTGCGGGCAGCGCCGTCGCCGTGCTGGACAGCGGTGTCGACACCCACCATCCGTTCCTGGGCGGCCGGGTCAAGGCCGAGGCCTGCTTCTCGCCGATCGATCCCGATCTGGGCGCCACCAGCCTCTGCCCCAACGGCGCCGCGGAGCAGGTGGGTCCCGGCTCCGCCGACGTCGCGTCCGGACCGTGCGCGACCCTGAACGCCTGTGACCACGGAACCCATGTGGCCGGCATCGCCGCGGGCAAGGGTACGGGCGCCGTCGGATCCCCGAAGACCGGAGTCGCCCCCGGCGCCGACATCGTCGCCATCCAGGTGTTCTCCCAGTTCAACACCGCCGATGCCTGCGGCGGCGAAGTGCCGTGCATCGGCAGTTTCCCCAGCGCCCAACTGGCGGCTCTGGAAGAGGTGCTGAGGCTCAAGCAGACCGGTACGCCGATCGTCGCGGCCAACCTCAGCCTCGGCGGCGGCCACTACACCACCGCCTGCGAGAGCGACCCGCGCAAGGTGGCGATCGACAACCTGCTCGGCGCCGGTGTCGCCACCGTGGTCGCGGCCGGCAACAACGGCTACACCGACGCGGTCAGCGTCCCCGGCTGCATCTCCTCCGCCGTCACGGTCGGCTCCACCACCGATGACGACGAGCTGTCCTCCTTCACCAACCGGGGCCCGCTGCTCGACGTGTTCGCCCCCGGCACGAGCATCGTCTCCTCGGTGCCCGGCGGCAACTACGCCTCCAAGAACGGTACTTCGATGGCGACGCCGCACGTGGCGGGCGCCCTCGCCGTGCTCAGGCAGGCCTACCCCACCAAGAGCATCGCGGACCTCGTGGCCCTGCTGAAGAGCAGTGGCCGCCCCATCATCTACACGGGTGCCACCACTCCCCGCATCGACATCGGCGCGGCGCTCGGCGGAGGCGGCAGCACTCCCCGGCCCGTCGGCATGACCGACTTCAACGGTGACGGTGCCGAGGACATCGCGATCTCCGACACCCAGGCCACCGTCGGCACGGACGTCAAGGCCGGTCTGATCCGCATCGTGTACGGCGGCGGCAAGGGCACCGCGGAGATCAGCCAGGACCTGGACTGGGTGCCGGGCGGCTCCGAGGCGGACGACTACTTCGGCGAGACCCTCGCCGCCATCGACTGGAACAAGGACGGTTTCACCGACCTGGTGGTCGGCACCCCGAGCGAGGACATCGGCACCGTCGCCAACGCCGGCATGGTCGACATCCTCTACGGCGCCGCCGGCGGCCTGGGGGCGGGCACCACCAAGGCCACGCACTTCGAGCAGGGCGCGGGCACCGGGGCGATCGCCGCCTCGACCGCCGAGGCGAACGACCGGATGGGGCAGTCGCTCGCGGCCGCGGTCAACGACGCCGGCCGGCCGTACCTGCTGATCGGCACGCCCGGCGAGGCCATCAGCACGCTCACCAACGCGGGCACCGCCTTCTACGTCTACGACACCACGAGCCTGACGATCCACCAGGACAAGCCCGGCGTCCCCGGTGACCCCGAGAAGGACGACAACTTCGGCTGGTCCCTGGCCGCCGACCAGAACTACATCGCCATCGGCTCCCCCAACGAGGCCATCGGCACCAAGACGAAGGCGGGCAGTGTCGTCATCTTCGACGCCAACGCGTTCGACGCCGAGGGCCGGCCGCTTCCCCTGGCCGGGCTCGACCAGGACAGCGCGGCCATCTCCGGTGACGCCGAGGCGGGCGACCAGTTCGGCTACGCGGTGGCCATCGCCCCGTACCGGCCCCTGGGATCCTCCGCCCCCGCCGACTCGATCCTCGCCATCGGTTCGCCCGGCGAAGGCGTGGTCGTGGGCACCGAGAACCGGCTGAACGCGGGCCGTGTGGTGCAGATCCGGATCAAGCCCGACGGCACCTGGAGCTATCTGCGCGAGCTCAAGCAGGGCACCGCGGACGACGAGGTCTCCGGCACCTCCGAGACCGGTGACCGCATGGGCGAGACGCTGACCGCCGTCAACACCGCCCCGAACGCGGTGAGCACCATAGCCTCCATGCGCCTCGCGGTCGGTACGCCCGGTGAGGACATCGGCACCGCTGCCGACGCGGGCGCGGTCCACACGTTCTCCATGGCCGGCTCGGCCGGGCTGAACGACCGCTGGATCGAGGCGGGCGACGGCGACGGGATCCCCGGCACGCCCGGCGCCAACCAGAAGCTCGGCAAGAGCATCCACTTCACCGCGACCCGTCTGTACGTGGGGATGCCGTTCGGGCCCAACGCCGCCGGTGCGCTGTACGCGCTGCCGATGTCCAACGTGACCCAGGGCGGCACGGTCGCTCCCGTGACCACGTACAAGCCCGGCTCGGGCGGCCTGCCGGCCAACGGTGTGGCCTTCGGATACGCCGCTCGATAGGCGCTTCTCGACAGGCGCTTCGGGACAACCGTGAACGCCGGGTGGGCCGACACATCGGCCCACCCGGCGTTCATCATGCAAGGAACGTACAAGACCGTACGACGGGGCCGGCGGCAGTCTCGGAGCATGACGACGAACGACAACACGCCCGACGACACCCCCGTACGCTTCGACACCAAGATCGCCGTGCTGCTGCGCGAGGACCTGGAGACCTGGCAGCGGCTGAACGTGACGGCGTTCCTGGTCAGCGGCCTCGGTACGGAGCTCCCGGAGGTGATCGGCGAGCGGTACGCCGACGCCGACGGCACCCCGTACCTGCCGATGTTCCGGCAGCCCGTCCTGGTCTTCGAGGGGACCAAGGAGACGCTGACCGCCGCGCACGGCCGCGCCCTCTCCCGCGGACTGCCCCGGGCGGTGTTCACGTCCGACCTCTTCACCACCGGCAACGACCGGGACAACCGCGCCGCCGTACGGGCCGTGGGCGCGGGACAGCTCGACCTGGTGGGGATCGCCGTGTACGGGCCGCGCAACGCGGTCGACAAGGTCCTCAAGGGGGCCGGGATGCACCCCTGAGCACCCTCATCCGGCCGCGCGTTCCGCGCACTCCAGGAGGGTGGGGAGCGCGGCGGCCAGGGCCTCCGTCCCGTGTGCGTACGGCAGTCTGAGCCGGTCCCGGAAGCCGTCCACCGGCGAGAACGCCGCCCCCGGGACGACCGACACCCCCTGCCGCCGCGCCAGTTGGGCGAGGGCCTCCGTGTCGGCGCCCGGGATCCGCACCCACAGCGCGGGGCCGCCCGCCGGACGGGTCCACTCCCAGTGCGGGGCCGCCCCGCGCACCAACGCCTCGGCCGCGTCCCGCTGCCCCCGCAGCTCGGCCCTGCGCCGGGCGCGGGCCTCGGGCAGCCGGTCGAGCAGCCGGACGGCGACCAACTGGTCCACGACCGAGCAGGCCAGGTCCACCGAGGTCTTGATCTTCGCGAGCCGGGCCACCACCTGCGGCGACGACCGCACCCAGCCCACCCGCAGCCCGCCCCAGAACAGCTTCGACAGCGTGCCGACGGTCACCGTCGAGGCCATCGGGAGATCGGCCACGAGCGGAACCGGTGCGTCGGCCTCCTCGTTCTCCCCGTCGCCCAGGGCGAGTTCGGCACAGGCCGTGTCCTCGACCGTGAACAGCTCCTGGTCCGCGAGGACCCGCTGCCACTCCCGGCGCGCCGCGCCGCCGAGCGTGCGCCCCGTCGGGTTGTGGACCGTCGGCTGGAGGTACACGAGCCGGGGCCGCCCGTGGGCGTGCGCGCACAGCCGCCGCAGTTCCGCCGAACCGGTCCCGCCCGCGCCACCGTCCGGCTCGTCCCCGCCGACCGGGACGAGCCGGGCGCCCCGCGCCCGCAGCGCCTCCAGGGCTCCCCGGTAGGTGGGGTTCTCCACGACCACCGTGTCGCCCGGCTCGACCAGGGCCTGCACCACCAGCCACACCGCCTGCTGCGAACCCGAGGTCACCAGGATCTGCCCCGCCTCCGTCGCCACCCCCGCCGCCCGGTAGTACGCGGCGATGCCCTCCCGCAACGCGGGGATCCCGTACGGGTGGTAGCCGTCGTCCCCGAGCAGGGCGCCCAGGTCGCCGTGGGTCAGCGCCCCCACGGCCTCGCCGACCGCGCCGAGCCCGGGCAGCGCCCCGCTCGACAGGTCCGCGGTGCCGGAGCCCCCCGACCGCGCGTTGAAGCTGACGAGCCGGCCCTCGGCGACGTACCGGTCGAGCGCACCCGAGCCGCGCAGCCGGGAGCCGCTGCCCCGCACGCTCTCCAGCCACCCCTCGCCCTCCAGGAGCCCGTACGCGGCCGTCACCGTCGACCGGCTCACGCCGAGCACCAGGGCCAGTTCGCGCTGCGAGGGCAGCACGCTGCCGCCGGGCACGTCCCCGCGCTCGGCCAGCTCCCGCAGCGCGTCCGCCAGCCGCCGTGGCAGCGGTCCCGCCCCCTCCGACGACCAGCCGGTGAGGAGCCGTGACAGACGGGTCGAAGCAATCCTGGCCATGGCGCCCATCTTGCTGCACGACCCCTTTCGGGGATCTTCACGACGCAGGCCAATCCGGCCCGACTGGTCGTTGTCGCCGCAGGTCACCCGTCGGAGGATCGACACCGGCGGGACCGGGCCACGGGACCGGGACGCGGCTACGGGACCGGGAGAAGGGTGAGGGCATGGCGACCGTCGTGCTGGTCGGCACACTGGACACCAAGGGGGAGGAGTACGCCTGGCTGCGCGAGCGGCTCAGGGAGTACGGCAGCGACGTCCTCCTCGTCGACACCGGCATCATGCCGCCGCCCGCCCAGGGACCCGTGCCCGACGTGCCCGCCGACGTCGTCGCGCGGGCCGCGGGACACGACCTGGCGCGGCTCCGGGCCGCCGGGGACCGTGGGGCGGCCGTCACCGCGATGGCGCAGGGCCTCAGCCGGATCGTCGTCGACCTCTACCGCAAGGGAAGGCTGCACGCCGTGCTCGCCGCCGCCGGCAGCGGCGGCTCCGCGATCGCCGCCCAGGCCATGCGGGCCCTGCCCATCGGCGTCCCGAAGGTCCTCGTCAGCACCATGGCCGGCGGTGACGTCTCCCCGTACGTCGACAGCAGCGACCTCACCCTGATGTACAGCGTCGTCGACATCTCCGGGCTCAACTCCGTGTCCTGCCAGGTCCTCGGCAACGCCGCAGCGGCCGCCGCCGGCATGGCCCGCCGCCACGAGCGCAACCACGACGAGCCCGCAGGCCGGGGACGGCCGGTCGTCGCGGCCACCATGTTCGGCGTGACCACCCCGGCCGTCGACACGGCCCGCGCCCGGCTCGCCGAACTCGGCTACGAGGTCCTCGTCTTCCACGCCACCGGCGCCGGCGGCCGGGCCGTCGAGAAGCTCGCCAGGGACGGCATGCTCGACGGCGTCCTCGACCTCACCACCACCGAACTCGCCGACGACCTCGTCGGCGGCGTGCTCGGCGCGGGCCCGTCCCGGCTCACCGCCGCCGGGGCCGTCGGCATCCCGCAGGTCGTCGCCCCCGGAGCGCTCGACATGGTCAACTTCGGGCCGGCCGCGACCGTCCCCGAGCGGTTCGCCGAACGCCGGCTGCTCATCCACAACGCGACCGTCACCCTGATGCGCACCACCGCGGGCGAGATGGCCGAACTCGGCACCGGGATCGGCCGCAAGCTCCGCACCGCGCGCGGCCCCGCCGAGGTCTTCTGGCCGCTGCGCGGCGTCTCCGCCGTGGACGTGGCCGGCGGGCCCTTCGAGGACCCGGAGGCGGACCGCGCCGGGCTCGACGCGCTGCGCGCCGCCGTCCGGGGCGGCGAGGTCCGGGTCCACGAACTCGACGCCCACGTCAACGACCCCTCCTTCGCGGTCGCCATGGCCGACCGCCTCCACCGGCTGATCACCGAGAACGCCCGCGCCGCCACCCGCCGAGACACCGAGGAGCGACCATCGTGACCACCATCAGCCGTCAGGACGTGCTCGACCGGCTCCGCGCCCAGGTCGCCGCGGGCCGCCCGATCGTCGGCGCGGGCGCGGGAACCGGCCTCTCCGCCAAGTGCGCCGAGGCCGGCGGGGTCGACCTGCTGATCATCTACAACTCCGGCCGCTACCGGATGGCCGGCCGCGGCTCGCTCGCCGGTCTCCTGCCGTACGGGGACGCCAACGCGATCGTCCAGGACATGGCCCGCGAGGTGCTGCCCGTGGTCCGCGACACCCCCGTCCTCGCCGGCGTCTGCGGCACCGACCCGTTCCGCCGCATGGACCTCTTCCTCGACGAGCTCAAGGCCATGGGCTTCGCCGGAGTGCAGAACTTCCCCACGGTCGGCCTGTACGACGGCACCTTCCGGGTCAACCTGGAGGAGACCGGCATGGGGTACGGCCTGGAGGTCGACATGGTCCGCGCCGCCCACGAACGCGACCTGCTCACCGCCCCGTACGTCTTCGACCCCGAGCAGGCCGCCGACATGGCCGCGGCCGGCGCCGACGTCCTGGTGCCCCACGTCGGGCTCACCACCAAGGGGGCCATCGGCGCGGGCACGGCCATGACGCTC
Source organism: Streptomyces vietnamensis (assembly GCF_000830005.1). Taxonomy (NCBI): domain Bacteria; kingdom Bacillati; phylum Actinomycetota; class Actinomycetes; order Kitasatosporales; family Streptomycetaceae; genus Streptomyces; species Streptomyces vietnamensis. The sequence goes on along the minus strand of NZ_CP010407.1, from coordinate 1,205,462 downwards.
GACCGGGCCGCCGCCGCGGTCCAGGAGATGCACGACGCGGCCAAGCGGGTGAACCCCGACGTCCTCGTCCTCTGCCACGGCGGACCCATCGCCGAGCCCGAGGACGCGCGGTACGTCCTGGAGCACACCACCGGCGTCGTCGGCTTCTTCGGAGCCTCGTCGATCGAACGCCTCCCCACGGAGCGGGCCATCACCGAACAGACCCGCGCCTTCAAGGCCCTCGCCACCGGCTGAGGCCGTCGTCGGGGCGGCGGCCCGCCCGGTGAGCGGCTGCTCATGCGCTCTGCCCCTGCCCCTGCCCGTCCCCGCCGGCACGGGCAGGGGCAGGGCGCCGTCCCGATCGGCCGCACTGCGCAGCGCCCGCCGTGAGCTCCTCGGATAGGGTGATTCGGTAGGGATTGCGCCCTCTGGGGCCGGGCCGATGCGTAGGTCGATGCGTTGGAGACTCATCAGTCGTCGAGCAGGGTTCCGCAGCCGCCCCGGGCGGCCGTCGGGGACGCGGGCGTGCTCCGCGAGCTGCTGCCGATCGCCCTCTGGCGGGAGGACGCCGAGGGCCGCATCGTCGAATGGTCGCTCGCCGCGCAGGACCTCCTCGGCCACCGGCCCGAGCACGTCCTCGGGCGGCTCGCGACCCCGCTCCTCGTCCCCGACGCGAACCGTGAGCTCGCCGAGGGGCTCACCGGCCGCGTCCAGGCGGGCGAGACCATCATGGGCACGCTGCCCGTCCGCCACCGTGACGGCCACACGGTCGCCATGGAGATGTGGATCGTCCCGGCCACCGACCCGCAGGGACGCCCGGGGGCGATGCTCATCGCGGTGGAGACCTCCGAGGTCCTGCGGATGCGGGAGAACCTGGCGGCGATGGAGAGCCTCTTCACCCAGTCGCCCATAGGACTCGCCCTGCTCGGCCCCGACCTGCGCTTCCTGCGCGTCAACGACGCCCTCGCCCGGATGAACGGCGTCTCGGCCGCCCGGCACGTGGGCCACCGGCTCACCGAGGTCGTGCCCGACGTCAACGCCGCCGGGCTCGAATCGCTCATGCGCGAGGCCCTGGAGAGCGGTACGGCCGTGGTGGACGCCCGCCGGGTCGGCCGTACCCCCGCCGACCCCGACCGGGACCACATCTGGTCCTGCTCGTACGCCCCGCTCGTCGACCGCACCGAACCACGGCCGCTCGGGCTCATCGCCTCCCTCGTCGACATCACCGAGAGCCAGGAGGCACACATCGAGGTCGAGCGGGCCCGTCACCGCTTCGCGCTGCTCGCCGAGGCCGGCGCCCGGATCGGCACCACCCTGGACCTGAAGCAGACGGCGGAGGAGACCGTGCGCTTCCTCGTGCCCCAGCTCGCCGACTCGGCCGACGTACAGATGCTGGAGTCCGTCCTCGAACCCGACGACCCGGCCGCCTCCACCCGGGGAGTGCTGCGGCGGCTCGCCGCCCAGTTCCCCGACCCGACCGCGCCCACGGCGCTCCTCACCCCGGGCCAGACCTTCCAGATCCCCCTCGACTCCGTGTACGAGCAGGTGGTCGTCCACGGACGGCCGACGAACCTCTACACCTCCGACCTCCCGCGGCTCTTCACCGATCCGCGCACCGAGGCGCTCCGCACCTATCTCGCCACCCGTCTCGGCTCGGCGCGGCTCGTCCCCCTGGTGGCCAGGGGCCAGGTGCTCGGGGCGGTCACGGTGACCCGGCTGCGGACCCGCGAGCCCTTCGACGCGCAGGACTGCGTCCTCATCGACGAGGTCGTCGCCCGCGCCGCCCTCAACATCGACAACGCCCGGCTCTACACCACCCAGCGGGAGGCCGCCCTCACCCTGCAGCGCAGCCTCACCAACAACGCGCTCCCCGCCGTCACCGGCCTCGAGCTCACCGGCCGCTACCTCCCCGCGAGCTCCCACGACGTCGGCGGCGACTGGTTCGACGTCATCGCGCTGCCCGGCGGCCGGACGGGACTCGTCATCGGCGACGTCATGGGCCACGGCATCCACGCGGCGGCCGTCATGGGCCAACTGCGCACCGCCGTACGGACCCTGGCCCGCCACGACATCGCACCGGCGCGGATGCTCCGCTCCCTGGACGCCGTCGTGGCCGACCTCGGCGAGGACGAGATGGCGACCTGCGTCTACGCGGTCCACGACCCGGCCACCGGCGGCTGGACCATCGCCCGCGCCGGCCATCTGCCGCCCGCCGTCGCCACCCCGGACGGCACCATCACCTTCCTCGACGGACCGCCCGGCACACCGCTGGGCACCGGAGCCCACGACTTCGGCACGGAGGAGGTCGCCCTGCCCGGGGGCGGACTCCTCGTCCTCTACACGGACGGTCTCATCGAGGCCCGCGACCGGGACCTCGACCAGGGCATGCGGCAGCTCGCCGAGGCGCTGCAGCCCCTCGACCGGCCCCTGGACACGCTGTGCGACGAGGTCCTCGGGCGGCTCCTCGCGGGATCCGCCCAGGACGACGTGGCGATGCTCCTCGCCCGCACCATCCGCTGAACCGCGCTACGCGCGGAGCCGGTGGAGGTCGCGGAGCAGGGCGATCTCCGCCCCGTGGTGCAGGAGCTCCTGGTTCACCCACCAGACGATCTCCAGGAAGGGGTTCTCCGCGTCGCTGCCGTGCGGGTAGGTGCAGTGGCCGACCGTGTCGAGCGCCTTGTCGTCGACGGACAGCAGCGCCTCGCGCCAGGCGTCGGCGGCGGTGTCGAAGGCGGCCAGGGCGGTGGCGACGTCCCCGGCGACCCGGTAGTCGTCGCGGGTCAGGCTGCGGCTGCCGTTGGTGTGGTCGGCGCGCAGCGCGAGCATCTCGGAGAGGTGGCTCAGCCGCCAGGCGATCGTCGTGAACGGCGGCGGCACGGGGTGCGGCGTGGGCGCCGTGTCCCGGCCCCACTCCCCGGCGCCGACCAGGAGGGTCGCGCGCGCCCCCGGGCCGTCGGCGTGCCGCCGGACGGACCAGCAGCCGGGCCCCGGCTCCCAGAGGTACTCCGCGTCGGTCATCGGACCGACCTCGACGTCCGTGCCGTTGCCGCTGTCCATCACCGGTCCCGCCATCCGGTCGGCGAGCCGCTGTCGGGCGAAGTCGAACTGGTCGAGGAGGGGGACGAGCCGCTCGGGCAGGGGCATGGGACGCTCCGGATCACGCGGGGGCAGGGCCGTCGTACCCTGCCACAGGACCGGGCCGGGCGCCCGTGAATTTCCTTCCCGGGCCGGGCAGTTGCCGACGCCGGGCAGTCGCCGACAGGAACGGCATCACGGGGGCGGCGTCACCGGGGCCGTCACAGCGGTACGACGGTCACCTCGGTCGCCTTGACGCCCGTCCAGACCGGCACCCCGTCGGCGAGGCCCAGTTCGGCGGCGGCCTGCGGGGTGATCTCGGCGACGAGCGAGGGCGCGGAGTCCGAGGTGACGAGGACGCGCAGCCGGCTGCCGCTCGCGGTGATCTCCCGTACGGTGCCGGGCCAGACGTTACGGGGGCTGCCGCCGGGCCTCTCGCGGTGCACGGCCACCGCCTCGGGCGCGATGATCGCCAGGGCCGGGGTGCCGGCGGGCGGCTGCTCGGCGGTGATCAGGGTGCCGCCCCCGTCCAGCGCGAGTCCTTCGGCGGAGGCGGTGCCGGGCCAGGCGTTCCGGCCGAGCATCCGGGCCACCCAGGGGGAGCGGGGGTGCCGCGAGACCTCGGCGGGAGAGGCGTCCTGCAGGGTGCGCCCGTCCTCCAGGACGAGCACCCGGTCGGCGAGGGAGACGGCCTCGACGGGGTCGTGGGTGACGATGAGGCAGACGCCGCCGAAGCCGGCGAGGTGACGGCGCAGGGTGTGCCGGACATGGGCGCGGGTGGTCTGGTCGAGGGCCGCGAGCGGCTCGTCGAGCAGCAGCAGCCGGGGGCGGGCGGCGAGCGCGCGGGCCAGGGCGACGCGCTGGGCCTGGCCGCCGGACAGCTCGGCCGGACGGCGGTGCGCGAGGTGGCCGACGGCGAGCCGGTCGAGCCAGGCCCGCGCCTCGCGCCGGGCCTCGGCGCGCGGCACCCCGCGCGCCCGGAGGCCGTACGCGGTGTTGGCGAGCGCCGACAGATGGGGGAAGAGGGCGCCGTCCTGCGGGACCCAGGCGACCTGGCGCCGGTGCGGGGGCAGCTCCGTGACGTCGGTGTCGCCGAGCCGGAGCGAGGCGTGGGCGCGGGGGGTGAGGCCGAGGAGGGCCCGGAGCAGGGTGGTCTTGCCGGCGCCGTTGGGGCCGACGACGGCGATGGTGGTGCCCGGCTCGGCGTCGAGGGCGAGGCGGGTGAAGCCGGTGACCTCGGCGTGCAGCGCCCACTTCCCGCCCTCCGGTTCCTCCGCTCCGGGGAGGTCCGTGACCGCCGCGGCCTGCGCCTCGGCCGTGGGAACGGCGGGGTCGTCGGCCGGCGCCCCGGACACGGCTCGGGGGCGGCCCGGGGACGGGGTGCCCGTCCAGCGGCCCCGCAGGGCGACCAGGACCGCCATCGCGATGGCGAGCAGCAGCAGCGACACGGAGGTCGCCGCCTCCGGCTGCTCCTGGAGCAGCAGATAGACCTGGAGCGGCAGGGTCTGGGTGGTGCCGGGCAGGTTCCCGGCGAAGGTGATCGTGGCCCCGAACTCGCCCAGCGCCCGCGCCCAGGTGAGCGCGGCCCCGGCGAGCAGCCCCGGGGCGACCATCGGCAGCGTGACGGTGAAGAACACCCGCACCGGCGAGGCGCCCAGGGAGGCCGCCGTCTCCTCGTACCGGGGGCGCAGCCCGGCCAGCGCCCCCTCCAGGCTGATGACCAGGAACGGCATGGCCACGAACGTCGCGGCGACCACCGCGCCCGAGGTGTGGAAGGGCAGGGTGAGACCGAAGGCGCTCTCCAGCCAGGGGCCGACGACGCCGCGCCGCCCGAACGCGAGCAGCAGGGCCACGCCGCCGACCGTCGGCGGCAGCACCATGGGCAGCAGGACCAGCGACCGGACGATCGCCTTGCCGCGGAACGGCACCCGGGCGAGCAGCCAGGCGAGCGGCACGCCGAGCAGCAGCGACAGGCCGAGCGCCCAGAAGGAGACGAGCAGGGACAGCCTGAGGGCCTCGACGGTGCCGGGACTCGTCAGGTGCGCGCCGAACGAACCCCACTCGGTGCGGACCAGGACCCCGACGAGCGGGAGCAGCAGGAACGCGACGGCGAGCAGCGCGGGCACGGCGAGGACGAGCGGGGTGCGCGGTCCGCGCCCGGCGGTCCGGCCGTGAAGGCGTTTCATCGTGGGTTCCAGGGGTGTGCTGAGGAGGAGTGTTCTGAGAAAGCGCGGTGGGGGCTGTCCGTCCCCCCGGACACGGACAGCCCCCACCGCCACTCCGGGCCACGGCCTCCGGAAGTCCGCTTCCGGGGTTCGTGTCCCGGAGGGATCAGGTCCGGTCGATGTGCACGCTGGTCGACTTCACCCGGGCGACGGCCTGCATGCCGACCTCCAGGCCCAGTTCCTCCACCGCCTCGCGGGTGAGCAGCGAGACGAGCCGGTGCGGCCCGGCCTGGATCTCGACCTGGGCGGCGACGTCGCCGAGCTTGACGGCGGTCACGATCCCGGGGAACGCGTTGCGGGCCGAGGTGTACGACTCCTCCTCGTCCCCGGAGGCGCCCTGCCCGACCTCGATGGAGAAGGCGGCCAGATCGCGGCCGTCGATGAGGCGCCGGCCGTTCTCGTCGCGGTGGGTCGCGACCCGGCCCGCGTCGGCCCAGCGGCGTGCCGTGTCGGGGCTGACGCCGAGCAGGCGTGCCGCCTGACCGATGGTGTAGGACTGCATGTCGGCCACGTTAGGCCGTACGAGATCTCATCTGCAAGCGATCAAGGGATGTCTCATGGCATCTGCCAGCCCACTTGGACGAACCACCAGGAGGGGCGGCGTCGGCAAGGCTCGTGATCAATACACCTAGGGCGTCCCCGAGCGGCGGCCGACCGCCTCGACCAGCGGCAGCAGCCGGTGCGCGACCCGCTCGCGCAGCGCGATCTCGGTCCGGGTGCGGACCACGCCGGGCAGCTGGATCAGCCGCTGGATGACGTCCTCCAGGTGCCCGGCGTCGCGGGCCACCACCCGGGTCAGGAGGTCGCCGCCGCCGGTGATGGAGAAGGCCTCCACGATCTCCGGCACGCGCGCGAGCGCGTCCCCGACCTCGTCCAGATGCCCCTGGGTCACCTCGACGTGCACGAAGGCGAGCACCGGGTGCCCGAGGGCGGCGGGGGAGAGGACCGGCCCGGTCGCCGTGATCACCCCGTCGCGCTCCATCCGGTCGATCCTCGCCTGCACGGTGCCCCGCGCCACCCCCAGGATCCGCGCGTACTCGCGCACGCTGGTCCTCGGCTGCTCGATCAGCAGCCGCAGGATCCGCGTGTCGAGCTCGTCCACCGCCATGCTCCGTCGGCCTCCTTCGCCCCGGCTCGTCCGGTTTCCGACTGTACCCATGCCCCACGCGGGCGCCGTGCCGTACGTCTCCGGTGCGGATCGGCGCGGCCCGGCGGTGGCGGCCGGAAGTGGAGGGATCCGAGGCGTTGACAGCGCCGCCGACGCCTCTCGATACTGACTGACGGTTCAGTTAACGACCCTGTTGCCACACCTGGAGGCACCATGTCCGACCTCCCCACCGAGCTGGTTCCGTTCACCCCCGAGCAGCGTGGCATCGTCGAACTCACCCGGGCCTTCGCCCGCGACGAGATCCGCCCGCGGGCGCGCGCCGTGGACGAGGCCGACATCCGGACGCCGTGGGACCTGTGGCACAAGGCCGCCAAGGTCGGCATCACCGGCTTCATGCTTCCCGAGGAGTACGGGGGCGGCGGCTTCACCGACGTCTTCACCCAGTGCCTCGTGCAGGAGGAGCTGTGCGTCGGCGACCTCGGCATCGGAAACCTGCTCTGCTCCAACGGCTTCTTCGCCGACCCGCTGCTCGAACTCGGCACCGAGGAGCAGAAGCGGACCTGGCTCACCCCGCTGACCGGCCCGGACAGCCCGATGGCCGCCCTCGCCACCACGGAACCCGGCGCCGGCTCCGACGCCGCGTCCATCGTGACGACGGCCACCCGCACCGACGGCGGCTACCTGTTGAACGGCCAGAAGGCCTGGATCTCCAACGCGGGCGAGGCCGAGCAGTACGTCGTCTTCGCCAAGACCGACCCCACGCAGCGCTCCCGGGGCGTGACCGCCTTCCTGCTGCGCAAGGACACCCCCGGCGTCACCTTCGGCGAGCCCATGCGCAAGATGGGCCAGCGCGCCATCGTCTGCCGGGAGATCTTCCTCGCCGACGCCTTCGTGCCCGAGGAGGACCGCCTCGGCGAGGAGGGGCAGGGCTTCCGGGGACTCATGCGGACCTTCGACGTCTCGCGGGTCGTGCTGGGCGCGGCGGCGACCGGCGTGGCGCGGGCCGCGTACGAGTACGCCCGCGACTACGCGCGCACCCGGCAGCAGTTCGGCAAGCCGATCATCGAGCACCAGGCGGTGGCGTTCCGGCTGGCCGACATGCGGACCCGGATCGAGCAGTCCCGCCTGATGACCTGGCGCGCGGCCAAGCGCCTGGACGCCGGCCTGTCCGCGACGACCGAGGCCGCCATGGCCAAGCTGACCGCCTCGGAGACGGCCGCGTACTGCACCTGGGCCGCCGTGCAGACCCTCGGCGGCTGGGGCTACTCGCGCGAGTACCCGGTGGAGCAGTGGATGCGGGACGCCAAGCTGGAGGAGATCGAGGAGGGCACCTCGGACATCATGCGGCTCGTGATCGCGCGGGGCCTGTGATGGCGACCCCGCCCACGGAGGGCAAGACCTTCACCGACGGCGCGTCCCTCACCGGCGGCGAGGCCGTCGTCCGCGCCCTCGCCGCGCACGGCGTCACCGACGCCTTCGGGATCCCCGGCACGCACAACCTGGAGATCTACCGCCACCTCCGGGCCCACGGCATACGCCATGTGACGCCCCGCCACGAACAGGGCGCGGGGTACGCCGCCGACGCGTACGCCCGGGTCTCCGGCCGGCCCGGTGTCGCGATCACCACCACCGGTCCCGCGCTGCTGAACATCGCCGCCGCCGTCGGCCAGGCCTACTCCGACAGCGTGCCGCTGCTCGTCGTCTCCCCCGGCATGCCGCTGCGGCACCCCCGGCAGTCCACCGGACTCCTCCACGAGATGCGCAGCCAGACGGAGGCGCTGCGCGGCGTCGCGGCCTTCAGCCACCGGGTGTCGTCCGTGGACGAGATCGGCTCGGCGGTGGCACGGGCCTTCACCCTCTTCCGTACGGGCCGGCCCCGTCCGGTGCACATCGAGGTGCCGCTCGACCTCCTTGAGACGGTGGAGCCGGCAGGGCCCGTACGGCGTGCGCCGCTCACCGGACCCCCCGCGCCCGACCCGGAGGCGGTGGGGAAGGCGGCCGACGTCCTGCGCGCGGCCCGGCGGCCCGCGCTCGTCCTGGGCGGAGGGGCCCGGTCGGCGGCAGCGGAATGCGCGGCGCTCGCCGAGGACCTCGGCGCGCCGGCCGTGACCACCGCCAACGGCAAAGGCGTGATCGACGAGCGCCACCCGCTCTCGCTGGGCGTGTCGTTGCACAGCCCGGCCGTGCAGAAGTGGCTGGCGGACCGCGACGTAATCCTCGCCGTCGGCACGGAGCTGGCCGAGTCCGACCTCTGGGGTCCGCCACCGGCCCTGACGGGCACCTTGATCCGGGTCGACGTGGACCCCGCCCAGATGTACGCGGGGCTCCCGGCGGACGTGTCCCTGGTGGGCGACGCACGGGTCCTGCTCAAGGCGCTGCTCGCCGCGTGCCGGGAAGGAACCGGCGGCGTCCCCGCGGACCCCGCCGACGTCCGCTCCCTCCGTGCCGCCCGCGACGACGAGACCCGCACCCGCGACGCGCACTGGCTGCCCTACCTCCACGCCGTGCGCCGCGTCCTCGCCGAGGACGCCGTGCTCACCTCCGACAGCGCCCAGTGCTGCTACTACGGCGCACTGCCCCATCTGCCCCTCGGCCCCGAGGGCCGCTATCTGCACCCCACCGGCTTCGGCACCCTCGGCTACGCCCTGCCCGCCGCGATCGGCGCGAAGACCGCGTACCCCGAACGACAGGTCGTCGCCCTCAGCGGCGACGGCGGCCTGCAGTTCTCCGTGCAGGAGCTCGCCACCGCCGCACAGCTCCGGCTCCCGCTTCCCGTCGTGGTCTTCGACAACGGCGGTTACGGCGAGATCCGCGAGGAGATGGCGGCCCGCGGGGACACCCCCACGGCGGTGGACCTGCCCTCCGTCGACCTCCCCGCACTCGCTCGCGCCTACGGCGGCCGGGGCGCGGTGGTCCGTTCGCCGGAGGAGCTCGCCGACGCCCTGGCCCATGCGCTGAGCACTCCCGGACCCACCGTCCTGACCGTTCCCGAAACAGTCCCCGAAGCCCCCGAAGTCCCCGAGGAGTCCCCCCGATGACGCCCGAGACCGCGACCGCCCTCACGCACACCCCTCTCATCTCCCTCACCTGGACGGACCACGTGACCGGCCGCCGGGGCCACCTGGTGATCGACCGGCTCGTGCGCGGCGTCTCCAGCGGCGGGCTGCGGATGCGCGAGGGCTGCACCCTCGACGAGGTCGCAGGACTGGCCCGCGGCATGACCATGAAGGAGGCCCTGCACTACAACCCCGAGGGCCGCTACATCCCGCTCGGCGGCGCCAAGGGCGGCATCGACTGCGACCCGCGCGACCCCGAGGCGTACGGGGTGCTGGTCCGCTACCTCCGCGCGATGCGGCCGCACATCGAGCACTTCTGGACCACCGGCGAGGACCTCGGCCTCACCCAGGACCTCGTCGACCGCGCGGCCGCCGAGGCCGGTCTGGTCTCCTCGATCCAGGCCGTGTACCCGCTGCTCGACGACGAGGCCGCGGCCCGGCGCCGGCTCGCGGACGCGTTCGCCGTGGACGTGGACGGCATCGGGCTCGACGAGCTGGCGGGCGGCTGCGGGGTCGCCGAATCGGTCCTGACCGCACTGGACAGGGCCGGTGTCCCCCGCGCGGGGACGCGGGTGTCGGTGCAGGGCTTCGGGACGATGGGCGGGGCGACCGCCCGCTTCCTGGCCCGGGCCGGGCTGAAGATCGTCGCCGTGGCCGACGTCAAGGGGACGATCGTCCACCCGGACGGCCTGGACGTGGAAGCACTCCTTGCCGCCCGGGACGCGCACGGGACCGTGGACCGCGCCGCCCTGCGCGCGGACGACGCCGAACTGCCCGGCGACGCCTGGCTCTCCGCCGACGTCGACGTGCTCGTCCCGGCCGCCGTCTCGTACGCGGTCGACGCCGGCAACCAGGCCGGCATCACGGCCCGCTGGATCGTCGAGGCGGCCAACATGCCGGTCCTGCCGGAGGCCGAGGAACTGCTGGCCGCGCGCGGCATCACCGTCCTGCCGGACGTGGTCGTCAACTCGGCCACCAACGCCTGGTGGTGGTGGACCCTCTTCGGCGACATCGGCGCGGACCCGGACGAGGCGTTCGCCCACATCCGGAGCTCCATGCGCGCGCTGGTCGAGCAGGTCCTGGCCCGGGCCGAGCGCGACGGGACCACCCCGCGCGCGGCGGCGCACGGCGTCGTCGCGGACCGGCTGCCGGTGATCGCCGAACGCTTCGGCTGGTACGCATGAGCCTGGACGCCCTCTTCGATCCGCGTTCCGTCGCCGTCGTCGGGGCCTCCGCCAACCCCGCCAAGTGGGGTTACTGGCTGGCCGCCGGCGCCCTCGCCGGACGCTCCCGGCGCAGCGTCCACCTCGTCAACCAGCGGGGCGGCCACCTCGACGGCGTCCCCTTCCTGCCGGACCTCGGGTCCCTGGCGACCGTCCCCGAGCAGATCGTCGTCGCGGTGCCGCCGCAGCAGGTGCGGCCCGTGGTCGTCGAGGGGCTCGCGGCGGGCGCGCGGTGCTTCACCGTGATCACGTCCGGCGGGTCCGGTCCCGAGGAGGAACGGGAACTCGCCTCGCTCGTCACCTCGCACGGCGGGCGGCTGCTCGGCCCCAACTGCATGGGCGTCGTCGACACCACCACCGAACTGCGCCTGAGCTGGGGCGACTTCCCGGCGGGGGCGGTCGGGCTCGTGTCGCAGAGCGGCAACCTCGCGCTTGAGATCGGCAGACTCCTGGCCCGGGCCGGACAGGGGTTCTCCCGGTTCGTCTCGCTCGGCAACCAGCGCGACATCGATGCGGCGGACGCCCTCGACGCGCTGATCGCCCACGACGCGACGCGCGTCGTCGCCGCGTACGTGGAGGACTTCCGGGACGGACGGCGCCTGGCCCGCACCCTGGCCGCCGCCCACGCGGCCGGCAAGCCCGTCCTGCTCCTCACGCTCGGCCGCAGCGAGGCCTCCGGCCGCGCGGCGGCCTCCCACACGGGCGCGCTGGTGAGCGCCCGGGCGGTGGTGGACGCGGTCTGCCGCGACACGGGCGCGATCCTGCTGGAGTCGGCGGGCGAACTGGTCGACACGGCCGTGCTGTTGACGGCGGCACGGCACGGTCAGGGGCAGCGGCGGGCACAGGGACGGATTCAAGGGCAGGGGCAGGGGTCGTGCCTCGGGCGGGGCCGGGCCGTGCCCGAGGCCGCCGCCGACGCGGACGCCGACGCCTTCGCGTCCGACGAAACCCCCGCGTCCCCCGAAGCGCCGCGCATCGCCGTCGTCGGCGACAGCGGAGGCCAGGGCGCGCTCGCCGCCGACGCGCTGACCGCCCGGGGGCTCCACGTCCCCGTTCTCGACGAGGCCACCCGGGCCGCCGTCGCCGCACACCTCCCCGGCCGGGGCGGCTGCGGCAACCCCGTCGACCTCGCGGGCGCGGGAGAGGCGGACCTCCGCAACTACGCCCGGATCACCCGGGCGCTGCTCGACGGCGGGGACACCGACGCCACGGTCCTCACCGGCTACTTCGGCGACTACGCCACCGCCAACCCCGAGCAGACCCGCGAGGAGTGCGAGGTCGCCGAGGAGTTGGGGGAGGCCGCGCGGAAGGCCGGGCGGCTGCTCGTCGTCCACACCATGGCCCGCGACACCCCGGCCCTGACCGTGCTGCGCGAACACGGCGTACCCGTCTACGAGCGCATCGAGCAGGCCGCGACCGCCCTGGCCCATGCGGCCCGGCTCGAACGCGCGACACCGTACGCGCCGCCGGGGCGGGTGCCGCCCCCGTCCCGCCCCGTCGCGGACGGGGGGTACGAGAGCGTCCGGGCCCTGCTCCGGTCCCATGGACTCGACTTCCCCACCGCCGAGTTCGTCACCACGGCCGACGAGGCGGCCGACGCCGCCCGCCGCACCGGATACCCGCTCGCCCTCAAGGCGATGGGCCTGGCCCACAAGACCGAGGCGGGCGGGGTGGCCCTCGGCATCGTCGACGAGACCGCACTGCGCGCCGCCTTCGCCCGGATGCGTGACACCACCGGCGCCGCCCGGTACGCGGTCGAGGAGATGGCCGTCCACCCGCACTCCGTCGAGCTCATCGCCGGAGTGCGCTACGACCCGGCGTTCGGGCCCGTCGCCATGGTCGGCCTCGGCGGGGTCACCGCCGAACTGCTCGCCGACACCGCGCTCGCCCTCGCCCCGCTCACCCCGGTACGGGCCCGCGAGCTGCTGCTCTCCCTGCGGCACGCACCGCTGCTCACCGGCTGGCGGGGCGCGCCCGCCGTCGACCTGGACGCCGCCGCGGACGCCCTGTGCGCACTGGCGCGGGCCGCGTCCGAGCACCCCGAGCTCATCGAGCTCGAAGTCAATCCGCTGCTCGTCCACCCGGGCGGCGCGGTCGCCCTCGACGCCCATGGAGTGCTGACATGACCCGTTTCGACGGACGGACGTACATCGTGACGGGCGGCGGCAGCGGCATCGGCCGCGCCATCGCGCTCGCCCTGACGGGGGCGGGCGCCCGGGTCGCCGTCGCCGGCCGCACCCCGGAGCGCCTCGACGAGACGGTCGCCCTGATCGAGAAGGCCGGCGGGGAGGCCCTCGCGGTGCCGACGGACGTCCGGGACCCGGAGGCGGTGGACGCGCTGGTGGCCGCGGCGGTCGAGCGGTTCGGCAGGCTTGACGGGCTGGTCAACAACGCCGCCGGAAACTTCGTCGTCCCCGGCATCGACCTGTCCCCGGGCGGCTGGCGCGCCGTCGTCGACATCGTCCTCAACGGCTCGTACTACTGCACCCGTGCCGTCGCCCGCAGGCTGCGCGAGCAGGGCACCGGCGGCTCGGTCCTCTCCGTGATCGCCACGTACGCCTGGCACGGCCACCCGGGCACCGTCCACTCGGCCGCCGCGAAGGCCGGCGTCCTGGCCATGACGCGGACCCTGGCGGTGGAACTCGCCCCGCTGGGCATCCGCCTGAACTGCATCGCCCCCGGCCCGACGGAGACGGAGGGCGCCGGCGCGGCCCTGTGGGCCACCGACGAGGCCCGCGAGGAGGTGCTGGCCACGGTCCCGGCCGGCCGCTTCGCCGACCCCGCCGAGATCGCGGACGCGTCGCTGTTCCTCCTGGGCGACGGGGCCTCGTACCTGACCGGCGAGTGCCTGACGGTGGACGGCGGCCAGTGGCTGGGCAAGCAGGTGTACGGGCGGTCGGCCGGGTAGCGGAACGGACCGCACACAACGGCGAGGGGCGGCCCGGCGGCCGCCCCTCGTCGCGTACGGTCCGGAGCTCAGCTCTTCGTACGGCGGGTCTTCGCGCCCGCCGCGTAGAAGAGGAGGCCGACGACCGCGATGATCAGCAGCGGCACGACCTGGCTCAGCGTGTACGCGAGGCGCTGGCCGGCGAAGGCCTCGGGCAGGGAGTCCGCCGAGGAGCCCTCCGTGCCGAACCAGCCGACGCCGAAGCCCGGCCAGATCAGTACGACCACCGTGAAGGCGACCAGGCCGGTCGCGAGCGCGGTGACCGTCCAGACGCCGAGGCGGCCGCCCGGGACGGCGTACGGGCGCGGCGTGTCGGGGTACTTGCGGCGCAGCACCAGCAGGCTCGGGAAGGTGATGACGTACGAGATGAAGGTCGTGCAGATCGTCAGGCCCAGGCCCGCCGCGAAGTACTTCTCGCCGTCGCCCTCGGTGAGGTTGAGGGCGGCCACGAGGAGGATCGACGCGAGGGCCGCCGAGAGCAGGTTCACCCGCACCGGGGTGCCGTGCTTCTCGGAGATCGTGCCGAGCCAGGCCGGACCGGCGCCGTCGGCGCAGGCGACGGCCTGGCCACGGTGCGCGCCCATCGCCCAGGTGACGCCGGAGGTCAGCAGGCCGACGATGAGTCCCGCGGCGGCGATGCCGCCGAAGACCGCGCCCGCACCGGTGAGGGTGACCGTGCCGTCGGTGGCGATGGAGCCGCCGTAGACCGTGAAGACGGCCTTGCAGGCGTCGATGAAGCCGCCGAGGCTGCCGATCCGCTCGCTGGGCAGGACGAACATGATGCCGAGGATGGGCCCGCCGTAGAGCAGGAGCGAGGCGATGCCGGAGCGGAGGATGGAGAGCGGGATGTCACGGCGCGGGTTGCGCATCTCCTCGGCCGCGGAGCTGGGCAGTTCGAAGCCGACGTAGTTGAAGATCAGGACGGGGACGAGCGCCACGAAGCCGGCGTAGGTCGGTGAGAACTCGCTGACGGGCAGGGCGTGCACGCCGTTCCGCACGGCGAACACGACCACCGAGACGAGGAAGAAGCCAAGGAGCACGATCCGCGCGACGGCACCCGCGATCGGCACCCACTTGCCGACCCGGACGGACTGGACGACGGCGAGCGCACCGCCCCAGATGAAGACGAGACCGGCGGCGTACTTCCACAGACCGGGCAGCGGCGTGAAGAACTCCTCCCAGGTGGTGAGGGCGATGATGCACAGACTGCCGCCCACCCACACCGGGTTGGAGATCCAGTAGAGGATCTGGTTGAGGCCCGCGGTGAGCCGGCCGAAGGCGAGCCGGGTCCAGACGTACGGGCCGCCCTGGACGGGGAAGGCGGAGCCGAGTTCGGCGACGAGGAGTCCGTAGGGGAGGAAGAAGAGCAGCGCGAGGACGGCCATCCAGGTCAGCCCCTGCGGGCCCTGCGCCGCGACCGACCCGATCGTGTCGAGTCCGACGAGGGTGCATATGAGGAACAGCAGGACGTCGAAACGGCGCAGCTCCTTGCGGAGCCGGCCGCGCTGTTCGCCCCAGCCCTCGGAGAGGTCGGGGGTCTCGGGTGCGGGCTCTTCGGCCCTGCTGGCGGTGACGGGTATTTGGGTCACGGGGCGGACTCCTACGGCGGCACGGGGGAGGGTCACGTACGGAGCGGCACATCATCTGACTGAACGGCCAGTCAGTAGCCAGCACTGTGAGCCCGGCCACACTGCACTGTCAAGAGCTGTGTAGGGTAAAGCCGTGGCCAGAGTCCGGTTGAGCGTGGAAGAGCGACGCGCGGAGATCCTGCGCATCGCCGTCGAGCAGATCGAAGCCCGCGGCGTCAGCGGCGTGCGCATCGCGGACGTCGCCTCGGCGCTCGGAGTCAGCAGCTCCCTGGTGCTCTACCACTTCTCCACCAAGGAACTGCTCGTCGCCGAGGCCTTCGCCCACGCCGCCGAGGGAGACCTCGCCCACCTGCGCAGACTCCTGGACAAACCCCGTACCAGCGCCGCGCTCCGGCTGCGCGCGGCCGTGCGCTGGTACGCGCCGACCGGGCAGGCCAAGGGCTGGCGGCTGTGGATCGAGGGCTGGGCGGCCGCGCTGCGCGAACCCGCCCTCAGGAAGGTCGCCCACGACCTCGACCAGCAGTGGAAGGCCGCGATCGCCGACGTCGTCGCACAGGGCGTGGCAGCCGGCGAGTTCGTCTGCGACCGCCCCGAGGACGTGGCCTGGCGCCTGACCGCGCTGCTCGACGGACTGGCCGTGCAGATGACCTCGTACAAGGGACCGCTCAGCCGCGCCACGATGCTGGAGTGGGTGGACGACGCGCTCGTGACCGAACTGGGCATCGACCGCGAGACGCTGACGGCCCGTCGATAGGACCGCCCCGCCCGCGCCGGACGTGCGCCGCGACCCGTCTCGCCATCCGTCTGCCGCAACCATTGACGCCCCCGTCAGTGTTGCCGCATCCTCTCGGGCCATGGAGAGACAGAGCGGAACGCGTCTGATCGAATCCGATGTTGTCGTCGTGGGCGGAGGGTACGCCGGGCTGGCCGCGGCACTCCGACTCCACGACCACGCCGTCGACTTCACCCTGGTCGAGGCCGCCGACCGGGTCGGCGGGCGGGTCCTGACCGAGCTCCGACCGGACGGCGGGCCCATCGACCACGGCGGCCAATGGGTCGGCCCCACCCAGACCCACCTCGTCGGACTCGCGGCACGCTTCGGCTGTCCCACCTTCCCGACCTGGGAGAAGGGCAGCCACATCGAGGTCTGGCACGACGGCACGAGGGTCCCCTACACCGGCGCCGCGCCCGCCGACGGGCCCGGCATCACCGAGTACGTCCGGATCACCGGGCTCCTCGACGAGCTGGCCCGCACCGTGGACACCGGCCGACCGTGGCGCACGGCCCGTTTCGAGGAATGGGACGCCCGGACGGCGCAGTCCTTCTTCCGCTCCGAGACCGACGACGCGGACGCCCTGCGCCGCCTGGCCCTCGCCGTCCAAGGGCTGTGGTGCACGGAGCCCGACGAGATCTCGCTCTTCCACGTGCTCTTCTACATCGCCGCGGCCGGCGGCTTCGAACAGCTGATGGAGACCCGCGGCTGCGCCCAGGACAGCCGGTTCGGCACGGGCGCGGCCGGCCCGGCCCGCGCGGTCGCGGCCCTGCTCGGGGACCGCGTCCGCCTCGGCGAGCAGGCGCTCTCGATCGCGTACGACGCCGACGGCGTCCGCGTCCGCACCTCGACCACCGTGCTCCGGGCGCGCCGGGCGATCGTGGCCCTGCCCCCGCACGCCGTACGGGCGGTGGGCTTCGCGCCGCCCCTGCCCGCCGCCCGGGACGGCTGGCTGTCGCACAGCCCGATGGGACGGGTCGCCAAGGTCCACGCGGTCTACGACACCCCGTTCTGGCGCGAGGAGGGGCTGTCCGGCGTGGCGACCCTGTACGACGACGGGCCGGTCGGCGTCGTGTTCGACAACTCCCCGGAGGACGGTGCGCACGGCGTTCTCGTCGGATTCGTGTACGGCGACCGCCTGGACGGCTTCGCCGCCCTGGACGAGGCCGGCCGCAGGGCCGCCGTACTGGAAAGCCTCGTCTCCGTGGCCGGACCCGGGGCCGGGCGGCCGCGCGACTACACGGAGAAGATCTGGACCCGGGACCCCTTCGCCCGGGGCGGATACGAGGCCTACGCGACGCCCGGCGGATGGAGCGGCCACGGCGAACGCGGCTGGCGGGAACCGACCGGCCCGCTGCACTGGGCGGGGACGGAGACCGCGTCGGAGTGGAACGGCTACATCGACGGCGCGGTGTCGTCGGGATACCGGGCCGCCGACGAAGCCCTCGCCGGCCTGGCGAGCCTGGACGGGGCGGCCGGGCTGGACGGGGCAGACCTGCCAGACGGGTCGGACGAGGTGGGCGGGTCGGACCGGTCTGAGGGGGTGGCGCGATGACGGCGATCCGGCGGGTGCAGGACGACGACGTCCGGGCCGTGGCGGACCGGGCGCGCCTGGTGGTGCGGGCGGCGGCGGTCAGCCAGCGCGAGTTCGCCGCCCGCATCGGCATGGAGCCCACCGCACTGTCCAAGGCCCTCAACGGCAGCCGCCGCCTCACGGCCGGTGAGCTCGCCGCCATCGCGCGGACCGGGAAGGTGTCCCTGCGGTACCTGCGGACCGGGGAGGGCCGGCCGCCCACCGCCCCGGACGACCCGGCGCTGCCCGAGGCGCGGCGCCGCGCCGACGCCGTCGACGCGGAGGTCCGCCGGACCCAGATCCTCGAGGAGACCGCGCGGCTCATCGCCCGCCGCGGCTTCCACCGGGTCCGGGTCGCGGACATCGCCCGCGCCTGCGGAACCAGCACCGGCACGATCCACTACCACTTCCCCACGAAGGGCGACGCGCTGCGCGCCGCCCTGCACCACTACGCCGAGCGGCTCCACCAGCGCCTCGAAGCCGAGTTCCGGGACGCGGACGGGCCGGTCGAGAAGCTGCGGCGGCTGATCGACGTCCAGCTGATCCGCGACGAGGACGACAACGACGAATGGTCGGTGTGGGTGCAGTCGTGGAACGAGGCGATCCTCGACCCCGCCCTGAGGGAGGGCCAGCGCGAGACCTACGCCCGCTGGCGGCGGACCGTGCTCGACCTGGTGCGCGCCTGCCAGTACGAGGGAATGGCCACGGACGCCGACCCCGAGGCGCTGACCAGCCGGTTCACCGCCCTCGCGGACGGCCTGGCCATCCAGGTCCTTGCGGGGAACGGGGAGATGACCCCGACCCGGATGCGAGAGCTGCTCCTCGACGCCTTCGAACCGCACATCACGCTCCGCTGACGGGCGCGGCGGCCTTCTTCCGACCGCCGCCCGCCCGGGCCCGAGAAAGGACGTCCCATGACGACGCGGTTCCCCCACCTGTTCAGCCCGCTGCGGATCGGCGGCGTCACCGTACCCAACCGGATCCTTTCCTCCGGCCACGACACGGTCCTGGCCGAGGACGGCGCGGTGACCGACGACCTGATCGCCTATCACGAGGCCCGCGCCGCGGGCGGCGTCGGTCTGATCGTGCTCCAGGTCTCCGGCGTGCACGAGTCCGCCCGCTACACCACGCACGTGCTGATGGCCACGGACGACGCGTGCGTCCCCGGCTACGCCCGGCTCGCGGCGGCGGTGCACCGGCACGGCACGAAGGTCTTCGGCCAGCTGTTCCACCCCGGCCGGGAGATCCTGGAGTCCGCGGACGGCACCGCGCCGGTGGCGTGGGCGCCCTCGGCCACGCCGAGCGAGCGCTTCCACGTCATGCCGCGCGCCATGACCGAGGCGGAGATCCGCGAGGTCGTCGACGGCTACGGACAGGCGGCGCGCCGACTGCGCGAGGCCGGACTCGACGGCGTGGAGGTCGTCGCCAGCCACGGCTATCTGCCGGCGCAGTTCCTCAGCCCCCACGTCAACGTCCGGACCGACGGGTGGGGCGGCGACCGCGAGGGGCGGCTGCGGTTCCTGCGCGAGGCGCTGCGCAGCGCCCGGGCGGAGGCCCGGCCGGACTTCGCCGTCGGCCTGCGCATCTCGGGCGACGAACTCAGCCACGACGGCCTGGACACCGAGCTCGTCCTGGACACCGTCGCCCGGCTCGACGCCGAAGGACTCCTCGACTACGTCTCGGTGTGCGCGGGCAGCTCGTCCAGCCTGTCCGGGGCCGAGCACATTGCTCCGCCCATGTTCCGGCCCGCCGGTTACACCGCCCCGCTCGCCGCGAAGGTACGCGCGGTGGTCGGCGTCCCGGTGATGGTCGCCGGCCGGATCAACCAGCCGCAGGAGGCCGAGCAGATCCTCGCGGACGGGCAGGCGGACGCCTGCGCGATGACCAGGGCGCTGATCTGCGACCCGGACCTGCCGGCCAAGACCGCCGGAGGCCGCACCGAGGAGATCCGTGCGTGCGTCGGCTGCAACCAGGCCTGCATCGGCCACTTCCAGCTCGGCCACCCCATCTCCTGCATCCAGCACCCGGAGACGGGGCGGGAGCGTCGCTTCGGGGTCCTGCCGCTCGTGACGCGGCGCAAGAAGGTGCTGGTGGTCGGCGGCGGCCCGGCCGGCCTGAAGGCCGCGGCCGTGGCGGCCGCACGCGGACACGAGGTGGAGCTGCACGAGGCGGGCCGCCGCGTGGGCGGCCAGGTGCTGCTCGCCGAACGGCTTCCGGGGCGGGCCGAGTTCGGGGGTGTGATCACCAACCTGGAGGGCGAGGCGCACCGCGCCGGAGTCCGCGTCGTGACGGGTTCGCGGATCGACGCCCCGGCCCTCGCCGCCGCGGCCCCGGACGCCGTGGTCCTCGCGACCGGGGCCCGGCCCCGCCGACCGCCCCTGGAGCTGATGGACGACCCGGTGGTCCTTGACGCCTGGTCGGTGATCCGCGGCGACGCCGAGATCCCCCGCGGCGGCCGGAGGCGGATCGTGGTGGCGGACTGGCGCGGCGACTGGATCGGCCTCGGCGTCGCCCTCCTCCTGGCCGGCCGGGGCCGGAAGGTGACCCTCTGCGTGACCGGTTTCGCGGCCGGCGAGCACCTGCAGCAGTACGTACGCGCCGCCATGCTGGCCCGGGCCGTGCGCGCCCGGATCGAGATCGTTCCCAACGTCCGGCTCCACGGCGCGGACGACGACACCGTCTACCTCCAGCACACCCTGACCGAGGAGCCGGTGGTGCTGGAGGGCGTGGCCGGAGTCGTACTGGCCCAGGGCCACGTCCCGGTCACCGACCTCGACCCGCTCGCCCTGGGCCTCGCGCCCGACCGTGCCTTCGCCGTCGGCGACCGCGTCAGCCCGCGCACGGTGGAGGAGGCGGTACTGGAGGGGCTGACGGTGGCGTCCGGGCTGTAGGCGCGCCGATCCCGCCGCCGCCCTCGTCGCCGGCCGCCCGGCAGGCCGCCCGTCACCCGGCACACGCGTACGTGAAGGCGGCCTCGGCTTCGAGTGGCGGCGTGTCCGGGCGCAGAACCTGGAGGCGGGCGGTGCCGTGGAACAGGCCTGGGCCGCGGACGGTCCAGCGAAGGTGCAACGCCACCTCGTGCTCGCCGCCGCGTGCCGTACGGGTCAGAACCTCGGACCGCTGCCCGTCACTGCGCAGCCAGCGGTACCTGAACGGGCCGGCGTGGCCGTCCGTGGTCACCACACCGGTCACCTCGGCGGTCCCGCCGCACGTCAACCGCTGCGATGGGGCCGTGACCCGGACCGCCGTCACCACCGGGCCCGTCGTCGGTCGCAGCAGCAGCCACAGCACGACCGCCACCGCCGCCAGCGCGGCGGTGGCGCCGAGCAGGCCGGCCCGGCGCCGTCGGCGGTGCGGCGGGGTGGGCGCAGGCGCGGGGGCGGCCCACAGAGCGCGCAGGGCCTCCTCCTCGGAGCGCGGGACGCCGGGGCCGAAACGAAGCACGATCTCGCCGTCGTCCTCGGCTCCGCCGGGCACGGGCGTCAGAGGCGTGGCGGGGACGCTTCGATGGCGCTTGCCGAGGAGGGTGTCCCGCTCGTCCGGAGCGACGCCGACAGGGGCGGCCGCCGCGGTGTCCTCCACCGCCCCCGCGTCCTCCACCGATTCCGTCGCCTCCGAACGTCCCGAAGCCCCCGGGGACTTCGTGGCCGGCTCTGTCCGCGATGCCGGCTCGGCCAGTTCCGCCAAGGCGGCGGCCGCCGCCGTTCGCAGGGCCGTCCTGCGCAGGAAGTCCCGGGGCAGCGCCGCGCGCCCCGAGGTGAGCGTCGTACGCGCGGCGGCGAGGCCCTCGGACCCGGCCGTGGCGGAGCAGCGGGCGAACAACTCGGCCGCCGGTGTGCCGGGCGCCGCCCATGCGGTGCCGAGGGTACGGGCGAGCGCCGCCCACGCCGCGATGTCGGCGTCCCTGGGGGAGACCGTGGAGGCGCCGTCCTCGGTCAGCGCGGCGGCCAGTGACGCTTCGACGAGCAGTGCGGTGCCGTCCGGGGCGAGGACCACGTGGTCGGGGGTGAGCGAACCGTGGGCGAGGCCGGCCGCGTGGAGGGCGAGCAGCGTCTGCGCGGTCTCGTTGAGCACGCTCGCGGCGCTGCCCTCGTCGAGCCCGGGCGCGCCCGTGGCGAGCAGGTCGGAGACGGTACGGGCCGGCGGTCGCGCGACGATCAGCCACACGTCCCCCGCCTCCCGCAGCAGGTCGACGGTGGCCGGTACGCCCGGCAGCCGCAGCTTCGCCACGGAGCGCACCGCGGCCGTGAGCCGCTCCCGCGCACCGCTCGGCGTGAGCAGGGCGCGGTGGATCCGCAGGACGCCGAGCGGCGGTCCGTCCGCGTCGGCGGGCCCCAGCGCGTACCAGGTGCCGAACCGGCCGTCCCGCGACCATTCCGACAGGGCACGCCCGGCGACCGTGGCGGGTGCCGGTGGCGTCGGCGGTGTCCTCATCGAGCCTCGTTCTCCTCGGTGGTGGCTCAGCACGGCGGCGCGTCGGCGGAGGCCGTCCGCGTTCCGTCCGGGGACTGAGGGTCGCTGCTGACGGCGATGGTCCAGGTGCCCCGGCACGGGTGGTTCGCGAAGTCGCCCTGGAAGGTCAGGGAGTACTGCGTGCCGCCCGACAGCCGGCGGGACTGCGAACCGTAGGGCTCGGCGGGCGTGTTGGCGTAGAAGTCCGCGGTGAGCGTCAGCGGACCGGTGCCGGTGGTGTCGACGGTCACGTCGGCGATCAGCGTGCTGCCCGGCCCACGGCGCAGGGAGCCGATGACGATCGTGATCGTGCCCGGCGTCGGCGCTGCCGAGGTCGTGGTCGTCGGAGGCGGCGTGGTCGGGGCCGGGGTGGTGGGGGCCGGGGTGGAGGCCGTGGGGTCCGGTCCGGGTGCGGTCGTGGTCGGCGTGCCGTCCGTGGCCGGTGCCGTCGTCGTGCCGCTCGGCGTCGGTTCGGTCGAGGGGCTGCCGGCCGGCGACCCGCTCGGCGTCGGAGAGGCGGAGGGCGGGTGGGACGACGAGGACGGGGCCGGGACACCGGAGGCCGGAGTTCCCGACGGGACGGAGGTCGCCGCGGTCGTCGTCGTGTCGTCGGCCGTCCCGGCCGTCGCCACCGTCGCCGCACCGGCCGCGACCACGGCCAGCGCGGCCACCCCGACCAGCGTCCTTCCGAGGACGCCCTTCAGGCGGCCCAGGACCGTCAGCGCCGGCGTCGCCTCGTACACCGCCCCCGTCGTCGCGAACGGGAACAGCAGGGCGAGCAGGGCGGCGAGTCGGCCGAGGCCCCGGCGTCCGCGCTCCTCCCAGTCCGCGCCGTAACCGTCCGTGGCGGCACGTTCGAGGCCGACGAGAAACGCGTCGACGCCCGGCCGGTCCGCCGGGTCCTTCGCCAGGCCCGTACGCACCAGATCGCGCACCGGCTCGGGGACACCGGCCACCTCGACCGGCGCCCGGAGGTGCTGGAGCCGCAGGGCGATCAGGTCGTCGGCGACGAACGGCTGCCGGCCGGTGAGGCACTCGTAGAACACGGCCGTCGCCGCGTACACATCGCCCGCCGGGCCCGCCGGCTCGCCGTCCCACTGCTCGGGCGCCATGTACGCGGGCGTGCCCGCGGCCTCCGCCTCGCGCCCCGCGCGCACGGCGATGCCGAAGTCGGCCAGCGCGCTCGAACCGTCGGCGCGCACCAGCACGTTCTCCGGCTTGTAGTCGCGGTGCACCACCCCGGCCGCATGGGCCGCGCCGAGCCCGAGCAGAGAGCCCTTGAGCAGGACGAGCGCCGCCTCCGGGCCGGTGGCCCCGTGTTCGCGCAGCAGCTCGCGCAAGGTCACCCCGTCGACCGCCTCCATGACGATCGCCGCGCCCCGTCGGGCCTCCACGTACTCGTACAGCCGCACCACGCACGGGTGCCGCAGCTCGCCGAGCAGCCGCGCCTCGGCGCGGAACCGGGCCAGGAAGTCCCGGTCGCCGTGCAGCCGTTCGCTCAGGTACTTGACGGCCACGGGCACGCCCGTCGCCTCGTGACGTGCCAGGACGACCCGTCCGCCCGCGCCCCGGCCGAGCGTGCGCACGGCCTCGTAGCCGGGGACCGTCCAACCGGCGTCCGCCCCGCGCATGTCGCTCATGCCGTCCCCTCCAGGGCCGTGCCGTCCACGGCCGCCCCGTCCGCCCGATCGCCGCCCGTCGCCGTGCGACGTCGCTTCACCACCCGTACCAGCCACCGCACCGGCGCCGCCCACACCGGGAACGCCACCAGGGCCACGACCACCGCCACGATCACCGCGTCCCACGGCGCGGGCACCCGCCCGTCCAGCCACTCCCCGAGCCGGGACCGCCAGGCCAGCAGGGCGAGGACCAGGAATCCGTACGTCCCGACGACCACCGCCAGGCCGTATGCGGCCATGCCCGCCTGCCGCGGCCCCGGCCGTCGGCCCGCCCGCAGGTCCCGCCACAACCCCGTGCGGAAGTACGCGCTCGCCTCCTCACGCAGCCGCGGCACGCGCAGTGCGTCGGTGAGCGCCTGGTAACCGTCCAGCGGCATCAGCGGATTGAAGTTGTACAGGGTGTTCAGATACAGCCCGAAGGCCAGGTGGAACAGCACGGCCGAGACCGGCCCCACCGGCAGGAAGGCCGCGCCCACGGCGCACCAGCCCGCCAGGGCGGCCGTCGACACCGGCCCGGACAGCGCCACCACGACCCGCGACCAGCGGGTGCCGAACCACATGTCGCTCGTGTCCACGAACGCGAACGGCATTCCCATCATCAGCATGAAGCCGCCTCGCCTGACCTTGCGGCCGTACGACTTCACCGCGAGGGCGTGCGCCAGTTCGTGCACCACGAGCGCCGAGACGTAACCGACGGCCAGCGCCACCGGGCCCCGGACGCCGGACCCGCCGAAGTCGAGGAGATGCTGGCGGCCCTGCGCCACCGCGAAGAACACCACCAGACCGCCGAGCAGCGACAGCCAGGTCAGCGCCACTCCGGTACGGGTGAAGAACCGCCAGCCGCCGCCCGCGTACAACCGCGTCACGGCCCCGTCGAGGCCCGGCACGGACACCTCCAGCCTGAGCAGGGCCCGGTACACCGCCCGCCACACCCGGCGCGGCCCGGACACCGCCTTCTCCTCCCGCCGCCCCGGCAGACCGCGCAGGAGCCCGGCGCCCGCGAACGCCGCCAGCGCGGCCTCGATCCGCGGCAGCGCCAGCTCGCCGAAGCGGTCCGCGTACGCGAAGAGCAGGTCCCGCACGGTGGCGTCGCCGTCGAGGGCGTTCCACAGGAACACCTCGCGCTCGTCGAGCCGGAGGTACCCGCCGGTCCGCGTGTTGCTCAGCACCCAGTACGGTTCCGCGCGGCCGCTCGTGGGCACCTGCTTGAGCGCCCAGCCGCCGCGGCGGCGCGGCCGCGCGGTGAGCGGGCCGTGCGCCTCCGGCGCGTCCGGCTCGGGAACGGCACCGGCGGGCAGTTCGGTGAGCTGCGTGCCGACCATGACGGTCCGCGAACCGATCCGCGCGTCACGCGGCTGCTCGAACACCAGCCGGACGTCACCGACGGACAGTTCGGCGCCGTCGTCCAGGCGCGCCGAACCGCCGTGCAGGGTCGCCCCCGCGACGGCCGTGCCGTTGAACGAGTCCAGATCCTCGACCCGGAAGCCCGACGCGTCACGGACGATACGGGCATGACGGCGCGACACACTGCCGTCCGCGAGGACGACGTCGCTGTCCGCGCCGCGGCCCAGCGTCGTGACCTCGCCCGTCAGCGGTACGAGGAGGTCGGGGTCGTCGAGGCCGCGCAGCCGGGGCGCGGCGAACGACGTCGGCGCCGCACCGCGGCGCAGGGTGCCGCAGCGCAGGCAGTACGGGAAGTCGCGCCGCACGTGCACGCGACAGGCATGGCAGAGCATGGTCTCGGGCCCGACGCCTCAGGAACCCGTGACGAAGGAACCGCCGGCCGGGCCGCCGAGCGCGTCGTGGCCGGGCCCGGCGGTGTGCAGGTGACTGTCGCCGATCCGGTCGAGCCCGGGCCGGACCAGTCCGCTGCGGGCGCCGTCGGAGTCGGGACCGGGAGTCTCGTTGCGCCCGCCGCCACCGCTGGGCCGACGGCCGTTCTCGCTGCTGCCGCCGTCACCACCGCCGTCACCACCACCACCACCGTCGCCGCCGCCGGAGCCGCCACCGCCGGGCCGGCGGCCGTTCTCGCTGCTGCTGCCCTCGCCTCCGCCGCCTCCGCCTTCGCCCCCGCCGCCGTCGCCTCCGCCTCCGCCTTCGCCCCCGCCGCCGGTGCCGCCACCGCCAGGCCGGCGGCCGTTCTCGCTGCTGCCGCCGTCACCACCGCCGTCACCACCACCACCACCACCACCGTCGCCGCCGCCGGAGCCGCCACCGCCGGGCCGGCGGCCGTTCTCGCTGCTGCTGCCGTCGCCGCCTCCGCCTCCGTCGCTGCCTCCGCCTCCGTCGCCGCCTCCGCCTCCGTCGCCACCGCCGGTGCCGCCGCTGCCGGGTCGGCGGCCGTTCTCGCTGCTGCTGCCGTCGCCGCCCCCGCCGCCGGAGTCGCCTCCACCGCCTTCGCCGCCGCCGTCGTCGCCCTCCGCGTAGATGCCGCCGTGCCCGAGGCCCTCGGCACCGCCCCCGTGGAAACCGCCGCCATGGCCACCGAACTCTCCGCCGAACCCGCCGCCGTGGCCGCCCTCGAACCCGTCGCCGAACCCTCCGCCGAAGCCGTCGCCGAGGCCGCCTTCGTGGCCGCCCCCGAACCCGTCGCCGAACCCTCCACCGAGCCCGTCGCCGAAGCCGCCGTCATGGCCGCCGAGCCCGGCCTCGCCGAAGCCCGTATCGCCGTCACCGAAGGAGCCGAAGTCCCCGAAGCCCCCGGCATCCCCGAAACCGCCGAAGTCGCCCGCGTCGCCCAGGCCACCCATGTCTCCCGGCTCGCCCGCGTCGCCGAGACCCCCGAGGTCGCCGAGGAGGGAGCCGTCGTCGCCGACGGGTGCGTCGCCGATCAGGCCGGTGAGGTCGGACGCCGTCGCGTCGAGCTGTCCGGCCAGGTCGCGGGAGTCACCCAGGGCGTCCGCCGCGTCGTGCGGGCCCGTCTCGACGGGCACGTCGTGGGCGGCCAGGGCGTGGGCCGCGTTGCCGAAGAACAGGGACGACTTGGACAGCCGTGCGTCGAGGGTGGCCGGTCCCTCGGCCGTGCTCGACTCCACGCGGAGCCGCCGCAGCTCGATGACCTGCTCGGGCGTCAGACCGAGTCGGCGTGCCACCTCGTCGGGGCTTCCGTCGAGTTGCTCCGCGAACGCGGGATCGACCGCCAGACGGGTCATGGCATCGCGAAAGGCGTCGTTGTCGGTCATGGCCTCACGTTCTCCGTCGGTACGCGTGCGCGCACGGTGCTTCCGGCGGGAAGTGGAGGGTCCCCCTGGTCGGTGGCATGGATGCCATTCCGGCCATCCCAACCGATGCCTACACGGAACCTTATAAAGGCTTTTGAGCACCCGGCGCAAGGGCTCAGGAGGGCCCAGGAGAGGACGTACCGCCTGCCGGTCATCGGTTCCGCAAACGAGTTTCGGCCAGTGGCGTTCACCACTGTCGGCCCGTGTCTCCCTTCGGCTCCGTACCTCCCTCCGGTCGTGCACCTCCTGCCCGTCCCGGAGGGGAGACCGTCCGGCCTTCCGGGGGCTGCCCTCGGAAGGCCGGTTCGGGGTGGCTGATGTACGGGCGGCATGGGCCAATGGCTCCGTCCGGTCACTGGTTCCGCTGTGGCGCTGGGCCAATGGCCCACCGTTTCGGCGGCGAGTTGAGCCGCCGTACCCCCTGCGGTCTATCCTTGTAGCCATCACATACCTTCGGCGCCGCGCAGCGCCGTCCGGCGACGAGGCCGGACAGGCCCGCGGTGCCTTCGTCGTGTCCGAGCCCCCACCACCCCAGGGGAACCTCGCGCGCGCCGAGGAACAGATCAAGGGGGGCGGATTGGCCGCCGTGCAGAAGTACTTCATGGCCCCGGATCCGGGGCTCGTCCGGCTCAGGACCTCGCTCCGTGCCGTCCTGGGCGTCGGGCTCGCGGTCGCCCTGTCCGAGCTGCTCGGGCTGTCCCTCGTCGCGTCCATCACCGCCGGGCTCGCCGCGCTGCTCGCCCTCTTCACGGTCGGCGACCCCACGGTGCGCCGGCAGGTCGTCACCACCGCCCTGCTGCCGACGGTCGGTTTTCCGGTGCTCGCCCTCGCGGCGCTCCTGCACGGCGCGCCGCTCCTGCGCGACGCGGCCTGGCTGCTCGTGATCTTCGCGGGCGTGTACGCGCGCCGCTGGGGGCCGCGCGGACACGCGCTCGGCATCTTCGCCTTCATGCAGTTCTTCGTGACCCAGTTCCTGCACGCCGTCCCCGCGCAGCTCCCCGAGCTGTACGCGGCCACCGGCATCGCCCTGGGCGCGGCCGGGACCGTGCGCTTCGTGCTGTGGCCCCTCGAGCGTCGGGTCCCGCCGCCGGCGGCGCCCGCCCCGCTGCCCGGGACGGGACTGGCCCGGGCCACCACCCGCCAGGCCGTCCAGGTCACCGTCGCCTCGGGGGCGGCCCTCGTCATCGGCCAGTTCCTCTCGGAGCAGCGCTGGTACTGGGCCGTCGGCACCGTCTGGTGGATCTTCGTCAACACGGCCTCGCGGGGCGAGACGCTCGTACGGGGCTTCCGCCGCGTCCTCGGCACCGTCACCGGCATCGCCGCCGGATTCCTCATCGCCGTCCCGCTGGGCGGGGCGCCCGTCGCCACCGCGGTGCTGGTCGCCGTGTGCGTGTTCGGGATCTTCTACGCCGCCCCCGTGTCGTACAGCTGGATGATCCTGGCGGTCACCGTGATGGCCAGCCTGCTCTACGGACTCCTCGGGGTGCTGGACGGCGCGCTGCTCCTCCTGCGCGTGACCGAGACCGGCGTCGGCGCCGTGTGCGCCGCTCTTGCCGTGACGCTGGTCCTTCCCGTGCGGACGCACACGACGAACGACGCGTGGATCCAGCGGGCGCTCCTCTGCGTCCGGTCCGCCACCTCGGCGTCCGTCCGGCGTCTCGCCGGCGAGGAGGCCGCCGACCCGACGCCGCACGCCGCCGAGCTGGAGGCGCTTCTCGGGCGCGTGCGGCTCTCGCTGGCTCCGCTGGTGCACCCGCTGACCCCCTTCACGGGGAGGAAGCAGCGGGCGCGCCGCGTCCTCGGGCTCCTCGACGAGGCGGCCGCGGAGGTGCGGGGCCTGGTCGCCGTGGCCGCCGACCCGGACGCCAGTCACGACGCCCGCCTGGCCGCCGCCTGCTGGCGGGTCGAGGCCGCCGTGGAGGCCCTCACTTCCGGCGAAGGGGGCGCGATGGAGCTGGAGGGGCACTTCCGGGCCGAGACCGACGTCCCTCACGTGGGCGCGCCGGCTCTCGCCCACGCCAGGGGACTGGCTCGCGTGCTCACGGAGCTGGACGCTCCGCTGCGGACTCCGCCCGGCGCCTGGGCGGTCCGTTCCTGACGGGGCTCTGTAGCGCCAGGTGCCCGGCTCGTCCGCTCGGACGCGCCGGGCACCGCCGTTTGGTCTAGACCGACTGCTACCGTCGGCGCCACGAGACGACGGCCGGTCGACCGCGACCGGCCCCGGGGCAGGGGAGGCGCCGTGGGCGGCACAGGGACGGATCAGGGCCGGAGCGGGGTACGGGCGTACATCGGCTCCTTCACCTCGGCGGGCGGCCTCGGGGTCCTCGCCGCCGACGTCGACGAGGAGACCGGCGCGCTGACCGTCACCGGCGGCAGCGACGCCGTCGCCGACCCCTCCTTCCTCGCCCTCGCCGGCCCCGTGCTCCACGCCGTGTCCGAGACCGAGGCGGGCGCCGTGGCCGCCTTCGACGTCACCGGGCCCGCGCCCGAGCCGCTCGGCGCCCCCGTGCCCGTCGACGGAGCCGGACCCACCCACCTGGCGCTCGCCGCCGGGCACCTCCTCACCGCCAACTACACCTCCGGCAGCGTCACCGCCCTGCCCCTCGCCGAGGACGGCACCGCCCGCCCCGCCACCGCTGTCCTGCGCCACGAGGGCAGCGGCCCCGTCGCCGACCGCCAGAGCGGCCCGCACGCCCACCAGGTGCTCCCCGATCCCAGCGGCGGCTGGGTCGTCAGCGTGGACCTCGGCACCGACTCCGTACGGATCTGCGCCCTCGACCCCGCGACCGGGGAGCTCACCCTCCACGGCGAGACCGCGCTGCGCCCCGGCACCGGACCGCGCCACCTCGCCTTCCATCCGGCCGGCACGCACGCGTACGTCCTGAACGAGCTGGAGCCCACCCTCACCGTCTGCCGCTGGGACGCCGCGAAGGGCGTGCTCGCACCGCTCGCCGAGACCCCCGTCGTCCCCGGCGGTACCACCGGCCCCAGCCACCCCTCCGAGGTGGTCGTCGCCCCCGACGGCCGCTTCCTCTGGGCCGCCGTGCGCGGCGACGACACCCTCGCCGTGCTCGCCCTCGACGCCGACGGCGCCGGGGCCCGTCTCGTCGCCACCGTGCCCTGCGGCGGCACCTGGCCCCGCGACCTGACCCTCGATCCCTCCGGCAGGCGCCTGTACGCGGCGAACGAGCGCTCCGGCGACGTCACCTGGTTCACCCTCGACCCGGAGAGCGGGATCCCGTCGCGCGCGGGCTCGATCGAGGCCCCCGCCGCCTCCTGCGTCGTCTTCGGCTGAGCCGCCGCACTCCCGCAGGACACGACGAAGGGCCCGCACCGGACGATTCCGGAGCGGGCCCTTCCGTACGAGGCGGGGTCGCGGCCTCAGAGCGAGGGCGCGCCCTGCGGCTGCTGCGGCGGAATGCCGAGGGCGGCCGTGTACTGCGAGAGCACCAGCTTGCCGATGGCCGGGTAGGCACCCAGCGGCTCGGCGGCGGCGCACCCGGCCTCCTTCGAGGCCTCGTCGAGGAGACCGTCGGCCAGCTCGGGGCCGATCAGGTACGGGGCGAGGGCCAGCTGCTCCGCACCGGCGGCGCGCAGCTGCTCGGCCACGGAGGCGATGGAACCCTCCTGGTCGAGCGCGGCGGCCATCACCGGGACGGCGAGGCGCGCGGCGAGCAGCATGCCGGTGATCCCGGCGGCCTGCACGGCCTCCTCGCCACCGACCGTGGCCAGGATGATGCCGTCGGCGGCCGTCGCGACCGTGAACAGCCTGGCCCGGTCGGCGCGGGCCAGACCGGCCTCGGAGAGGCGCACGTGCAGCGCCTCGGCGAGCAGCGGGTGCGGGCCGAGGACGTCGGTCAGCTCGGCGGTGTTGCCACCGTCCATGAGGCCCTGGCGCACCTGGCGCATCTGGGCGCTGTCCGGGCCCGCGAGCAGCGGGACGACGACCGCGGCCGGGCCCGTCGGGGCGGTGGCCTCGCGGCCGGCGGCCAGGGCCAGCTCGTACCGCTCGGTGCGCAGCTTCTCGGCCGCCGTGAGGACGGTCGCGAGCGAGGGGTACTCGGTGTCGTCGCCCTCCAGGAAGCCGATCGCGGCCTCCAGGCCGGGCAGCTCGGAGCGGGCGATGCTCACGACCTCCTCGGCCAGTGAGCGTATGGCGGCGGACGGCGCGCCGGGCACGGCGAGAACCAGTGCGGGAGCGCCCTCGGGCGCCGCCGCGGGTTCGGGGCGACGGTGCCGCCCGGACTGGCGGGGTCGAGGCATTCGTACAGGCAGGCCGGAAGCAGGCCCAGTGGGGGAGCTCATGGCGCCGCATGCTACTGGTTTCGCCTGCCGCGCAGTTGGCTGAGGTGCGGTCACGCGCCTTCTGCCCCTCTATGTCCGCTCTCGGCCGTGGCTTCCGTTCCGTTTCCCTTTTCCCCTCGTACCGTCAGAGCCGGATCGGCCCTCTGCGCACCGCCTCCCAGCTGGCCGGACGGGCCGCCTAGCCCGCCCCGACGCCGAACAGGCGGAGCAAGGAGGGATCTTCCGGCAGGCGCAGGGTTCCGGTGGCGAGCGCGGAGGCGAGCGCGACGGCCCCGGCGAGCGGATCTCCCGCCGGCTCCACCGTCCGCGCCTGCGGCAGCAGCTCCCCGAGCGCGGCCCGCAGCGGTACGAGCAAGGGGTCGCCCATCTTGAAGAGTCCCCCGGTGAGCGCCACCAGGGCCCCCGGCTCCGCCGGGCAGGCCGCCTCGGCGGCCTCGGCGATGTGCGCGCCGGCCCGCGCGAGGATGCCGGCCGCCACGGGATCCGTCGCGGCGCACCGCCCCACCTCGGGGGCGAAGGAGGCGAGCACCGCGGGCCGGTCCGTACGCGGGTACAGCACGCCCGGCAGTCCGGCCGCAGGACCGAAGAGCTTCTCGGCCCGCGTCAGCAGCGCCGCCGAGCCCCCGCGCCGCCCGTCGTGCGCGCGCATCGCCGCCTCCAGGCCCGCCCGGCCGATCCAGGCGCCGCTGCCGCAGTCGCCGAGCAGGTGCCCCCAGCCGTCGGCCCGCCGCCAGGACGTCAGATCCGTGCCGAGGGCGATCAGCCCCGTACCGCCCGCGACGACGGCGCCCGCCCGCTGCCCGAGCGCCCCGGCGTACGCGGTGACCGCGTCGGCCGCGAGGGCGAGCCGGCGCACGCCCCATGCCTCCGCGAAGGCGCCCGGCAGTCCGGCCCGCAGCTCGTCCCCGAGGGTCGCCATCCCGGCGGCGCCCACGGCCACGGCGACGACCGGAGGCGCACCGACCCGCTCCCGCAGGGCGGCGACGGCGGGCAGGACCTGCTCCAGGAAGTGACCGGCGGAGATCCCGCCGGGCCCCGTCCGCACCGGCTCCCGGGAGGAGACGGTCTCCAGGACGGCGCCGCTCGCGGCCTCGGCCAGGGCGATCCGGAGCCCCGAGCCTCCGGAGTCGACGCCGACGACAAGGCCCTCGAAGGGTTCGTTCACGGAAACCACGGTGCACCATCCTCGAAGACGTGCGCGGGAGCGGGCGGAGGTCCGGGCCGGACCGGGTTGTCAGCGTAGGCCGGTAGAGTGACGGACCGTGACAGCGCGACCCTTGAACGAACTGGTGGAGCCCGGCTGGGCGGAGGCCCTGAGCCCCGTGGCGGGGCGTATCGCCGCGATGGGCGACTTCCTGCGGGCGGAGATCGCCGCGGGCCGGACGTACCTGCCCGCCGGACAGAACGTGCTGCGGGCCTTCCAGCAGCCCTTCGACGACGTGCGGGTCCTGATCGTGGGTCAGGATCCGTACCACACGCCGGGGATGGCGATGGGGCTCAGCTTCTCGGTCGCGCCCGAGGTCCGCTCGCTGCCCCCCAGCCTGGAGAACATCTTCCGGGAGCTGCACACCGACCTCGGTCTGCCCCGGCCGTCGAACGGCGACCTGACGCCGTGGACCCGCCAGGGCGTCCTGCTGCTCAACAGGGCGCTGACCACGGCCCCGCGCAAGGCGGGCGCCCACCGGGGCAAGGGCTGGGAAGAGGTGACCGAGCAGGCCATCCGCGCGCTGGCCGCCCGGGGCAAGCCCCTGGTGTCGATCCTCTGGGGCAGCGACGCCCGCAGGGCCCGCCCGCTCCTCGGCAACCTGCCGGTGATCGAGTCCGCGCACCCCTCCCCGATGTCGGCGGACCGGGGCTTCTTCGGCTCCCGCCCGTTCAGCCGGGCGAACGAGCTGCTGGTGAGCCAGGGCGCGCAGCCGGTGGACTGGCGCCTGCCCTGAGCCCGGAGGGGCGCCGGCCGGACCGGCGCCCCGATCAGCGGGTCAGACCCGCTTGAAGTAGAACTTCTGGTTGGGCTGGTAGGTGCAGTCCCACAGCCGCGCCGGGGCGCCGTTGTCGACGCGCCAGTCGGCGACCTCCAGGCACTTGCCGGAGGTGTGCGTGGGCTGGAGCTGGAAGACGCCGTCGAGGACGAGGTCCTGGGCCTGCGCGGGCGCGGCCGTGAGTCCGAAGAGCATGCCGACGGTGGCCGCGAGCACGAGCAGGCCGCGGCGGGCGTGGGAGAACAGGCTGAGCTCCATGGTCCTCTGCAATCAGGGAGGCCCCGGCCGACGGCCGGGAGAGCGGCCTCGTGATCGCATGCCTGTGCGAACGAACTTCCTTTCCTGTACGCGGATTTGACCAAGATCGGCGGAATCCGCCATTCCGTCAGATCACGGCCGCCCGCACGCACAGCACGTCCGGCAGGTGCTCCGCGAGCAGCTGCCAGCTGTCCCCGTCGTCGGCGCTCGCGTACACCTCGCCGTTGCGGTTGCCGAAGTAGACGCCCGCCGGGTCCGCGTCGTCCGTGCAGAGCGCGTCCCGGAGCACCGTGCCGTAGTGGTCGGCCTCGGGCAGTCCCCGGGTCAGCGGCTCCCAGGTCCCGCCCGCGTCCGTCGTGCGGTAGACCCGGCAGCGGCGGCCCGCCGGGACCCGGTCGGAGTCGGCGGTGATCGGGAAGACGTAGGCGGTGTCGGGGCGGTGGGGGTGCGCGGCGATCGCGAACCCGAAGTCGGAGGGGAGCCCCGAGCCGATGTCGGTCCAGCTCGCGCCCGCGTCGTCGCTGCGGAAGACCCCCCAGTGGTTCTGGAGGTAGAGCCGGTCCTTGTCGCCCGCGTCCTGGGCGATCTTGTGGACGCACTGCCCGAACTCGGGGTGCGGGTCGGGCAGGAAGACGGCCGACACCCCCTGGTTGGAAGGCGCCCACGCGGCCCCGCCGTCCCGCGAGCGGAACACCCCCGCGGTCGACACCGCGACCGCCAGCGCGTCCGGGTCGCGCGGATCGGTGACGACGGTGTGCACGGCCTCGCCGCCTCCGCCGGGCACCCACTTCGAGCGCGTCGGGTGCTCCCAGAGCGGACGGACGAGCTCGAAGGACTCGCCGCCGTCCGCCGACCGGAAGAGCGCGGCCGGCTCCGTCCCCGCGTACACGACGTCGGGGGAGTGCTCCGGTGCCGGGTGCAGCTGCCAGACGCGCTCCAGGGAGGCCCCGGTGTCCTCGGGGAACTTCACGGCGGGGCGGGCCGGTTCGGTCCACGTCCTGCCGAGGTCGTCGGAGTGGAAGACGGAGGGGCCCCAGTGCGCGCTGTCCCCGCCCGCGAGCAGGCGAGGGGTCGGCCGCCGGGTGTCGATGGCGACCGAGTACACCGCCTGCGCGGGGAAGCCGGGATCGTCGAACTCCCACCGTCCGTCCTGCCGTCGGCCGATGAAGAGACCCTTGCGGGTGCCCACGGTGAGAAGTACGTCGGGCATGACTGCCACCTCCAGGACGCCGTTGTCACTGATGCGGGCCAGTCTGCACCCGGCCACTGACAACGGCCCTCGGAGGCGCGCCGCGGTCAGATCGCCCAGGCGTACTGCGACGGCGCCGGGGTCGTCGCGCCCAGCTCGCGGGCGGCGCGGCGCGGCCAGGAGGCGTCGCGCAGCAGCTCGCGGCCGAGGAGGACCGCGTCGGCCTCGCCGTTGGCGAGGATCTTCTCGGCCTGCCCGCTCTCGGTGATCAGACCGACGGCGGCGACGGGCAGCCCGGTCTCCGCCTTGACGCGGGCGGCGAAGGGCACCTGGTAGCCGGGGCCCACCGGGATCCGGGCCGGTCCGCCGTTGCCGCCGCTGGAGACGTCGAGGAGGTCGACGCCGTGCTCGCGCAGGAGGGCGGCGAACCGTACGGTCTCGTCGACCGTCCAGCCCTGCTCCTCCAGCCAGTCGGTCGCGGAGATGCGGAAGAAGAGGGGCAGTTCCTCGGGCCAGACGGCCCGCACCGCGTCGACGACCTCCAGGGCGAGACGGGTCCGGTTCTCGAACGAGCCGCCGTACGCGTCCGTGCGGTGGTTGCTGTGCGGGGAGAGGAACTCGCCGATGAGGTAGCCGTGCGCCCCGTGCACCTCCAGGACCTCGAAGCCGGCCGCCAGGGCGCGCCGGGCCGCGTCCGCGAACTGCCCGGTGATCTCCCGGATCCGCTCCGCGGTCAGCTCGGTCGGTACGGGGTGGGCCTCGTCGAACGCGACCGGGCTGGGGCCGACGGGCTGCCAGCCCTCGCTCGGGTCGACCGGGCCGCGGCCCTGCCAGGGCCGGTTGGTGGAGGCCTTGCGGCCGGCGTGGCCGATCTGGATGCCGGGCACGGTGCCGTGCTCCTTGAGGAAGCCGGAGATCCGCCGCAGTCCTTCGACCTGGGTGTCGTTCCAGAGGCCGAGGTCCGCCGGGCTGATGCGGCCCTCGGGGGAGACGGCGGTCGCCTCGACGAGGATCAGTCCGGCGCCGCCGGTGGCACGGGCCGCGTAGTGGGCGAAGTGCCAGTCGCCCGCCACGCCCGCGTTCGGTCCGCTCGTCTCCGCCGAGTACTGGCACATGGGCGCCATCCAGACCCGGTTGGGCACGGTCAGGGAACGCAGGGCGTAGGGCTCGAACAGGGCGACGCTCATGACGGACTCCGTTTCGGGGTGCCTCGAAGGTACTCGTACGATACTCATCGTAGTACGGCGCCTGTCAAACTACGAGGGCTCTCGTACAATGGGTCGCATCCCGGATGAAGTGGAGCCGCCGCCATGACGACCACCACCAGCCCGCGCGTCCTCGAACACCCCACGCGCGACCAGATCCGCCTCGAAGAGGTGCTGCACGCGCTCGCGGACGCCGTGCGTCTGCAGATCGTGCGGGACATGGCGCGCGAGGACACCGAACTCAGCTGCTCGTACTTCGACCTCCCGGTGACCAAGTCCACGACCACGCACCACTTCCGGGTGCTCCGCGAGAGCGGTGTGATCCGGCAGATGTACCGGGGCACGGCCAAGCTCAACTGCCTGCGCAGGAGCGACCTCGACGCCCTCTTCCCCGGCCTCCTCGACTCCGTCCTGTCCGCCGCCGGCGCCCAGGCCGACCGCGAGGGGGAGACGGCCTGACGGCCGCCACCCCTCGAAGGCGCATCCGGCTACCGCACCCGACTGCCGCATCCGGCTACAGGGAGCGCATCCGGTCGATCTCCGCGGTCTGCTGGGCGATCACGTCGTTCGCCATCTCCTCCACGAGGACGTTGTTCCCCTCGCTCAGCACCTCGGCGGCCATCGTCACCGCCCCCTCGTGGTGCGTGATCATGAGCTTCAGGAAGAGCTCGTCGAAGGCCTTCCCCTTCGCGCCCCTCAGCTCCTTCAGCTGGTCCTCGGTCGCCATGCCCGGCATCGAGTGATGGTCATGGGCGCCCTGTGCGCGCGGACCGCCGTTGTTTTTCAGCCAACCTTCCATCGCGCCGATCTCCGGCCGCTGCGCCGCCGCGATCCGCTCGGCCACCTTCTTCACCTGGGGGGACGACGCCCGCTGCGGAACCAGCTCCGTCATCGTCAGGGCCTGCCGGTGGTGCACCACCATCATCTGCACGTAGCGGAAGTCCGCGCCGTTCGGGCTCTCGTCGGGGAGCAGTCGGGCGGCCTCCTCGGGGGATATCCGCCGGGCCGGTTCACCCGGCTTCCCCGGTGCCACCACCGACGGCCCGGTCGAGCCCTCGGCCTGCGGCGCGCCCTTGCCGGGCCCCGACTCGCAGGCGCCCAGGGCGAGTGCGGCGACGGCGGACAGGGCCACGGCGGCGACGACACGCTGACGGCGGATCAACAACGCGACCTCCAGGGGTTCTTACGGGGACAGTGACCGTTCCTAGCACTTTCTCGTCTTGACCGATCAAAAACCTTCATTACGTCTCTGTTGCCATCTGTTGAGATGAGCACGGCAAGGAAGATACTGCCGGGGTCCAACACCCGTTCAAAGCTGAACGGATACCAGGGAGGACGGAGTGACTTCGTTGCGTACCCCGCGTACCACGTCCGACACGCGCGACCCGCGTGCCCGGTTCAGACACCTGGGTGTGGCATCGGCCGCCGCCGGGCTGCTGGCCGCCATGCTCGTGGCAGGACCCGCGGCCGCCACCCCCGACCCCGGAGACGCCGCCCCCGCACAGGAGGCCGTCTCCTCCCAGGAAGCTGCCGAGGCGCGCGCCGCCATCCAGAGCGGCGAGATACCCGGCGTGGACGAGATCGTCCACAGCTCCAACATCGAGCACCTCGCGAACGTCCCCAAGGACGCCCTCAAGAGCCTCAACTCGGACCTCGCCTTCCAGGGCAAGTACGCCTTCGCCGGCAACTACGACGGCTTCCGGATCTACGACATCAGCGACCCGAAGGCCCCGAAGACCGTCGCGCAGGTCCTCTGCCCGGGCTCCCAGAACGACATCTCCGTCTCCGGGAACCTCGTCTTCCTCTCCACCGACTCCTCCCGGAGCGACAACTCGTGCGCCAGCACGACGCAGCCCGCCTCGGTCAAGGAATCCTGGGAGGGCATGAAGATCTTCGACATCAGCGACATCACCAACCCGAAGTACGTCGCCGCCGTCGAGACCAACTGCGGTTCCCACACCCACACGATCGTGCCCAAGGGCAAGAACGTGTACATCTACGTCTCCTCCTACTCGCCCAACGCGGCCTTCCCGGACTGCCAGCCCCCGCACGACGGCATCTCCGTCATCAAGGTGCCCCGCAAGGCGCCCGAGCAGGCGGCGGTCGTCAACTTCCCCGTCCTCTTCCCGGGCGAGGGCCCGGACGGCGGCGGCAACCCGGGCGCGCCCACCAACCCGGGCGTCTCCAAGACCACCGGCTGCCACGACATCACCGTGCTGCCGTCGCAGGACCTCGCGGCCGGTGCCTGCATGGGTGACGGCATCCTCTTCGACATCAAGGACCCCGAGCACCCGCGCGTGCTCGACCAGGTCGAGGACAACGTCAACTTCGCGTTCTGGCACTCCGCGACCTTCAACCAGAAGGCGAACAAGGTCGTCTTCACCGACGAGCTCGGCGGCGGCGGCGCCGCCACCTGCAACGCCGCGGTCGGCCCGAACCGGGGCGCCGACGGCATCTACGACATCGTCGGCAAGGGCGACCAGCGCAAGCTCGTCTTCCGCAGCTACTTCAAGATCCCGCGCCACCAGGCCGACACCGAGAACTGCGTCGCCCACAACGGCTCGCTGATCCCGGTCAAGGGCAAGGACCTCATGGTCCAGGCCTGGTACCAGGGCGGCGTCTCCGTCTGGGACTTCACCGACTCCTCCGCCCCGAAGGAGATCGCCTACTTCGAGCGCGGCCCGCTGTCCGCCACCACCATGGCGACGGGCGGCTCCTGGTCGGCGTACTACTACAACGGCTACATCTACTCGAACGACATCGCGAAGGGCTTCGACGTCCTGAAGCTCTCCGACCGTCGTACCGACCCGGCGAAGCGGATCCGGATGGACGAGCTCAACGTCCAGAGCCAGCCGGACTACTTCGACGACTTCTAGGACCGGTCACCGCTTCACGACCGCGGCGTGCCGTCGGGCGGACCCCCGTCCGGCGGCATGCCCGCCTCCCAGTCGAGCCCGTACCGGTGGAACAGCTCCGAACGCAGGCGCGCCAGCGGCATCGGGGCCCCCGGCAGCAGCACCGCCACCACCGCGCCCATCAGCAGGGCGCGCAGCAGCGGATAGTCGGTGTCCACGTCCGCGGAGCCGTACCGCGTGACCGTGTCCCGCAGCAGGAAGGCCAGGCGCTGCTGCTCCTCGCACTGCACGAACCCGTCGGCCTGCAGGATGCCCGCCATGTGGGTCCGCATCAGGGTGGGCCGCGTCACCGCGAGCCCCAGGATCGCGTCGATCGCCCGGGCCAGCCGCTCGCGGCCGTCCTCCGTGCGCGGCTCGCGTTCGAGCGCCTCCTCCAGGGTGAGGTGCATCAGCCGGTGCACCGCCGCCTGGAGCAGCTGCCGCTTGCCGGGGAAGTAGTACGAGATCAGCCCCCGCGCCGTACCGGCCCGCTCCGCTATGTCGCCGAGCGTGGTCGCCTCGTAGCCGTGGGCGTCGATCAGCTCCACGGTGGCCTGGAGAATCCGCTCCCGCGACCGGCGCCGAAGCTCTTCATTGACCGATGGGCTACGCGGGGACATGCTGGACTCCTGCGTTGACTGGCTGCCGGCCAATATACTCGGCGCATCCCGTCGGCATGTCCGTGTGGCATACCGCCGGGGATGCCGTCTGTTCTGGGCGACACGGGGGATCGTCCAGAACAGGCGGCTTCATCGTCTTTCTCCCATTCTTCCGCGCCGCTCGCTCCAGCGGTACGTGAGCACGGCCGCGGTCACACAGCACCAGCCGAGCAGCCAGCCCTCGACGACGTCCGAGGGCCAGTGCACGCCCAGGTAGACCCGCGTCCAGCCCACCCCGAGCACCGAGACGACGGCGACGCCCGTCAGGGTGCCCCAGCCGCGCCACTCCTCCCGCCAGTGCAGGGCGAGCACCCACAGCAGCAGCCCGAAGGTGACCGTCGCCGTCATCGCGTGCCCCGACGGGAAGGCGGCGTAGTGCGCCGAGTCCACCGGGTCGGTCCACTGCGGCCGCTCCCGCCCCACCAGGTCCTTGACGGCCTGCTGGAGCCCGGCGGCCAGCAGGCTCGTCCCGGCCACCCACAGCGCCGCCCGCCGGTCCCGCCGCCACCACAGCAGCACCGCGGTGACGGCGGCCAGGGCGCGCATCGTCCACGGGTCCCACACCCAGTCGGTGAGGACACGGTTGACGTGGGTGAACCCGGGGTGGGCGAGGGCGTTGCGGTGGAGCGCCTCGGCGACCGAGCGGTCGAAGGAGAGCAGCGGCGACCACTCCACGGCGACGAGCACGAGCAGAATCAGAGCCAGGACCCCGGAGACCAGGGCGGAGGTGCGCATGCGCCGATCCTGCCCGACGATCGCCCCCGCGCCGCCCTCCGACCGACCCACGCGCGTCGCCCTCCGGGCGGCTTCGACTGTGCGCGGCGTGGGGCCCGCCGTCCCGGCCGCGTCGACTGCGCGCGCCGCGGAGCATGCTGTCGGGGCCGCGTCGGCTGTGCGCGCTATGGAGCCTGCTGTGCGAGCCCTGCCCGCCATGAGAGGCGTGGGGCCCGCCGTCTCGCCCGCGGCGGTCGCGCGCGCTGCGGGTTCCGGTGTTCGGGGTCCGTCCGTCGTGCGCGGCGTCATCCGGCGCTATCCCAGCGCGCGGAGCGCCGGCACGAAGGCCACGAGTACGGGGACCACGGGCACCAGGGACGCGGCCGCCGTCAGCCGGAGCCGGCGTCCGGCGGTGAGGCGGGGCGTCGCGGCCAGCAGCCGGTTCACCCGCTGCGGCAGATCGGCGGCGGGGGCCGGGCCGGGGCCGAACACTCCCCGGTCCTCGTTCAGTTCGACCAGCGCGAGCGCGGTCGTCAGCCGGCCGAAGCGGCGCGAGGCCACGTCGTCGGCGGCCAGCTCCACCAGGCGGTGCATCTCCTCGCGGAAGGCCGCGAAGACCGGGATCCCCGGGAATCCGGCGGCCAGCGCCCCCGAGCCGTGCAGCAGCCAGTCGTGCCGGGCCCGGGCGTGGCCCTGCTCGTGCGCGAGGACCGCGTCCAGCTGACGGCCCTTCAACCGCCGCAGCGCCGCCGTCGTGATGACCAGCCGGGGCGTCGCCCCCGCCATCCACCAGGCGTCCGCCCGCTCGTCCTCCAGGACGACGAGCCGCTCGCTGCCCGGCCGCTCCCCGGGCAGCAGGGGCGCGCGGACGAGCAGATCGCAGCGGCGCTGTCTGCGCCGGGCGCGGGCCCGGCCGATCTCCCGGCCCAGCATCGCCCCGGACCAGAGCCCGCCGGCCGCGAGGACCACCGCGAGCACCGCGGACCAGGGTCCCGAGGTGCCCAGTTCGTACGCGTCGACCACCGCGCGCGGCGCGCCCGCGAAGACCTGTCCCCGGACGGCCTGCCAGGCCGCGGACGCACTGAACGTCATGGAGAGCGCGAAGCTCAGCAGCACCGCGGCCACCACGCACTGCCACACCCACAGGGCCACCACGGGTTCTCGCTCCACCCAGTCCGCCCGGGACAGCAGCCGGGGGGCGGCGAGGGCGGTCAGGACGCCGAGCAGGAACAGCGCGAGGGAGACCCACATGGCGTCAGCCTATGAGCGCGGTACTCGCCGGGGTATGGGCTGGGACGGCAAGTGACGTACGCCACGGTTTGGTTGGCCGGAAGGTGCTGTCATCGGACCGGATCCCACGAGGGCCTCACAGCGTCACCAGCATCGCGAGCATCGCGAGCGCCATCGAGAGCCGGCAGGCGAGCGTCAGCTCCGGTCCGGTCACCCAGGCGGGACCCGGGCCGCCGGCGGTCGCCGCCACCGGCACGAGCCGCGCCCCCGAGCGGAGCACGTACGCCGTGTAATAGAGGAGGAGCCCGGCCGTGAGCACGGGTATGCCACCCACCGCCCCCGCCGCGTGCCCCGCCGCGTGCCCCGCCGTGTGCCCCGCGTGCGCCCCCGCCGCGCCGGGCGCCGCCATCGCCACCGCCATGTAGACCATGGCGAGCGAGCCCACCAGGTGGTGCAGATGATGGCCGCCGTGCCGCACCGCGAGGAGGCCGTGCAGCGTCGCCGCGCCGAACACCGCCGCGTACACCGCCCAGCCCCACTCCGGTGGGGTCAGGACGGCGGCGGGCACCGCCATGGACGCCATTCCGAAGCTCATCACCGCCTCGCCGCCCGCGGCCTTCCGCTCCGCACCGGCGCAGACGCGCATCCGCAGCAGGCAGTACACGCCCGTCGCCGCGCACAGCGCGACCAGCAACCACCCGGACAGGGCCGGTCCGTGCACGGCACACCTCCCCCTGGTCCCCCTGGACGCTCCCCTTCAGCAAGCAATGCCCGCCTCCCGGGCGCCGCACGCGGGCGCACGGGCGCGCACGGGCGTACGAAGGGGGAGTGAAAGGCGCGCGTTAGGCTCGGGACGATCGCGCACGCCGATCGTCAGCGCCCGAGGGGAGCCCCGTTACATGGACACCGCCACGTCCCAGGAGACCGGCCGGATCAGCTACCGCGAAGCGGTCCTCGACGACGTCCCGGCCCTCGTCCCGCTCGTCGAGTCGGCCTACCGGGGCGACGCCAGCCGGGGCGGCTGGACCACGGAGGCGGACATCCTCCAGGGGCAGCGCACCGACCCCGAGGGCGTGACCGCGGTCATCACCGCCCCCGGCAGCCGGCTCCTGGTCGTCGAGCGCGACGGCGAGCTCGTCGCCTGCTGCCAGCTGGAGCACCGGGGCGAGGCCGCGTACTTCGGCATGTTCGCGGTCCGCCCCGAGCTGCAGGGCGCGGGCCTGGGCAAGCAGATCATCGCGGAGGCCGAGCGCCGGGTGCGCGAGCTGTGGGACGCGCGCGAGATGCACATGACGGTGATCTCCGTGCGCGAGGAGCTGATCGCCTGGTACGAGCGGCGCGGCTACCGGCGCACGGGCCGGATGACCCCGTTCCCGTACGGCGACGAGCGCTTCGGACTGCCCCAGCGCGACGACCTGGAGTTCGAGCTGCTGATCAAGCAGCTCGGCTGAACCCCGTACGGCGGAAGAGTGGCTTCAACCCTGACCGACAGGAAAAACTTCTGTCGGCAGGGGGGGCACGCAGGATAATTTCTCTTGCCTCCCCTTGTGGGAACGAAGCGTCAATGGTTACGTTGTCTTGACGCAAGGTTCTCCTGTGGAGGAAGAGGCATGACGGAAATTCTTGTGCAGGACGTGACCGGTGGGGCGATATCCACCGACGCCCGCGTGATCGACCACCCGGCCTGGGCCGAGCTCAAGAATGCCGTGGAGGAGATCCGCCCCTGGCAGAGCGCCGACGGCTCCATCGACTTCGAGG
Organism: Streptomyces vietnamensis; assembly: GCF_000830005.1. Lineage (NCBI taxonomy): Bacteria > Bacillati > Actinomycetota > Actinomycetes > Kitasatosporales > Streptomycetaceae > Streptomyces > Streptomyces vietnamensis. Next base: position 1,162,369 of record NZ_CP010407.1, on the reverse strand, counting down.
CCGAGGGCGCCCCCGCCCGCGCGCTCGTCGAGCTCGCCGTCGACCGCCTGACCGCGGCCGTCGAGCAGCTCTCCCCGCTCGTCCCGCACGACGGCGCCTACCACCGCGCCCTCGTCGCGGACCTGCGCAAGTGGGTCGAGAGCGGCTTCACCGTGCCGGACTTCCTGGACTCCCTCATGGAGTTCCACCCGGCCGCCGGCCGTGCCGACGGGCTCCAGCACCTCGTGCTCTTCCCGATGTACACGCAGAACGGCAACCTCGACCGCAACTTCGAGGCCGTCGTGCTCCGCATGGTCTGGCCGGAGTGGCTCTCCGAGCTGGAGCGCACCCGCTACGACAACCCGGGCTTCTGCGGCATCACCTTCGAGGACTTCACCGCCGGTTACGACACCAACTCGGCCGTCCTCTTCCCCGAGACCGTCGCCGTCCGCGAGGTCCCCGAGCGCTTCACCTGGGGCGGCATCTTCTGCGACCGCGAGGCCGCGCGCTTCCGCAAGGTCACCGAGGCCGCGGTCGACACCCTCGGCGTGAAGCTGCCCGAGGACATCGCCGTCATGCTCGGCGACCAGGAGCGCTGCCAGCAGGCCTTCGCGCTCTGGGACCTGGTCCACGACCGCGCCCACAGCCGCGGCGACCTGCCCTTCGACCCCTTCATGATCAAGCAGCGCCAGCCCTTCTGGATGTACGGCCTGGAGGAGCTCCGCTGCGACCTCACCGCCTTCAAGGAGGCCGTGAAGCTGGAGGCAGAGGGCAACGCGCACGGCCGTGACGTGCAGTACGCGGTCCTCTTCGACCGGATGTTCCGCTTCCCGCTCACCGGCGACCGCACCCGCAACTACGACGGTCTGGGCGGCCAGCTCCTCTTCGCGTACCTCCACAAGAACGACGTGGTGCGCTGGACGGACAACATCCTCACCATCGACTGGGACCGGGCCCCCGAGGTCACCAACCGCCTCTGCGCCGAGATCGAGACCCTCTACCGCGAGGGCATCGACCGCCCGAAGCTGGTCCACTGGTTCAAGGCGTACGAGTTCGTCTCCACCTACCTCGCCCCGCACCCGGGATCGAAGTGGGCCAAGGGTCCCGACGCCCTCGACCTGTCCCTCCCGCCGCGCAAGCTGGTCGACGACGTGCTTCCGGACGAGTTTCCGCTCAGCATGTTCTTTGAGGCCCTGGCCAAGAAGCTGAAGGGCGTGATCGCCGACACCAAGGGGATCACCGCCGCCGACGTCCCGAGCACCGTGCGGGCCGCCGCGTGAGCGACCTCACCGAGAACACCGAGGAGGCGTCGCCCATGATCTCCAACGGAAACGGCGGACCGCTCGACGGCGCCGTCATCGCGGTCGCCGGCGCGGCCGGCCCCGCGGGCCGCGCGACGCTGCTGCGTCTCGCCGAGGCCGGTGCCACGGTCGTCGCCTCCGACGCCGACCCGGCGCGCCTCGCGGAGGCCGTCGACGCCGCCCGCTACGCCCACGGCGGAGCCAAGGTCGTCGGCGACACGGTCGACCTCCTCGACCTGGACGCCACGCGCGACTGGGCCGCGAAGACCGAGAAGGAGTTCGGCCGGATCGACGGCCTGGTCCACCTGGTCGGCGGCTGGCGCGGCAGCGCCTCCTTCACGGAGACCGACCTCAAGGACTGGGACTTCCTGGAGAAGCTCCTGATCCGCACCGTCCAGCACACCTCGCTCGCCTTCCACGACGGGCTGCTGCGCGCCGGCGGACGCGGCCGGTACGCCCTGATCAGCCAGTCCGGCGCCCACAAGCCGGTCGCCAACAACGCCGCGTACAACGCCGGCAAGGCGGCCGCCGAGGCCTGGACCCTCGCCATGGCCGACTCCTTCCGCAAGCTGGGGGGCGACGACGGCCCGCAGGCGGCGGCTGCCATCCTGGTGATCAAGGCATTGGTGCACGACGCCATGCGCGCCGAACGCCCCAACGCGAAGTTCGCGGGCTTCACCGACGTCAAGGACCTGGCGAACGAGATCGCGGGTCTCTGGGACAAGCCCGCCCAGGAAGTGAATGGACAGCGTCTGTGGCTGACCCCCAAGCCGTGACCGCGGCACTCGGCCCCAGGACCGACGCACGTCGTCACCACGACCCGTCGGTCCGGGGCTTCGCCAGCGACAACTACGCCGGCGCCCACCCCGAGGTCCTCGCGGCCCTCGCCCTCGCCAACGAAGGCCACCAGGTCGCCTACGGCGAGGACCAGTACACCGAGCACCTCCAGCGGATCATGCACAGCCACTTCGGCCCCACCGCCGAAGCCTTCCCGGTCTTCAACGGGACCGGGGCGAACGTGACCGCCCTCCAGGCGCTCACCGACCGCTGGGGCGCCGTGATCTGCGCCGAGACCGCCCACATCAACGTGGACGAGGGCGGCGCGCCGGAGCGGATGGGCGGCCTCAAGCTGCTCACCGTCCCGACCCCGGACGGCAAGCTCACCCCCGAGCTGATCGACCGGCAGGCCTGGGGCTGGGAGGACGAGCACCGGGCCATGCCCCAGGTCGTCTCGATCACCCAGAACACGGAGCTCGGCACCGTCTACACGGTGGAGGAGATCCGCGCGATCGTCGAGCACGCCCACGCCAAGGGCATGAAGGTGCACCTCGACGGGGCCCGCATAGCCAACGCGGCAGCCTCGCTCGACGTGCCCATGCGCGCCTTCACCAACGCGGTCGGCGTGGACGTGATCTCGTACGGCGGCACGAAGAACGGCATGCTCTTCGGCGAGGCCGTCGTCGTGCTCAACCCCGACGCGGTCAGCCACATGAAGCACCTGCGCAAGCTGTCCATGCAGCTCGCCTCGAAGATGCGCTTCGTGTCGGTACAGCTGGAGGCCCTCCTCGCGAAGGACCTGTGGCTGCGCAACGCCCGCCACGGCAACGCGATGGCCCAGCGTCTCGCCGCCGGGGTGCGCGAGCTCGACGGGGTGGAGATCCTCTACCCGGTGCAGGCCAACGCGGTCTTCGCCCGCCTCCCGCACGAGGTGAGCCGACGCCTGCAGGAACGGTTCCGCTTCTACTTCTGGGACGAGGCCGCCGGCGATGTCCGCTGGATGTGCGCCTTCGACACCACGGAGGACGACGTGGACGCCTTCCTCCAGGCCCTGAAGGAAGAGCTGGCCCGCTGAGCAGGTCTGCATAAAAATGCGGCCGGACGGAAAGTCATTGACTCCGTCCGGCCGTTTTCATAGGGTCGTCCCGCATGGAACTCATTCAGCAGAACCCCGATATCGACGCGTACCTTGCGGCAAGCGAGTCGGTCGATCACGACCACCCGCTCGTCAAGGACGTCTCCGAGCGCCTCGCCGCGGATCATCCCGACGCATACTCATACGCCGAAGCGGCCTACGCCTTCGTCCGCGACACCATCCCGCACTCCATGGACTCCGGCGATCTCCGCGTCACCTGGCGCGCCTCCGACGTCCTGGAGCAGCGCAACGGCATCTGCTACGCCAAGTCCCTCGCCTACGCCGCGCTCCTGCGGGCCCGCGGAATCCCCGCCGCCCTCTGCTACCAGCGGCTCACCGAGGACGACGGCTCGGACCCGGTCGTCCACGGCCTCGTCGCCGTCCTGCTGCCCGGGGAGAGAGCCTGGGCCCGCCAGGACGTGCGGGGGAACAAGCCGGGCGTCGACGCCCGGTTCTCCCTGGGGGAGGAGCGGCTGGCCTGGACCGTACGGCCGGAGCTCGGCGAAGTGGACTACCCCGAGCTGTACGCCGAGCCGCACCCGGTCGTCCTGGGCGCCCTGAAGGCCGCCCCGGACCGCCCGTACCTCGACCGGACGCTGCCGGCCGAGCTGTGATCCGGGCGGTGCAGGAACGGTTCCGTCAGCCGGCTTCCTTGACCTGGGCCGGCGTCGGAGCCGTACCGCCGAGGTGCGCGGGAATCCACCAGGTGTCGTTCGCGTCCTTCGGTCGCACCGGGTAGGCGCGCTGCGCGGCCTCCAGGAGCTCCTGGACGCGCTCGCGGAGGCGCCGGGTGATCGCGCCCGCGTACTGGTCGGCGGGGGCCTCCACCGGCTCGCCCACGCGGATGGTCACCGGGATGTGGCTCCGCTTGAAGTTCCGCGGCTTGCCCTTCGTCCACAGCCGCTGGGTGCCCCACAGCGCCATCGGGATCAGCGGGACGCCCGCCTCCTGCGCCAGGCGCGCCGCACCCGTCTTGAAGCTCTTCAGCGTGAAGGACTGGGAGATGGTCGCCTCGGGGAAGACGCCGATGATCTCGCCGGCCCGCAGCGACTCCAGGGCGTGCTGGTACGCGTGCTCGCCCTGGGCGCGGTCCACCGGGATGTGCTTCATGCCGCGCATGAGCGGCCCCGAGATCTTGTGCTTGAAGACCGAGTCCTTCGCCATGAAGCGCACCAGGCGCTTCTGCGGCAGGGCGGCGAGACCGGTGAAGATGAAGTCCAGATAGCTGATGTGGTTGCTCACGAGCACCGCGCCGCCGGTCCGGGGGATGTGCTCCGAACCCTGCGTGTCGATCTTCAGGTCGAGCGCCTTGAACATGGTCAGAGCGGCGCCGATGACCGGTCGATAGACGAGTTCTGCCATCGGAGAGGAACCTCTTCTTCATGTGCCCGGAGGGGGGTTCTCCCGGCGAAGTTACGCGGCCGTAGGTTTTCGGCTTTGGGCAGATCGTGCCCCATGTGCGGCCCCGTGACCAGTCCAGACGGCTTCATACGGGGAGATTCTCGTCACTCGCGGTGGTCGGTGGCGGGAATCCATCGGCCCCGTGGGACGCTGCACCGGAGGAACGGGAGAGCGAAGGGAAGTGGGATGACCGAGGTCCTGGGGCCGGAGGCGCTCGGCGCCGCACTGGGGGAGCGGGCCACCCTCGTCCAGTTCTCGACGGCCTTCTGTCAGCCCTGCCGGGCCACCCGCCGCACCCTCGCCGAGGTCGCCGCGATGGTGCCGGGCGTGGGGCACGTGGAGATCGACGCCGAGGAGCGCCTCGACCTCGTGCGCGAGCTCGGCATCGCCCGTACCCCCACCGTCCTCGTCCTCGACGCCGCCGGACGCGTCGTCCGCAGGGCCGCGGGGCAGCCCCGCAGGGCGGACGTCATCGCAGCCCTGGGCCGCGCCGTCTGACGGACGGTCCGCCGCACGCCCGGCCGGGTCGTCTGACGAAGGGTTCGCCGCACGCACGCACGCACACACGCCCGCGCCGTCCGGCGAAGAGTTCGCCGCACGCCCGGCCGGGTCGTCTGACGGACGGTCCGCCGCGCGTCCGGCCGCGTGCGTCCGGCGCAGGGTCCGCCGCGGGCCGAGCGGGGCCCGAGCGTGGAAGGGCCCGGCGGGCCCGGTCTGACGCCGTGACACTTCTCCCACATCCCGGTACGCACTTGACTGCACCCGCCACCGATCGTCACCCTGACGGAGTGCCCATAGAACTCCTTCTCTACGGCCGGGCCCACGTGGATCTGGCCCGCAACGCGAGTGCGCGCTGTCCGGGTGTCTGACCACCCCAGGACCCCTCTCATGACGCCCTCGCAGAAGGACAACTCCATGACGGTTTCGCCCGAGCTCCGTACCGTTCCCACGATCGGCGCACCCCGGCAGGCCTCTCCCGATCTGCTCCGCTCCGTCTTCCGCCGGCACGCGGCCGGTGTCGCGGTCATCACCGCGCACGGCGAGCGGCCCGTCGGTTTCACCGCCACCTCGCTCAACTCCGTCGCCGCCGAACCCCCGCTGATCTCCTTCGGGGTGGGCACGGGCTCCTCCAGTTGGCCGGTGGTCTCCGAGGCCGAGTTCATCGGCGTGCACATACTCGGCGAGCACCAGCAGGAGCTCGCGGCCACCTTCGCGCGCAGCGGCGCCGACCGCTTCGGCGAGGGCACCCGCTGGAGCATCGGCCCCGAGGGCGTGCCCGTGCTCGACGGCGTCCTGGCCTGGCTGGTCTGCCGCGTGGTGGCCCGGGTGCCCGCCGGGGACCACCGGATCGTCATCGCGCAGGCGGTGGCCGGGGACCCGGACGGGGCGGGCCGGCCGCTCCTCTACCACCACGGCCGCTTCAACGCGCTGCGCGACTGAGAGTTCCCGTGCGCGCCGCTCTCCGCGCGTTGGCAAGGTCACATGCCTGAGCGCTTGCTCAGCGGTAACGAACTGGGTGTACTGACGAGTAATATTCCGGTCGGGGCGTCTGGCGCCCCGACCGGAAACCCGCCCTTCAGGCGCCTATGCTGCGAGCAACAAGGCAGCCCAGTTATGACCGATGCAGTAGGAGAGCCGGCGTGAGCTTGAGGATCGTTGTCTGTGTGAAGTACGTGCCCGACGCCACCGGCGACCGGCACTTCGCCGATGACCTGACCGTCGACCGCGACGACGTCGACGGCCTGCTGTCGGAGCTCGACGAGTACGCCGTCGAGCAGGCCCTGCAGATCGCCGAAGAGGCCGACGACGCCGAGGTCACCGTGCTCACGGTCGGCCCCGAGGACGCCAAGGACGCGCTGCGCAAGGCGCTCTCCATGGGCGCCGACAAGGCCGTCCACGTCGAGGACGACGACCTGCACGGCACCGACGTCATGGGCACCTCGCTGGTGCTCGCCAAGGCGATCGAGAAGGTCGGCTACGACGTCGTCATCGCCGGCATGGCCTCCACCGACGGCACCATGGGCGTCCTCCCGGCCATCCTCGCCGAGCGCCTGGGCGTCCCGCAGGTCACCCTGCTCTCCGAGGTCAAGATCGAGGACGGCGTCGTCACGGGCCGCCGCGACGGCGACACCGCCTCCGAGCAGCTGGAGGCCTCGCTTCCGGCCGTCGTCTCCGTGACGGACCAGTCGGGCGAGGCCCGCTACCCGTCCTTCAAGGGCATCATGGCCGCCAAGAAGAAGCCGGTCGAGTCCCTGGACCTGGAGGACCTGGAGATCGAGGCCGACGAGGTCGGCCTGGAGGGTGCCTGGACCGCGGTCGACTCCGCCGCCGAGCGTCCGGCCCGCACCGCCGGCACGATCGTCAAGGACGAGGGCGAGGGCGGCAAGCAGCTGGCCGAGTTCCTCGCGAGCCAGAAGTTCATCTAAGGCTCCCGAGAGCCCACCAGACCGCCCCTTCCGTTCTCAGGAGATTGAAGTCCCATGGCTGAGATTCTCGTCTACGTCGACCACGTCGACGGAGCCGTCCGCAAGCCCACCCTGGAGCTGCTGACCCTCGCCCGCCGCCTCGGCGACCCGGTCGCCGTCGCCCTCGGCAACGGCGCCGCCGACACCGCCGCCGCGCTCGCCGAGCACGGCGCGGTGAAGGTCCTCACCGCCGACGCCCCCGAGTTCGCCGAGTACCTCGTCGTCCCGAAGGTCGAGGCCCTCCAGGCCGCGTACGAGGCCGTCTCCCCGGCCGCCGTGCTCGTCCCGTCCTCCGCCGAGGGCAAGGAGATCGCCGCCCGCCTCGCGGTGCGCATCGGCTCCGGCATCATCACCGACGCCGTCGACCTGGAGGCCGGTGACGAGGGCCCGGTCGCGACGCAGTCCGCGTTCGCCGCCTCCTTCACCACCAAGTCCCGCGTCTCCAAGGGCACCCCGGTCATCACGGTCAAGCCGAACTCGGCCCCCGTCGAGGCCGCCCCGGCCGCCGGCGCCGTCGAGGCGCTCGCCGTCTCCTTCTCGGAGATGGCCCACGGCACCAAGATCACCGCCCGCACCCCGCGCGAGTCGACCGGCCGCCCGGAGCTGACCGAGGCCGCGATCGTGGTCTCCGGCGGCCGCGGCGTCAACGGCGCCGAGAACTTCGCCGTCATCGAGGCGCTCGCCGACTCGCTCGGTGCCGCCGTCGGCGCCTCCCGCGCCGCCGTCGACGCCGGCTGGTACCCGCACTCCAACCAGGTCGGCCAGACCGGCAAGTCGGTCTCGCCGCAGCTGTACATCGCCTCCGGCATCTCCGGCGCGATCCAGCACCGCGCGGGCATGCAGACCTCGAAGACCATCGTCGCCATCAACAAGGACGCCGAGGCTCCGATCTTCGACCTCGTCGACTACGGCGTCGTGGGCGACCTCTTCGACGTCGTCCCGCAGCTCACCGAAGAGGTCAAGTCCCGCAAGGGCTGATGACCTGCGGTTCTGTCGGTCCCGGGGGCCGCACGGCGATCACTCGCCGTGCGGCCCCCGGCCGTTTCGGACAACCATTGACGCAGGTCCGAGGGCCTACTAATTTTGCTATACGGATTGTTGATTCCGTGCAGCGGAAAACAGGAGGATGCAGGATGGGTCAGCAGGAGAAGGTGTCGACGAGCCTCGCCGGCGCGGTCAGCGAGGGCATCAGCGCCTCCCTCGCAGCGGTGGACGCCGAGCTCGACCGGCGCTACCCGGGAGACCCCGGCACCCGCCAGCCCGTCCACACGGTCTACGTCCCCGGCAACGTCTTCGACGCCGGCACCATCCGCTCCTGGGGCGACCAGGCCCTCGCCGCACTCGACGAGCACGCCCCCGACGCCGCCTCCTTCGCCGCCGTCCTCGGCCTCTCCGACGAGCTCGCCGAGGACGTCTACGGCCGCGTACGGGCCAAGCTGGAGCGCGAGCCCATCGAGGACCTCCGCGTCGACTTCGAGGACGGCTACGCCGGCCGGGACGAGGACCAGGACGCCGCCCGCGCCGCCCGCCTGATCTCCGAGGCGTACGCGAACGGCACCGCCGCCCCGTACATGGGCATCCGGATGAAGTGCATGGAGGCCGCCGTACGCGACCGCGGCATCCGCACCACCGACGTCTTCCTCACCGGCCTCCTGGAGAACGGCGGCCTCCCCGACGGCCTCGTCCTCACCCTCCCCAAGGTCACCTACCCCGAGCAGGTCTCCGCCTTCGTCCGCCTCCTGGAGGCCTTCGAGAAGGCCCACGGCCTCGACGCTGGCCGCCTCGGCTTCGAGATCCAGATCGAGACCAGCCAGTCCATCCTCGCCAGCGACGGCACCGCCGCCGTGGCCCGCATGATCGGCGCCGCAGAGGGCCGCGCCACCGGACTGCACTACGGCACCTTCGACTACAGCGCCTGCGTCGGCGTCTCCGCCGCCTACCAGGCCAGCGACCACCCGGCCGCCGACCACGCCAAGGCGATCATGCAGGTCGCCGCCGCCGGCACCGGCGTCCGCGTCTCCGACGGCTCCACCAACGTCCTGCCCGTCGGCTCCACCGAGCACGTCCACGAGGCCTGGCGCCTGCATTATGGCCTCACCCGCCGCGCCCTGGCCCGCGCCTACTACCAGGGCTGGGACATGCACCCCGGCCACATCCCCACCCGCTACGCCGCCGTCTTCGCCTTCTACCGCGAGGGCTTCGAGACCGCCGCCAAGCGCCTCTCCGCCTACGCCAACCACGTCGGCGGCGACGTCATGGACGAGCCCGCAACCGCCAAGGCCCTCAGCTCCTACCTGCTGCGCGGCCTCCAGTGCGGCGCCCTCGACGCCGCCGAGGTCGACGCCCTCACCGGCATGACCCGCGCCGACCTCGACCGCTTCGCCGCCCCGCGCCGAGGCGACCTCACCGCCACCACTGATCGCTAAACGGTCACTTTCCCGCCAACTGCCCCGTACTCTTGTCGAGTTCATAAGATCGACAGGGGGACGGGGCAGCGGTGTCATCGGGGGAGAACGGGCGGATCGCGGACCGCTACAGAATCGTGCGGCAGCTCGGACGCGGCGGCATGGGCGTCGTCTGGCGGGCCGTCGACGAGGTGCTCGGCCGCGAGGTGGCCGTCAAGGAGCTCCGTACGTACACGGACGCGGCCGCGCCCGAACTGGCCGACCTGCGCCTGCGGATGACCCGCGAGGCGCGCGCCGCCGCCCGGGTCCGCCACCCCGGAGTCGTGGCCGTCCACGACGTCACCGAACACGAGGGCCGACCGGTCATCGTCATGGAGCTCGTCGAGGGGCCCTCCCTCGCCGACGTCCTCGGCGAGCGCGGCGCCATCGACCCCGCCGAGGCCGCCCGCATCGGCGCCCACGTCCTGGAGGCGCTGGCCGCGGCGCACGACGTGGGCGTCCTCCACCGGGACGTGAAGCCCGGCAACATCCTGCTCGACAGTTCGGGCCGGATCGTCCTCACCGACTTCGGCATCGCCACGATGGAGGACCCCGGCGACGGCTCCGCGACGCACCTCACGCGCAGCGGCGAGATCGTCGGCTCCCTCGACTTCCTCGCCCCCGAGCGCGCCCAGGGGCAGGACCCGGGGCCCGCGTCGGACGTGTGGGCGGTGGGCGCGACCCTGTACGCGGCGGTCGAGGGCTCCTCGCCCTTCCGTCGTACGTCGACCTGGTCGACCCTCGCCGCCATCGTCACCGAGCCCCTCCCGGAGCCCGTCCGCGCCGGACCCCTCGCCCCGCTCCTGCTCCGCCTCCTCGACAAGGACCCCGCCGCCCGCCCGACCGCCCGCGAGGCGGCGCGGCTCCTCGGCGCGATGGGGGAGACAGCGGCCTCCGGCGGGGCGCCGGAACCCGAAGGCGCCGAGGAGGGAGTCCTCGCTCCGGAGGCTCCCGCGCCGAACCCGTACGCGGGTCCCGTGGAGCCGAACCCGTACGCCGGTGCCTTCGGACCGCCGGTCCCCGTCGCCGACCCGGTCGCCGCCCCTGTTCCCGTGCCGCCCGTTCAGCTCGACACGGGCGTGGGCACGGGCGTGGGCACGGGCGGACGGGCCGAGGCGCGGCGCGCCGGAGCGAAGCCGCGCCGGGGGAACGTGCTGGTCGCCGCCGCCGTGGCCGCCGTCCTCCTTGCCGGCGGCGGCATCACGTACGCCCTCATGGACCACGACAGCGGCACGCAGGCCGTCGGCGAGACCCCGCAGGACGGCGACCGGGGCGGTGCCACCACCGGGGGCGACCCCGGTCGCGTCCTGGACCCGGGGAGCAGCACCGCGCCCTCCGGCCGGCCGAGCGGCAGCGCCACGCCCTCCGCCGGACCGACCCCCTCGGGCCGGGAGTCGGGCGCGGCGGCCGGCGGCGCACCGGCCACCGACGGGCCCGGCTCCGACGGCTCGGACCCGGGCTCCGCGGCGGGCGGCTCGGCGGCGGGTGGCGCCGGTTCGGACACCGCGTCCGGAGCGGGCGGCGGCGGAGGCGGCGGTACGAAGGCCCCGGGCACGACCGCCGGAGGCGCCGCCACCGCCGGCGGCACCAGCACGACCGGTGGTGCCGGCACGACCGGCGGCTCCTCCGGGGGCGGCACCACGACCGCGCCCACCACCGAGGCCCCGCCGCCCGCCTCCGGCTGCACCGCCTCCGGCTCCTCAGCCACCTGCCAGGTCGTACGGAGCGCCACCACCACCCGGTACGACGGCGGGGAGATGGGCACGGTCGGAGCCGGCCCGCACACGTTCTACTGCCAGGTCGACCTCGACCGGACCGAGACGTACGGCGGAACCACCAGCCGCTGGTTCGCCCGCACCGACGACGACAGCGGCAACACCAACGTCTACCTCAGCGTGCTCCACCTGTCGGGCGGCGCGGGCGGCGGCCCCGTGGCGGGCCTCCGCATCTGCTGAAGCAGGCTCTGCCGAGCAGCTCTGCCGGGCGACGGGCCTCAGGTGGCCGGCGGTGCGATCTCGCCCGATCCACGGGCGATCAGCGTCGTGCCGAGCACCAGTCGCTCCGGCGCCTCGTCGGTCCCGTCGAGGCGCCGGAAGAGGCGCTCCGCCGCCGTTCGGCCGAGCGCGGCGGCGTCCTGGGCGACGACCGTGACCCCGAGCAGATCGGCCAGTTCGATGTCGTCGAAGCCGACCAGGGCGACGGGCCGGCCGTGCCGGGCGAGGGCCCGGACCACGGTCACGGTGACCCGGTTGTTCCCCGAGAACAGGGCCGTCACGGGCTCCGGCGCCGCCAGCATCTCCCGTACCGCCGTGCTCACCCGCTCCGGGTCGGTGGACCCGAGGGAGACCCAGGCGTCCCGGACCGGAAGGCCCGCGTCCGTCATCGCCGCACGGTAGCCGCGCAGCCGCTCGGCCGCCGTGTGGATGCGGGGGCGGTCGCCGATGAAGCCGATCCGGCGGTGGCCGTGCGCGATCAGATGGGCCACGCCCGCGCGTGCCCCGCCGAAGCTGTCGGAGAGGACGGCGTCGGCGTCGATCCGTCCGGCGGGCCGGTCGACGAAGACCGTGGCGACCCCCGCCCTCATCTCGGGTTCCAGATACCGGTGGTCGTCACCGGCGGGGATCACGATGAGGCCGTCGACCCGGCGTGCGCAGAGCGCGAGCGCCAACTCCTGCTCCCGCTCCGGGTCCTCGGCGCTCGAGCCGTTGAACAGCAGGGCCCCGTGCGCCCGCGCGACCTCCTCGACCGCCCGGCTGAGCGGCCCGTAGAAGGGGTCGGCGAGATCCTCCAGGACGAGGCCGACGGTCGCCGTCCTGCCCTTGCGCAGGACCCGCGCGCTGTCGTTGCGGCGGAAGCCGAGGGCCTCGATGGCCTCCCGCACCCGGCGCTCGGTGTCCGGGGTGACGCCCGCCTCGCCGTTGACGACCCGGGACACCGTCTTGAGGCCGACGCCCGCCCGGGCGGCGACGTCCTTCATCGTGGGCCGGGTGCCGTAGCGGGGCTCGGTGCGGCGGGCGATGTCGGCCACGATGTGCGGTTCCTCCCGAGCGTGACGAGTCGATCTCGGTTCGAGCATAGGGCCTGGACAACGTTGTCAGGAGCGGGTGAGACTGTACGGAACGACCTCCCGCTCCCGGCCGCCGACTGGAGACCCCGCGCCCATGCCCATCGACCCCGCCACGGGCCTCGTCGCCGCCCTCGACATCGGAGGGACCAAGATCGCCGGCGCCCTGGTCGACGGCGAGGGCCGCGTCCGCGTCCGGTCGCGGCGGCCCACGCCCGCGCGTGAGGGCGGCGAGACGGTGATGGCGGCGGTCGAGGCGGTCCTCGCCGACCTCGCTGCCTCCCCGCTGTGGGAGACCGTCGGGGCCGTCGGGATCGGCAGCGCGGGCCCGGTCGACGCCTCCCTAGGGACCGTCAGCCCGGTGAACGTGCCCGGCTGGCGCGACTACCCGCTCGTCGAACGGGTCCGCCGGGCCACGGGCGGCCGCCCGGTCACCCTCGTCGGCGACGGCGTCGCCATGACGGCCGCCGAACACTGGCTCGGGGCCGCCCGGGGCCACGCCAACGCCCTGTGCCTCGTGGTCTCCACGGGTGTCGGCGGCGGTCTCGTCCTCGACGGCCGGATCCACCCGGGCCCTACCGGCAACGCCGGGCACATCGGTCACGTCCCGGTGGACCTGGACGGCGAGCCCTGCGCCTGCGGCGGGCGCGGCTGCGTCGAGCGCATCGCCGCCGGCCCGCCCCTCGCCCGCCGAGCCCTGGAGAACGGCTGGCGGCCGGGGCCCGACGGCGACGTCTCCGCCGCCGCCGTGGCCGCCGCCGCGCAGGCCGGGGACCCGATCGCCGTCGCCGCGTTCGAGCGCGCGGCCCAGGCGCTCGCGGCGGGCATCGCCGCCACCGCGGCGCTCGTCGAGATCGACCTCGCGGTCGTCGGCGGCGGGGTGGCGGGCGCCGGCGAGGCCCTCTTCGCCCCGCTCCGGCGCAGCCTCGACACGTACGCCAGGCTCTCCTTCGTCCGGAACCTGACGGTCGTCCCCGCCGCCACGGGCACGGACGCGGGCCTCCTCGGCGCCGCGGCGGCGGCGATGCCGCCAGGGGCGGGAGCCACGGGCTGAGGGGCCACGGGCTGAGGCACCACCGGCCGAGGCATCACCGGCCGAGGCATCACCGGCCGAGGGGCTACCGGCCGAGGGGCCACGGGCGCGGGCGCCGCCCCGCTCACCCGACCGCCCCGCTCACCCGCCCCGGGTCGGCCCCCGCTCCCGCACTCGCTCCGGGCCCGGCCCCCGCTCCCGTACGCGCTCCGGGCCGGCGCTCACTCCCGTACCCGCTCCGGCGCCCGCTGTTCGACGATCACCAGGAACGCGTCGGACTCCAGGTCCATCACGACCCGGGCCGGCACCCCCTCCTCGCGCCGCGCTCCGGCGAACTCCTCCGCCGGCCAGCTGCCCCGCGGGCCGCCGGCCGGAAACCGTTCGAGAACCGTACGACTCATCTCCGTACCCCCTCGTGCTCGCCGTTCTCAACGACGGCCGCCCGGAAGTGTCACGCACATGCCGAGACATGTGTTCGTGGTTTCCGTGGCAGGGTGTTGCGGGCAAGCCACTGGGGGCTATCGATGAGGGGGAAATCGTGATCGTCTGGATCAACGGGACGTTCGGCGCGGGAAAGTCCAGCACCGCGCGCGAGCTGGTCGATCTGATCCCGAGCAGCACCCTGTACGACCCCGAGGTCACCGGCGGGGGACTGCGCCGGCTCCTCCCGGCCAAGCGACTCGCCGAGGTCGAGGACTACCAGGACCTGCCGATCTGGCGCCGACTGGTCGTCGACACCGCCGCCGCCCTGCTCGCCGAGGTGGGCGGCGTCCTCGTCGTCCCGATGACCCTGCTCCGCCAGGAGTACCGGGACGAGATCTTCGGCGGGCTCGCCGCCCGCCGCATCGACGTGCGCCATGTGCTGCTCGCCCCGGAGGAAACGATCCTGCGGGCGCGGATCGACGGCCGCTCGGAGTACGGCGACCCCGAGGTCGACGCCCGCGTACGGGAGTGGTGCCACCAGCACCTGCCGCCGTACCGCGCCGCCCTCGACTGGCTCGCCGCCGACGCGTACACGCTCGACACCTCGGCGCTCACCGCGGCCGAGGCCGCCCGGGCCGTCGCCGACGCGGTCCTGGCCGGGCAGGTCGCGCCCTGCGGCATCGTCCAGACGCCCGAACCGACCGGCGAGACCCTCGCCGCCGGCGTCCTGCTCTTCGACGAGCAGGACCGCTTCCTGCTCGTCGACCCCACCTACAAGCCCGGCTGGGAGTTCCCCGGCGGCGTCGTCGAGCCCGGCGAACCCCCGGCCCGGGCCGGCATGCGCGAGGTAGCCGAGGAGATCGGCCTCGAACTCGACGCCGTACCCCGCCTGTTGCTCGTCGACTGGGAACGCCCCAAGCCCCCCGGCTACGGCGGGCTCCGCCTCCTCTTCGACGGCGGCACCCTCCGCGCCGCCGACACCGCGCGCCTCCACCTGCCCGGCGCCGAACTCCGCGGCTGGCGGTTCGTCACCGAGGAGGAGGCCGCGGAGCTGCTGCCCCCCGTCCGCTACCGCCGCCTCCGCTGGGCCCTGCGCGCCCGCGAACGCGGCACGGTCCTCAACCTGGAGGCGGGCGTCCCGGTGGGCTGACCCCTTACTGCCGGGCCGCCGCCGTGAGCTGGGCCGCCGTGTCCGTGGTCACCGGTGCCCCGTGCCCGCAGCACAGCACCGAGGGGGCGAGCTTCGCGAGCGCCCGCATCGAGTCCAGGGCGAGCGCGCGGTCGACATGGAACACGCCGAACGTCACGCCCTGCACCGACGCCACCGTGTCCCCGGCGAACAGCACGCCGTGGCGCGGCAGGTGGACGGCGATCGAGCCGGGGGTGTGGCCAGGGGTGTGCACCACCACGGCGCCGTCGCCGAAGCCCAGCTCCTCGCCGTCCTCGACCTCCCGGTCGACCCGGGTCGGCGGCGCCTCGGGCGTGCTCAGACCGTGCGCGAAGAGGGGGCGCTCCCAGTCCAGGAGGTCGGGCTCCGGGACCGGGGCCTCGCCCCGGATCACCGGAGCGTCGAGCCGGTGCGCGAGGGTCTCGGCGCCGTGCCGGTCCGCCAGCTCCTGGGCCGAGCCCACGTGGTCCCGGTGACAGTGGGTCAGCACGATCCGGCGCAGCCGGTCCGGGGCCAGGCCGGCCGACCGTATGGCCGCGTCGATGCCGTCCGCCGTGCCGGCCCAGCCGGCGTCGATCAGGGTCAGCTCCTCCTCGTCCTGCCACAGATAGGCCTGGCCGATGGAGAAGTCGAGGAGGTGCAGTCGAGGGGTGATCCGGGACAGTTCGATGGATGCCATACGGCGAACCTACGCATCCGCGCAGGTCCGCCGTATGCTTCTACGCTCTCGGCGAGCTTCGCCGAGCGCTGAAACCCAGCGCTGAAACCCAGCGCTGAACCGATTCGCCGTCAGCCCTGCTTCGAGCGGGCGTAGTTGACGAGGAAGTGCGCCTCGGCCACCGACAGCCGCTCCAGCTCCTCCGGCGAGACGGACTCGTTCGGCGCGTGGATCTGCGCCTCCGGCTCGCTCAGACCGATCAGCAGGATCTCCGACTCCGGGTAGAGCGAGGCCAGCGTGTTGCACAGCGGGATCGAGCCGCCCATGCCCGCCGTCTGCATCTCCTCACCGGGGTACGCGATCCGCATCGCCTCGGCCATCGACGCGTACGCCGGGCTGGAGGTGTCCGCCTGGAACGGCTGGCCCTGGCCGACCTGCTCCAGGGACACCCGGGCGTCCCACGGGGTGTGCTTCTCGATGTGCGCGAAGAGCAGCTTCGTCACCTCGGCCGCGTCCTCGCCCGGCGGCACCCGCAGGCTGATCTGCGCACGGGCCGACTTCGGGACCGACGGGGTCGCGCCGGCCACCGGGTGGGCGTCGATGCCGATGACCGTGACCGCGGGGCGCGCCCAGATCCGGTCGGCGACGGTGCCGGCGCCCGGCAGGGACACGCCGGACAGGACCTTGGCGTCCTGGCGGAAGTCCTCCTCCGGGTACTGGAGGCCCTCCCACACCTGGTCGCTCGCGAGGCCGTCGATGACGGTGGAGCCGTCCGGGCCGCGCAGCGAGTCCAGGACGCGGATCAGCGCGGCCAGCGCGTCGGGCGCGGCGCCGCCGAACTGACCGGAGTGCAGATTGCCCTCCAGGGTGTCGATCGTGACCCGGATCATCGTCATGCCGCGCAGGGTCGCGGTCACGGTCGGCAGGCCCACGCGGAAGTTGCCCGCGTCGCCGATCACGATGGCGTCGGCCGTGAGCAGCTCGGGGTGCTGCTCCGCGTACCGCTCCAGACCGCCGGTGCCCTGCTCCTCCGAGCCCTCGACGATGACCTTGACCGTCACCGGCACGCCGCCGTTCGCCTTGAGGGCGCGCAGCGCGAGCAGGTGCATGATGAAGCCGCCCTTGCAGTCGGCGGTGCCGCGCCCGTACCAGCGGCCGTCCCGCTCGGTCAGCTCGAACGGCGGGGAGAGCCACACGGACTCGTCCAGCTTCGGCTGCACGTCGTAGTGCGCGTACAGCAGGACGGTCGGCGCGCCGGCCGGGCCGGGCAGGATGCCGTACACGGCCTGCGAGCCGTCGGGGGTGTCGAGCAGCGCCACGTCCTGGAAGTCCTCGGCGCGCAGGGCGTCCGCGACCCAGTTCGCCGCGGCCTCGCACTCGCTGCGGGGCGCCACGGCCTCGTCCGCCACCGACTCGAAGGCCACGAGCTCCGTGAGCTCGGCCTTGGCCCGGGGCATCAGTGACCGGACGGTCTCGGCGATCGGATTCGAGGTCATGGGCACGCTCCTGATGGGTGCGACGTTACGACGTGAGGACGGCGTTCGTCGTATGTCGTGGTACGCCGAACGCACCGTCGATCCTACGGGCGGCCCCCTGGCTACCGCGCCGTAGGATGCGTCAGGAGCAGACCACCGGTCGGATCAGGAGCAGAAGCACACGTGAGCAGCGAGCACGCAGAGAACGCCGGTCCGGAGCACACCGAGCCCGGAGGCGCGACTCCTGAGGCCGCCGAGGGCGCCGCCGGGAGCACGGAGGCGGAGCCGGCGCACCTCCCGGATGACGAGGCGTCGGACGAGGCGCCGGCCCCGGCGGCCGAGGAGTCGGCCGACGGGTCGGCGGACGTCTGGGACGTCGTGGTCGTCGGCGCCGGACCGGCCGGCGCGTCCGCGGCCTACGCGGCGGCGGTCGCGGGCCGCCGGGTGCTGCTCCTGGAGAAGTCCGAGCTGCCCCGGTACAAGACCTGCGGCGGCGGCATCATCGGCCCCTCCCGCGACTCGCTCCCGCCGGGCTTCGAACTGCCCCTCCAGGACCGGGTGCACGCCGTCACCTTCTCCCTGGACGGGCGCTTCGCCCGCACCCGCCGCTCGCGCCGGATGCTCTTCGGGCTCATCAACCGTCCGGAGTTCGACGCGCAGCTCGTCGAGCACGCGCAGAAGGCCGGCGCCGAACTGCGGACCGGCGCCACGGTGTCCCGGGTGGAGCAGCACGGCCCGGCCGTGCCGGACCGGCGGACCGTCGCCGTCGTCCTCGCCGACGGCGAGACGATCCTGGCGCGCGCGGTCGTCGGTGCCGACGGCAGCGCCAGCCGGATAGGAGCCCATGTGGGGGTGAAGCTCGGCCAGGTCGACCTGGGCCTCGAGGCGGAGATCCCCGTCCCGCCGTCCGTGGCGGAGGACTGGAAGGGCCGCGTCCTCATCGACTGGGGTCCGATGCCCGGCAGTTACGGCTGGGTGTTCCCCAAGGGCGACACGCTGACCGTCGGCGTCATCTCGGCGCGCGGCGAGGGCGCCGCCACCAAGCGGTACATGGAGGACTTCGTCGCCCGGCTCGGCCTCGCCGGCTTCGAGCCCACGATCTCCTCCGGCCATCTGACGCGCTGCCGCACCGACGACTCGCCGCTCTCCCGCGGCCGGGTCCTCGTCTGCGGCGACGCGGCCGGTCTCCTGGAGCCGTGGACGCGCGAGGGCATCTCGTACGCGCTGCGCTCGGGCCGTCTCGCGGGCGAGTGGGCGGTCCGGGTCGCCGAGTCGAACGACGCGGTCGACGCGCGGCGCCAGGCCCTGAACTACGCCTTCGCCATCAAGGCGGGGCTCGGGGTCGAGATGGCGGTCGGGCGGCGGATGCTCGCCGTCTTCGAGCGGCGTCCTGGACTGCTGCACGCGACGATAACGGGACTGCGGCCGGCCTGGAACGCCTTCGCCGACATCACCCGCGGCGCGGCCACGCTCGGTGGCATGGTCCGCTCGAACGGCATGGCGCGGCGGGCCCTGGAGCTCCTCGACAAGCGCATGGACACCACGGCCGGTGTCGGCCCGGCGGGGCGGGGCGTCAGCCCGCGCGAGCGCGCGGCGTCCGAGCAGGAGGGTGCGAAGGCCCTGGAGGCCTCGGAAGAGGTCTGACGGTTCCGATCGGTTCGATCACTTCGATCGGGTCGGTCGGGCCGGCAGGTCGATCGCTTCGGCACGGGCTCCGCTGCCCCGGCCGGCTCACGCCGCCGGGGTGGCGGGGCCCGTCGTCGTGATGCGGAAGACGGGGTGCTTGGGCGCGATGGCCCGCAGCTCCTGCTCGGAGGAGTCGGGGCCGACGCCGCCGAAGAAGACGCCGACCTCGGCCTTCCAGCGCTTGAGGTAGGCGCGGAGCAGGGCGGGCTTGTCGTCGTCGGCGACCTCGACGGCGGTGAACTCCTCGACGTGCTTGCCGAGGTGCAGCTGCCCGCCGCCGGCGGCCCGCATGTTGTGGGTCCACTGGACGTGGCCGCGGGGGGCGACGAGGTACTGGGTGCCGCCCACCGTCAGCAGGTTGACGGGGGTGCGGCGCCATTCGCCGCTCTTGCGGCCGCGGACGGCGAGCACGCGGGAGCCCCAGACGCTGATGCCGCGGCGGGTCATCCAGGCGACGGCGCGGTTGAAGATGTTCACCGTGAACCAGCCGGGCTTCATGACGTGGGTGGCGGGGGAGGAGCCGGCGGGCTGAGCGGGCTGAGCGGACATGGGAGCCTCCTACGGCTTCGAAGTGTGAGCGCTGCTCTCGCTTGAGAACAGTGTGCACGGTTCGGTGCTCACAAGCAAGAGCGGTGCTCTCGTTTCGTTCCAGTGCTCCGAAAGTGGCACACTGATCTCCATGACGACCGTTCGAGGAGCCCGCGCCCGCGCCCGTATCGAGATCACCGCCGCCATCAAGGACGAGGCCCGCACCCAGCTCGCCGCCGAAGGCGCCGCCAAACTGTCCCTGCGGGCCGTCGCCCGCGAACTCGGCATGGTCTCCTCCGCGCTCTACCGCTACTTCCCCAGCCGCGACGACCTGCTCACCGCCCTCATCGTCGACGCCTACGACGCCGTCGGAGCCGCCGCCGAACGAGCCGCCGCCGAGGCCGAGGCCGAGCGCCCCCTCGACCGCTGGACCGCCGTCTGCCGGGCGGTCCGCACCTGGGCCGTCGCCCACCCCCACGAGTACGCCCTGATCTACGGCTCCCCGGTCCCCGGCTACTCCGCACCCCAGGACACGATCGTCCCCGCCTCCCGCGTCGGCCTCGTCCTCATCGACATCGCCCGCCGGGCCCACACCGGCGAGGGCGTCGCGCTCCCGCCGCTCCCGGACGCCCTGCGCCCCGAAGCCGTCCGCATCAGTGCCGACATCGCCCCCGACCTCCCGCCGCCCCTCGCCGTCGCGCTCGTCGCCGCCTGGGCGCAGCTCTTCGGCCTGGTCTCCTTCGAGGTCTTCGGCCAGTTCGACAACGTCGTCGAGGACCGCGACACCTTCTTCGCGACGGCGGCCCGCCGACTCGGCCAGGACGTCGGCCTGCTCCCGCGCGGCTGACACGACCACCCGGGACCGTCCCGTACTCCGGCGGGAGTAGGCGCGACCACCCCGCCGGGCTGACGTGCGCGCGGGGCGGGCGCGGCTAGCGTGACCGGTATGGACGCCGGTATGCACAGGAAGTGGCCGCGCGGGCCCTGGGAACGGTGGGAGCACGGCGCCGGCCTGCCCTGGCGCTCGACGGTGCTGATCGCGGTCCTCGTCATGGTGGGAACCGGGTTCTCCGCGCGGAACCAGCCGGGCCGGGAGGCGCTCGACGCCGTCGGGCGGATCCTGCTCCTGCTCGGAGCGGTCCCGCTGCTGTTCCGTCACCGCAGGCCCGTGCCGGTGGTGTTCGCCGTCGCGGCCGTCACCCTCGGCTACGTCGCGGCGGGATACCCGTACGGCCCGGTGTTCGTCATGGTCGCCGTCGCCTGCTTCGCGGCCGTCGTCCACGGCCACCGCACCGCCGCCTGGTGGGCCATCGGCCTGCTGTGGGCGGGCCACCTGCTGCTCTCGCACTGGCTCTACCGATGGCTGCCCCCGCCCGGCGACGGGCCCGCGCCCTGGGGGCAGGAACTGCCGTCCGCCGCGTTCGTGGTGGCGGTGCTCGCCGCCTCCGAGGTCGTCCGGGTCCGGCGCGAGCAGTGGGCGCAGCAGCGGGCCGAACGGGCCGCCGCCGAGCGCCGCCGCGCCGACGAGGAACGGCTCCGCATCGCCCGCGAACTCCACGACGTGCTCGCCCACTCGATCTCCGTGATCAACGTGCAGGCGGGCGTCGGCCTCGCCCTCCTCGACTCAGACCCCGAGCAGGCCCGTACCGCGCTGACCACCATCAAGGCGGCCAGCAAGGAGGCGCTCGGCGAGGTGCGGCAGGTCCTCGCCACCCTCCGTACCCCCGGCGACGCCCCCCGCGCCCCGGCCCCCGGCCTCGACCGGCTCCCCGAACTCGTCGAACAGGCCGCCGCCACGGGCCTCACCGTCACCGTCTCCACGAGCGGCACCCCGGCCGCCCTGCCGCCCGGCGCCGACCTCGCCGCCTTCCGGATCGTGCAGGAGGCGCTCACCAACGTGGTGCGCCACTCCGGTTCGCGTACCGCCCGGGTGCGCATCGGACACGGCCCCGCCCGCCTGGAGCTGACCGTCGACGACGACGGCCCCGCCACCGGCACCGAGGCGGGCGGCAGCGGCAACGGACTCGCCGGAATGCGGGAGCGGGCCGCCGCCCTCGGTGGCACCATCGAGGCGGGCGCCCGCCCGGACGGCGGCTTCCGCGTCCACGCCCTGCTCCCGCTCCGCCCGGAGGGAAGAACCCCGTGACCCCGGGAGACCCCGACACCCCAGGAGAGTCGTCCGTGATCCGTGTCCTGCTCGCCGACGACCAGTCGCTGGTACGGGCGGGGTTCCGCGCGCTGCTCGACGCCCAGCCCGACATCGAGGTGGCCGGCGAGGCCGCCGACGGCGACGAGGCGGTGGAACGGGTCCGCGCCCTGCGCCCCGACGTCGTCCTCATGGACATCCGGATGCCCCGGCTCGACGGCCTGGAGGCGACCCGGCGCATCACCGACGACCCGGACCTCGCCGAGGTCCGGGTCGTCATGCTGACCACCTTCGAACTCGACGAGTACGTCTTCGAGGCGATCCGCGCCGGCGCCTCCGGCTTCCTGGTCAAGGACACCGAGCCGGAGGAGCTGCTGCGGGCCGTGCGCGCCGTCGTCCACGGGGACGCGCTGCTCTCCCCGGGCGTCACCCGCCGGCTCATCGAGGAGTTCGCGGCCCGCTCCAAGGCCCCGGCGGCGACGGCCGCGCTCGGCGCCCTCACCGAGCGGGAGCGGGAGGTGATGGCCCTGGTGGGGATCGGCCTGTCGAACGAGGAGATCGCCCGCCGCCTGGTCGTGAGCCCGCTCACCGCCAAGACCCATGTGAGCCGCGCCATGGTGAAGCTGGGCGCCCGCGACCGCGCCCAACTCGTCGTCCTCGCCTACGAGTCGGGCCTCGTCAGGCCGGGCTGGCTGGGCTGAGCGGGTGGGCCGGGCGGTACGGGAGGCGCGCTGACCCCCGTACCCCCGGCCGTTCCCGGTGCTCAGCTTCAAATGATCGCCGAGGTCTCCCGCCACAGCCGGGCGAGTTCCTCGTCGCCGGTCACCGTCACGGCGTCGACGGGCAGCCGGTTCCAGAGGGTCAGGTACAACTGATCGGCGGGACCGCTCAGTTCTGTGTCGGCGACCCCGTTCTCGCTGTCCCGCTCGGTCCGGGGCGGCTCGGTCGCCGACAGGTGCACGGTCCAGACGTCACCGGTGTCCGTCGTCCGCACCCGCAGGGTCCGGGGCTCGGGCGTACGGACCCGGCTGCGGTCGCGGGCGTGGAAGCCGGCGAGCAGTTCGTCGACGCCGTCGGCGGCGAACGCCGGAGCGACCGGCTCCGGGGTGCCCGTGAGCGCGGACTCGGCGTCCACGCGGTGGACGGTCGTCTCGTGCGCCTGCCGCCGCGCCCAGAAGGCCAGCGGGGACGGAGCCGGGAGAAAGGCCCAGCAGTCCAGCGACTCGGGGGCGGCGCGGAGCGTGGCGACCAGGTCGGCGTGCCCCTCGCGGAAGAACGCCAGCAGCTCCTCTCCGTCGAGCGTCGTCTCGCCGAGGTCCCTGATCGGCGTGGTGCGGGCCTCGGCCACGAAGGTCGTGGCCCAGCGGTGCACCATGGTCGTGTGCCGGAGGAGGTCCCGGACCTGCCACCCCGGGCAGGTCGGCACCTCGGCGTCGGTCCCGGCCTCGGCGGCAGCGTCCGCGAGACCGCGGCCGGCCGCCTCCAGTGCGTCGATGTACTCGGCGTTCTTCAGATCATTCATGGGGTGGATTCTGGCACCCCGGGGTCAACTCTCCCGGCTCGTAGCCGCGTTACGAGCCCCGTAGCCCATGGCGGCCGCACCGGCGGCGAGGACGGCGACCGTCGTGAGGGCCACCGGCAGGGAGAGCCAGTCGGCGAGGAAGCCGATCGAGGGCGGACCGAGGAGCATGCCCCCGTAACCGAGGGTGGAGGCCGTCGCCACCCCGCCCGGGCCGGCGACCGCGCCGGCGCGGGCCACGGCGACGGGGAAGATGTTGGCGAGGCCGAGACCGGTGACGGCGAAGCCGAGGAGAGTGGCCCAGACGCTCGGAGCGAGCGAGCCGAGCAGCATGCCCAGGGCGGCGAGGGAACCGCCCGCGACCAGGGTGCGGGTCTGTCCGAGCCGTTCGAGCAGCGCGGTGCCGGAGAGGCGCCCGGCGGTCATGGCCAGCGCGAAGACGGAGTACCCGGCGGCCGCCACGCCCGGGTGGGCGTGCAGGTCCTGCGCGAGGTGGAGGGCGCCCCAGTCGGCCAGCGCGCCTTCGCCGTACGCCGTGCAGAGCGCGATGACACCGAAGACGAGGACCGTACGGCGTGACCCGCCCGCCCGCGTTCCGGGAGCGGTCGGCGCCGGAAGGGTCTCGGGAAGCACGGGGGAGGGGGAGCGCAGGAGTACGGGCCCGGCGACGGCCGTCAGGGCCAGGCCGACGACCGTGAGGCCGAGGAGGTGGGCGGTCGGGGACAGGCTTCCGGCGAGCAGCCCGCCGAGGCCCGCGCCGAGCATGCCGCCGAGGCTGAACGCGGCGTGGAAACTCGGCATCACCGGCCGCCGCAGCGCGGCCACGAGATCCACGGCGGCACTGTTCATGGCCACGTTGATCCCGCCGTACGCGGCGCCGAAGACGAGCAGGACGAGACCGAGCGCGAGCGGGGACCGGGTGAGCGCGGGAAGGGCGACCGACAGGGAGAGGAGGACACCGGTGGCCACTGTCACGGCGTGGGAACCGTACCGACGGCAGAGCCGGCCGGTCAGCGTCATCGTGATCACGGCGCCGGCGGACACGCCGAGGAGGGCGAGGCCGAGGTCTCCGGCGGAGGCGCCGGTCTGCTGCTTGACGGCGGGGATCCGGACGACCCAGCCGGCGAAGAGGAAGCCGTCGAGGGCGAAGAAGAGGGTCAGGGCGGAGCGGAGGCGGGACAGGGAGCGGGTGGCGGTGTCTCCGCCGGGACCCCCCGATACGGCCGTCCGTACTTTGTTTAGTAGCGGCACAAACTCAGGATAGGGGCGACCGAGGGCGGCAATCAAGCGGGCGGTCCGGAGCCGGAGGCATCCACGTCTTCCCCGGCCCGGACCTCGGCGTACTGTCCGTCGGCCCGCCCCGGAAGCGACTGCGCCCGGAAGCGACTGCGCCGGGTCAGAACTCGACGGGCACGGTGGGGACGGCATCGGGGCCGGACTCCGCCGCCGATTCCTTCGGCCGCGCCCCGATGCCCAGCTTCTCCTTGATCTTCTTCTCGATCTCGTTGGCGAGGTCGGGGCGGTCCCGCAGCAGGTTCCGCGCGTTCTCCTTGCCCTGGCCGAGCCGGTCGCCCTCGTACGTGTACCAGGCACCCGCCTTGCGGACGAAGCCGTGCTCGATCCCCAGGTCGATCAGCTCGCCCTCGCGGCTGATGCCCCGGCCGTAGACGATGTCGAACTCGGCCTGCCTGAACGGGGGCGCGACCTTGTTCTTGGCGACCTTGACGCGGGTGCGGTTGCCGACCGCCTCCGTGCCGTCCTTGAGGGTCTCGATGCGGCGGATGTCGAGGCGCACCGAGGCGTAGAACTTCAGGGCGCGGCCACCGGGCGTGGTCTCCGGGGGACCGAACATCACGCCGATCTTCTCGCGGAGCTGGTTGACGAAGAGCGCGGTGGTCCCGGACTGGCTGAGCGCGCCGGCGATCTTCCGGAGGGCCTGGCTCATCAGACGGGCCTGGAGACCCACGTGCGAGGCGCCCATCTCGCCCTCGATCTCCGCACGCGGGACGAGCGCGGCGACGGAGTCGACGACGATGAGGTCGGCGGCGCCGGAGCGGACCAGCGTGTCGGCGATCTCGAGGGCCTGCTCGCCGGTGTCGGGCTGGCAGACGATGAGGTCGTCGACGTCGACGCCGAGGTTCTTGGCGTAATCGAGGTCGAGGCCGTACTCGGCGTCGATGAACACCGCGGTCCCGCCGGTCCGTTGCACGTTGGCTATGGCGTGCAGCGCGATGGTGGTCTTCCCGCTCATCTCCGGGCCGTAGATCTCCACGATCCGGCCGCGGGGCAGGCCGCCGACGCCCAGGGCGACGTCGAGGGCGACGGACCCGGTGGGGATGACCTCGATGGGGGCCCAGGGGTCGTCGCCGAGGCGCATGACCGAGCCGCGGCCGAACCGCTTCTCGATCTGGGCGAGGGCGAACTCGAGCGCCCTTTCACGGTCCTGTTCTCGCATGGCGTCCGCCTCGGGTGGGTTGGGATGTGTCGGCGCGGCCGACGGTCAGGGCCGCCGGCGCGGTGGTTCGTGGGGACGTCGCCGGGGCCGCGGTCTCGTGGGTCGCCACGGGGCACCATGCCTCCCCGCGTTCGCCCGGGAGCGTCTCGACGCGGGCGTCCGGGTGGACCGGGGAGCGGACCGGGGAGGCGTCGTCCCGGTATTCGGGGTGGCAGGCGGTGCAGACCAGGCCGAGGGCGGCTTCCGGGGTCCAGTCCTCGAGCCGGTCCCGGTCGCCGGGAAGGCAGGTAGTCATGGCGATCACCCAGCAGTGTTTCGACCGGGTCAGAAGGGATGCCTGACGCTCTCGTCGGAGGCGCTCTCGTCGCCGTGGGGAACCCTCGGCGCGCCGTTCGGCGCGGAGGGGGCGGCGTCGAAGAGGGCACCGTCGGGGGCGCTCATGCGCGAGGTCTTGTCGACCGTCGTGGTGGCGTAGCGCAGGGAGGGGCCGATCTCGCCGACCTCCAGCTCGATGACGGTCCGCTTCTCGCCCTCCCTGGTCTCGTACGCCCGTTGGTGCAGCCGCCCCTGGACGATGACGCGGGTGCCGCGGGTCAGGGACTGGGCGACGTGTTCCGCCGTCTGCCGCCAGGCCGAGCAGCGCAGGAAGAGCGTGTCGGCGTCCTTCCAGTCGTTGGTCTGCCGGTCGAAGGTGCGGGGGGTGGAGGCGACGGTGAAGTGCGCGACCGTGTCGCCTGACGGAGTGATGCGGATCTCGGGGTCGTCGGTCAGGTTGCCGACGACGGTGACGACGGTCTCGCCGGTCATGACGGTTCCTCCTCACGCATGGACAGGGGAGTCGGCCGGCCGACGACGGCGCTGCCGTTTCGGGGCGCCTTCAGGCGCATCGCCCGGTCCCCCTTCTCTTCTCGTTCGACGGGCCCCGCCGCGGTCAGTCTCGACACGTGGGCCGGAGCGTTCTTCAGCGGGATGCCGAGCCGGGGAATGGTGCAAGGACGGCCGGCGGCGGCCCGGCACCAGGGGCACGGCACGTGGAGGGCGTGGACGTGGAGGGCATGCCTCGAGCGCCTGGCGAGAGCGGGGGGCGGCTGGGCCGGGACGGCGGGCGTCCGCTTGACGCGCTGCCCCGAGGCGAGCGCGGTCACGATCGCCAGGAGTTCCGCGCGATAGCGGCGCGGGTCGTCCGGGTCGGCGTACGGGAGGGGCAGCGGGTCGCGGGCGAGCCGCTCCTCCCGGATGGCGCGCACCTCGGTGCGGATGTCGGCGGGGTCAATGTGGGACTGCCGGCGGCCCAGCCGGATCACGGCCTCCCGCGTATCGGCGACGTCCAGGTCGGCGAGCAGGAGGTGCCAGGCGTCCGTCGTGGTCTCTTCCAGGTGCATCGAGGGGCACATCGCCGCGACCAGGGCGGCGAGACCCGCGGTATCGGCCGGTGTCATCCGTTCTTCCCTTCCGCGGGAGGGCTCCCCGGGTGACGCCGGTGCCCTGCCTCCCGCCCCGTCCGCCGGCTGCCGGTACTGGTAGAGGACGGTCCCGCAGGCGCAGTGCAGCCGTCCGTCGTTCCCGAGGCTCCAGCGGCCGCAGCCGAGGTGACCGGCTCGTGAGATCAGGAACCACAGGGTGGCGGGCGAGCCCCTGTCGGAGTACACCGTGGCGGTGGTCATCACGTCTCACCGCCGCCGAGGACGAGCAGCCGGCGCAGGTCGATCTCGCCGGTCTGCCAGGCCCGGGCGATCCGTTCCGCTCCGCCGGGCACGGGCCGCAGGCTGAACGAACGCGGTTCGGGGGCCGCCGCCACCGCAAGTCCCGGGATCACCTCGCCGGTGCGCGGGTCGGCGACCGGGGCGAAGCGGGCGAGCCGGGCGAGGAATTCCCGCTGCCAGCCGGAGCGCACCCGGACGAGTGTCTCCACCTCCCCGGGGTGGTTCTCGGCCACCCAGGCGGTGAAGGCCGCCTCGTCGGCGATCACGACCGCCGACTGGGGGTCGATGAGCGTGATGGTGGCCACCGGGATGTCGTCCGACAGGGTCACCCGTATCGACTTGAGGCCGAGTTCGGCACGGGCCGCGCACAGCCCGTCGAGGACCTCGCGGCGCGTGGCCTGGTACTCGGCCTCCACCTCGTCGCGCAGCACCCGGAGCACGACGACCTTGGTGGCCTGGTCCTTGAGGTTCATGCGGCCTCGGCCTCCCGCTCGAGCTCCTTCCCCGCCTCTTTCTCCTTCTTCGCCGCGGTACCGCGGCGCACGATGATCTCGCCCAGCGTGGTCGATGCCCCGCCGGGGTCCAGGACGGCGGCGGCGAGCAGGTTGTGCCGGCGCACCTCCTCGTAGAGGAGGTGGAACTCCTCGTAGGTGGTGTTCGGGTCGAGGGCGGTCGCGAGGTAGTCGGACGCGCTCGGGGTGGGCTTGCCCGCGTTGAGCCAGTCGAGGACGGCGTCGGCGAATTCCACACCCGGTTTGCGGATCACGAGCCCGGAGAGCGGCTTCGCCCGGGACTTCGAGATCACGAGGGTGTTCTCGTGGTCGAGGTCGCCGACGACGTCGAACTCGTACTCGATGCCCTCGCGCTGCTCGGGCTTGAGCCCGACCTTGCGGGGCACCTTGCGCCCGCGGTCGTCGGTGTCCACGACGTATTCGGTCTTGGTCCGCATGGTGACGATGAGGTGGCCCGGGTAGGCGAGCAGGGCGTCGATCATCGCCCGCTCCAGAGGGCGGGCCTCCTTCCAGCCGGCGAAGCTGTTGCCCGCTCCGGTGCGCTTCGCCGCGTTGTCGACCTGCTCGAGCATCCCGCCGGCGCCGGACCAGAAGTGGGAGAGCGAGTCGACGATCACGACGTCGTAGCCGTCGTGGGCGGCCACCGCGAGGGCGTCGACGAGCGCGGGCGGCTCGAACGTCGTGAGCTGGAGGGTGTCGAAGTCGAACTCGTCGGCGTACTTGGAGGCGCTGCCGTGCTCGGTGTCGACGAGGGCGATCCGCTCGCCGAGCGCGGTGCCGATGACGAGTGCGGTGTAGGTCTTGCCCGATCCGGTGGGCCCGGTGAGCGCGATGCGGGCCTTTGCCTGTTCCTTGGTGGCGGGGACGAAGGTGAAGGTGTTCACGCCATGCTCCTCTGGCGTATTCGACGGCGGTTCGGGGTGGGCTTGGGGACGGACGGATTCAGGTCCTCACCGCCAAGACGTGCACCCACACGGCCGAAGCTTCGATTCGAATGCTAGTTCGAAATCGCCTGTAATTTCATAATATGGGCGAATAGGTGCGGAATCAACACTTCTGTTGGAAAAGCGTCGACGTCTGTGACGTCCGTACGGGAGCGTGTCCCGGGGGCGGGCGAGGCGGCGGTCCCGGCGCGTCACGCGGCCGCACCGCCCTGTTGTGGCGGCGCGAGGCCGAAGTGCTCCCACGCGGCGGGGGTGGCGATCCGGCCGCGCAGCGTGCGCGCCAGCAGTCCCTCCCGTACCAGGAACGGCTCCGCCACCTCTCTCACCGTCTCGTGCTCCTCCCCGACGGCGACGGCGAGGGTGGACAGGCCGACCGGTCCGCCGCCGAAGAGCTTGAGCAGGGCCTCCAGGACGGCGCGGTCGAGCCGGTCGAGGCCGCGGCTGTCCACCTCGTACACGCTCAGGGCCGCCTCGGAGATGGCGCGGGTGATCACTCCGTCGGCCCTGACCTGGGCGTAGTCCCGGACCCGGCGCAGCAGGCGGTTGGCGATGCGGGGCGTGCCGCGGGAGCGGCCGGCGATCTCGGCGGCGCCGGCGGGGTCGATCTCCACGTCGAGGAGTCCGGCGGAGCGGTGGATGACGCGCTGGAGCTCGGCCGGGTCGTAGAACTCCATGTGGGCGGTGAAGCCGAAGCGGTCGCGCAGCGGCGGCGGCAGGAGCCCCGCCCGTACGGTGGCGCCGACCAGGGTGAAGGGCGGCAGTTCCAGCGGGATGGCGGTGGCCCCCAGACCCTTGCCGACGATGACGTCGACGCGGAAGTCCTCCATCGCCATGTAGAGCATCTCCTCGGCGGGCCGGGACATGCGGTGGATCTCGTCGAGGAAGAGGATCTCGCCCTCCTGGAGGGAGGAGAGGACCGCGGCGAGGTCGCCGGCGTGCTGGATGGCGGGGCCGGAGGTGATGCGGATCGGGGCGCCCATCTCGGCCGCGATGATCATCGACAGGGTGGTCTTGCCGAGGCCGGGGGCGCCGGAGAGCAGCACGTGGTCGGCGGTGGCGCCGCGCTGGCGGGCGGCCTTGAGGACGAGGTCGAGCTGCTGGCGGACCTTCTCCTGGCCGACGAACTCGCTGAGGTCCTTGGGCCGCAGGGCCGCCTCGACGGCCTGGTCGTCGCCCTCGGCGGAGGCACCGACGAGGCGCGCGGCCCCGGTCTCCGTCTCGGTGGAGGCGGCCATGATCCGGCCTATGAGGGCGGCGGTTTCGGCTTCGTCCCGGGTCATGCGGTCCACTCCTCTCAGCGGGCGCGGTTCAGCGTGCGCAGGGCGGCGCGCAGCAGGGCCGAGACGCTCGGGGCGACGCCGTCGGCCGCTGCCGCCTCGACCTGCGGGGTGACGGCGGCGATCGCCTCTTCGGCCTCCCGCGGGGCGTACCCGAGGCCGACGAGCGCTGCGTGCAGTTGCTTGCTCCAGGGCGGGGGAGCGGCGGTACCGGCCGGGGAGCCGGTGGCGGCGGTTCCGGTCGGTTCACCGAGCCGGCCGGCGAGCTCGAGGAGCAGCCGCTGGGCGCCCCTCCTGCCGATGCCGGGGACGGCGGTGAGGGCCTTCTCGTCGCCCTGGGCGACCGCGCGGCGCAGCGCGTCGGGACGGTGCATGGCGAGCATCGCCTGGGCGAGGCGCGGCCCGACACCGCTGGCGGTCTGCAGGAGTTCGAAGACCTGCCGCTCGTCGTCGTCCGCGAACCCGTAGAGGGTGAGGGAGTCCTCGCGGACGACCAGGGAGACGGCGAGCCGGGCGTGCTCACCGACCCGCAGGGCGGCCAGGGTGCCGGGGGTGCACTGGACGGCCATGCCGACGCCGCCGACCTCGACGACTGCGGCGTCGGGTGCGAGTGCGGCGACCGGGCCGCTGATGAAGGCGATCATCGGGTAACCCCCTTCCGGGGTCGTGCGCGTGGAGGGGCGCCGCGGCGGACGCCTGCCGGAGGCGGCCCGGCTCCGGGGCGCGCAGACGTGGCAGATGGCCAGCGTCAGGGCGTCGGCGGCGGCGTCGGCCGGTCCGGTGGCCGGCGTCAGAGCGTCGGTGGCGTCGACCGGTCCGGTGGCCGGCGTCAGGGCATCGGTGGCGTCGACCGGTCCGGTGGCCGGCGTCAGGGCATCGGTGGCGTCGGCCGGTCCGGTGGCCGGCGTCAGGGCGTCGGCGGCGTCGGCCGGTCCGGGCGGTGCGTCGAGCTGCAGCAGTCGGGTCATCACGGCCCCGACCTGCGCCTTGCCGGCGTGGCCGTTGCCGGTGACGGCGGCCTTGACCTCGCCGGGGGTGTGCAGGGCGACGGGGATGCCGCGCCGGGCCGCGCACAGGATGGCGACCGCGCCGGCCTGGGCGGTGCCCATCACGGTGCGGACGTCGTGCCGGCTGAACACCCGCTCCACGGCGACCGTTTCGGGTCGGTGCTCGTCCAGCCAGGCCTCGATGCCGCGCTCGACGAGGAGGAGCCGGTGGCCGGTCTCGGCGTCCGTCGGGGTGCGCACCACGCCGGCCGCCGTCACGGTGAGCGGCCGTCCGGGGAGGCCCTCGACGACGCCGAGGCCGCACCGGGTCAACCCCGGGTCCACGCCGAGCACGCGCACGGTGCCCTCCTCGGGTCCTGGCCGGTGGAATGTGGCTTTTCGTGCAGGTCCGACCTAGCCTGGACTTCATCGTAACTCGAACAAATGTGCTAAAACAGGCATGGCGGTCACGCGGGCCCCATCCCACGGAGACCACGCCCACGACCGCCCGGCCGGAAGCCACCGCTGTGGAGGGACCATGGCCGCCGGGAGCCGTACGACGATCGCGCACCGCCCCTCCTACCGCTGCACCGAGTGCGGTTGGACCACCGCCAAGTGGCTCGGCCGCTGCCCCGAGTGCCGTGCATGGGGCACGGTCGAGGAGTACGGCGGCGCGCCCGCGGTCCGTACGACCGCCCCCGGCCGCGTCACCGCGCCCGCACGGCCCATCGCGCAGGTCGACGGTCGCTCGGCGACCGCGCGCAGCACCGGCGTGCCCGAGCTGGACCGGGTCCTCGGCGGTGGCCTGGTGCCCGGCGCCGTCGTGCTGCTCGCGGGCGAACCGGGCGTCGGCAAGTCCACCCTCCTGCTCGACGTGGCGGCCAAGGCGGTCGACGATCAGCACCGCACCCTCTACGTCACCGGCGAGGAGTCCGCGAGCCAGGTCCGGCTGCGCGCCGACCGGATCAACGCCCTCAGCGACCACCTCTACCTCGCCGCCGAGACCGACCTCGCCGCCGTCCTCGGCCACCTCGACGCCGTCGAGCCCTCCCTGCTGGTCCTCGACTCGGTGCAGGCCGTGGCCTCCCCCGAGATCGACGGCGCGCCCGGCGGCATGGCCCAGGTGCGCGAGGTGGCGGGCGCGTTGATCCGGACGTCCAAGGAACGCGGGATGTCCACGATCCTGGTCGGCCACGTCACCAAGGAGGGCGCCATCGCGGGCCCGCGACTCCTGGAGCACCTGGTCGACGTCGTCCTGTACCTCGAGGGCGACCGGCACGCCCGCCTCCGGCTGCTCCGCGGGGTGAAGAACCGGTACGGGGCGACCGACGAGGTCGGCTGCTTCGAGCTGCACGACGAGGGCATCACGGGGCTCGCCGACCCCTCCGGGCTCTTCCTGACCCGGCGCGACGAACCGGTGCCCGGGACCTGTCTGACGGTCACCCTGGAGGGCAAGCGTCCGCTCGTCGCCGAGGTGCAGGCACTCACCGTGGCCTCGCAGCTCCCCTACCCCCGGCGCACCACCGCGGGTCTGGAGACCTCCCGGGTCGCGATGATGCTGGCGGTGCTCGAACAGCGCGGGCGGATCCACCGGATCGGCAAGTGCGACGTCTACAGCGCGACGGTCGGCGGGGTGAGGCTGTCGGAGCCGTCGGCGGACCTGGCGGTGGCGCTGGCGCTTGCCAGCGCGGTGAGCGACACCCCGCTGCCGAAGAACCTGGTGGTCATCGGCGAGGTGGGCCTGGCCGGCGAGGTGCGCCGGGTGACCGGTGTGCAGCGGCGGCTGGCGGAGGCGGCCCGGCTGGGCTTCACCCGTGCGCTGGTGCCGCCGGACCCGGGGAGGACGCCGGACGGGATGCGGGTGACGGAGGTGGCCGACGTGGGCGAGGCCCTGCGGGTGCTGCCCCGCCCGTCGGCCGACCCCCCGAACCCACCGGAACGATCACCCGGGAACCGGTCCGGTGGCCTCGGGAAGGACCCGGCGTAGGGTCGGAGTATGTCCCCGTCCGAGGCCTCCGACCCGTCGGACACGGCCCCGCCCGCACCACCCCGGCCTGCTCCGGCTGCGCCGTCGTCGCTGTCGCCGTCGCGCGCGAACGACTTCATGAGCTGCCCGCTGCGGTACCGGCTGCGAGTGATCGACAAGCTGCCGGAGCCGCCGAGTCCGGCGCTGGCACGGGGCGCGGTGGTGCACGCGGTGCTGGAGCGGCTCTTCGACGCACCGGCCGGGCAGCGCACCGCGGACCGTGCCCGCGCACTGCTGCGCCCGGAGTGGGAGCGACTGCTGGGCAAGCGCCCGGAGCTGGCCGGTCTCTTCCCGGAGGACCCGGACGGTGCGGCGCCGGCCGGGGCGGAACAACTGCTCGACCAGTACTTCCGCATGGAGGACCCGAACCGGCTGGAGCCCGCCGCGCGTGAGCTGTACGTGGAGACGGTGCTGGAGCCGGGCCTCAAACTGCGCGGCTATGTCGACCGGCTGGACGTCGCCCCGACCGGTGAGATGCGGGTGGTGGACTACAAGACCGGCAAGGCGCCCCCGCGGGACTTCGAGGACAGGGCCCTGTTCCAGGTGAAGTTCTACGCCCTGGTGCTGTGGCGGCGGCGCGGGGTGGTGCCGCGGCGGCTCCAGCTCATCTACCTGGGCAGCGGCGACGTGGTGACGTACGACCCGTCCGAGGCGGATCTGCTGGCGGTGGAACGGAAGCTGCGGGCCTTGTGGGAGGCGATCCGGCGGGCGACGGAGACGGGCGAGTGGCAGCCCCACCCGAGCCGACTGTGCGACTGGTGCGGCTACAAGGCCCTCTGCCCCGTGTTCGGCGGCACTCCACCGCCCTACCCCTTGGCCGTCAGCACCGTTCCGGCCGTGGAGGACGACGGACACCCGGCGGTCTCCACCGAGGCCGAACCGCCCTGGGAGCGGCCCCCCGCCCGATCATGGGAGACTCACCCCCATGAACGGCAAGGCGACGACGACCCGGACACGGCTGGACAGGGGGCGTAACGCGCTCGGCCCCGCACTGGAACTGGTGCACACCGGCAGGGCGCCGACCCGGGCCGTCCTCACCGCCGAACTCGGCGTCACCCGGGCCACCGCGGGCGCCGTCGCCGCCGAGCTGGAGGCCCTCGGCCTCATCCGCGTCGACTCCAACCCCGGCGCCGCCGCCGGCTCCCAGGGCCGCCCCTCGCACCGCCTCGCCGTCGACGAGAAGGGCCCGGTCGCCCTCGCCGCCCAGGTCCACGCGGACGGCTTCCGCGCCGCCCTCGTCGGCCTCGGCGGCACCATCGTGGCCACCGCGCCCGGCTGTGTCACCGTCTCCGCCGACCCCGCGCAGGTCCTCGGCGCGGTCGTCGACGCGGGCGCCGCGCTCCTCGCGGAGAGCGGCCGCCGCTGCGTCGGCGCCGGACTCGCCGCACCCTCCGCCGTCGCCGAACCCGAGGGCACCGCCCTCAACCCGCTCCACCTCGCCTGGCCCGCCGGGGCGCCGGTCCGGGAGATCTTCGCCGAGCGGGTACGGGCCGCCGGCATCGAAGGCCCCGCCTTCACCGGCAACGACGTGAACCTCGCCGCGCTCGCCGAGCACCGCCACGGCGCGGGGCGCGGCGCGCGGGACCTGCTCTGCGTGGCCACCGGCCACCGCGGCGTCGGCGGGGCGCTCGTCCTCGACGGCCGCCTCCACACCGGCAGTTCCGGCCTGGCCCTGGAGGTCGGCCACCTCACGGTCAACCCCGAGGGCCGCCCCTGCCACTGCGGCAGCCGCGGCTGCCTCGACGTCGAGACCGACCCGCTCGCGTTCCTCACGGCCGCGGGCCGGATCCCCGGCCCCGAGGTGTCGCTGCTCCAGCAGTCCCGCGACCTGCTGCGCACGAGCCCCGACGACCCGGGCGTCCGGGTCGCGGTGGGGGAGCTGATCGACCGCCTGGGTCTGGGCCTCGCGGGCCTGGTGAACATCCTCAACCCGGACCGGATCATCCTCGGCGGGCTCCACCGCGAACTCCTGGACGCGGACCCCGAGCGGCTCCGTGCGGTGGTCGCGGACCGCAGCCTCTGGGGCCGCAGCGGCGGCGTGCCGATCCTCCCGTGCACCCTGGACCACAACAGCCTGGTCGGTGCGGCCGAACTGGCCTGGCAGCCGGTGCTCGACGACCCGCTGGCGGCCCTGGGGCGCGAACCGGCCTGACGGGGTCAGCCCTGGGGGCCGGGGCGCCCCTCAGCCAGGGCGGCGAGCGGTCCGGGGCCATGCGCGTGGTGTACACCCCTCCCAGGTCAGGGCCTGTCCGACGGATCAGGGTCGGACAGGCCCTGGCGAGGACGCCGTCGGAAAACCGGTATGCGGCGGACGGGGTACGACGTACCGTTCCGCATCATGATCACTTCTGAGTCGGCGGCAGCCGACCTTCCCCCGCGCCTCGGCAGCCTCACCTTCCACGGCCCGCTCTCCGAGGCCCGCGCCACCCGCATGATCGAGCGGCTCGCGGCCACCGCGCCCGCCGACGCGCTCGACATCGGCTGCGGATGGGGCGAGTTGCTCCTCCGCCTCCTGGAGGCGGCCCCCGCCGCGAAGGGCACCGGCATCGACATCAACGCCGAGGACCTGGCCCGCGGCCGGGCCCTCGCCGAGGAGCGCGGGCTCGCCGACCGGGTGGCCTTCGTCGAGGAGTCGGCGCTCGGCACCGACCGGGGACCCGTCGACGCGGTCCTCTGCCTCGGTTCCAGCCAGGCGCTCTGCGACCCCGAGCTGCCGTACGACCCCGCCGCCGTCCTGCGCGAGCTGCGCCGGCTCGTCCGGCCCGGCGGGCGGGTCGTGCTCGGCGAGGGCTTCTGGGAGCGCACCCCCACCGAGACGGAGCTCGCCGCGATGTGGCCCGGCGCGAGCACCGACGACCACTACTCCCTCGGCGCCCTCGTCGACCTCGCCGTCGAGGCGGGGTTCCGGCCCGCGTGGATCGAGACGGCGAGCGCGGAGGAGTGGGAGGAGTTCGAGTCGGGCTACCGCTACGACACGGAGGTCTGGCTCGCCGCCCACCCCGACCACCCGCTCGCCGCCGAGACGCGCGAGCGCGTCGACCGGCAGCGTGCCGGCTGGCTGAACGGCTACCGGGGCGTCCTCGGCATCGCGTACCTCACGCTCGTCGCGGTGGCGTAGGGCGACAGCCTCACCACTGCCGCCCGGCGCCGAGCGCCGATCGGCCCGGTGCCGACAGGTGCAGCACCTGGAAGCGCTCGCCCTCGTCGGCGGGCGCTTCCGGGCCCGCCCACAGGGTGAAGGCGAGCAGTTCCCAGTGGCGCGGGTCCACCGCAAGGGCGGAGGCCACCACCCCGTCCCGCCGCGCCTCGCGCGCGTGCCGGGCCACCGCCTCCGCCACGGCCTCGCCCGGCGGGACCCCCTCCCCGAGCGGGGTCCTGCGGCGCGTCGCGGCGCCCGGCGCCGACGCGGCCGCCGGCCCCTCCTCGTACGCCAGACCCGTCCAGTGCTGCACCACCGGCCTGCCGAAGTCGTTCACGATGCCCTGGAAGCCGGGGCCCCAGAGGAAGGAGTTCATGCCCTCGGGGGAGGCCCACAGATAGAACGGCGCGTACTGGTTCACGGGAGACCCGGCCTCCCGCTCCCGCATCAGATACGCCTTCAGGCCGAGCCCGGGGAAGGCGTCGAGCAGGTGCCCCTTGGTCGCCACCCGCTTGCGGATGATCTCCATGTCGTAGTCGGCGGGCAGGGTGATCTCGTACTGCATCGCGTGCACGGGAGGGCTCCGATTCTCCGAGGTGGGGTCAGGGGGCGAGCAGGGTGAGCAGTCCGCGTACGGCGGTGTCGAAGGGTGCGCGCGAACCCGTCGCGCGGGCGAGCACGTACCCGCCCTGTACGGTCGCGAGGACCGTCGCCGCGATCTCCTCCGGATCGAGACCGCCGCTCAACTCGCCGCTGTCCAGGCCCTCCTGGACGACCTCGGCGATCCGGGCGCGCACCCGGCCGAGCACCTCCTCGACGGGCGCGCGCAGCTCCGGGTCCGCGATGACCTCCGGGTCCATGGTCAGCCGCCCCACCGGGCAGCCGCGCAGGACGTCGCGCTCGCGCAGCAGGTACGCCTCGATCCGGGCGTACGCCGAACCCGTACCGCCCAGGACCGCCTCGGCCGCCGCCCCCAGCTCCTCGGCCGAGCGCCGGATGGCCGCGAGCGCCAGGTCCTGCTTGCCGGCGAAGTGGTGGTACATGCTGCCCTGGCCCGCGCCCGCCGCCTGCTGGACGGCCTTGGGGCTGGTGCCGACGTAGCCGCGCTCCCACAGCAGTTCGCGGGTCGCCTCGATCAGCCGCTCCGAGGTGTTCATGCTCATGGCGGCACTGTACATACCAGTAGGTACAGAACGGAAGGAGTGCCGACCGGGGCGACGTACTCCCGGTGTCGTACGCCAGGAGCCGCTGCCCGTACGACGACCCGGACCCCCTTCCGGAGGGAGCCTCGAACCACGGACAACACACCGAGGAGCTGAACCCTCATGAACACACTCGCCTACGCGGGCCCCGGCCCGTGGGTCCTCTTCTTCCCCCTCGTCTGGGCAGCCGTCGTCATCGGCGTCGTCACCGTCGCCCGCCGCGCCGGCCGGCGCAGGGGCCGCGACTTCCGCTTCGGCGGCGACGTGCGCCGCGACGCCGGACCGGACGAGAACTCGCCCCTCACCCTGCTCGGCCACCGCTTCGCGGCCGGGGAGATCGACGAGGACGAGTACTGGCGGCGCCTGAGCGTCCTGGAGGAGCAGTTCGGCCGCGCCGCGAACCCCAAGGGGCGCCGGACATGACGACTCCCGCCCCGCTCCCCGCCGCCCGCGTCGTCGACGCCGTCAAGGTCTACGGGCGCGGCGACACCGAGGTCAGGGCCCTCGACGGGGTGAGCGTCGATTTCCCCGTCGGCCGCTTCACCGCCGTCATGGGCCCGTCCGGCTCCGGCAAGTCCACCCTGATGCACTGCGCCGCCGGACTCGACACCCTCACCTCCGGCGCCGCCCTCGTCGGCGAGACCGACCTGTCCACCCTCGACGACCGGCGCCTGACCCTGCTGCGTCGCGACCGGATCGGCTTCGTCTTCCAGGCCTTCAACCTGCTGCCGACGCTCACCGTCGCCGAGAACATCACCCTCCCGCTCGACCTCGCGGGGCACCCCGTCGACCGGGCGCGCTTCGACCGGCTCGTCGACACCGTCGGCCTGCGCGACCGCCTCCACCACCGGCCGAGCGAACTCTCCGGCGGACAGCAGCAGCGCGTCGCCGTCGCCCGGGCCTTCGCCGGCGACCCCGACGTCGTCTTCGCCGACGAACCCACCGGCAACCTCGACTCGCGCTCCGGCGAGGAGGTCCTGCGCCTGCTCGGCCGTACGGTCCGCGAGACCGGTCGTACGGTCGTCATGGTCACCCACGACCCGGTCGCCGCCGCCCACGCCGACGAGGTGATCTTCCTCGCGGACGGCCGGCTCGTCGACCGGATGACCGGCCCCACGGCCGACCTCGTCCTCGACCGCATGAAGGCCTTCGACACGGGCACCGCGACGGTCTCCGGAGGTGCGGCATGAACACCCCCGCCACCCTCAAGCTCGCCCGCTCCTCGCTCCGTGCCCACCGGCGCCGCTTCCTCGGCACCTTCGTCGCCGTCCTCCTCGGGGTCGCCTTCCTCACCGGCACCCTCGTCATGGGCGACACCCTCCGCACGAGCTTCGACTCGATGTTCACCAGCGCCACCCGGGGCACCGACGCCATCGTCCGCAGCTCCGTCACCGTGACCGCCGCCGGCGAGGCCCAGGGCACCCGCGGCCCCGTCGACGCCGCCCTCGCCGAGCGCCTCGCCGAGGTCCCCGGGGTCGCCGCCGCCGCGCCCCGCATCGAGGGCGCGGGCCAGCTCGTCGCCGCCGACGGCAGCGCCGTCGGCGGCAAGGGCCCGCCCACCCTCGCGGGCAACTGGATCGAGGACCCGGCCCTCAACCCGTACCGCCTCGCGGAGGGACGCGCGCCGAGCGCCCCCGGCGAGGCCGTCGTCAACCGGGGCGCCGCGAAGACGGCCGGTCTCGCCGTCGGCGACACCACCGTCCTGCGCACCCCCGACCCGGTGAGGGTCACCGTCGTCGGCCTGGCCACCTTCGGCGGCGCGGACGGCATGGGCCAGGTCACCTGGACCGGCCTCACCCGCGCCGACGCCGAGAAGTACCTGACGGCGCGCCCCGGCGAGGCGACGAGCATCGCCGTACGCGCCGCGCCCGGCGTCTCCCAGGACGAGCTGGTCGCCGCGCTGACGCCCGCGCTGCCCGACGGGGTCGAGGCGATCACCGGACAGCGGGCCGCCGAGGAGAACACCGAGATGATCTCCGGCCGCTTCCTCGACCTCTTCACCACCTTCCTGCTCGTGTTCAGCGGGGTCGCCGTCCTCGTCTCCGTCTTCACGATCCACAACACCTTCGCCGTCCTCGTCGCCCAGCGGACCCGCGAGAACGCCCTGCTCCGCGCGATCGGCGCCGCCCGCCGCCAGATCGTCACCGGCACCCTCGCCGAGGCGCTCGCCGTCGGACTGCTCGCCTCCCTGGCCGGGCTCCTCGCCGGGATCGGCGTGGCCGCAGGCCTCCAGGCGCTGTTCCCCGCGATCGGCTTCCCGTTCCCCGAGGGCGACCTCGTCGTCGCCGGCACCTCCCTCGTCCTCCCGCTCGGCGTCGGGCTCGCGGTCTGCGCCGGTTCGGCGCTGCTGCCGGCCGTACGGGCCGGGCGCACGGTCCCGCTCGCCGCGCTCCGCGAGACGGACGTGGACGACTCGGGCACCTCACGCCGTCGCGCGCTGACGGGCGGCGCCCTGCTCGCCGCCGGCGTCGGCACGGTCCTCGTCGGCGTCCTCGGCACCCCGTCGCTGTGGCTCGCCGGGACCGGGGCCGCGCTCGCCGTCGCCGCGTTCGTGGTCCTCGGACCGGTCGCCGCCTCGCTCGCCGTACGGGTGCTCGGCCGCCCGCTGCGCGGGGTCAACCGCGGCCTCGCCCGCCGCAACGCCCTGCGCAGCCCGGGCCGTACGGCGGCGACCGCCACCGCCCTGATGATCGGGGTCGCCGTCGTCACCCTCTTCACGGTCTTCGGCGCCTCCCTCAAGGCCACCATGGACCGGACCGTCGACCGCTCCTTCGCCGGCGACGTGGCCATCAGCACGCCCTCGTTCGGCGC
This sequence comes from Streptomyces vietnamensis, assembly GCF_000830005.1. Taxonomy (NCBI): domain Bacteria; kingdom Bacillati; phylum Actinomycetota; class Actinomycetes; order Kitasatosporales; family Streptomycetaceae; genus Streptomyces; species Streptomyces vietnamensis. The sequence continues at coordinate 1,122,112 of NZ_CP010407.1, read as the reverse complement.
GGGCGGCAGCGGGCTCAGCCCCCGCCTCGCCCCCGCGGTCGCCGCGCTGCCCGAGGTCGACACCGCCGTGGGCCTGGGGCGGGGCGTCGCCGAGGTGAACGGCAAGGGCCGCGCCCTCACCGTCACCGACCCGGCCGCGCTGGCCCGGGCGCTCGACCTGGGGGAGGTACGGGGCTCCCTCACCGGACTCGGTACGGACGGGCTCGCCGTCGCCGCCGACGAGGCGGCCCACTCCGGCCTGGCGCCCGGCCGGACCGCCGTCCTGACGTTCACCGACGGCAGCCGGCACACCTTCACGGTCCGCGCGGTCTACGAGCGCTCCGACCTCGCCGGCGACTACCTCGTCACCCGGGCGGCCTGGGCCCCGCACCGCACCCAGGACGCCGACCGGCTCGTCGCCGTGTCCTTCGCGGACGGCGTCGGCGCCGAGGAGGGCAAGGCAGCCGTGACGAAGGTCGCCGACCGGTACGGCCATCCGGAGGTGCAGACCCGGGAGGAGTACGCGGAGGCCTCGGCGGGCGGCATCGACATGATGCTCACCCTCGTCTACGCGCTCCTCGTGCTCGCGGTCCTGATCGCGCTGCTCGGCATCGCCAACACGCTGACCCTCTCCGTCCACGAACGGACCCGTGAGCTCGGCCTGTTGCGGGCCGTCGGGCAGACCCGGACCCAGCTGCGGGCCATGGTCCGCTGGGAGTCCGTCCTGGTCGCCGCCTTCGGGACGGTCGGCGGGCTCGCGCTCGGCGGCTTCCTCGGCTGGGTCCTCGTCCGCGCCTCGGGCGGATCGGGCGACAGCGCCCTCGCGTTCGCCGTACCGGCGCTGCGGCTCGCGGCCGTGGCCCTGGTCGGCCTGGTGGCGGGGGCCGTGGCGGCCTGGCGCCCGGCCCGCCGGGCGGCCCGCCTGGAGATCCTGCGGGCGATCGCCACGGAGTGACGGGGCCCGAGGGGCTCGGTCAGCCCGCCCGGCCCGCCAGGACCGGGCGGGCCACCGACGGAGCGGGGACCGGGTCGGCCGGGGCGCTGAGCGGCACACCGGGGAGCCGGCTGTACCCGACGCCCGCGAACGCGGCCTCGGCCGCGGCGCCGTACACGGCACGCGCGCACTCCTCGACCGGGTCGGCACAGGGCGGCGCCGTGAGGGTGAACCACACGACCTTGCCGTCGGCACCGCACGGGCGGATGCCCCAGCTCTCGCTGACCGCCCCGACGATGGCGAGCCCCCGGCCGGAGGTGGCGAGCGCGTCGGGGTCGTCCAGCAGCCCGAACGCCTCCACGGGGCCGACCTCGGGAAGCCGGGGATCGTGGTCCCGGACCGAGACGGTGAGCCGGTCGAGCAGCAGCTCGACCTCGACCCTGCATCCCTTGTCCGGCTGGGCATGACGGTGCACGTTCGTCAGCAGCTCGGTCACCCCGAGGACCGCCTGGTCCACCAGGGCGTCCAACTGCCAATGTCGAAGGTGCGCGGAGATGATGCGGCGGACCTGTCCGATCCGCGACGGCAGGGCCTGAAGCTCCACCGCGTAGTACCTGCTCGGCTCGCTGATCACGGCTGCGACTCCCCGAAGTGGTCCGGAAGAAGACGAAGATTCGGATCTGTCAATGCGGTACAGAAGGGGCGGTGACCTGATCGCAGCGTCACCACCGCTGAACCCTCAGTGAGGTGGGTTCCAGACTGGACCAGCCGTGACCGCCCCGCAACTCGCCGCGAGCCGTCGCAGCTCAGGAGCGTCGCGCGGCCTTCTTCAGCGCGGCGAGGAAACGTCCCGAGGCGTGTGACTCGCTGTCGTGGTCGCGGTCGCCGTCCTGCAGCGTCAGCCGGTACCGCGTGCCGTTCACGGTCGCCACCGTCTCGTCCGCCTTCGCGAACCACGGCCGCCCCGCCCGTACCGCCGTCACCGGCGCGCTGTCGATCTCGCTGCCGTAACTCGTGAGGAGCGCGAGGCGTCCGTCCTCGATCCGCACCTCGCCCGCGCGCGTCAGCGAGCGCGGCCAGCGCGCGATCCGTACACCCCTGGCACTGAACTCCGGCTCCGCCATGGCGATCCGCCCCTTTCACCCGGTTGCCGTACCCAGTGTGCCGGGCCGTCGCCGCCCGCACCAGTAGCCCGTCGGCGGCCCGTCCACAAGCGATCCCTATGGATCGTCAAAGGGAACGTTTGCCCAGGTGAGAGCGGTATTGTCGGCAGTGGGGGAGCCATGGGGCGACACATGAGGAGAGGGACGGATGAGCACCACCCACGAGACTGCGGCCACCGCGACGGCCACCGTCGACGTCGACCGCAGCGACCCGGCGTACCGGTCCTGGCTGAAGGAGGCCGTGCGCAAGGTCCAGGCCGACGCGAACCGTTCCGCCGACACCCACCTGCTGCGCTTCCCCCTCCCCGAGGAGTGGGGCATCGACCTCTACCTCAAGGACGAGTCGACCCACCCGACCGGCAGCCTCAAGCACCGGCTCGCCCGTTCGCTCTTCCTCTACGGCCTCTGCAACGGCTGGGTCCGCCCCGGAAAGCCCGTCATCGAGGCCTCCAGCGGCTCGACCGCCGTCTCCGAGGCGTACTTCGCGAAGCTCATCGGCGTCCCCTTCATCGCCGTCATGCCCCGCACGACCAGCCCCGAGAAGTGCCGGCTCATCGAGTTCCACGGCGGGCAGTGCCACTTCGTCGACGACTCGCGCACCATGTACGAGGAGGCCGCCGCCCTCGCCGAGCGCACCGGCGGCCACTACATGGACCAGTTCACCTACGCGGAGCGGGCCACCGACTGGCGCGGCAACAACAACATCGCCGAGTCGATGTACCAGCAGCTGAAGCTGGAGCGGTACCCGGAGCCCGCCTGGATCGTCGCCACCGCCGGCACCGGCGGCACCTCGGCGACCATCGCCCGCTACGTCCACTACATGCAGCACGACACCCGGATCTGCGTCGCCGACCCCGAGAACTCCTGTTTCTTCGACGGCTGGACGCACCACGACCCGAACGCCACCGCCGACTGCGGCTCGCGCATCGAGGGCATCGGCCGCCCCCGCATGGAGCCCAGCTTCGTGCCCGGCGCCGTCGACCGCATGATGAAGGTCCCCGACGCGGCGAGCGTCGCCGCCGTCCGCGCCCTGGAGACCGCGATCGGCCGCAAGGCGGGCGGCTCCACCGGCACCGGCCTGTGGAGCGCGCTGAAGATCGTCGCCGAGATGGTCGCCGAGCGGCGCACCGGCAGCGTCGTCACCCTGATCTGCGACGGCGGCGAGCGGTACCTCGACAAGTACTACTCCGACGGCTGGCTGGCCGCCCAGGGCCTGGACATCGCGCCCTACACCGCCGCTATCGAGCGGTTCCTGGCGACGGGGGTCTGGCCGGAGTGAGCCGCCGGTCCAGTCGGCGCGCCGCGTCCCGGAAGGAGAACCCCACGCCCGGCGCCGCGAGGCGCAGCGCGAGCCGGAACGGGGCGGCGCCGTCGGCGGCCATGGTCCAGCGCAGCCGGGTCCCCGTCCCGGCGGGGGAGAGGAGCCACTCCTCCGCCATGGCCGTCACGCCGGGGGCGTTCGTCGTGTCCACCCGGTACGCGTAGCGGAGGTCGGGCTCGGAGGCCAGGATCGTCTCCTCGAACGCGATCCCGCCGCGCAGCCGGATCGTCCGGCCCGCGCCGTCGCCCGTCGGCACGGCGGAGGTCACGGCGGTGAACCAGGACGGCATGCTCCCCACCTCCACGGCGACGGAACGGTAGACGACGGGCGGGGGCGCGGCGAGGGTGGCGGAGAAGACGAGGCGGACGGGCGCGGACGCGGTGAAGTCGAGCTCCACCGGCTTGAGTCGGCGCGGCATGGGCCCTCCCGGGGGACGCGAACGGATGCAGCACCTTAGCTGACGCACTGTCAACAGCACAGGGGGCCGCACCTGCGTGGGCCCCGCCCCGGGCTGGGCGGCGCCCACAACGGGGGGCGGGTCACCGTTCTCCGAGCAGGCCCTTCAGGGCTCGGCCGAAGACCAGGCGGCCCGCGCTCGCCAGTAGTCCGTCGAAGGCCGTCGGGACGCCCCGCACCGAGAGGTCCTCCGTCCAGAGGACCCGGGTGCCGCCCGTCCGCGTGCCCACGACCTCCACCTGCGCCCAGCCCCGTACCACCCGGCCCGACTTCTCCAGGCGGCAGACGCCGGGATGGTCCGCCGCCGGGGGTTCCCAGCGCACGACCTCCATCGGGTCGTCGAAGGCGAGGCGGCCGAGGCCCGTGCGGGCGGTGAACCGCGTCCCCGGCCCGTTCGGCCCCGGCGTCAGGACGATCGTCCGGGTCAGCGGCACCTGACGGCCGTGCGCCGGCCAGTCCGTGAGGCGGCGCCACGCCTCCTCCGGAGCCAGCGGCACCGTCCGCTCGATCCGGAAGAGGGTCACGCCTCTTCCTCGCCCGGCACCACCAGACCCGGCAGGTGCTCCGTCACCTCCGCGCGGACTCCCTCCGGCAGGCCCCGGTCCGTCACCCAGGTGTCGACCTCGTCGAGGGTGGCGAAGGAACTCAGGCCCACCGTCCCCCACTTGGTGTGGTCGGCGACCACGACGACCCGCCGCGCCGAGCGCATCAGGCACCGGTTGGTCTCGGCCTCCGCCAGGTTCGGCGTGGAGAGCCCGGCCTCCACCGACACGCCGTGCACGCCGAGGAAGAGCAGGTCGAAGTGGAGCGAGCGGATCGCCCGGTCCGCGACCGGCCCGACCAGCGCGTCGGACGGCGTGCGGACCCCGCCGGTCAGGACGACCGTCGCCGCCCCGCGCCGCGCCTCGCCGCTCCCGCCGCCCGTCTGCTGCGCCTCGTGGAACACGTCGGCGACCCGCACCGAGTTGGTGACCACCGTCAGGTCCGGCACGTCCAGGAGGTGGCGGGCGAGCGCGTAGGTCGTCGTCCCGCCCGAGAGGGCGATGGCCGTGCCCGGTGCGACCAGGGCGGCCGCCGTCCGGGCGATCTCGTCCTTGGCGCTCGGTTCGAGGACCGACTTGGCCTCGAAGCCCGGCTCGTGGGTGCTGGCCTCGACGACCGGAACGGCCCCGCCGTGCACCTTCGCGACCATGCCCTGCCGGGCCAGCGCGTCCAGGTCGCGGCGGATCGTCATGTCCGAGACGTTCAGACGCCGGGTCAGTTCGTTGACCCGTACACCGCCACGCCGCCGTACCTCGTCGAGGATCAGGGCACGCCGCTGCTCCGCGAGGAGGTTCTGGTTGTCAGTCACCGCCGGGGCCGGTCCTTCCGCAGGAGACAAGGGAATGAGTGTCGGATTCGGTGAGGGACCGTGCGCGGTCGCACGGCCTTCCGCGATCCTGTTGCCGACGTCGCATCTTCCCACCCTGAGAGGAAGTCCCCTCAGTGTCCCCTGCCACACCCGCCCCGGAGAGCGGGGGCGCGGCGCTCGAACTCCTCGTCCACGGAGTCGGCGGAGCCACCCCCGAGTCCATGCTCGACGACCCCAGGACCGTACGGGTCACCGGCGACCGGACCGCCGCCGTGTACCGGCGCGCCGAGGACCTCGACGCCGAGGACCACCCCGAACGGTACGCGGCCCGTCCCGTCCCGGAGGCGTACTGCTGGTCCAATCTGACCTCCGGCGACGGCGCCCGCGCCCTGTGGCTGCTGCTCCTGCCCTTCATGGTGGCCAACCTGGCGCACTGGATGCGGCCGCCCGCCCAGGGCAGGCCGGGGCTCGTGCGGTTCTACGGGGTCCTCGTGCGGCTCGTCGCCCTCACCCTCACCGTGCTCCTCACCGCCGCCGCCTGCGAGGTCGCGCTCGACCTGACGGCCTGGCAGTGCGCCGCCACCCCCGCCTGCACCGACGCGTACTCCTGGCTCGGTTTCCTCTCCGAGGGCCGCGGCGGCTGGTGGTCGGCGCCCGGCCGCCGTCTCGCCCTCGCCGCCGTCGTGCCGACCGCGCTCGTCGGTCTGCTCTGGTACCTCTCCAACCGGACCTGGAGCGCGTACGAGGCGCAGCGCCCGCCCACCGGATACGACGTCCCCGTCCCCGAGACCCCGTCCGACACGGAGGCAGCGGACGCCGCCGACCCGGCCGGTCCCGTCGAGCTCCGCCCCGCCCTCGGCCGCCCCGGCTTCTGGTACGGCCGCCGGCTCGTCGCCCGTCTCCGGGCCGCCCACACCGCCGCCGGCTTCCTCACCGTCGCCGCCGCCCTCGTCACGGCCGCCGCCCGCCAGGACGCCGGCGCCCCCGGCCTCCACCCCGTCCTCGGCCGGGTCCTCCAGGCCGCCGTCGCCGTCCTCGCCGTCGTCGTGCTCTGGGTCGTCTGCCGGCGCGGCCGCAGCGAGCGCCGCCTCGACCTGCGCGTCGAGCGCGCCCTCGTCTCCTGGCTGCCCGCCGGCTCCCTCGCCCTCCTCGTGCTCACCGCCGTGCACGCCGGCTGGTCCCGCCCCGGCCGGCCCTCCTCCGGAACCCTTCCCGGCAACGCCGCCTTCGGCGCGCTCACTCTCGTCCAGGGCGCCCTCGTCGTCGCCCTCGGGGTCGTCGCCCTGCTCCTCCAGCGGCCCCACAGGGACCCCCGTACCGCGCTGCGCGGACTCGGCGGGCCCGCCGTCGCCATGCTCGCCTGCGCGCTCGGCGGGGTCATGTCCGGGGGAGTGGCGCAGCGCGTCGCCGACTGGCTCGGCGGCCCGGCCGCCCGCGGCGGCGTCCGCATCGGCCCGCCCGTCCTCCTCAGCTGGCAGGCCTCGGTCATCCCCGTCCTGCTCCTGCTGCTCCTCGCGCCCGCCGCCCTCCTCGTCGTACGGACGCTCCTCGACGCCCGGCGCCTGCGCTCCTCGGTCGAGGCCGACTACGGGGTCGCAGGCGAACCCGACCCGGTCCGTACGGGACAGATCGCGGCCGACCGGGCCCGCGCCTCGCTCACCGACTCCGCGCCCGTCCTCGTCGGCGTCGTCTCCGGCGCGACCCTGCTCCTCGGGGCCGCCTCCGTCGCCGGCGCCTGGGCCAGCGGAAACGTGCCGGGGCGGGCCTTCGACGGGGCCCACCCGGCGATCGCCTCCCTCGCCTCCGCCGCCCAGGCCATCGGCTCCTGGATGATCGGCCTCGGCTTCCTGCTCTTCGTCACCTGGGGCCGCCGCGCCTACCGGGACGCCTCCGCCCGCCGCACCATCGGCATCCTCTGGGACGTCGGCACCTTCTGGCCCCGCGCCGCCCACCCCTTCGCCCCGCCCTGCTACGCCGAGCGCGCGGTCCCCGACCTGACCTGGCGGATGAGCTCCTGGACCCGGAGCACCGGCGGCCGGCTCGTCATCTCCGGGCACTCCCAGGGCAGCGTCCTCGCCGCGGCCGCCGTCTGGCAGCTGCGGCCCGCCACCCGCGGCCGGGTCGCCCTGCTCACCTACGGCTCACCCCTGGAGCGGCTCTACGGCCGTTGGTTCCCCGCGTACTTCGGCCCCGAGGCGCTGCGTGCCCTGAACCGTACGGTGCACTGCTGGAGCAATCTGTACCGCGCCACCGACCCGATCGGCGGCCCCGTCCGGGTGCCCGCCGAGGACGGCCGGCCGGCCGTCGACGGAGCGGTGCTGCTCGACCCGGTCGCGTACGGCCGCACCCGCGAGCACCCGCTGCCCGAACCGATCCTGGGCCACTCCGACTACCAGGCCGATCCGGCCTTCGCCCGCCACCGCTCCGAACTCCTCGACCGGCTCCCGCCCGCCCTGCCCCACCAGCGGGTGCCGAACGAGGCCGCCGATCAAGGCAGTTCGGGCAGGTCCTCCGGATAGAGCAGGGTCAGGTCGTCCGTGCTCGCCTCGGCGAGCGCGGCGACCCGGCCCGCGTGCCGCTCCACCATCGACTCGAAGGTCTGCCGCGCCGTACGGCCGTTGCCGAACGCAGGGCCCTTGGGGAGCTTCTCGAAGTACGCGAGCAGTGCCTCGTCCGTGCCCGGCGCGAGCCGGTACTCGTGCTCGTCCGCCTGCTGGCCGACGATCCGGAGGAGTTCCTCCGGCTCGTAGTCGCCGAAGGTGATGGTCCGTGAGAAGCGCGAGGCCACACCCGGGTTGACGGTGAGGAAGCGCTCCATCTCCGCCGTGTACCCAGCGACGATGACCACCACCGCGTCCCGGTGGTCCTCCATCAGCTTCACCAGCGTGTCGATCGCCTCACGGCCGAAGTCCCGCCCCGAGTCCTCCGGCGAAAGGGCGTACGCCTCGTCGACGAAGAGGACGCCGCCGCGCGCCCGGTCGAAGGCCTCCTGCGTGCGGATCGCCGTCGAGCCGATGTGCTCGCCGACCAGGTCCACCCGGGAGACCTCCACCAGGTGTCCGCGCTCCAGGACCCCGAGCGAGGCGAGGATCTCGCCGTACAGCCGGGCCACCGTCGTCTTGCCCGTGCCCGGGTTGCCCGTGAAGACCAGATGGCGGCGGACCGAGGCCGCCTTGAGCCCCGCCTCCTGGCGCCTGCGCCCCACCTCGATCATGTTGGTGAGGGTCCGCACCTCCAGCTTGACGCTCTCCAGACCCACCAGGGCGTCCAGCTCGCCCAGTACGTCCTGCGAGGAGCGGGCCTCCGGCGCGGGCGCGGCCACCGGCGGAGCGGCCACCGGCGGCACGGCCATCGGGGCGCGCGGCGCGGGCACCGTGCCGAGCAGGCCCGTCGACTGGGTGGCCGTCAGGACCGTGCCGCCGTCGGGCACGGAGGAGCGGACGGCGCTCTCGTCGCTGGTGCAGTCCTCGGCGCTCGCGCCCTCCTCCGGGAACTCGTAACCGCCGCGCGCACACCGCTCCGTACGGCACTTGCGCAGGATGGTCCGGCAGCCGTCCGTGACGTGGAAGCCGTACCCGCCGCTGCCCGTCACCCGGCAGCCGTGGAAGGAGCCGCGGCCCTCCGCCGACACGTAGAAACCGGCCTCGGCGGGCGAGGTGACCGTGCACCGGTCGATCGTGGGATCGGCGCCCTTGGTGACGATGACCCCGGTCTGCACGGAGTCGATCGTGCAGCCGCCGAGGGTGCCGCCGCTGCCGTGGTCCCGGAACCAGGCGCCCGTGGAGGCCTCCCGGATGCGGCAGTCGTCGAGCTGGGCGGTGGCCCCGTCGCTCACCGACACCGCCGTGTTCCGCACCTGCGTCAGGTCGCTGTCGACGACGTCCACGCGCGAGCCCCGGTCGAGGACGAACAGCGCGTCCGGCACGTCGTGCACCCGGCAGGCGTCCAGGACGGCGGTCGCCCCGTCGCTCACCCACACCGCCGGGTAGTCGCCCGTACTGTCGTGGATCTCGCACTGGTTGGCGTCCACCCGCGTCCCCGGGTCCCACACCGACAGGCCGTTGCGCCCGAAGCGGCGGACGGTCGACCGGGTCAGCGTCAGGACCGAGCGCGAGCGCAGGTCGACCGCGTTCTCCGGGACGTCGTGGATGTCGCAGTCCGAGAGCGTCAGCACCGCGTCCGTGTCGAGCGTGATGCCGTCCGCCGAGGTGCGGTGCACCGAGGAGTCGCTGAGGTGGGCGGCGGCGCGGGCCGCGATCTGCAGACCGGCGCCCTTGATCTCGTACACCTCGCAGCCGACGCCCTCCAGGCCGCTGCCCTCGCCGGTCACGGCGATCCCCGCGCCGGAGGCGTGGTGCACCCGGCAGCGTTCCAGGCGCGGATGCGCCCCGCCGCGCACCGAGACGCCCGCCTGCCCGGCGGAGACCACCTCGCACTCCTCGAACACCCCGCCCGCGCCGTCGAGCACGGCGATGCCGACCCCGGCCGGATTGTCGACCGTGCAGCGGCGGACCGTCGGCCGGGCGGCGCCCCGCACCTCGATCCCGGCGGCCGAGCGGGTCATGATCCGCAGGTCGAGCAGTTCGGGCGTGCCGTCCTCGACGAGCAGCGCGGGCGCGGCCACGTCCTGCCCCTCGATGTGCAGGTCCTGCACGGTGACGGAGGCGCGCAGGGTCAGCGGCACCCCGTCCGGGGGCGCGATCCGCACCGTACCGACGCCGCCCTCGGGGCCGCGCAGGGTGACGGCCCGTCGGATCACGAGGTTCTCCCGGTAGGTGCCGGGCGCGACGGTGAGCACGTCCCCGTCGCCCGCGGCCTCCAGGGCGGCGGCGAGAGAGGGGTACTCACCCGTGCGGCGCCGCCACCGCGATGTGCCGGTGTGCGTCACCTGGACCGTGCCCTGTGCCATGGGTGTGCCCTGCCCCCGCCTCATGCCTCGCCGCTGATCCGATGCCCCACCGTAGCGCGCGCGGCGCCGCCGGGTTGACGGGTCACCGGCCCCCGCCCGTACCGGAGGCCGATGGCCACCGGGCAGGCGTCAGCGCCGGTCCGGAGCGGTCGACCTCGATCGGGGAGCGATCGAACTCGAACGTGCCGCCGAGGTCAGCTTCCCGTGCCCGTACGGCCCCAGTCGGGACCCGCCGCCGCCCACGCGCGGTCGAGGCGCGCGTACCGCCGGACCACCAGTCTGCGGACGGCGAGGCGGCGGACGAGCTCCACCAGGAGGCCGACGAGCAGCGCGGCCGTCAGGCCGGCGATGACCGCGTGCGCACGGGCCGTTCCCGCCTGCATCGGCGGCGTCACCGGCCGCCCGTCCCGGTCCGTCCAGAGCCGGAAGGAGGCGCCGGGCGCGGAGTGCTGCCGGGCCGTCGCCACCGTCCCCGTGCGCGCCGAGCCGTTCGGCGCGGTCCAGCGGGCCACCACGGAGCGCCGCAGCCGCTCCTCCCCGGCGGTCTCGACGGACTTGGGGCCGCTCACGGGCCCGTCGGCGAGCCGCACCACCCGGGCCGTGGTCGCCACCCGCTGCTCCTGCTGCGTACGGACCGCGCGGGACAGCGAGCCGTACGCCGACGTGCCGGCCGCCCAGCCGGTCAGGGGCACGGCGAGGCAGAGCAGTACGGCCGCCGCGAAGGCGACCCACGCCTCGACGAGATCGGTGGTCCGGCGCAGGGGATTGTGCCGCCAGCGCCAGAGTCCGGTGGCTGCGCGCACGTGTGGACCCCCTAGTTGTTCACCACTCCTCGTTCACCACTGCTCCAACGAGTGTGCCCCGGGCACGGGTTCCCCGCCTGTCGGGCGGGCGAAGTGTGATGCGAACTCTCTGGGTGAACTCTCCGGGCGAACTCCCTGGGCCGTCCTCAGTCCAGGATCTTCACGGCGTCGCCGACCCGGACCGTGCCGGTGTGCTCGGGGACGAGGTTCTGCCCGAAGTTGACCTTGCCCTCGCTCGTGCGGTGCCGGGCGAGGGTGCGCAGCGGCTCCTTGCCCCGCTCGGCGGTGAGCTGGTTCGTCGTGGTGACGACGCAGCGCCCGCAGGGCCTGGCGACGCGGAAGGTGACCTCTCCGACCGCAAGCCGCTTCCAGCCGTCTTCCGCCCAGGGAGCGGTGCCCTCGATGACCAGGTTCGGCCGGAAACGGTTCATCGGCAGGGGGCCCTCGTCGGCGTGGTCGCCCTGGGCGATCAGGGAGTTGAGGGCGTCGAGCGAGGCGGTCGTGGTGACGAGCAGCGGATAGCCGTCCGCGAAGCTCACGGTCTCGCCGGGCAGCGCGTAGTCGGGGTCGACCGGCCGGCGGTGCTCGGGCGCGTCCATGTGCACGAGGCGTACGTCGCTCTCCAGGTACGCCGAGAGCCAGGCGGCGGCTTCGGGGCCGGCCGGGACCGCCTCCACGAACTTGCCGAAGATCTCCACCGTGACCGTGGGCGTGACAGGTGGGGGCGTCGGCACCCCGACCTCCAGCGTGGGGTGGCCGGGGGCGGACAGGGAGATCCCGCCGCCCGGCAGCGGTTCCGCCGTGGCCAGTGCCATCCGGGGGTGACGGCGCTGGGTCACCACCTCGTTCGAGGCGTCGACGACGGTCCAACGGCGGTCGTCGGCCAGCCCCCAGGGCTGTACCTCGGCCTCCGCGCGGGCCAGCGCGCGCATGGCCTTCACCGGGTGGATGTGGACGGAGCGGAGCGCAGGAGTCGGCATGTCCTCATCCTGCCAGCCGCCCCGGCCCCGGTGGGGGCCGGGGGGCGAGCCGGTCAGTAACCTCCGCCCTGGTAGGGGCGGTTGTACGGGTCGTCGTACGGCGCGGGGGCCGGGACCGGCGCGGGCCGCGGAGCCGCCGGGCGCATCGCCTCGTAGCCGGTGGCGGCCGGGCGGGGCTGCTGCGGGTACGGGCTGCCCGGGTAACCGCGCGGGGCCACCTGCTGCTGCGGGATGTACGGGGTCGGGGCGGCCTGCAGCGGGACGGGGGCCATCTGCGGCGAGGGCTGCGGGTAGCCGTACCCGCCGTTGTAGGCGGGCGCGGGCTGCGGGCTGGGCGCCGCCGGGAGGGCGGGCAGTGCCGCGGGGAGCGCCGGCAGGTAGGAACCGCTTCCGGCCCCGGCGTAACTGCTGCCGGTGTCGTAGGCGGCGGGCACTCGGATCGGGGCGATCTGAGGCGTGCCCCGCTCCGCGACGAGGGAGTCGTAGATCGGGGTGTCCGGGAAGGACGGCGCGGTGTGGTAACCGCCTCCATAGGTGGAGCGGGGGGAGGTCATGGCACATAAGTTAAGCCCACGATGTGCCGGTTGGGGAGACCCAATCTTCGGGTCATCCGTTTTACGCTGTTTTTGTCGGCCTGACCTGCCAAAACATCGTTAAAGTCTGCGTTAACGACGGGGGATTTTTCACTCGGACGGCCGCGCGGTCAACGAGAAGTGGCGGAAGGCCCGCAAGGGTGACCCACCCGCGCCGGCCAGGGCGGATGGTTTTCGATCTTGAGCGCCTCGAAACTCAGGATTATCGAGCTATTACCTAAAGTAATCGAGTCCGGGATCGAGTCCGGGAGGGCGTCCCGGCCGCGGGATCTCGTAGGTCGTCAGAAGTGTTCCTCTTGCGTGGTGGTGGCACCCGTTTCCTATGCGGTGGTGGCTCCGCCTCCTATGGGGAAGGGATACCCGGGGCGGGCGTCGCGCCGCCGACGCGGCGGGTCAGTTCCCGTGCCGTCTGTGCCACGTGCCCCGCGATCCGTCGCCGCTCCGTCTCGTCGACCGCCTCGTCGGGGAAGGTGACCGCGACTCCGGCGATCGGATGCGCGTGGTGGTCCAGGACGGGTGCGGCGACCGAGGAGAAGCCCGGTGTCACCTCGCCCTCCTCCGTCGCGTACCCGCGGCGCCGTGCCTGGGTCAGCAGGGCGCGCAGCGCCGTCAGCGTCGCGGGGCCGGCGCCGTGCCGCTGCACGAACGCCGACCGGTCGGGGAAGATCGCCCGCACCTGCGCAGGTGGCAGCAGTGCGAGCACGGCCCGGCCGCTCGCCGTCAGATGGGCCGGCAGCCGGACGCCGACCTCGCTGACCAAGGGCGGGCGGCCCGGGGCGCGTTCCTCGATGACGTAGATGACCTCACGGCCGTGCAGGACGGCGAGGTTCGCGTTGTGCCCGGTGCGGTCCACGAGCGAGGCGAGCGGGGCCCGCGCGAGCCGCTGGAACGGCGCCTGGCGCTCGTACCCGGAGGCCAGCTCGAAGGCGCTGAGCCCGAGACCGTAACGCCTCTCCTCCGGCAGGTGGACCACGAAGCCGTCCGCCGCCAGGGTGTCGAGCAGGTGGTAGGTCGTCGAGCGCGGCAGCCCCACGTCACGGCTGATGGCGGCCGCGGGGACGGGCGCGGCCTGGCGGGACAGATAGCGCAGGACGGCCAGCACCTGCGCGGCCGCAGGGACGATGCTCATGGGGCGAGAGTAGACCAGGGACGTCCCAAACCAACTGTCTGGGATCCCAGACCGGATATCTGGTATCCCAGACAGGAGCTGCCCCGCGGGGCTCGCGGACCCCTTCCCGCCTGCGGCTTCATAGGGGCATGAACGTTGTTGTTGGTGTCGGTGCCCTCTCCGCCGACGAAGTCGTGTCCGTTGCCCGTCTCGGGGCCCAGGTGACCCTCGCCCCCGAGGCGCTCCAGGAGATCGCCCGCAGTCGCGAGGTCGTCAAGGCCCTCGCCGACGACGCCAAGCCCCACTACGGCGTCTCCACCGGCTTCGGCGCCCTGGCCACCCGCCACATCCCCACCGAACTGCGCACCCAGCTCCAGCGCAGCCTCGTGCGCTCGCACGCCGCGGGCTCCGGCCCCGAGGTCGAGCGCGAGGTCGTCCGCGCCCTGATGCTGCTGCGCCTGTCCACCCTCGCCACCGGCCGCACCGGCGTCCGCACCGAGACCGCCGAGGCGTACGCCGCGCTCCTGAACGCGGGCATCACCCCGGTCGTCCACGAGTACGGCTCGCTCGGCTGCTCCGGCGACCTGGCCCCCCTCGCGCACTGCGCGCTCGCCGTCATGGGCGAGGGCGTCGTCCGCACCGCCGACGGCGAGCGCAAGCCCGCCGCCGAGGCCCTCGCCGAGGCCGGCATCACCCCGGTCGTCCTGGAGGAGAAGGAGGGCCTCGCCCTCATCAACGGCACCGACGGCATGCTGGGCATGCTCGTCCTCGCCGGCCACGACCTGCGCCGCCTGCTGAGCACCGCCGACATCGCCGCCGCCATGAGCGTCGAGGGCCAGCTCGGCACCGACGCCGTGTTCGCCGCCGACCTGCAGGCCATGCGTCCGCACCCCGGCCAGGGCGACAGCGCGGGCAACCTGCGCTCCCTGCTCGCCGACTCGGCGATCATCGCCAGCCACGCGGGCCCGGACTGCACCTACGTCCAGGACGCCTACTCGCTGCGCTGCACCCCGCAGGTCCACGGCACCGCCCGCGACACCCTCGCCCACGCCATGCTCGTCGCCTCCCGCGAGCTCGCCAGCGCCGTCGACAACCCGGTCGTCACCCTCGACGGCCGCGTCGAGAGCAACGGCAACTTCCACGGCGCCCCCGTCGCCGCGGTGCTCGACTTCCTCGCCATCACCGTCGCCGACGTCGCCTCGATCTCCGAGCGCCGCACCGACCGGTTCCTCGACCCGGCCCGCAACCGCGGTCTGAACGCCTTCCTCGCCGACGACCCGGGCGTCGACTCCGGCCACATGATCGCCCAGTACACGCAGGCCGCGATCGTCTCCGAGCTCAAGCGGCTCGCCACCCCGGCCTCCGTCGACTCGATCCCCTCCAGCGCCATGCAGGAGGACCACGTGTCCATGGGCTGGGCCGCCGCCCGCAAGCTGCGCCGCGCCATCGACGGCCTCGGCCGCGTCCTCGCCGTCGAGCTCTACACCGCCGCCCGCGCCCTCGACCTGCGCGCCCCGCTGACCCCCGCCCCGGCCACGGCCGCGGTGCGCGACGGCCTGCGCGAGACCGTCGAGGGCCCCGGCACCGACCGCTGGCTCGCCCCCGAGATCGAGGAGGCCGTCCAGTACGTGGCCTCCGGCCGCGCCCTGGCCGCCGCCGAGTCCGTGACCGGCGCCCTGGTCTGACCGGGACGCAGTCCCTCGCGCCTTCCGGGTCCCGCGCGGGACCCGGAAGGCGCGGCAGGCCCCCGCCGCGCATGCCCAGCCCTCAGAAGGAGCCGTTCCCCGGTGAATGACCTGCCGACCGCCACGGTGCACAACAGCGTCGGCCAACTGCGCGCCGACGCCTGGAGCTCACTGACGGACCTCACCCACCGCCTCGCCGCACAGGGCGCGGACGGCCGCCCGGACACCGCCGCGCGCATCCGGGAACTCATCCGCCTCCTGGCACCCGTCGAGCACTGCTGGGCCTTCCCCGGCACGGCCGCCCTGAAGGAGCTCCGCGGGCTGTACGACCAGCGGGAGCACCGGCAACTCGCCCAGCGCACCGAGGAGTTGTATCGCGCCCTCGCCGGACACCGGCACCACGGCACCGCCCCGCACACCGCCGCCGCCCCGGGCGCCGCGCCCGACGAGACGACGGACACCGCGCACACCCCGCCCGCGCCCTCCGCCCCGTACTTCGAGGTCCTCGTCGTCGGCGACCTGGACGCCGCCGAGGAACAGGCGCTGCGCGTCGAACTGCGCCGCCTGCGCCGCTCCGACGACGAGTTCGCCTACGAGATCGTCGTCGCCCCGAGCTTCGAGGACGCGGTCATCGCGTCCCTCGTCAACTCCAGCCTCCAGGCCGTCGTCATCCGCGACCGGTTCACCGACCGCTCCCGCCACGACCTCAGCGTCGTCCGCCGCTTCTTCGACGAAGCCGCCGACACCGCCGCGACACCCGGGGACGGCGGCGAACGGATCCACGCCCTGGGCGACCGACTCCTCGCCCTGCGCCCCGAACTCGACCTCTACCTCGTGTCCGAACGGGCCGTCGAGTCCACCGCGGGCCGCCTCAGCCGCCGCTTCCGGCGCGTCTTCCACGCCCACGAAGGCCTTCTCGAACTGCACCTGTCGATCCTGCAGGGCATCGCCGAACGCCACCGCGCCCCGTTCTTCACCGCCCTGCGCGCCCACAGCCGCAAGCCCACCGGCGTCTTCCACGCCCTGCCCGTCTCCCGCGGCGCCTCGGTGCTCAACTCGCCCTGGATCCCGGAGATCGCCGACTTCTACGGCCTGAACATCTTCCTCGCCGAGACCTCCGCCACCTCCGGCGGCCTGGATTCCCTGCTCGCCCCCACCGGCCCGCTGCGCGAGGCCCAGGACCTGGCCGCCGAGGCCTTCGGCGCCCGCCAGACCTACTTCGTCACCAACGGCACGTCCACCGCCAACAAGATCGTCGTGCAGGCGCTCGTACGCCCCGGCGACATCGTGCTCGTGGACCGCAACTGCCACAAGTCCCACCACTACGGACTCGTCCTCGCCGGCGCCCACGTCGTCTACCTCGACGCCTATCCCCTCGACGAGTACGGCATGTACGGGGCCGTACCGGTGGAGGAGATCAAGCGGAAGCTGCTGATGCTCAAGCACGAGGGCGTCCTGCACCGCGTCAAGCTCCTCATGCTCACCAACTGCACCTTCGACGGGATCGTCTACAACCCCTCGCGGGTGATGGAGGAGTGCCTGGCCCTCAAGCCGGACCTGGCGTTCCTGTGGGACGAGGCCTGGTTCGCCTTCGCCCGCTTCCACCCCGTCTACCGCCGGCGCACCGCCATGGCAGCGGCCCGCACTCTCACCGACCGCTACCGCGACCCCGGGTACGCCGACGCCTACGCGGCCCACCGCGCGGGCCTCGGCGACGACCCGGACGACGAGACCCTCGTCCACACCCGCCTGATGCCCGACCCGGAGAAGGCCCGCGTCCGCGTCTACGCCACGCAGTCCACGCACAAGACGCTCACCTCGATGCGCCAGGGCTCCATGGTCCACGTCTTCGACCAGGACTTCCGCCACAAGGTCGCCGAGGTGTTCCACGAGGCGTACATGACGCACACCTCGACGTCGCCCAACTACCAGATCCTCGCCTCGATGGACCTCGGCCGCCGGCAGGCCGTCTTCGAGGGCTTCGCCCTCGTGCAGAAGCAGCTGGAACAGGCCGGCGTGCTCCGCGACGCGGTCGCCCAGCACCCGCTGCTCAGCCGCTACCTGCGCATCCTCACCACACCGGAACTCGTCCCGCCCCGCTTCCGCTCCTCCGGCATCGAACAGCCCCTGCGCACCGGCCTCGCCCGGATGGAACGGGCCTGGGAGGAGGACGAGTTCGTCCTCGACCCCACCCGCGCCACCCTGCACATCGGGCTCACCGGGATCGACGGAGACACCTTCAAGCACGACCTCCTGATGGACCGGCACGGCATCCAGGTCAACAAGACGACCCGCAACACGCTGCTGTTCATGACGAACATCGGCACCACCCGCAGCGCCGTCGCCTACCTGATCGAGGTCCTCGTCCGCATCGCCGAGGACCTGGAGGAACGCATCGGCGAGATGAGCCCGCACGACCGGGCCGCACACGACAGCGCCGCCACCGGGCTCGACGCGGGCTCCGCCGCCCTGCCCGACTTCAGCGCGTTCCACCCGGCGTTCCGGCCGAGCCCGCGCACCCCCGAGGGCGACATGCGCTCCGCGTTCTTCCTCGCCTACGACGACACCGAGTGCGAGCACCTCTCGGTGGACGCCATCACCGACGCCATGGCGCAGGGCCGTACGGTGGTCTCGGCCACGTTCGTCACCCCGTACCCGCCCGGCTTCCCCGTGCTGGTCCCCGGACAGGTCGTCAGCAAGGACGTCCTGACCTACATGGCCGCCCTCGACACCCGCGAGATCCACGGATACGACCCGGCGGCCGGATACCGGGTCTTCACCGAGACCGCCCTCGAAACCCGCCACACCGCCGAGCGCTAGCCCGACCCGTCCCGACCCGACTCGACCCGACCCACGCACCTCCTCTCCCGCGGCCCCAGGCGGCGGGGGAGGAGGTCGCGTTTTCCCGAAGGAGCGACACTTCATGGCACCCCGGATCCTGCGCGCACACGACCGGACCCCCGCACCGTGGAAGAACGGCGGCGGCATCACCACCGAGGTCCTGGCCCACCCCCAGGGCGCCGGCACCGACGACTTCGCGTGGCGGATCAGCGTCGCCGACGTCGCGAGCAGCGGCCCCTTCTCCGCGTTCGAGGGCGTCGACCGGATCATCACCGTCGTCGAGGGACCGGGCATGGCCCTCACCGTCGACGGCACGGAACACGTCGTCGACACCCGCTACGCGCCCTTCGCCTTCTCCGGCGACGCCACCACCGACTGCCGCCTCCTCGACGGCCCCATCGTCGACTTCAACGTCATGGTGCGGCGCACCGAGGCGAAGGCCGACGTGTCCGTCGAACGCCGCTCCACGGTGCTGCGCCCCGCCCCCGGGACCCGCGTCCTCGCGGTCGTCCTCGACGGCACCGCGACCCTGGACCGGGAGTCCGTCCGCCTCGGCCGGCTCGACGCGGTCCTGCTCCACGACGACGAGGACCCCGTCGACATCGTCGTCGACGGGGTCCTCGCGATCGTCGCCCTCATGGACATCCACTAGGGGAGCCGAGCGGATCCGGGCGGGAAGGCCGCGGCCGCCAGGCCGCGGCTCTCGTATGCCGGGCGGCCTGGCGGCCTGTTCAGGGGAGGGCGTCACGCCCAGGTGGTGACCGTCCGGTGCACCAGGCGCGCGCCGGCCCGCGCCGTGCGCTGGTCGACGTCGAACTCCGGATTGAGCTCGGCGACGTCGACGACCACGAGCTTGCCGCTGCGCGCGACCCGGGTGCAGACCCGCTCGACGACCTCCATCGGCACGCCGTACGCGGCGGGCGCGCTGACCCCGGGGGCGACGGCCGCCGGCAGCACGTCCAGGTCGATCGTCAGGTGCACCAGGTCGCAGCTCGCGAGGAACTCGTCGACGAACGACTCCACCCGCGCCATGTCGAGCAGCCCGCACTCGGTGTCCGCCAGGTACCGCACCCCGAGCGACGCCGCAGTGCGGAACAGCGTCTCGGTGTTCGCGGCCTGACTGATGCCGAGCACCCAGTAGTCGAGGTCACGGCCGTGCCGCCGCTCGCTCTGCGCCATCTGCAGGAACGGCGTGCCCGAGCTGGGCCGCACGTCCTCGCGGAGATCGAAGTGCGCGTCGAGGTTCAGCACGCCGAGCCGCCCGCCGGCCTTCATCGCCCGCGTCTGCTCCAGACCGCTGTACGTCCCGAACGCGACCTCGTGACCGCCGCCGAGGACCACCACCGGGTGGCCCGCGTCGACGAGGTGCGCGACCGCGCGGCCCAGCCGCCGCTGACCGGCCTCCAGGGCGTCGGCCGCGTCGCCGACGACCTCCACGTCACCGGCGTCGAGCGCCCGCAGCGGCTTCGGCAGCGCCATCGAGGCGAGGGCCCGCCGCAGGGCGTCGGGACCCTGCGCGGCACCCTGCCGCCCCTTGTTGCGGCGTACGCCCTCGTCACTGGCGAATCCGACGAACGCCACGTCGCCCGGCTCCGTCAGCTCCGGATCGAGCTCGACGGCCTTGTGCCAGCGCAGGTGCTCCGCACCGGGCCCGTCGTCCCGGCCCGACCAGGGCCGGGCCGGAACGTCGGTGACCGGGGGAGCGGTCTGCTGGAACGCGCTCACGCCGCGCCGTCCCCGGTCTCCGTCATCGGGACGCGCACGCCGCGCTCCTTGGCGACCGAGGCGGCGTACTCGTAACCGGCGTCGACGTGCCGGATGACACCCATGCCGGGGTCGTTCGTCAGGACGCGCTCCAGCTTCCTGGCGGCCAGCTCGGTGCCGTCGGCGATGCAGACCTGGCCGGCGTGGATGGAGCGGCCCATGCCGACGCCGCCGCCGTGGTGGATGGACACCCAGGAGGCGCCGGAGGAGGTGTTCACCAGGGCGTTGAGCAGCGGCCAGTCGGCGATGGCGTCGGAGCCGTCGAGCATCGACTCGGTCTCGCGGTACGGGGAGGCCACGGAGCCGGAGTCGAGGTGGTCGCGGCCGATGGCGACGGGGGCGGACAGCTCGCCGTTCGCCACCATCTCGTTGAACTTCAGGCCGGCCAGGTGGCGTTCGCCGTAGCCGAGCCAGCAGATGCGCGCGGGCAGGCCCTCGAACGAGACGCGCTCGCCGGCCATGTCCAGCCAGCGGTGCAGGTGCTTGTTCTCGGGGAACAGCTCCTTGATCGCGGCGTCCGTCCTGGCGATGTCGGCCGGGTCGCCGGACAGCGCGGCCCAGCGGAACGGGCCGAGGCCCTCCTCGAACAGCGGGCGGATGTGCGCCGGGACGAAGCCGGGGAAGTCGAAGGCGCGGTCGTAACCGGCCTTGCGGGCCTCGTCGCGGATCGAGTTGCCGTAGTCGAAGACCTCGGCGCCCTTGTCGAGGAAGCCGACCATGGCCTCGACGTGCAGGGCCATCGACTTGCGCGAGCGCTCGGTGAAGCCGGCCGGGTCGGCCTCGCGCTCGTTGTGCCAGTCCTCGACCGAGATGCCGACGGGCAGGTAGGCCAGCGGGTCGTGGGCGGAGGTCTGGTCGGTGACGATGTCGATCGGGGCCTCGCGGCGCAGCAGCTCCGGGAAGATCTCGGCGGCGTTGCCGACGACGCCGATGGACAGGCCGCGGCGCTCGTCGCGGGCCTGGACGGCCAGTTCGAGGGCGTGGTCGAGGTTGTCGGCCTTCACGTCCAGGTAGCGGGTGCCGATGCGGCGGTCGATGCGCGTCTCGTCGACGTCGACGCAGATCGCGACGCCGTCGTTCATCGTCACGGCCAGCGGCTGGGCGCCACCCATGCCGCCCATGCCGGCGGTCAGCGTGATCGTGCCGGCCAGGGTGCCGTCGAACTTCTTGCGGGCGACGGCGCCGAAGGTCTCGTACGTGCCCTGCAGGATGCCCTGCGAACCGATGTAGATCCACGAACCGGCCGTCATCTGGCCGTACATGGTCAGGCCCTCGGCCTCCAGCTTGCGGAACTCCTCCCAGTTGGCCCAGTCGCCCACCAGGTTGGAGCTGGCGAGCAGCACGCGCGGCGCCCACTCGTTCGTGCGCATCACGCCGACCGGCTTGCCGGACTGCACGAGGAGGGTCTCGTCGTCCTTGAGGGTCTTGAGCGTGCGGACGATCGCGTCGTACGCCTCGTGGTTGCGGGCGGCCTTCCCGGTACCGCCGTAGACGACGAGGTCCTCGGGGTGCTCGGCGACCTCGGGGTCGAGGTTGTTCATGAGCATCCGCAGGGCGCCTTCCTGCTGCCATCCGAGGCAGTTCAGTTCGGTGCCGCGCGGGGCCCGGACGACGCCCGGCGCTTCGTGGGAAGGGCTGGTCATGTGTGCTCCTCAGGGGGATCGAGCCGTTGTGCACCCTCATGACACGCGAGCGGCGGAGCCGGGACCAGCGGCGGCGCCCGCATCTCTCGGATCCGAGACACTTCCCCGGCAAGGGGGACCGTCGGCCCGTTCGCCGACGGCACCGCTCCCATAGGATCGTCGCAGGCAGGAGGCAGGGGGAGCGGATGGCGAGGACGGTGGGCGGCGTGGTCGTGGACCCGGCGGAGCTGGCCCGGTGGTACGCGCAGGGTGCGGGCGGTTCCGTCCCCGCGTACCAGCGCGTTAAGGAGCTCGTCGAGCGGCAGATCAGGAACGGCCACTGGCAGGAGGACGACGCCCTGCCCTCGGAGAGCCAGTTCGTCGACGCCCTCGGCCTGTCCCGTATGACCGTCAACCGTGCCCTGCGCGAGCTCGCCGCCGAGGGCGTCATCCGGCGCGTCATGGGCGTCGGAAGCTTCGTCGCCCAGCGCAAGGCCAGCTCCGCGCTCCTGGAGGTCCACAACATCGCCGACGAGGTCCACGCCCGCGGTCACCGCTACGGGGCCCGCGTGCTGTCCCTGGGCGAGGAGCGGGCCGACGAGCGGACCACCGCGCACCTCGGGCTCGGCAAGGGGGAGCCGGTCTTCCGCTCCCGGGTCGTGCACCTGGAGGACGGCGTGCCGCTCCAGCTGGAGGACCGCTACGTCAACCCGGCCTTCGCCCCCGGCTATCTGGAGCAGGACTTCACGCTGCAGACGCCGTACACGTTCCTGTCGAAGGTCGCGCCGCTCGGCCGGGGCGAGCACATCGTGGAGGCGGTCCTGGCGTCGCCCGAGGAGTGCGAGATCCTCGGCATCGGGCCGTCCGAGCCGTGCCTGATGATCCTGCGCCGCACGTGGTCGCGGGACGAGCTCGTGAGCATCGCGCGCCTGCTCCACCCAGGCTCCCGCTACCGCCTCGAAGGCGCGTTCGCCACGCACTGAGACGGCCGGGTCCGGTCTTTCGGCTCGGGCGGCGGTCCTCGGCACCGGTCCGCTCAGGCGGCGGTCTGCGTCCCCGTGCCCGTCGGTGCGTGTCCCGAGACCGCCGCGGTCAGCCGCGCCGCACCCTGCGCCAGGGCCTGGTGCACCTCCTCGGTGTCGTGCCGGCCGTGGTGGCGGCGCCAGGTGGTGCTGATCGCGGCGACCGGCCGTTCGTTGTGGTCGAACGCGGCCACCCCCATCGAGCAGAAGCCCTGGGACACCAGCTCCACCTCCTGCGACCAGCCGCGCTCCCGCTCCCGGGCCAGCTCGCCGGTCAGTTCCGGAAGGGAGCGCGGCCCGCGGCCGGTGCGGGTGGTCAGATCGCCGGGCCGGGGGAACAGCGCCCGCAGCTGTGCCTCCGAGGTGTGGGCGAGGATGGCGCGGCCGTTGGCCGTCAGATGGGCCGGCAGGCGCACGCCGACGTCCGTCACGAGTGCGATGTCGATGTCCCCCGCCCGGGCCGGTGGGCGCTCCTTGAGCAGGTAGACGGTCTCCGCGCCGTGCAGGATCCCCAGGTGCACGGTCTGGCCGAGGCGGCTCGCGGCCGCGCGCAGGATCGGCCGGGCGAGCCGCTCGAGGGGTTCGTGGCGCAGATAGGCCGAGCCCACCTCGAAGGAGGACACGCCGAGCCCGTACGCCTGCTCCGACGGGACGTACGTGACGAAGCCGCGGTCGGTCAGCACGGTGAGGATGTGGTACGCGGACGAGCGCGGAATGCCCAGGTCACGGGCGAGGGTGGCGGCCTGTACGAGACCGGGCCGGGCGGCCAGGTACAGGAGCATGTCGAGGGCGCGCGCGACCGCCGGGGAGGCGCTCGACGCGGTACCGGACGTCTCTTTGCGTTCACTCATCGGATCACCTCTTGACGCACCTGTATAGACAGGAATATACAGGCTGGCATTCGCCGTCGAGAGCTCGGACGACGGGCAGGTGCCGCGAGGCGCATCGCCCGCCCAGGTCTCCTCCGGCATCCGCCCCCCAGAGGGAGACATTCGTTTGCGCACCGAAAACACCGGCCTGAGCCGCGGGCTCAACTCCCGGCACATCCGCTTCATCGCCCTCGGTTCGGCGATCGGCACCGGGCTCTTCTACGGCTCCTCCGAGTCCATCCGGGCGGGCGGCCCCGCCGTCCTGCTCGCCTATCTGATCGGCGGCGCCGCCGTCTTCCTCGTCCTGAGGTCCCTCGGCGAGATGGCCGTGGCGTCCCCCAGCGCCGGCTCCTTCGGCGAGTACGCGAACCGCCACCTCGGGCCGCTCGCCGGCTTCCTCACCGGCTGGACGTACGCCTTCGAGTTGGTCATCGTGGCCGTCGCCGACGTCACGGCCATCGGCGTCTACATGGGCTTCTGGTTCCCCGAAGTCCCGCGCTGGATCTGGGTCCTGGCCGCCGTCCTCATCGTCGGCGCGCTCAACCTCGTCAGCGTCAAGGTCTTCGGCGAGCTGGAGTTCTGGCTGTCCCTCGTGAAGATCGTCGCCATCGTCGCGATGATCGTCGTCGGCATCGTGGTCATCGCCCTCGGCCTCGGCACCGGCCACGTCCACGTCGGCATCGACAACCTGTGGAACAACGGCGGGTTCTTCGCCGGCGGCATCGACGGCTGGGTGGTCTCGTTCGCCATCGTCATGTTCGCCTTCGGCGGCACCGAGATCATCGGCGTCACCGCCGGCGAGGCGGAGTCCCCGGAGAAGACCATCCCGGGCGCGGTGAACTCCATCCCGCTGCGCATCGTCCTGTTCTACGTCCTGACCCTCGCCGTGATCATGTCGATCACCCCGTGGCAGCAGATCAGCGACTCGGGCAGCCCCTTCGTGCAGATCTTCGCCGGTGTCGGCCTCAAGTCCGCGGCCGCGGTCCTCAACGTCGTGGTCCTCACCGCCGCCCTGTCCGCCGTCAACAGCGACATCTTCGCCGCGGGCCGCACCATGTACGGCCTCGCCGAGCGCGGGCACGGCCCCGCCGCCATGCGCCGCACGACCCCCGACGGCGTGCCCTGGGTGACCACCCTCGTCATGATCGGCGCCCTGCTCTTCGGCGTCGTGATGAACGCGGTCGTCCCCGGCGAGATCTTCCTGATCATCGCCTCCATCGCCACGTTCGCGACGGTCTTCGTCTGGGTGATGATCATGCTCACCCACCTCAAGGCCCGCGGCGCGATGTCCCCCGAGGAGTCCGCGGCCCTGAAGTTCCCGGCCCCGTTCTGGCCCTACGGCCAGATCGTCACCCTCGTCTTCATGGCGGCGGTGCTGGTTTTGCTCGGCGTCCACGAGAGCACGCGCGTGGCGCTCGAGGTCGGCGTGGTCTGGCTGGCGCTCCTCACGGCGGTCTACCTCCTGGCGGTCCGCCGCCGGCAGCACCGGCCCGCAGTCGGCACCGCCCCGGCCGACACCCCTGTGGCGGAGGAGCGGGCCGAGATCGCCGTCTGACCTGTCGTGAACGGTCGCCGCGGCCGGATTCCGACCGCGGCGTCACGGTGGGCCGAGCGCCCCCTGCGGCCAGAACCGGGACAGGGACGACTCCTTGAACGGCTGCGGGCTCACGGTGAGGTCGCCCGCGAAGGGCCGGTCCAACACCAGGACCAGGAGCAGACTGAAGCCGATCAGTCCGGCGACGCTCGCCACGAAGAGGAACTGCATCCTCAGGCTGCGCAGGCCGTAGAGGAAGGTCAGCAGGATGATGACCACCGCGCCGCCGTAGACCAGGACCTGGAGCAGCACCGGCAGCTCGTTCCTGGCGATGTTGATCCGTTCCCGCCGCATGGCGGCCGCGTCGTTGAGCCGGGTGACGGCCTCCCCGTAGAAAGCCTGGTCGCGCGCCGTGGGCGGGTCGTATGCCTCCACTGCGTCGTACATCTCGTCGACCTGCTTGGACGTGGTGGCAAAACTCGGTCGGCCGTCGCGCATCCTCGGCCACTGCACCTCGACCACGGCGTGCACGTACTCGCTCACCGCCTTGTCGACCCGCGCCCGCTCCGCGGGCGGGAAGGACCGCGTGGAGCGAACGACGAGAGAGACGTCGGTGGCCTCCTGGAAGACCACGGTCTGGGTGTGGTCCAGCTGGGTCCACAGGTTGACGACCACGAACGCGAGGATGATCCCGTAGATCGCGCCGAACATGCCAAGCACGACGCCGACCATCTCGTTGTGTTCGCCCTCGGCCAGGCGGGGGAACCGACGGCGGGCGAGCGCGCTGCCGCCGACGGCGACGAGCACGATCGAACCGACCATGAGCAGGGCCAGCACGAACGTGCTCAGGTGGTTGAGCAGCCACAGCGCCACAAGCAGCCTCCGGGGAAGTGGGTCACCGCACGCTGACGGTCGAGGTCGACGGCGACCGTCCCGCTCACTCGGCCGCCTCCCGACAGGCTAGGCAGGGCCGCATCCATGCCACGACCTCGTAGACCCGCCTGGCCCAGGGCCTGTCCGGCGAACCACACGACCGCACCGAAGGGTCACCGGTCCGGGGCCGCCTCCGGGCGCGCGTACGTCCGGCCCTTCCACGCCGCGCCCCGGCCCCGGTAGTGACGGACCGCCGAGTCCACCGTCATCAGGAGATAGAGGAACGCGGTGAACGGCAGGAGCGGGGCGAGCCGGAGCGGCTGCCGGTAGTAGCGGAGCATCGGCACGTACGTCCCCGCCATCACCGCCCACGCGACCCCGCCCGCCCACGCCGCCGGCGCGTCCCCGGTCCACACTCCCGCCACCAGGGCCACCGGCGGCAGCAGGTACACCAGCGCGAGCCCCGCCACCGTCCCCACGAGCAGCAGAGGGTTGTGCCGCAGCTGCGCGTACGCGCTCCGCGCGATCATCCGCCACAGCTCGCCGAGCCCCGGATACGGGCGGACGCTGTCCACCCGCTCCGCGAGCCCCAGCCAGATCCGGCCCCCGGCCCGCCGCACCGCCCGCGCGAGCGACACGTCGTCGATCACCGCCTGCCGGATCGCCTCCGGCACGTCCGCCGCCACCGCCGTCTCCGTCCGCAGCAGCACGCAGCCGCCCGCGGCGGCCGTCGCCAGCGGCCGCGCCCGGTTGATCCACCGGAAGGGGTAGAGCTGGGCGAAGAAGTAGACGAACGCCGGGACGACCAGGCGCTCCCAGAAGCTCGCGACCCGGAGCCGGGCCATCTGCGACACCAGGTCCAGGTCGTGGTCCACGGCCGCCGCCACGAGCCGCCGCAGGCTGTCCGGCTCGTGCGCGATGTCCGCGTCCGTCAGGAGGAGGTACTCCGGCCCACGCGCGCGTGCCTGCGCCATTCCGTGCCGCAGCGCCCACAGCTTCCCCGTCCAGCCCGGCTCCGGCTCTCCCGGCGACACCACGGTCAGCGGCAGCCCGCCGTACCGGCCGGACAGCTCCACGGCCAGCTTCCCCGTACCGTCCGTACTCCCGTCGTCGACGAGGAAGACCTCCGCGGTCCCCGGATAGTCCTGTACGAGGAGCGAGGGCAGGCTCAGCGGCAGCACCTCCGCCTCGTCCCGCGCCGGCACCACGACCGCCACCCGCGGCCACGGCTCGGGCCGTGTCCGTCGCTCCGGCGGCAGCCGCTGATCCGTGCGCCAGAAGAAGCCCTGGCCGAGCAGCAGCCAGACCCAGGCGGCCAGGGAGATCGTCGAGAACCAGGCGAGGGTGCTCATTCGCGGCAGTCTGCCCCAGATCGCGGGGCATACACGGCTCATCGGCTAGGGTGACCGGGTGAAGATCGCGCTCATGGACTCCGGAATCGGCCTCCTCCCCGCGGCGGCCGCGGTGCGCCGGCTCCGGCCGGACGCGGATCTGCTGCTCTCCAACGACCCCGACGGCATGCCGTGGGGCCCGCGCACCCCCGAGGACCTGACGGGGCGCGCCCTCGACGTCGCCCTCGCCGCCGCCGAGCACCGCCCGCAGGCGCTCATCGTGGCCTGCAACACCGCCACCGTGCACGCCCTGCCCGCCCTCCGCGCCGCCCTCGAACCGGACGTCCCCGTCATCGGCACCGTCCCCGCGATCAAGCCGGCCGCCGCGGCCGGCGGCAAGGTCGCCATCTGGGCCACCCCCGCCACCACCGGCAGCGCCTACCAGCGCGGACTCATCCGCGACTTCGCCGAGGGCGCCGAGGTCACCGAGGTGCCCTGCCCCGGGCTCGCCGACGCCGTCGAGCACGCCGACCGGGACGCCGTGGACGCCGCCGTCGCCGCGGCGGCCGCCCTCACCCCGCCCGACGTCCGCGCCGTCGTCCTCGGCTGCACCCACTACGAACTGGTCGAGGAGCGGATCCTCGCCGCCCTGGAGGTCCACCGCCTGGCCGGGCTGCCGCCGATCGTCTTCCACGGCTCCGCCGACGCCGTCGCCGCGCAGGCCCTGCGCCGGATCGGCGCCGAGCCCGCGCCCGACGCGGCCCCCACCGGCACCCTCTCCGTCCTGCTCAGCGGGCGGCCCGGGGACCTCCCCGCCACCGCCCTGGCCTACGCCGAGGGCCGCACCCTCGCGCCGGCCGCCGTGCGCTGAACGCTCCCGGGGACGGCGTACCGGACATCCCGGCGCCGCGCACCGACACTCCTCGCCGACCGTCACCGAGCGTCACGGGGCGATCGCGTTCCGGCGCGCTGATCCCGTGGAACCTGGGTACCCTCCCCTTATGAGGGAGCATTCCCGGAACCCGCACCCCCGCGCCGACGAGCCGGCGCCCGCCGTCTGGACCGGTCGCGCCACCAACCGCTTCCAGTGGATCGCGGCCGTCGCCGGCGCCGCCTGCATGGCCCTGGGCATCACCCTCGCCGTCGAGTCCCCGTGGACCTCCGGCATCGCCGCCCTCCTCATGGCGGTGATCGGCTGCGTCGCGGCCGGACTCCTCGTCCTCTTCGGCACCCTCGCCTTCGTCCACGTCGCCGTGAAGGTCGACGACCGCGCCATGGAGGTCCGCTGCGGCCACATCG
The DNA here is from genome assembly GCF_000830005.1 of Streptomyces vietnamensis. Lineage (NCBI taxonomy): Bacteria > Bacillati > Actinomycetota > Actinomycetes > Kitasatosporales > Streptomycetaceae > Streptomyces > Streptomyces vietnamensis. The sequence continues at coordinate 1,093,675 of NZ_CP010407.1, read as the reverse complement.
GCGTGCCGCGCCGCCGCATCCCGCTCGCCCAGGTCGTCGGCGCCGACTTCGCGCCGAGCGTCACCCCGCGCCAGTGGGGCGGCTGGGGCTACCGCTGGCGGCCCGAGAAGGGCACGGCCGTGATCGTCCGGCGCGGCGAGGGCCTGGTCCTGCGCCTCGGCGACGGCCTCACCTTCACGGTGACCGTCGACGACGCCGAATCCGCGGTCCGCGTCATCCGCGCCCGCCTCCGCCACCCGGCGCCGCCGGTCCCGCCCGCGGCGACCGGTGTGTGACCCGACGGGGCAGTTCACGGGGGCTTCGGGCCGGGCCGTACCGCTCTCCTCGCGGCCGGGGACGACACGTAGACTCCGCAAGGTGAGCGCCACCATCACCCCCGTCGACGCGTCCGGACCCGACACCGCACCCACGCCGGTCTCCCGGCTGCGGCGGTTCGTGCGGCCCGGGGCGGCTCTGCTGTCCGGGTTCCTGCTCTTCCTGAGCTTCCCGCCGCGCCCCCTGTGGTGGCTCGCGCTGCCCGCCTTCGCCCTGCTCGGCTGGACCCTGCGGGGCCGCCGGCTCCGCGCCGGGTTCGGCCTCGGCTACCTCGCCGGACTCGGCTTCCTGCTCCCGCTCCTCGTGTGGACCGGTGAGGAGGTCGGCGCCGGTCCGTGGCTCGCGCTCGCCGCCGTCGAGGCACTGTTCGTCGCCGCCGCCGGACTCGGCATCGCAGCCGTCTCCCGGCTCCCCTGGTGGCCCTTCTTCGCCGCCGGGGTGTGGATCCTCGCGGAGGGGGCACGCGCGCGCGTGCCCTTCGGCGGCTTCCCCTGGGGCAAGGTCGCCTTCGGGCAGGCCGACGGCCTCTTCCTGCCGCTCGCCGCCGTCGGCGGCACCCCGGTGCTCGGCTTCGCCGTCGCCCTCTGCGGCTTCGGCCTGTACGAGGCGTACCGGCGGTTCCGTGCCTGGCGGGCCACCGGCGCCGTGCCGCGCGGCCCGCTCGCCGCCGCGGCGCTCTCCGTCCTCGTCCCGGTCACCGGCGCCCTCGCCGCACTGCCCCTCGTCGACGACTCCGCCGAGGACGGCACCGCCACCGTCGCCGCCGTCCAGGGCAACGTGCCCCGCCTCGGCCTCGACTTCAACGCCCAGCGCCGGGCCGTCCTCGACAACCACGTGGCCCGCACCCGCGAGCTCGCCCAGGCCGTCAAGGAGGGCCGCGAGCCGCAGCCCGACTTCGTGCTGTGGCCGGAGAACTCCTCCGACATCGACCCGTACGCGAACGCCGACGCGGCCGACGTCATCGACGGCGCCGTCAGGGCGATCGGCGTGCCCACCGTGATCGGCGCCGTCGTCACCCCCGAGACCGGCAAGCTCCGCAACACCCTCATCGAGTGGGACCCCGAGCGCGGCCCCGTCGCCACGTACGACAAGCGGCACGTCCAGCCCTTCGGCGAGTACATCCCGATGCGGTCCTTCGTACGGATCTTCAACAGCAACGTCGACCGGGTGGCCCGGGACTTCGGCGCCGGCACCAAGGTCGGCGTCTTCGACCTCGCCGGTACGAAGGTCGGCCTCGCGACCTGCTACGAGGCGGCCTTCGACTGGGCCGTGCGCGACACCGTCACCCACGGCGCCCAGCTGATCACCGTCCCCAGCAACAACGCCACCTTCGGCCGCAGCGAGATGACCTACCAGCAGCTCGCGATGAGCCGGGTGCGCGCGGTCGAGCACAGCCGGTCGGTCGTCGTGCCCGTCACCAGCGGGGTCAGCGCGATCATCCGCCCCGACGGCGAGATCGTCGCGCAGACGAAGATGTTCACCCCGGACGTCCTGGTCGAGAAGGTGCCGCTGCGCTCCTCGCAGACCCCCGCGACCCGCCTGGGCACCCTGCCCGAGGCCCTGCTCGCGGTGCTCGCGGCGGCCGGTCTCGGCTGGGCCACCGCCCGCGCGGTGCGCGCCCGCCGCACCCCGGCGGCCTGAGGCCCCGAGGAGGCCCGCCGCACCCCCCGGCCCCGATCCGCAGATGATCTAGGGTCGGGGCATGGGTACTCCTGACTTCATCCGCGAACTGCGCGAGACGGCCGGCCACCAGCTGCTCTTCCTGCCGGGCGTCAGCGCCGTCGTCTTCGACGACCAGGGACGGGTCCTGCTCGGCAAGCGCGCCGACAACGGCCTCTGGGCGATCATCGGCGGCATCGTCGACCCGGGGGAGCAGCCCGCCGACGCCGTGGTGCGCGAGGTGCACGAGGAGACCGCCGTGCGCTGCGTGCCCGAGCGGATCGTGCTCGTGGAGACCCTGCGCAAGCCCGTCGTCTACCCCAACGGCGACATCTGCCAGTACATGGACGTCGCGTTCCGCTGCCGGGCGGTCGGGGGCGAGGCACGGGTCAACGACGACGAGTCGACCGAGGTCGGCTGGTTCGGCGTGAACGAGCTGCCCGAGATGAAGCGCTTCTCGTACCTGCGGATCGAGAAGGCGCTCGCCGATGAACCCACATGGTTCCGCACCACAGCGACCAGCTGAACTATGGGCCCGGCGCACATCGGTGGGGGACGGGCCCGTTCATAGGGTGCGGAGCATGAGCGCCCCCATCACCGTCCCCGGCACCGAGCCCGGCGCGGACGTCGCCTCGCCCCTGCCCCGCGCCGCGGGCCTCGCCCTCGACCTCACCGGCCGCACCGCGCTCGTCACCGGCGCGGCCGGCGGCATCGGGCGCGCCTGCGCGCTGCGGCTCGCCGCCGCCGGGGCCCGGGTCAGAGCCGTCGACCGGGCCGCCGAGGGCCTTCGGACCCTGGCCGAGGAGGCCGACGCGCTCCCCGGCACCCTCGAGACCCAGCTCCTCGACCTGACCGACCTGGACGCGGCGGAAGCCGCGGCCGTCGGCACCGACATCCTCGTCAACAACGCCGGGATCCAGCTGGTCCGCCCCATCGAGGAGTTCCCGCCGGACGTCTTCCACACCGTGCTCACCGTGATGCTGGAAGCGCCCTTCCGGCTCATCCGGGGCGCCCTGCCCCACATGTACGAGCAGGGCTGGGGGCGGATCGTGAACCTCTCCTCCGTCCACGGGCTGCGCGCCTCCGCCTTCAAGTCCGCCTATGTGGCCGCCAAACACGGTCTGGAGGGCCTCTCCAAGACCGCCGCCCTCGAAGGCGCGCCGCACGGCGTCACCTCCAACTGCGTCAACCCCGGCTACGTCCGCACCCCGCTCGTCGAGAAGCAGATCGCCGACCAGGCCGCCGCCCACGGCATCCCGCCCGAGCGCGTCCTGACCGAGGTCCTCCTCAAGGACTCGGCGCTCAAGCGGCTCATCGAACCGGAGGAGGTCGCCGAAGCCGTCCTCTACCTCTGCAGCCCCCAGGCCTCGTTCATCACCGGCACCTCCCTCACCCTCGACGGCGGCTGGACCGCCCACTGAGCCAGGCCCCTGGACCGTTCGTCCACAGGGGTGGTGCGACCACACGTACGGCAGGTATCCCTGTGTCCATGTCCCATGAACACGTCTCCTACCTGGAACTCCTCGCCCGGGGAGCGGCGTCGGAGGCCTACGACCGGCCCGTGCTGCTCGCCCGCGCGAGCGGCGCGGGCCCCGAGGCGCTGGCCGAGCTCGAAGCGGCCAAACAGCTCGCGCTGCGGGTCCGGGCCGAGCTGGAGGGGCGGCGGCGCCGCGAGGCGGAGCTGTCCGCGCTCTTCGCCACCGCCCACGACCTCGCGGGACTCCGCGACCTCGACGCGGTGCTGCGCGCCATCGTCCAGCGAGCCCGCTCGCTCCTGGGCACCGAGGTCGCCTACCTCAGCCTCAACGACCCGGCCGCCGGCGACACCTACATGCGGGTCACGGAGGGCTCGGTCTCCGCCCGGTTCCAGCAGGTCCGCCTCGGCATGGGCGAGGGGCTCGGCGGCCTCGTCGCCCAGACCGCCCGCCCCTACGTCACCGAGGACTACTTCCAGGACCCGCGCTTCCAGCACACCCGCACCATCGACGCGGCCGTACGGGACGAGGGCCTCGTCGCCATCCTCGGCGTGCCGCTCAGCCTCGGCAGCCAGGTCATCGGCGTGCTGTTCGCCGCCGACCGCAGGGCCAGGGTCTTCGAGCGCGAACAGGTCGCGCTGCTCGGCTCCTTCGCCGCGCACGCCGCCGTCGCCATCGACACCGCCAACCTGCTCGCCGAGACCCGCTCGGCCCTCGCCGAACTGGAGCGGGCCAACGACATCATCCGCGAGCACAGCGCCGTCATCGAGCGGGCCTCCGAGGTCCACGACCGGCTCTCCGAACTGGTCCTGCACGGCGGCGGCGTCCACGACGTGGCCGACGCCGTCTCCGAGGTCCTCGGCGGCACCGTCGAGTTCACCGAGACGGGCGCCGGCTCGGCCCGCCGCGCCGGGGGCCACGCGGTCCGCGAGGGCGACGACTGGGTGGCCGCCGTGTCCGCCGGCGGCGAGACCCTCGGCGCGCTCGTGCTCCACGGACAGCCCGAGCTCGACCCGGTCGACCAGCGCACCCTGGAGCGCGCCGCCCTGGTGACCTCCCTGCTGCTGCTCGCCCGCCGCTCGGCGGGCGAGGCCGAGCAACGGGTGCGCGGCGAGCTCCTCGACGACCTCCTCGACGCCCCCGACCGGGACCGCCGTCTGCTGCGCGAGCGCGCCGCCCGCCTCCGTACCGACAGCGAGGCCCCGCACGTCGTGCTCGCCGCCCGCATCGACCGGGCCGCCGACGCGGCCGTCGCCGACCCCGACGCGGGCGGCCGCGAGAGCGCCGACCGCCAGCGCCTGTGGTCGGCCGCCTCGCACCTGGCCGCCACCCGCCACGGACTCGCCTCGGCCCGCGACGGCGGCACGGTCCTGCTGCTTCCGCTCGGCCCGGGGGAGAGCGCCGCCGACCTCGCCCGGCAGACCGCCCGGGACCTCGGCGGCACCCTGCGCGAGCCGGTCACCGTCGGCGCCTCCGCTCCCGTACGGACGCTCCTCGACCGCCCGGACCAGGTGGCCGTCGCGTACGAGGAGGCCCGCCGCTGCCTGGACGCGCTCGTCCTGCTGCACCGCTCGGGCCAGGGCGCGGCCGCCGAGGACCTCGGCTTCCTCGGCCTCCTCCTCGCCGACGGACGGGACATCGACGGCTTCGTGGGCCGGACGATCGGCCAGGTCGTCGACTACGACCGGCGGCGCGGCACCGATCTGGTCCGCACCCTGGACGCCTACTTCGCCAGCGGCATGAGCCCGGCCCGCACCAAGGACGAACTCCACGTCCACGTCAACACGGTGGCCCAGCGCCTGGAGCGCGTCGGCCGGCTCCTCGGCCCCGACTGGCAGTCCCCGGCCCGCGCCCTGGAGATCCAGCTCGCGCTGCGCCTGCACGCGATGTCGGCAGCCGTCGCCCGCTGAACGGCGGCGGCGTGCCGCGCCGGTGAGATCGATCCGATGAGCCGGCGTCCTGCGGGCTCAGGACGGGGAGCCCGTGACGGCACGGGCTCCCCGATCGTTGTCGGGGCGAATCCCGAGGGAGGCGCATGCCCAAGGAACGCCTTGATCCCGCCCTGCTCAGGCTCTGCGGCGTGCTCGCCGTGGGTGCCTTCGCCCCGCTTCTCGACAGCACCATCGTCTCCGTGGCGGTCGACGCCCTCGCCGACGACCTCGGTGTCCCGACGACGACCGTGCAATGGGTGAGCACCGCCTACCTGCTGGCGTTCGCGATGGTCATGCCGATGAGCGGCTGGGCCGGTGACCGGTTCGGGACGCGGCGGGTCTGGCTGGGGGCGCTGGCACTGTTCTCCGTCGGTTCGCTGCTGTGTGCCTGCGCCCGGAGCGTCGAGTCGCTGGTCCTGTTCAGAAGCGTGCAGGGGGCCGGTGCGGGGCTGATGACGCCGGTCCTGCAGACCATCGTCGTCCGAGCCTGCGGGGGCCGAGGGGTCGGCCGGCTCGTCGCGGTGGTCTCGTTGCCGGCTCTCCTCGGCCCGGTCCTGGGGCCGGTGTTCGGCGGGCTGCTGCTCGGGCACCTCAGCTGGCGCTGGATCTTCTACGTCAACCTGCCGGTCTGCGCGTTCGCGCTGTTCCTCGCCTGGCGGGGGGTGCCCCGGGATCGCCGGCAGCGTGCTTCCCGCCCCGACGTCGTAGGGCTGGTGCTGGTCTGTCCGGGCCTCACCGGGCTCGTGTACGGGCTCTCGCAGTGCGGCGGCCAGGGCGGTGCGGGAGAAGGGCGTGCACTCCTGCCGATGGCGGCGGGGGTCGTCCTGGTCGTGGCGTTCGTCGGGTGGAGCCTGCGGAGCAGCGCGCCCCTCATCGACATGCGCCTGTTCAGGCTGCGCTCCTTCGCCGCGACGTCGGTGCTGATGTTCGCCTGCGGTCTGACCATGTACGGCGGGATGTTCCTGCTGCCCCTGTACTGCCAGCTCGTGCTCGACAAGGGCGTCGTCGCCACGGGTCTCCTGCTCGTTCCGCAGGGCGTCGGCGCGCTGGCGGCGCGGGTGGCCGGCGTGCTCACCGACCGGATCGGGCCCCGTCCGGTCGTGGTGACCGGCCTGCTGTTGAGCGCGGTCGCGACGTGGCCCTTCGCCGCCTCGGTGGGTGAGGGCGCGGTGATCGGCGTCGCTCTGTTCTTCCGCGGCCTCGGAATGAGCGCCGTCAACCTCGCCGTCACGGTCGGCGCCTATCAGGGCCTCGAGGACTCCCAGGTCGCGGATGCCAGCACCACGACGCGCATCCTCCAGCAGCTCGGCGGTTCCTTCGGCATCGCCGCTCTCGCCGTCCTGCTCCAGCGCGGTGGCCACTCCGCGACGGCGTTCGCCCATGCCTTCGGCCTGACGGCCGCCCTCACCGTCTGCACCGTCGTCGTGGCAGCACTGCTGCCCGGCCGCCGAGCCCCGGCCCCGGCACCTCTGGCGACCGCCGAAGGACGGACCTGACGGCTCACCGCCGCCGGCCCGGTGGCCCGTGTGCCCCGCAGGGGCCGGATGGTTTCCGGACAGGCACAGGGGAGGAGACCGGTCACATGATCGCCGAACGCGTGACCTTTGTCCGCGCGCCCCGGTTGACCGGGCATGAATGCTGAAAGGATCCGTCACCTCACCTTCGACGGCTTCGGCTACCAGTGCCGGATCGTCGAGAACGCCGCTCCCGTCACCGAGCCCGTCGTCGTACTCGGTGGCGCTTTCCAGGACATGTACGCCTATCAACGGCTCGAAGCACTCTGGGCCGCGTCGGCGACCGTCGTCAGCGTGGACCTGCCGGGATCGGGCGCGGCCGACGTGCTGCCCGCCTCGTACGGCTTCGACTTCCTCACCGACGCGCTGGCGGACCTGGTGGGCCGACTGGGCCTGGGACGCGTGAACCTCTTCGGGGCCTCCTACGCGGCGCCGATCACCTACCGCCTGGCCCAGGAGCGTCCCGAGCTCGTCGCCCGCCTGGCCCTGGTGGGTGCCGCTCCCGTGTACCCGCCGGACCAGCGCGCCGCGCTCCAGGCGATGGCCGACGCCCTGGAGTCCGGCGACGCGGACGCCTACGCCCGTATGAGCATCGCGGCGCTGCTGTCCCCCGGCGAGCGGGACGTCCACAAGCGCGCGGTCGTCACCCGCGTCCTCGCCCGCACGATGGGATCGGTCACGCGGGCCGACATCCCCCGGCACCTCGCCTCCACCCGCCGTGTCATCGACTGGCAGGGGCTGTGGCCGGGCGGTGTCCGGGACGTCCCGGCGCTGGTCTTCACCGGCGAACACGACAGCCTCACCCATCCCGACCTCGGGCGCGAGGTCGCCGGCACCATCGCCGGAAGCGTCTTCACCCTCATCAGGGGCGCCGACCACCTCTGCCATCTCGAACGGCCTCTGGAGATGTCCCAGTTGCTGGATCGCTTCTTCACCGATCAGCCCCTCGACGACCTGACGTACCTCACTCCCCTCGAACATCACGCCAGGCCGGCCTCCCTGGTCCCGTGACGGCTCCGAAGCGCACCCCGGCCGATCCGTCGCCGCACTCCTCCCACCGACCACAAGGGGCACAGATGTCCGACCTCCGGCCCGAGACGGCCGACCAGGGCTTCGTCACCTACGCACAGGCCATCCTCGACGTCCTGGCGCGCAGTCCCGGCCAACCCGTGATCATCTGCCATGACCGTCGGCAGATCACCGCGGACGAGCTGCGCGACAGCGTCCACCGGCTGGCCCGGGAGCTGATCGCGCGTGGCGTCCGGCGCGGGCAGACCGTCTCCCTGCTCACCGGCAACACCCCTCAGGCGCTCATCGCCCGTTACGCCGCCAACCTGGCCGGCGCGCGCGTGACACCCCTGTACGACGGTCTGAACGCGGACACCCTGGCGCACCTGGTGGACTTCGCCGACACCGAGCTGCTGCTGGTCGACCCCACCCGGTACGCGGACCTGGACCGGCTCGAGCCGCTTCTGAAGGTGCCGATGCTGGCGACGCTGGGCCCGCACCCGGTCGCCGACGACATCTGCGCGGCGGCGAACGGGCAGCCGTCGGCGCCCGTGACCGTGCCCGTCGGCACCGAGGACGACTGGTGCATCCGCCACACGGGCGGCACCACGACCGGGCTGCCGAAGAGCCTGCAGATGAGGCACGGCCCGTACCGGCGCACCCTGGAGAACCTGTGCTCCCCCGAGGACGCCCCGTTCCGCTATCTGGCGTGTACGCCGCTCACCCACATCGCCGGGCTCTGGGCGGACCTGGCGCTCCTTCAGGGCGGATCCGTCGTCCTGCAGCCCGCGTTCGATGCCGGCGAGGCCCTCGCGGCGATCGAACGCGAGCGGATCACCCGGCTGTTCCTCCAGCCGCCCCTCCTGCACCGGCTCCTCGACCATCCAGCGCTGCCCGCCACCGACACGTCCAGCATCCGGCGGGTCACCTACGGCGGCAGCCCCGCGTCGACGGCCAGACTGCGGCAGACCGAGAGCGTCTTCGGCAAGGTGCTGCAGAGCTGGTACGGGCAGAACGAGACGCTCGGGCTCACTGAAGTCCGCCCCGAAGAGCACGACCTCGTCGGCCGGCACGGGCAGATCACCGTCGGCCGCGCCATGCCCGGCGTCGAACTCCGCATCGTCGACCGGCACGGCGGCGTTCTCCCGGCAGGCAGCGAAGGCGAGGTCCACGCCCGCGCCCACAGCGCCATGAACGGCTACTGGAAGCAGCCCGAGCTGACCGCCCGCGTGCTGCACGACGGCTGGGTGAGCACCGGCGACATCGGCTACCTCGACGACGACGGCTACCTCTTCCTCACCGACCGCGGCCACGACACGATCACCGTCGACGGCGCACCGGTCTATCCCAGCGAGATCGAGGAGGTGTTGATGGCCCATCCCGCCGTCGCCGAGTGCGCCGTCTTCGGGATGCGCCATGAGGACACCCCCGAGCGCGTCCACGCCGCCGTCGTGCCCGCCCGCGGTCACAGCGCCGACATCGACGAGCTGCGCGACTTCGTCGCCGCCCGGAAGAGCGGTCGCCATGTCCCCCACACGTTCCACGTGTTGAAGGCCATCCCGCTCAGCGGCATCGGCAAGCCCGACAAGCACGCCCTCCGCCGGGCGCTCTCCTGAACGAGCGGCCCCCTCCGCGGGGGCGGAGGGGGCCGCTCGGGGTCGGTGGTCGGGACTCGGATCAGACGTCGGCGCGGACCGGGGCAGTGGCCTGCGGGGCGTCCTCGGCGATCTCGCCGAGGTCGCGCTCGCGGGTCTCGCGGGCGCAGACGATCGCGACGACGGTGAGCAGCGCGGCGGCGATCACGTACAGGGCGATCGGCGTCGAGGAGCCGTAGTCGGCGAGGAGCGCGGTCGCGATGAGCGGCGCGGGCGCGCCGGCGGCCACGGAGGAGAACTGGGCGCCGATGGAGGCGCCGGAGTAGCGCATCCGGGTCGCGAACATCTCCGAGAAGAAGGCCGCCTGCGGCGCGTACATCGCCCCGTGCAGGACCAGACCGACGGTGACGGCGAGCAGCAGCGCGCCGAAGCTTCCGTGGTCGATCAGCAGGAAGAACGGGAACATCCAGGCGCCGACGCCGACCGCGCCGATCAGGTAGACCGGCCGACGGCCGATCCGGTCGGAGAGCGCGCCCCAGGCGGGGATGACGGCGAAGTGGACGGCAGAGGCGATGAGGACGGCGTTCAGGGCGGTCTGCTTGCTCAGGCCGACCTGGGTGGTCGCGTACACGAGGATGAACGCGGTGATCACGTAGTACGAGATGTTCTCCGCCATGCGGGCGCCCATCGCGATCAGCACGTCCCGCCAGTGGTGCCGCAACACCGCGACCAGCGGCATCTTCTCGACCTGCCCGGCGACCGCCTTGCGCTCCTCGGCGGCGGCGAGCGCCGCCTTGAACACGGGCGACTCGTCGACCGACAGCCGGATCCACAGGCCGACGACCACCAGGACGCCGGAGAGCAGGAACGGGACGCGCCAGCCCCAGGAGGCGAAGGCGGCGTCCGAGAGCAGCGCGGTCAGCGCGGACAGCACACCGGTCGCGAGCAACTGCCCGGCGGGCGCCCCGGTCTGCGGCCACGAGGCCCAGAACCCGCGCCGCTTCGCGTCCCCGTGCTCGGACACGAGCAGCACGGCCCCGCCCCACTCGCCGCCGAGCGCGAAGCCCTGCACCAGGCGGAGCGTCGTGAGCAGGACGGGAGCGGCGGAGCCGACGGTCGCGTGCGTCGGCAGCAGCCCGATCGCGAACGTCGCCCCACCCATCATCAGCAGGCTCAGGACCAGCAGCTTCTTCCGCCCGAGCCGGTCCCCGTAGTGCCCGAAGACCAGCGCGCCGAGCGGCCGCGCGGCGAACCCGACCGCATAGGTCAGGAACGACAGCAGCGTCCCGACCAGCGGATCGGACTCGGGGAAGAACAGCTTGTTGAACACCAGCGCGGCGGCCGACCCGTACAGGAAGAAGTCGTACCACTCGATGGTCGTGCCGATGAGGCTGGCGGCGACGATGCGCTTGAGGGAACCGGGTGGTGTGGGGGAGGGAGTTGCGGCGGCCATGTGCACCACTTCCAGGCAGGTACGGGGGACGTTTCGGTGTCGCCACACCGTAGGAAGCAGCAGGTCAGGGGCGTATGTGGTGGGACACCATAGTTCGACGCCTTCGCATGCGCCCGGCCGCCATGGCTCTCCTTTGTGGCCTCGCGGAGTCCTGCGGAGCGGCCGAATCAGTGCCTGTCCGTGTTGCGTCGATCGGGAATGATATGGGGCCACCGTGCTGACTCCCGTGCTGGTTTCGTGCTGACTGAAACCCCATGTCAGCGCCCGTGTTCACCTCTCCCGTGCTGACTTGGTGCTGACTACGGAGAGTGGAACCTGCGCACATGGGGCGGACCGGGCATGGTCGTCACGGCAGCGGCCGGCATCATTCCGCTTCGGATCTGGACGGGTCTTCTACATGCCGGCGGCGGCGAAGGGAGGCAGGTTCATGTGAGCTCTGCATGAGGGTGTGGGGTCCACCGGCGGCGGCCTGCTCGGAACATTGCGGCCCCGCGCCTGCGAGTGGGGCAGATGTCGGTGTTGTGGTGGAACTTCGTGGGCCGCACGGACGAGGAGAACCGTACGGCCCGGGAGCAGTGGATGACGGGCGACCGCTTCGGCGAGGTGAAGGGGTACGACGGCGACCGCTTGGACGCCCCGGAAGTGCCGGTGACCCAGCTGAAGGCGCGAGGGTGGTGCGCTGAACTGGGTTTTCTCTGCCGGTCCGATGCCGCACAGTCGGCGGGCGTGTTTTCAGAGAGTGCCCGTGCGCGAGCAGGTCTGGTCAGCTGAATGCTGACCTTTGCCGAGTTTGTTCACGGTACGTCAGGTAGGTGAGCGGCTTCTCAGCCTATCCGCGGTAGGAGGGAAGGTGGCGTTTGTTCAGGTCCGGAGCCGGTTCGGCTACTCAGGCATGGGTGCCTTCGTCGTGTGCAGGGCGGTCACTCCCACCCTGTCCTCTTCTTCGGCCGTAGTGATTCTCGAGCGACCTGCCGCGAACGCGCCGATCACGGCGGCAGCGGGAAGAGCCCAGGGGAGGGCGTTCACCCAGGTGGTGCTGGTGCCGGTGAGCGTCGAGTAGTTGTCGATCATCAGGACCAGTCCGCCGACGAGTCCGAGGGCGCCAAGTGCCGGAGACATGAGGGTGCCCCATATGGACTCGTCCTGCCGGTGGTGGCGGCGGAGGAAGAATCCGACGATCGAAACGGCAGCGATGCCTTGCAGGAGGACGATGCCGAGCACGCCGAGGCCGAACAGGCTGATGCTCATGCCCAAGTAGGGGTGCTGGCCCGCGAGGGTGAAGCCGCAGGTCGTCAGGACGAGCAGGCCGAGCTGCCATGCGCTGGCCGTCACAGGAGAGCCGTGCTTGGGGTGAATCCGGGCCATGGATTGCGGCAGCAGGCCGTCCCGGGCAAGGGCCACGTGGTAGCGGGAAGTGCTGAAGTGGAAAGCCAGGAAGGCTGCGAACAGGCTGGTCATCACCAGGATCCCCATGATCTCGGTGTAGCCCTGCCCGAGCAGGTTCGTGCTGACATCGAAGATGTAGTTCTCCGGGTCGGCCTTGGTGGCGCTTTGCGCATGATCGACCCCGGTCGCCGAGATTGCGGCCCAGGTGGTGAGCAGGTAGAAGACGGTGATGACGGTCAGGGATATGTACGTGGCCCGGGGCACGGAGCGGCGCGGGTTGCGTGCTTCCTCCCCGTACAGCGCGGTGGCCTCGAAGCCGACGAACGAGCCGAACGCGAACATCAGGCTGACTCCGAACCCGCTGCCGAGCACGACGCTCGGTTCGAAGACTTCGAGGGAGAAGCCCTTGAACCCGCGCTCGATCAGAATCGCGGCGTCGAGGCCGAGCAGCGTCAGCACCTCGGCGACGAGCGCCACACCGAGAACCTTGGCACTCGTCGTGACCTCGAAGTAGGACAGCACCGCGACGATGACGAATCCGACCGAGGCGGACAGCTGCCATGGCACCGGTGTCCCCAGCAGTTCGGTGAAGACGTGGCTGCTGAAGTAGGCGAAGCTGCCGAAGATACCGATCGTGGCGGCGTTGTAGGCCAGCAGCGCGACGTACGCCGTGGCGCCACCGGCTCGGCGGCCCAGACCCTCCCGGGCGAAGATGTAGAAGCCGCCCACATTGGCGATCCGCCGGCTCATGCGTACGTAGCCGACGCTGAACAGCGCCAGGATGACGCCCGCGATCAAGTACGTGCCGGCTGCACCCGGGCCGTTGCCCAGTGCTATCGCGAGCGGAAGCCAGGCCACCGAGACCCCCATGGGGGCCACGCCGCCAAGGACGAAAAAGACGATGTCGGCGGTGCCCATGGCGCCCGCGTCGAGACTGCCTTGGGGGGTGCTGGTGGAGTTGCGCGTCGGCATGCAGAGGTCCCCTCTCCGTGGAGGCCGGGGTCGGTTCGCCCGCGCCCCTGGTTCAGACCCTTGAGGCGTTGAGATGGAAAAGTAAGTCGGGCGACCGACTTTGATAGTCGCTCACGCTAGGGCTGCATCGGCGCACTCGCAAGGGGATCGCGGCAACGCTTCTGTCACCGACCAGGGAGGCCGCCGTGCAGAGCTGATGTGCGCGGCAATTGGGCTGGCATGAGGTCGAAGGGAGCCTATGTGCCGCAGGTTGCGGCCGGGTTTCAATCAGGATGCCGCACCAGTCGCGACTCGGAGAGCGGGTGGCATGGCTAGGTCAGTATTGGTCGAGCGTCCGACTTTGGAATGGCTTCTTGAGATCGGCGGGGCCCCGCGCCTTGCTTGCGACGCGGAGGGACGCGGCCGTAAAGGACAAGGGGCGCATGACTTGTGCGTTCCGTAGGCTCGTCCTATGAGGCCTGATGCCGAAGAGTTGCTCTGTCGTCTCGCCCGGGAGTTCAGGCCTCGGGTGGAGCAGTCGGCCGAGGTGCTGCTCCAGGTCGTGCGCGAGGAGCTCCCCGCGTTGTTGGGGCACGAGGACCTGGTGGCGCTGGCGCTGGAGGAGGGCGTCTCGCACGTCTCCACCTTCCTGGAGGTGCTCGAAGGGCGTCTTGACGTCACCGAGGTGGAGGCGCCGGAGGTGGCCCTGGAGGTCGGCCGTCAGCTCGCCCGGCGTGGCGTGTCGATCGGTGACTCCCTGCGCGCGTACCGGCTCGGCCACCTGAGCCTCCTGCGGCAGCTGCAGGAGGAAGCCGTCCGCCTCTCCGACGACTGGGAGCTGATCAACGCCGCGACGGTCGAGCTGGTCTCCATCGCGTTCGAGTACGTGGACCGTGCCTCGGAGCAGATCGTGGCGGTGTACCAGGAGGAGCGTGACCTGCTGCTGCAGCGGCGCCTGCTCCTCGCCAACGAAGCGGGCAAGCGGATCGGGACGACGCTCGACACCGTGCGTACGGCTGAGGAACTGGCCGAGGTGGGCACGGACGGGTTCGCCGACGTCGTCACCGTCGACCTGCTCTATTCCGTTCTCCACGAAGAGGACAGGCGGCCGGCGCAGGGCACACCGGAGCTCCGGCGCATCGCCCACCGGTCGGCGCTCGACGACTTCCCCGTCCCCGCGGTCGGCACGGACGAGGTCTTCACCTACCCCGTGGGATCGGAACCGGCCCGCGCACTGACCACCGGACAGGCCCTCCTGCACCACACGCCGGCGCCGGATGCCCCCGCACGACAGGAGTCACGGGCTCCCGCGCCCGTCCCCGACGCCGGTTCCCTGCTGTTGCTGCCGCTGCGGGCCCGCGGCGGCACGCTGGGCCTCACCCAGTTCCTCCGCCGTCGGCCGGCTCCTCCTTTCGACGAGGACGACCTACTCCTGGCCCAGGAGATCGCGGACCGAGCCGCGATGTCCATCGACAACGCCCGCCGGTACACCCACGAGCGGGACACCGCCCTCACCCTCCAGCGCAGCCTGCTGCCCCGGGGAATGGTGAAGCAGTCCGCGGTCGAGGCGGCCTCCCGCTACCTGCCCAGCGGTGCGCACGCGGGCGTGGGCGGCGACTGGTACGACGTGATTCCCCTGTCCGGGGCACGCGTCGCCCTGGTGGTGGGCGACGTCGTCGGGCACGGCATCCACGCCGCGGCCACGATGGGACGGCTGCGGACGGCCGTCCGGGCCTTCGCCGACATCGACCTGATGCCCGACGAACTGCTCACGCACCTGGACGACGTGGTCATCCGTCTCGGCCGCGAGGAGGAGCGGCACGACGGGGAGACCAGCGCCACCTGTCTGTACGCGATCTACGACCCCGTCTCGCGGCTGTGCTCCCTGGCCAGCGCAGGGCACCCGCTGCCGGCGGTGGCGCAACCATCGACCATCGGCGGCGACGGTCCGGCCTCCCGGTCGGTGGACTTCCTGGACGTGGCGGTCGGCCCCCCGCTGGGGCTGGGGGGCTTCCCCTTCGAGACGGCGCAGTTCGAACTGGCGGAGGGCAGCCTGCTGGTCCTGTTCACCGATGGTCTCGTCGCGCGTTCCGGTCGCGACGTGGATTCCTCCCTGACGGTGCTGCGCGAGCTCCTCGGCCACGGGGCCGGCTCGCCGGAGGAGGTCTGCGGCCGGCTCCTGACCGCACTGCTCCCCACCCGCCCGGCCGATGACGTGGCCCTTCTCGTGGCGCGTACCCGGGCGCTCGACCACGGCCACGTCGCCCTCCTGGACCTTCCCTCCGACCCTGCGGCCGTGTCCGGGGCGCGCCGTTTCACCTCCGCCAAGCTAGCCGAGTGGGGACTGGAAGAGCTGTCCTTTTCCACGGAGCTGGTGGTCAGCGAGCTGGTGACGAACGCGATCCGGTACGGCAGGAGTCCCGTCCAGCTGAGGCTGATCCTTCAGGACACCCTGACGTGCGAGGTCTCGGACGCCAGCAGCACCGCTCCTCATATGCGTCGCGCGCGGACCTTCGACGAGGGCGGGCGCGGCCTGCTACTGGTCGCGCAGCTCGCCGGACGCTGGGGCGCCCGGTACCACCGGGAGGGGAAAGTGATCTGGGCGGAACAGTCCCTCCCCTCCGGGTCGCGGTAGCGGCCCTGCCCGTGCGGTGCTGTTGCAGGCTCGCGTTGCCGTATCAGCCGTGCCGGTGCGCCGCGCGTGACGCGTAGGTTTCCAGATAGGCGGTCACCACGCGGCGTGCCTCGTCGATCGTGGTGTCGTCACCGTCGGGCGAGTTCCGGAACGCGACGTGGAAAAGCTGGTCAGCGGCCTCGAAAGCGAGCTGAAGGACCAGGAGTGGCAGGTCGGCACGGACGAGGCCACGCCCGACGAGGAGGTCCCGGACCTTGCCGGCCTGGGTCGCATCGAACGCGCGGACCAGCTTGCTGATCGTCGCTGTGCGTCCCTTGACCCACAGCTCGATGCCGCTGGGGTGCCGGCGGAAGTAGTCGAGCATCAGGTCGAAGACAGCGTTCACGGTGTCCGGCAGGGTGGGCGGGTCGCTTTCCGCCAGGACGGCGCTGACGAGGAAGTCGAGCTCGCGCATGTCGCGCTGCAGCAGTTCGGCGTCGACCTGATGGCGGTCGGAGAAGTAGTGGTAGACGGAGGCGACGGGGATGTGTGCGCGCGCTCCGATGGCTCTGATCGTGGAGGCTTCGTAGCCCTGTTCGCCGAGCAGCTTCTCGGCAGTGCTGAGAATCATCTGCCTTCGCTCCGTGCTGCGGCGTTGCGCTGGGGCTGGGCGAGTCCGCGCCTGAACGACCGGCTCTCTGTCACGCATGATTCGAAATCGTCTCAGTCGGGCGATGGGGTCGCGATACGGCAAGGGAATGGCCGTCGAGGGTGGGCAGGCGGGCCCCGAACCCCGCCGCGAGAGACGCGGCGGGGTTCGCGACCACTTGGGTAGGCGAGGTGTGACTCCCTGACCCTGGGGGCGGTGCCGACTTCATGTCTTCACCGCGCGGTGTGCGCCAAGCTCTTGATCACTTCGCGAGCGGCGCGTTCGCCGGATTCGATGGCGCCTTCGATGTATCCGGCGTGCTCGCTCGCCGTCTCGGTCCCGGCCCAGTGGAGGGCTCCGACCGGTTGGGACGGCATGGGGAGGTATCCGTCGGTGGTCCCCGGAATCGCCAGTGCCGCGTATCCGCCGCCGACGTGTTCGTCGAGGTGCCACGACTTCTCGTGCCAGCTCACGGGGGTGAGAACCTCGGGACCGAGACGCGGGACGAGCCGGCGCAGCAGTGCCTGACTCCGGCCCGCGGCGCCCAGCCGGTCGAGTTCCCGGGCTTCCGTCCCCGCCACGAGGACGCACAAATGGCCCGGGCCGTCGGGCGACGTGGTGTCGAACACCGCACCGCCGGGACGGTCCAGGAGCAAGAACTCCGCATGCCCGTTCCGCTCCCTCCAGAAGGGCCGTTCGTAGACCGCGATCGCCTTGTAGACCGAGCCCATGTAGGTGTTCTTCTCAAGAGCGGTCCTGCTCGCGGGCAGCGGAGGATCGTAGGAGATCCGGGCCGACATGGGCGGCGGCACCGACACGATCACCTTGTCGGCCCGAACGGCGCCGGAAGCGGTGTGGAGCGTCGCGCCGCTGCCGTCGTGGTGGATCGAGGTCACCCGGTGGCCGGTCAGCACCCGTGTGCCGAGGTCGGCGGCCAGCCGTTCCGTCAGCGTTCCCGCGCCCTCGACGATCAGACTCTCCTGGGCGCCGCCGTTCGTGGACAGCATCGCCGTGAGGCCGCCCTGGTAGCGGACCGCCTCGACGAAGGCGTGCATCGAGTAGCGGTCGAGGTCGGCGGTCACAGAGACCGAGACGAGTACTTCGAGCAGCCTGCGGGCCTTACGGCCCGGCACCCTGCGCAACCACTCGTCGACCGTCTGCGAGGCCCACTTGCCGGGTGCTCCGCGCCTTGCCCGCGCCTCCCATGCCAGGAGTACCGCGCTGACCGCCAGCATCGTCGGGCCGACGGTCGCGATCCTGCCGGAACCATCGACGACTTCCGGGACCTTCGGCGTGTGCATGGGGAACATCTCGGCGCCCAACTCGGCTGCCAGGGCCGTGAACCGGTGATGGCCGTGACCCACCCACTGGCCGCCCAGGTCCAGGCGCGAGCCCAGCGAAGACGTCTCGGCCATCATCCGTCCCCCGGGACGGTCGGCCGATTCCAGCACGAGTACGTCGATGCCCTGACGGCACAGCTCCCTTGCCGCGATCAACCCGGACATGCCGGCGCCTACCACGGCCACCGTGGTGTCGACAGGTCGTTCTCCTCGACAGGGTGCCTCTGCCCGCCCATGACTCACTGTATGTCTCCTATCGGTTGCACAAGGTGACCGTCGCGGCAGGCGGGTTGTGGGCGCCCGGTCGGCAGCCGAGAGTGACGAGCGGGTGGCTTGCCCCCGCCCTTGTCGAGCGTCTCATGGTCGCTCTGGGCCCGGAGGCTCTCGGCGGCGCTCTCGGGAAGCTGTTCGACCGTGGGATCCGGGGATTCCGCTCTGCGTCGGACCGACATCGGTGCGGTCTCGACGTTCGGTGTTCCGTTCGTCGACAAGTATCGGTCACTTGTCCGAGTCAAGGTAGAGACGGCAGTAGTCTGGGGCAAGAGGTTGGATCGAACCTTTGCGCATGGCTCGGTACCCCATCCGGTCGTGCCGTCGCATCGTGCGCGCCGTCGACGAGCCGTCCGGACCCTCACGCATGGCCGAGGCGGTGGTGGATGTCCCCGTGATTGCTTCGTGAGTCCCGTGGGTCATCGGTATCGCAGATGTCGGCGAATTCCCTGGTGGAGTGCCTATTTCGCACCGCGATGCCCTTTGTCTGCGCGGCATGTGGCGGGGCGGGTGTGATTCGACGCCGATAACCCGCGCCGCCCCCGGTGCGCTGCGGACGAGCGTCGCACATGGCGGCGCCGAGGCTGTTGCGCCTCCGCCGCCCACCCGGTCGTGACCCCTTGTTGGTGAAACCGTCGCCCGCTATTCTCGGCCATCCAGTTCACAGTCGTACAACCGACCGACTTTGAGGGTGTGTAGCGATGAACGTCGATGTTGTCGTGGTGGGGGCCGGTCTCGCAGGACTCGCCGCCGCCCGGGCCGTACGTGCAGCGGGACGCAGCGTGATGGTGCTGGAGGCGCGGGACCGGGTCGCGGGGCGTAACCTCGGCCACCGCCTGGCCGACGGGACCCCTGTCGAGCTGGGCGGTCAGTGGATCGGCCGGACCCAGACCGAAGCCCTCAAGCTCGTCAGCGAGCTGGGACTGGAGACCTTCCCGACGTACGACGACGGCGCAGCCGTGACGCTGTACAACGGGAAGCGCACTCAGTACGCCGACGAAACCTTCGGCCTCTCCTACGAGAGCGCGGTGGAGGTCGGCCGACTGCAGCAGGAGCTCGAAGGGCTCGCCGACCAGGTTTCGCTGTCCTCTCCCTGGTCCTCGCCGGCCGCCGCCGAACTCGACCGGCAGACTGTGGACGCATGGCTGCGTGCCAACACCGACAACGCCGAGGCACTGGCGTTCTGGGGCGCGATCATCCCGGCGGTGTTCTCCGCCGAGCCCGCGGAGATGTCGCTGTTGCACTTCCTCTTCTACATCAAGTCCGGCGGCATGATCGACAACCTTGTCTCCACCACCGGTGGGGCGCAGGAACTGCGCGTCGTCGGCGGCACCCACCAGATGTCCGAGCGTCTGGCCGACCAGCTCGGCGACGCCGTCCGGGTGAACGCCCCGGTCAGACAGATCTCCCACGACGACAACGGGGTGCAGGTCGACTACGAGGGCGGCCGGATCACCGCGCAGCGGGTCATCGTCGCGATCCCGCCCACTCTGGCCGGGCGGCTCGTCTACAAGCCCGCGCTGCCCGCGTCCCGTGACGGTCTCACCCAGCAGATACCGATGGGCTCGGTCATCAAGGTGCAGGTCGCCTACCCGACCCCGTTCTGGCGAGACGCCGGACTCAGCGGTTTCGGCTTCAGCCTGGACGACGAGCTGAGCGTCACCATGGACAACTCGCCGCCGGACGGTTCGTGCGGTGTCGTCGTCGGGTTCTTCGAGGGCGCCCATGCCCGCAGCGCCGCTCGCTTGTCGCTGGAAGAGCGTCGGGCCGCCGCCGTGGCGACGCTGGTGAAGATGTTCGGGCCCGAGGCCCAGAACCCGATCGAGTACGTCGAGCAGGACTGGATGGAGGAGGAGTACACCCGGGGCTGTTACGGCGGCCGGCTGGGGGCCGGTGTGTGGACCCAGTACGGTGCCGCGCTCGCGGAGCCGGTCGGACGCATCCACTGGGCGGGGGCCGAGACCTCCGAGGTGTGGAACGGCTACATGGACGGGGCCATCCGTTCCGGCCATCGAGCGGCGGCCGAAGTGCTCGCCCAGCTGGAAGCGTGAGGACCGGCATGAACACCGTGAACGACCACCCCCCGTCCCTCGACACGCTGGTGGAGGAGCTCCGCCGTGGCGAGGAGACCTGGGGCTCGATGTCCCTCTCCGCGCGCCGGGACCTGCTCGCGGTCCTGTCGGAAGCTCTCCAGCAGCATGCCCAGGAGTGGGTCGACGTCGCCTGCTCCATCAAGCGGCTGTCGCCCACGTCCCAGCTCGCCGGTGAGGAATGGATCAGCGGGCCCTACGCCGTGCTCAGTGGGGTGGGGGCCCTGTCCGCGACGCTCGCGGCCCTTGAGGGCGGACGCAGTCCGCTCGACGGCTTCCACCTCTCGCAGGCCCCCGATGACCGGGTCGCGGTCCGGGTCCTTCCCCACACCCTGTTCGACCGGCTCCTGCTCAACGGTTTCACCGCCGAAGTGTGGTCCAAGCCGGGCGTGACGGCCGATCGGTTGCGGAAGGCCGCAGGACTCGGCCAGCGCACGCCGAAGGAGACCGGCGGTATCGGCCTCGTCCTCGGGGCCGGCAACATCTTCTCGATCGCGCCGCTCGACACGCTCTACGAGCTGTTCGCCCACAACCGGGTCGTCCTGCTCAAGCTGAACCCGATCACGGACCCGCTGCTGCCGGTGCTGAACAAGGTGTTCGCCCCCTTCATCGAGCTGGGCCTCCTGCGGATCGTCACCGGTGGTGTCGAATTCGGTGCGGCGGCGGTGGCGCACCCGGGGATCGGCCACGTGCACATCACCGGCAGCGTCACGTCCCATGACGTCATCGTGTTCGGCCCCGGTGAGGAAGGCCGGGCCCGGCAGACGCGCGGCGAGGTGCTCCTCGACAAGCCGATCACCAGTGAGCTGGGCGGTGTGTCGCCGACGATCGTGGTCCCGGGGAACTGGTCGAAGCGTGACCTCGCCTTCCAGGCGGAGCACATCGTGACCCAGAAGCTCCACAACAACGGGTACAACTGCATCGCGTCCCAGGTCCTCGTGCTCAGCAGCGACTGGGCCCAGAAGGACGACTTCCTCAAGGCCCTGCGCAAGGCCTTCACCGACGCGGTCGCACGTCCCGCCTACTACCCGGGCAGCGACGACCGGTGCGCGGCCGCGGTGAGGGACCACCCCGGCACCGCCAAGCAGGTCGCGGACGGCTCCCGTGTGCTGCTCGAGGAGATCCCCGTCGGCGACGACATCGCCTTCGCCGAGGAGTACTTCGCCCCCGTCCTGGCCGTCACCAGCCTTCCCGGACAGGGACGCGACTTCCTCGACCGCGCCGCCGCTTTCGCGAACGACCGGCTGTCGGGAACCCTCGGCGCGAACGTCGTGGCGCACCCTCGGACCATCAGGGCGCTGGGCGCCGACTTCACCCGGTTCATCGCCGATCTGCGCTACGGCACGGTCGCGGTCAACGCGTGGACCGGCGTCGGCTACCTGACCGCCCGCGCCACCTGGGGCGCGTTCCCCGGCCACACCCTCCAGGACGCGCAGAGCGGCATAGGCATCGTCCACAACGGGCTCCTGCTGGACGGCACCGAACGGACCGTCGTGCACGGACCGTTCCGTCCTTTCCCACGGTCGGTGCTCACCGGCCAGTTCACTCTGTCTCCGCGGCCGCCGTGGTTCGTCACCAACCGCACCGCGGCCGTGACCGGACGCCGGCTCGCCGCCTTCGCCGGCCGTCCCGGGTGGGCCAAGCTCCCCGGCATCTTCGCCTCCGCACTGCGCGGCTAGGGCCTGTCTCCGGACCGGGCCCAGGACGATGAGACCGCCGGAAACCCTCCCAGATCCAGAAAGAGCCGCCATGCCGTCCTACAACCTCGCCGACCTGCTCGAAGGCAGCGCAGCGAAGTACCCCGAGCGGACCGCGATCGTGCTCGGCGACACCCGCCTGAGTTACGCCCAGGTCGACGGCGCCGCCAACCAGGTCGCCAATCTGCTGGTCTCCCGTGGCGTGCGGCCCGGGGACAAGGTCGCCCTGATGATCCCGAACCTGCCGCACTTCACGATCATCTACAACGGCATCCTCAAGGCAGGTGCCACCGTCGTCCCCCTGAACATGCTCCTCAAGGGCCGCGAAATCGCCTACCACCTCGACGACTCCGACGCCGTGGCCCTCTTCGCCTTCGAGGGTTCGCCCGATCTGCCCATCGGTCAGGAGGCCTACGCCGGGTTCCAGGATTCGGCCGGCACGAGGGACTTCTTCGTGGTGACCGCCGACCCGGTCGCCGCGAGTCCCGTCGCGGGTGCCGAGACCTTCGGCGCCGCGGTGGCGGATCAGGCGCCGGACTTCGAGACGGTCCGGACCGACGAGGACGACACCGCGGTCATCCTGTACACCTCCGGGACGACCGGCCGGCCCAAGGGGGCCGAGCTGCGGCACCGCAACATGCGGGACAACGCACTCGTCAGCAAGGAGCTGTTCGGTGCCGACGAGCACCGTCCGGACACCTACCTGTGCGTGCTGCCGCTGTTCCACTCCTTCGGCCAGACGGTGATCCAGAACGGCGCCGCCGCCTACGCGGGCACCGTCGTGATGCTGCCCCGGTTCGGAGCCCAGGCAGCGATCACCGCCATGCTCAAGGAAGCCGTGACGTTCTTCGCCGGCGTCCCCACGATGTACTGGGCGCTGCTCGGGATCCTCGACGAAACCGTCGACGTCGCCACGCTCGCGCGCAACCTGCGCATGGCCGTCTCCGGAGGCTCGGCCCTGCCGGTCGAGGTCCACAAGGAGTTCGAGAGGCGGTTCGGCGTCGTCATCGCCGAGGGCTACGGCCTGTCCGAGACCTCACCCGTCGCGGCGTTCAAGCCGCATGGTGCCCCGGCCCGTCCGGGATCGATCGGCACCCAGCTGCCCGGGGTCGAGCTCAAGCTCGTCGAGCCCTCGTCCTGGAGCGAGGTGCGATGGACGCCCGACGCCGTCGGTGAGATCGCCGTCAAGGGCCACAACGTCTTCAAGGGCTACCACAACCGCCCGGAGGAGACCGCAGGAGTGCTCAGCGAGGACGGCTGGTTCCGCACCGGCGACCTCGCCAGACGCGACGAGGACGGCTGGTACTACATCGTCGACCGCGCCAAGGACATGATCATCCGCGGCGGCTTCAACGTGTACCCGCGGGAGATCGAAGAGGTTCTCCTCACCCATCCGGCCGTCTCGCTCGTCGCCGTCATCGGCGTGCCGCACGGCACCCACGGCGAGGAGGTGAAGGCGATGGTCGTCCTCAAGAGCGGGGCCGACGCCACGGCCGAGGAACTCGTCGCCTGGTCGCGGGAACAGATGGCGGCCTACAAGTACCCGCGGATCGTCGAGATCGTCGACAGTCTGCCGATGACCGCCACCGGCAAGATCCTCAAGCGTGAGCTGCGCTGATGCACGCCGGATCGCCACCCGACGCGGCTCCTGAGGCCGTGAACCGCGTCCAGCTGATCAGTCTGGTCAGCGGCCTGCCCCGCACCCCTGGAGGTACCTGATGAACGACGGAAATCCCGACATCCGCAAGGTCGGCGTGGTGGGCTGTGGATTGATGGGGTCCGGGATCGCCGAGGTGTTCGCGCGCAGCGGCCTGCACACGCTGGTCCACGAGGTGGACAAGGCGGCGCTGGACTCCGGCCGGGAGCGGATCGGCCGGTCACTCGCGCGGGCCGTGGAGCGTGGCAGGCTCACCCCCGAACAACTGGAGCGGGTGGAGGCTTCCCTGGCCTTCACCACCGACTTGGAGGACTTCGCCGACCGGGACCTGGCCATCGAGGCCGTGCCGGAGATCGAGGACCTGAAGGTCGGTGTCTTCACCACGCTCGACCGCGTCGTCCAGCGGACCGACGCCCTGTTCGCGTCCAACACGTCCTCGATCCCCATCATGAAGCTCGGTGCTGCCACGTCACGGCCGGGGCAGGTCATGGGCCTGCACTTCTTCAACCCCGTCCCGGTCCTCGACCTCGTCGAGCTGGTGCCGTCGCTGCTGACCGACGACAGCGCCTGGACGAGAATGCGGCACTTCGTGAGCACCGTCCTGGGGCGGCACGTCATCGTCTCCCAGGACCGGGCCGGTTTCGTCGTCAACTCCCTCCTGGTTCCCTACCTGCTCTCGGCGATCCGCATGTTCGAGTCGGGCTTCGCCGTCGCCCACGACATCGACGAGGGCATGGTGCGCGGCTGCGGCCACCCCATGGGGCCGCTGGCCCTGGTGGACCACATCGGTCTGGACACGACATTGGCGGTCGCCGAGTCCCTGTACGCCGAATTCAGGGAACCGCACTACGCGCCGCCGCCCCTGCTGTCCCGGATGGTCCAGGCCGGCAACACCGGACGGAAATCCGGGCGGGGCTTCTACACGTATCCGACGGCTGCCTCCCGGTAACGGGACTCGGCGCGAAGGTGCCGTTCCCCATCGAAAGCGCCGTTTCCCACCCCCTCGACCCCGTCGCCCTTCGACCCCGCCCCGACGGTCGGAGGGCGACGGTTCTTTGCCCCCACGCACCACCCTCACCCTCAGGAGTTCCACCATGCTGACGACCCGATTCACCCAGGAGTTCGGGGTACGCCATCCCGTCGTGTGCGGAGGGATGACCGGTGTCGGGACGGCACCGCTCATCGCCGCCGTCGCCGAAGCAGGCGGGCTCGGCTTCCTCACCGCGCTCACCCAGCCGACTCCTGCCGCCCTGGCCGACGAGATCAAGCGGGTCCGGGACCTCACGGACCAGCCCTTCGGAGTCAACCTGACGATCCTGCCCACCGTCGCGGCAGTCGACTACGAGGAGTACCGCGATGTGATCGTGGCCTCCGGCGTCCCGTTCGTGGAGACGGCGGGCAGCAACCCCGAGCCGTTGCTCCCGTACTTCCACGGCGCCGGGATGAAGGTGATCCACAAGGCGACCTCTGTGCGGCACGCGCTCAAGGCCGAACGGCTCGGCGTGGACGCCGTGTCCATCGACGGCTTCGAGGCCGCCGGCCACCCCGGCGAGGACGACGTCCCCGGGCTGGTGCTGATACCGGCCGCCGCTCAGCGTCTGTCCATCCCGTTGATCGCCAGTGGTGGGATCGCCGACGCCTCCGGGCTGGTGGCGGCGCTGGCGCTCGGCGCCGACGCCGTCAACATGGGCACCCGGTTCGTCGCCACCCGGGAATCCCCCGTGCACGAGGCAGTCAAGCAGCAGATCGTGACGAACGACGAACGTTCCACGGTGCTGGTCTTCCGTAAGTTCCGGAACACCGCCCGCGTGGTCCGCAACGCCGTCAGTGAGGAGATCCTGCGCATCGAGGCCGACCGTGGAACCGACTTCTCCGACATCGCCCACCTCGCCTCCGGCAAGCGCGGCCGACAGCGCGTGCTCGCGGAAGGGCAGACGGACGACGGCATGTGGTGGGCAGGCCAGTCCCAGGGACTCATCACCGACATCCCCTCGGTCGGTGACCTGATCTCCACCCTCGTCACCGACGCCGAGCTCCTCATCACCCTGCGCCTCAACGGCCTCGTCAGCTCGTAGGGACACCCGAAACGGTTCTCCGCGGAAGCCCCCTCCTGCCCCGCCTTGACGGCGGCTTCCGCGAAGACCTCGGCAGACGCAGACGCCGACCCTGCGGTTCTCCGCAGGGTCGGCGTCTGTGTGAGGTGCCGGCCTGTTCAGGCGAGTGCCGCTGCCCTACCGGCCGACGTCACGGGAGAGGGCGCGGCGGAAGGCACCGCGCGTGTCACCGCCCGACGCGTTGCTGCCGAGCCACCCGAGGACAAAGGCAGCAGGCACGGCGACCAGACCCGGTGAGTGGTACGGATACCAGCTGAAGTCGACGTCGGGCCACACCGCGTACGAGGTGCCGGACACGGTGGGCGAGAAGAACGTCAGTACGGCGCACAGGAACAGTCCCCCGTAGACGGACCACAGCAGTCCTCTCCTGTTGAAGCCCTCCCAGAAGAAGGAGTAGACCAGCACGGGGAAGACGCACGCCGCGGCAACGCTCAGGGAGAAGGTCACGAGGAACTCGACGGGCTGTCGGTGGACGGCCACGGACAAGGAGAGGCACAGGACGCACAGGCCGACGACGACAGAACGCAGCACCCGTACTTCTCCTTGGTCGGTACGGCTCCGCCCGGCGCGCGCGAACACGTCGTGAGTGAGGGAGACCGCGGCGGCGAAGCTGATGCTGGTCACACCGGTGAGGACAGCCATGAAAGCGACACACGCCATGACGGTGATGAGCACGATCCGGGGGTCCGATCCGTACCCGAGCACGCCCGCGGCCAGCAGGACCGGCGCGGCTTGTCCGTTGGGGTCGACCGAGGCGATGTCCTTGCTGCCCACCACGGCCGCGGCCGCGAATCCCGTCGTGATCAACAGGAGGAAGAACGCGCCCACCAGCCCTGTGGCGACGCTGACGGACCGACGCGCCGTGTGCGGCGTGCTGGAGGCGCTGACCCGCAGGATCAGATGGGGCAGCATGGCCGTGCCGAGGACCACGACGACATGGTCGCTGACGGTGTTGAGGGAGCCGAGGCCCGCCGTGTGCGCCCAGAGCCCTGGCGCCAGAAATCCCTCCGGGTCCACGCTGTTCCTGGCTGCTGTCTCGAGGAGCACGCCAGGGTCCCACTCCATTTTCCTGAGGCTCAGCAGCGCGACCACCGCGAGCACCAGCAGAGTGACGGGGACTTTGACGACCTGGAGGAGGCTGGTGCCCTTCAGGTCCGCCACAGCGGCGAAGCAGACGATGAGGCCCCCCATCAGCACGGTGCACGCGATCTGGGCCGCGGAGGACGACTTGCCGATCAGCAGCGCCGCGCTGATGCCGCCGGCCCGCAACTGGATCACGAGCAGGGGGATCGTGATGACCAGGGTCACCACGGCCGCGGCCGTACGAAGGCCCTGCCCCGACGCACGCAGGGTGAACAGCCCCCCGAGCGTGTAGCGGCCGCTCCTGCGAATTCGCTGGGCCAGGAGGAGCAGGACGGCCAGTGCGACGGCACTGTCGACGGCGGTGGCGAATCCGTCGTATCCGAAGAGGGCGACCGCGCCCGTCGTGGCGAACAGGCTGACGACCGATATCTGCTCGCCGGCCATCGCGAACCCGTTGAAGACGGGGGAGAGGGAGCGGCCGGCGGTGTAGAGGCGCTCGGGGTTCTCGTCCTGTGCGGCGAGTGTGAAGACCCACAACAGACAGACGGCGACGAAGACGAGGAACGCCGTGATCACCGCTCCGCCGGCATCGGAGCCGACGGGGTTGAGCAGGCCCGAGCTCATCGTGTGTCGGGTCATCGGCTCACCACCCGTCCCGGGAGGTACCGGTCTGCGGGAAGGCGTCGAGGGGATCGGACAGGCGGGTCGCCTGCCTCTCGTACCACCAGGTGGAGGTCATGAGGAGGGCGAGTTGGAGAAGTCCCCACACGATGCCGAGAGTCAGTCGCGCGTTGACGCGGACTTCGGCGATCTGGGTGGAGCAGGACATCACGACCCCGACGCCGAGGGAAGCCGCGTTGAGGACGAGGTAGGTGCGCAGGGCGCCGTGGAGGGTTCTGCGGTGCCCTTCACTGTTTTTCCGGGGGGCGCTGGGCGCGTCCTGTGATGTCGGCGCTGGGCCTGAGGAGGAGGCGGGGTGCACGGGAGGCTCCGGGCGGGTGAGGTGAGGGGGCGGGACACTGAGGGGTACGGGGGGAGGCCGGGCTGGCACCGGGGACACGGGCAGGGCCGGGCCCGGCGGGACGACCGCGTGTGCGCGCCGGCCACCAGTGAAGCGGGTGGCCGGCGTTGGTGCGGGCCGGGCGCCACCGTGGGGTGGTGACGCCCGGCCCGTCGGGTTCGCGTCGTGGATCAGCCCGTGACGTCGCGACCCAGCACGCGGCGGGCGATGACCCACTTCTGGATCTCGTTGGCGCCTTCGTAGATTTCGCCGATCTTGCTGTCGCGGTAGAGGGTCGACACCACGGAGGTCGCGCCGTCGGCGCCGCGTTCCTGCACGAAACCCATGCCGCCGAAGACCTGTACGGCGTCCCGGGCGATGTCGACTGACAGGCGCGTGCCGAGGAGCTTGGCCATCGCCGCCTCCGGCTCGGGGAAGTCGACTCCCTCGTCCATGCGCAGTGCGGCCTTGAGGTAGGTGCTGCGTGCCGCTTCCAGCTGCGTCGCGTACTCCGCGACGGCGAACTGCCAGTGCTGGTTCGCACCCAGGGGCTTGCCGAAGGCGTGGCGGGTGGTCAGGTGGGCCGTCATGTGGTCGAAGGCGGCCTGGGCCATGCCCACGCCGGCGGCGCCGATGCCGATGCGGCCGTAGGTCAGGGTCTGCAGGGCGATCTTGAGGCCTTCGCCGGGCCGGCCGAGCACGTCGTCGTCGGTGAGCCGTACGTCGGAGAAGGTGACGTCGGCGGTGAGCTGGCCTCGGTTTCCGATCTTGCGGTCGGGTAGGCCGACGCTGACGCCGGGGGCGTTGGTCGGGACGATGAACGTGGTCAGGCGGTCGTCGGTGCGCGCCAGGACGACGACGAACGCGGCGACCGGAGAGTTGGTGATCCACCGCTTGGTGCCGTTGAGGACCCAGCCGTCGCCGGTGCGGTCGGCACGGGTTTGCACGGCGGTGGGCGCCAGGTCGCTGGAGGCTCCGGGCTCGCTGGTGGCGAAGGACCCGACGATTTCTCCGGCGACCAGCGGGCGCAGCCATTGCTGCTTCTGCTTGTCGGTGCCGTGCTTGAGCGCGTTTCCAGCGAGGATGCAGTGGACGTCGAAGACCGCGGCGACGCTGTTGGAGTGGTAGGCGATCTCCTCGACGGCGACCGCGGTCGCGGTGGCCGGGTGAGTCAGGTCGTCGCCGCCGACGTCGCCGGCGAACGGGATGCGGAACAGCCCGCGGCGGGCGAGCTCGTCGAACACCTCACGGGGGAACCCCTCGACCCGCTCGTCCCCGGTGGCGATGGCGTGGGCCGCGGGGGCGACGACCTCGTCCGCCATGGCGCGGACGCGCTCACGGACGGCGAGGACCTCCTGCGGGCTGAGCCGATCGTGGTACATCCGGTCGTACAGGCGAACCACGGAGGCGGTGGCGCCCGTCGGCGTGACTGTCGAGGTGGTCATAGTCGATCTCTTTCAGGTTGGGAAGGCGCTCGGCAGGGGGAGAGACGGCCGAGGCTGCAACAGGGCGAGGAGGAGATCCGAGTCGTGGAGACGGCTCTCTTCTCGTTACTGCCGGTGCGCGATCGGCTGTGCGCGTGAAGCTGTCCTGCGACGTCGGACAGGGGTCCTGGGAGAAGCCGATCAAAGGATCGCTACAGCGCATGGTCAGCTAGATTCGGTCGTACGTCCGACTTAACATAGAGGCACGTACGCTCAAGGCGCAACGGCGGGGTTTGGTCATGACTCGGCCGTCCGGGCGAAGCGCCCCGCAGAGGCTGTTCAGCTGGAACGGATTGCCTGAACCGGGCGAGAAAGGGTGCGGGGTCGCGGCCGGGGTGGTCACGTCGAGTGCGTGCTCCAGGTCGCGGCGTCCGCGGTCAGCCCTCCCTCTTGTGTGCTGTGAGGGGTTTGCCTACGCTAAAAGGCGGTCGCTTGACCGAGTTTTAATGTTCGCGGATAAGAGGGCCCGCTCCGGGCGCGGTGGATCGCCGACCGGTGCGCTTCCGTCCCGGCAGGTGAAGCGGACGCCGGGGCATCCCCGGGCCGCCGTCAGCCGTCATCCCGTGATCGAGAAGGGCAGCACCACCATGTACGTGAAGACGGTCGAGCACGAGGCACTCGTCGGCCCGCCGAAGACGGTCACCGAGCTCTGCTTCCAGCGCTGCACATGGTGCACGACTGCCGTGCTGCGCACGTCCCTGCTGTGCCCGGTCTGCGCGTCAACGGATCTGGAGTGGGTGAGCAGCAAGGGCCGTGGCCGGATCCACGGGTCGGTGACGGTGCGTAGGCAGGGTGCGCGCCCGCGGACGATGGCGGTGGTGGACCTGGGCGACGGCGTCAGACTGCGTGGAGCCGTCGATGGTGTGGCCCCGGGACTCGCCCCCTACGGGGCACCCGTGAGCGTACTGGAGATCACCCCTGACGGGGTGCCGGTGTTCGAGCTGGAGCCGCCGCTCCGCGATGACTGGTAGACGTCTCGCCGTCAGCCTGAGGGCGGGGCGCCGTCTCGACGATCCCGGCAGGATGCGCGTCGACCCACCCCATGGCGGTCGAGGAGGCTTTCGGATCTGCCCGGTCCTCGGGATTCGAGCAGGCTCCTCCGCTCCACCGCGGGGTCAAGTGCCGGCATCGCGGAGGCTGCACAGGCCGGACCGGCGAGGGCGGCTCCTCGACCCGATCCGGTCGACGGACCGAAACCCGTCTGCCTGTCGGGCTCCGGACACCAGGCAGGGCAAGGTCGGGGAGACCTCGCCTCATGCGTCCGGTCGCCGACTCCCGCGTGGCCAGGCAGAACCTAGGCGCGGCGTGGCGTGCAGCACGCCACGCCGCGCCTCGGTCCGTCCGGCAGCCGGGTGGCGAACTCCGCAGCCTCGGCCGATCACAGCGCCGTGAGCACCTCTTCGGCGACCCGCTCCCCGGACAGCACGGCGCCTTCGAAATAGCCGCTGTAGCGGGGCGAGGTCTCGGTGCCGGCCCAGTGGACGCGTCCCACCGGTTGCGCGCCGGCCGTGCGGACAGCCTCAAGAGAGCCGGGACGGGGCCACGCCATGTAACCACCCAGGACGAACTCGTCCCTGTGCCAGGACTTCTCGTGGAAGCTCACCGGATGGCGGGCGAGTTCGCCGAAATTCCGGGCCAGTTCGGCCAGGACCGTGGCACGGCGAGTCTCCTCGGTCAGGTCGTCCAGATTGCGGGCGCCCCGGCCGGGTACCAGAACGCACAGGTGGCCCCGGCCGCCGGGCGGCGAGACGTCGAAAGCGGAAGGGATCGGGCCGTCGAGAGCGAAGAGTTCGCCGCTGTACCCGTCGGCACGCCAGAACGGCGAGTCGTAGACGATGACGGCCTTGTAGACCGTCCCCATGAATGTGTCCCGCTGCACCAGCTCCCGCGCCTCCGGGAGGGCGGGCCGGTGAGCGATCGCTTTCGCCACAGGAGGTGCGGCCGTGACAACGACCCGGCGGGCGCGAGACGCCCCGTAGGGGGTGCTGACCGTCACGCCGGCTCCATCGCGGGCGAGTCCGAGGACTGGCTGATTCAGCTGGATCACCGGCCCAAGCTCGGTGGCGATCGCTTCTGCGAGTCCGCCGGCACCGCCCGTCAGTAGAGCGTCTTGCGCTCCGCCTTCAATGCCGAACATCTCGCGCAGACCTCCGGCGCCCCTGATCCCTTGCGCCACGGCCCGGACGGAGACCGACTCGGGGTCGGTGGCAGTGACTTCCCCCAACGCCACCTCCAGGAGCCGGCGCGCCCGCCGGGGACCGACCTTCGCCAGCCACGTGGCGAGGGTCTGGTCGTCACGCGCCCCCAGCCCGAACCGCTCCGCCACAGCAAGCCTCGTAAGGGCCGCGCCGACGGCGACACCGGTCGCCGAGAGCATCGACACGTCGCGCCCCCGGTGACGGATCAGTGCTTTGCCCTCGGTGTGGGTCGGAAACAGGGATACCCCGAACTCTTCCGCCAGGGAGCGCACCTTCACGTGATCGTGACCGATCCACTGACCGCCCAGGTCCACGGCTGTGCCGGCCGCCGACGTCACCGTCATCGCCCGGCCGCCCACGCGGTCGGCCGCTTCGAGAACCTGGACCGTGAGCCCACTGTTCAGCAGGCTGCGGGCTGCGATCAGACCCGCGTACCCCGCACCGACAACGACGACATCCACATCCACATCACTCATGACCGCCCCTTTGTGCAACAGACGTTGTGTAACTAGTGTTGCATACGTCGAGAGGTCATCGGCGACTGAGGCCGTAAGGCTCTGTCGGCGCTCCGAGGCTCTCGACTGACCCTCGATCAAGCCGACTTCACCTGCTCCGGAACTTGAGGGGGCGATGTCGGCACCGTTCGACGAGGGCAGTCTCGGTAGCTCTGCACCCGTGAGACAGGCGCAGTGCAGCGGGTTGGCCGCCACCGGGAACGGGGGGCGGGAGCGGATCCGGCCGCAGGCTGCGGGAGAAGAACTGGGAGACAGTTGCCGCCCTGTGAGTCGGCGAGCGGTCGGTGGAGCCGCCAGTGGCGCGAGCGGGGCGAGATCGAAGTTCTGTCGAAGGGCCCACCCGGGCGACCGAGGGTCAATGAGAAGCAGGCCGCCAAGCTGGAGCGGGAGTTGGAGTGCGTCCCCTGGCCTACGGCTCGGGTGATCAGCGGTGGACCCTGGCCGGTTGCAGTCACGCAAGAGGCTTGGTCGGCGCCGGGGCGCTGGTGAAACTCATCGCCGCAAAGTCGATCGCCCCCGTTCGGGAGACACTCGGCGTTTCGCCTTACCCCAGGGGTGCGTTGACGCACGCAGAAATGGAAACCCGTGGTGCTGACGTGAGTGCGAAAGACGGGATGCTGGAGGAGCCGAGAAACCTTGATGTCACGGCGCGCAGCGTGGCCGGGTGCGGGTGCGGGTGCGGGTGCGGGTGCGGGTGCGGGTGCGGGTGCGGGTGAGGGTGAGGAGCGATGTGGCTGCTCATGTGCGACGCGATGTGCGAGCGCAGGGTGAGTGCGGCCGAGCATGTCGACGTCTTGTCGTCGTGCCCGGCGGTCTCGGCGCCGTGGAGGAGGGCTTCGAGGTGTGGACGGGGAAGCGGACCTGGTCCGACGAGGTCCCGTGCGGGCCAACGTGTGGACCGTTCGGCTCCGGGGACGGTCGAGATCGCCCGCGGCATCGAAGAGCGGGCGCCGGAGAATCTCCCGGCAAAGGCAGAAGGGTGAACGCAGGCCACACAGCAACTGGTGGGACGCGCATCGGGCTCGGACTGAGTCGGCCGCTCGAACATGGACGTATCGCGCGCATTGCGCTCGGCGCCTCGGCTCGTTGGCGTGGCAGGTCGACTCAACCGTAGCCGGGCGATGAGTGACGCGTCGGGCAGCGAGAACGTTCTCACTGCCCGACATCACCGCCGGTTGGTGCGCACGCCCGTTCCGGGGGCACGCGGAGCAGCCTGGCGGGTGGACCGGCGCTCTGGCCATCTCAGACGGCCGCGACGGCCGAGAATCTCGCCGGCGCCCGGCTGTACTACGGGGCAGTCGATGGATTCATCAAAGCCTCTGGGCTTCGGGCCGTCGGGCCGTCATGAGAACAGTTCCTTGTTTTCGTACTTCCGGAAGAATTCCTCCAGCTTCGGAGTGATATCCGAGAAGCGCCCGCTCAGTGCAAGCTGCATCATTTCGATCTGGATGACTTCCTGGTCGACCATGTAGTCGAGGAATGCCTTTCCGTCCTTCGGTCCCGTTCCGCGAACGCGGCGAAGGTCTTCCAGATACTTCACGGTCTTGGGGTACGCGAACTTCAGAAGCGGGCGGAGCATGAACTTGGGCGTTGCTCCGATCAGCGTGCCCCTGGTCTTGGTCCAGCCGGTCGGCTTGGCGTTCATGCCCCACCTCTGCGCGGCTTGCTCGTAGCGAGGGACGTTGAACCGCTCGAGTTCGCTATAGCCTCCCCAGAAGGAGAGTTGTGGGTCACCGTGCAGGCGCCTCGCGACGCCTGACATGGAGATCAGGGCGAACTGGCGGTTCTGGAGTTCGTAATCGAACCCTTCCCTGAATTCTATGGAATACATATCAGCTCCAGTCCTTCTACTGTGCGGATGGCGGCGGAATCTGGCTCGATGCTTGCGCGTGCGGGCAGTGCCGGAGGCCCTTGGTGAAATTCTTGAAATCCATGTCAGTTTCCCTTCACTCTTCTCCAGCTGGCTGCATGAGGCATGTGCGTGTGCCTCCGCGCTGATCGCAAGACACATGCTTCGGTAGCTCGCCGCGAGAACGGGGAACGGAAGCCCCTGATGCAGAAACCGCTGGGGCGACCCATCGGGGGCGATTGCAGATGCCAGGCGCAACGGGCAAGTGCGCAGCACGATGGTTCTGCATCAGATGCACCGCTGAAAGCGGAGCCCGGTGACCGTCTGGGAGAGCCTTCACCCAAGCCCCTGGACGGACTACCCGATCCCGAGGGTGCCGCAGGCCGCCGTACCCTCGCTCACGTTCAGAGTCGTACGTCCGACCGAGTTTAAGCTAAAGGAGCTCCTCGTCTCGCACAAGAGGTGTGCGAGACTCAACTGACCGAACGAGGAGGCATCGGGTGGCCTACGTCAGGGCAGCGGAGCGCGAGGAACAGATCGTCGCGGCAGCCATGCGAGTACTCAGTTCTGCGGGCGTGCCCGCCATGACCCTGCGCGCCGTGGCGGCGGAGGCCGGCATTCCTCTGGGCACGTTGCACTACGTCTTCCCCGCCAAGGACCAGCTGCTGCGCGCGGTCATGGGCAAGGTCATAGGGGACATCTCGGAGGCGCTTCGCGCCGAGGTGGAGCTCGACCGCGGAGTGGAGCACGCCTTCAGGCAGGGCATCGCCGGCTTCTGGCGCCGGCTGGTGGAGAGCGGCATCGGCCTCCAGGTCATGCAGTACGAGCTGACCACGTACTCCGTGCGGACGGAGGGGACGGGAGGCCTGGCCCAGTCGCAGTACGAGCGCTACAGCTCCCTGGTCACCGAGCTCTGCGAACAGGCGGCGCAGGCCGCGGGAGAGCGCTGCGCCATCGGATTCGACGCGCTGGGGCGCCTGACGCTGGCCCTGGTCGACGGCCTCATCCTGCAGTACGTGGCGAATCCCGACGCCGACCGCGCACGTCGTGACCTCAAACACGCGGTGGACATGATCATCCTGCTCGCCGACCCCCAGCCCGTCGCGCTCAGGAAGAAGGTCCGGGCCGATTGAACGGATCCCGTCGGCGGCCGTGAGGGGAATCCCGGTGCGCCCTGTTTCGACTCGGACGTCCGGCTGAGCTTTGTCGCTCGTCGGAGCCTTCGCCACCAGTGAACCCGGAGTCTCCAGGGACCTGGCGCCCACCGCCGTGAGGCTCGGCCGCGCCGCTGTTGAGGGCGTCCCGCTGTGCGATGTCCCGTCGTGCCGGTTGGTGATTCCACGGTGCGCACCTGGCCCGCGAGGCAAGGGAGAGGGGATGCGTATTATGAAACACGTGTTGCGTTTCCGGTTATGATGACGGCATGCCCCGCCAGATAGATCAGGCCGCGCGACTGGCGGCCATTGAGGACGCCGTGGTTGCCATCGCGGCCGACGCAGGTTTCGAAGCCGTGACGATCCGTGCTGTCGCCAAGCGGGTGGGGGCCTCGACATCGGTCGTGACTCATTACGTGGGCAGCAGGGAAGAGTTGCTGTGCAACGCCGTCCGTCGGGAACTCGACAGCCGCCGCGCCGAAGCCGACGCGGCAGCGCGTGCTCTTGACGGTCAGGCCGCTCTGCGTGCGGTGGTGGAGTGGGCCGTCCTCAGTCCCACCGAACGCAGCCATCGGTTCTGGCTCGCTCTCGTCCTGAACGCGGCCGGACAGCCGACCCTGCGAGGCGAGCTCAACCGGTTCAACCAGTGGTGGAACCAGCGGATCGAGCAGCTGCTCCACGAAGCGGGATCGGCTGACCCTGCGAAGGAGGCCGACCTGGTCAGCTTGTTCGTCGACGGGATAGTCGTCTCCGGGTTCGACGCCGGCCGGCCCTGGACACCGGAACGCCGCACAAAGCTGCTCGACGCCGTCTGGGCAACTCTGAGTTTCTGAGGAGACCAGCGGCCGGCCTTGAGCTCCCTTAGAGGCCCTAACATGATCTTCGCGGGCAGGCGTCGGGTAGGGGGCCGGTTCAGCAGCGGGTCGCGCAGGGAGGCGACGACGAGGTCGGTGAGGGCAGGGTCGTACGTGTGCATGGTGGGCCTTGGTGTTGACGATCAGCGAGCCCGGCCGGGCAGGGGCGGGGCCGAAGGCCAGCCAAATCGGCGCCCGGGTACGAGGGTTCGGTCTCTGTCACAGCTCTGGGGTGGTCGCTTCGTCCGCTCGACCGAACCCGAGGCCCGGCGCGGGGGTGCTCCGGCGAGTCCTCGACGCTCAACTCCAACTGTCGGGCGAGTCCATCCCGGCCCATCTGGGCGCTGCCCGCGACCGTGTCCCCTGCGGCGTCTCCGTCGGCATCATGGACTCGATACCCGAGCTCCTGGACGCGGTGGCGGGCTGCGTGGCCGAGGGCTACGTCCGGATCCAGCTGAAGATCGAGCCCGGCTGGGACGTCGAACCGGTCCGCGCCGTCCGCGAACGCTTCGGAGACGACCTTCTCCTCCAGGTCGACGCCAACGCCGCGTACACCCTCGTCAACACCCAACAGCTCGCGAAGCTAGACGACTTCGGCCTCCTGCTCATCGAACAGCCCGTCGCCAACGATGACATGGTCCAGCACGCCCAGCTCGCCAAGCTGTTGCGCACCCCGATCTGCCTGGACGAGTCCATCGAGTCCGCCGCCGACGCCGCCGCGGCCATCTCGCTGGGCGCCTGCTCGATCATCAACATCAAGCCGGCCCGCGTCGGCGGCTATCTCGAAGCCCGCCGCATCCACGACATCGCCCGCGCCCATGGTGTTCCCGTCTGGTGCGGCGGCATGCTGAAGACCGGCATCGGCCGCGCCGCCAACGTCGCCCTGGCGGCCCTCCCCGGCTTCACCCTCCCCGGCGACACCTCGGGCTCCCACCGCTACTTCGCCACGGACATCACGAAGCCGTTCGTCCTCGCGGACGGCCACCTCGACGTCCCGACGGGCCCGCGGCTCGGCGTCGAGCCGCTCCCCGAACGAGGTCACCACCTCCACCGAGCGGATCGAGCTCTGATCTCTTCACAGTGAGCGGCCGATCCTCCCGAAGGCTCCCTGGACGCAATCACGACCAGGGAGCTTTTGCCGTACCTCGTCGACGGATACGGAACAACCCCGCTGGATTCTGCCCCCAGCACGAAGGAAAGAGCCCGCCGCTCCGGCACATTGGAACCGCCGCACCGCGTGCCGTCAGGAGCTCTTACACCCGCGAGCATCCACGACGCCACGCAGCCCGCCCGCCCGCCTGTCGACTCGGCTGAACCACAGTTCCCGACGGCGAGTGGGTCCCAGGACTCCAGCTGCAGGATCCGCGCCACCTGTCGGCGCAAATTCCTCTCCAGGGGCGCCTGCTGAGGTCAGCCCCCTCACCGGCCCGGCCCGCTGTCACTCACGGTGATTTGCCGCGACATCGACGAGCCGTCCAGAGGGCGGCGAACCGTCCGGCGAACGGGCTTGATGGCGTAGGTGCTGCTGACGGCCCTGTTCTCCCCAGATCCTCCCCAGCGCTTCCGGATCCCCAAAAGGCCAGCTCAGAGGGCCTGTGAAGGGGAGCGCGAGGAGATCACCCGCATCACTTCTCCCCAGCGCCCCGTATGGGTGGTCTGCGCGGCGATGTATGCGCAAACAGTGCGCGGCGCGTCTTTGAGACAGGTGCCCGCTACGGCCGGCCTCGCCGCTTGAAAATCACGTACAAACTGCCTCATGCCACCTTCATCAAGCCGAGGGTGAAGGGTACCCGAGGCCCAGCGCAGCTCCGGCATGGAGTCGAAGCTCATGCCATAAACAGTTCCCACCAGTGTGGGAGCAAAGGAAATCGCCGCCCCCGAGAAGACCTTCTTGAAGTCCTCGCCCTTAACCCGCTGACCTGCGTGGATAGTCGAGTGAGGTCTGCTGAGCTGCGACTTTGCAGATTTCCGGGGCTTTCATATTGATCAGAAACTGATGGGGTTCTCGTCCAGGATGTAGCGGACGTGCGGGCCGCCGAAGTAGCCGCGGACGATATGGGCCGGGGGTAGGTGAATCGGCATAGGCTCGCCCGCGTGGCTGATGACATAGCTGAACTCGTGCGGGATCTGCCGGGCCTGAAGAGTGTGACGGGTGTGTGGCGGCTCGCCGAGCAGTGGTTGGCGGCCGGGGACAGCGAGCGGGTCGCCGAGCTGGGTGTCCGGCTCGTTGGGGAGTACCGCGGCCGAGAGCAGGAGTTGTGGCAGTACGTGACGATGCGGGACGGGCTGCTGCGGCTGCTCGCCCGCACGCCCGGCCCCGGCCAGGTCCTCGCCACGGGTCGGCTGGCCCAGGCTCTTGGCGGCAGTCACTTCCCGAGCCTGGCCGCCTCCCTGCTGGTCTCGGCGCAGCAACCAGCAAACCTGGAAGCCCTGTTCAGTGACGGGGCGGATGGACCGGACGAGTTGCGGGCCTGCCTGGTACAGGAGTTGGTGGTCCGAGGAGTCGACCTCGCCGGGCTGCCGCAGGTGGCCAACTGGGCGGGCGCTTCGCGTCAAAGACACGGTCGGTTCGCCTGGCTGCCCCTCAGTCGTGCCGAGTTCGAGCTCGGCTACCCCGTGCCGGCCCGCTTCCCGGACGGGGAGAGCCGCACCCGGCAAGAGGCGCTCACGTGGCACTCCGGCAGCGCCCCGGTGCCACTGCCCGGCGTGAGGGAGACCACCGCGGCAGCGACCGGCGAGCTGATCGCTGCCGCCGCGCGGAACTGGGCCGAGGACTCGAACGGCTGCCTCGAGGCCCGGGTGTTCGAGTTCGTCGATCCCCTGACGGCGGCCAGCCTGCCTGCCGCCCTCGGGGCGATCGGTCTGAAGTGCACGGCCGCGGCGGCCCAGGTGAGCCTCAGCCGCTGCTTTCCGGTGGAGATCTGGGAAGTCCTGTTCGACGCCGCGGCCGAGGGAGGAGCGTATGAATCGGCGGAGTACGGCGCCTATGGCCGCCTTGCGGCCTGGCGTTCCCTGGCCGGACTGACGGGAGTAGAAGAGGGCACCCCGGTGGCCGAGGTCGAGGCGTTGGCGGCGGCCTACCGGTGGTACAGCTTCGGCACCGACAGCGGGTGGTTCTTCCGCCAGCGCTGGGACCTCGCCATCGTGGCCCTCTCACCGAACGGCCGCCGACTGGCTGTTCTGGCAGCCACGGACACCTACTGAGCGCCAGCGCATCCGAGGCAGACGGTCAGCCCCCATCTGCTAGCCCGCCACGACGGTCCCGCCGATCCGGGCTTCGACGGGACCACCGGCGGACTGTCTGACGTACTGGTCGTCGCCGTTCTCCGATGCGACCCAGTCCGCCGCGAGCCAGGAGTGCGAGGCGGCGTCGACGCCGACGGCCACGGAGCCACGACGGGCGTCACTCACGCCGACTCGCCGAACGAGCGCTCCAGTGATCCTGCCTAAGGATCAGGCCCGGCGCGTCACGTGATCCATGATCAGCTCACCTACGGCATTCCAGCGCTTTCTCGACATCTCCCGACCGTTCTCATCGAAAACGACCACTTCCGACGGCCGGCCGTTGGCGTGCCAGTACCGCCACTCACCTACCGCGGCACCCATGATGGCCACGCCCTCGGCCCGCTTGGTCCCGTCCGGCCACCACTCCTGCTGCCGCCCGTGCTCGATGCCCGAGCAGTAGGTGCCGAGCAGCTCGGTGTGCCCGTTGTCCGCGACTTCCTCGACCTCCCCAGTGAACAGTTCCCCTGCGTGACAGGTGCGTCCGTACTCGTCCAAGTAGGTCTGATCGCCTTTGATACGCATCGCCCGTACTGAAGTCGGCGTCGCCCCGAGCGGTTTCGCCGGCGGCTCGGCACCACCACGAGCCTCGGTGGTGGGCCCTGACTCGCGCTCGGCGGTGCGCTGAGCTGCCAACTTGCGCCTGAGCTCTGCGCGCCAGCGCGCGGCGTTGCTGCCGTCCAGTTGCCCGGCGAAGGCAGCACGGGCGGCGTCGACAAGTTCGGCAGGGGCCCCCGGACCATACTTGGCGATCTCCCACAGCGCGTCATCCGTTGCCATGTCGAGCCCAGTGCAGGTCCGCAAACCCTGGCCACTGAGCACCTCTTCCAGCACGGCGCCGAAAGTCCTCGTCAGCTGGTCCTCGGTCAGCCGATCACCGCGCATGGACCCACCCCTCCCCGAAGCGAACGAACTGTCCCGTCCCTGTACGACGCCCGGCGCGATCGGGCGGGTTCCCGCCGCCGTCACCGCTCGCATCCTGCCGAACGATCCACCCGGCGACAACAACGCCGTCGAGCCGAAGCTCGGTAGTTGTCACATATTGATCTGAAACGGTTTGGGTTCTGGGGCGTTGGTGGGGAATGAGCAATCTGGTGGGGGACGCGCGGCATCTGTCGCCGTCGGCGCAGGAGACCCTGCGACTGCGGGCGGTGGCCGCGTTGGTGGCGGGCGGGACCGCGAGGACGTGGCAGCGGTCTTCGGGGTGTCGCCGAAGGCGGCCGACACGTGGTGGGCGAAGTGGCAGGCCGGCGGCCGGGAGGCGCCGGCCATGCGGCCGCGGGGCAAGCCGGTCGGGGTGCACCAGGTGCTCGGGGAGGCCGAGCAGGCCGCGGTGCGGCAGGCCGTCCTCGACCACCGGCCCTGTGACGTGGGACTTTCCGGGCAGTCGTGGACGCGGCGGCTGATCGGTGACCTGATCGCGAAGCCGTACCGGGTAGAGCTGACCGAACCGGAGGTGGGCAAGTACCTGAGGCGTCGGGGCTGCCCTTCCAGCGTCCGGACAAGCCGGGCCGTCGAGCAGCACTCGAAGGCCGTGCGCCGCCGGCACGGGGAGACCTGGCCGGCGATCCGGGCCAAGGTGAAGAGGGACGGCGGCGAGATTCTGTTCGCCGACCAGGTCGGCATCCGCTCCGACCAGGTCACCGGCCGCACCTGGGGCGAGAAGGGCAGGACACCCGTCGTGCGGCGGAGCGGGAACCGGTTCTCGGTGAACGCGATGTCGGCCATCAGCGCCAAGGGCCGGATGCACTTCGTGGTCTTCACCGAGAGCTTCACCGCCGAGGTGATGTGCCGTTTCCTGGACCGGCTCGCCGGCCACTTCGACCACAAGGTCCACCTCGTCGTCGACGGGTACTCCGCCCATCGGTCCAGGAAGGTCCGCGACTGGCTCGCCGCCCACCCCGACGACGTCGAGCTGCACTTCCTGCCGCCCTACGCACCCGAGCTGAACCCCGACGAGCTGGTCAACGCGGACCTCAAGCACAGCCTGCCCAAGCAGCACCGGGCCCGAGATCAGGCCGAACTCGCCGCCGAGACACGCCGCTTCTTCCACAGACGCCAACGCCAGCCACACATCGTCCGCGGCTACTTCGGCGGCCCGCACGTCCGCTAAATCCTGGACGAGAACCCCATCAGTTTCTGATCAATAGGGACAGCGGGCGGCAGCGGCCCTCCGCAACCAGGTGGATTTTGGTCGTCAGTCCGCCGCGAGAGCGGCCAAGGGCTTGACCTGGCGCACCGCCTCCTCCAGCAGGAGCCCAGGGTGATGTGTGCGGGCAGCAGAATTGATCTTCGCAGAGCCCAGTGCTGAGCCGGTGAATGATTCCGTTGATCACTTGGCGGTGATCCGGCCACCGGCCGCAGCGGTTGTTGCTCACCGGCAGCAGCGGCTCCAGCGCCGCCCACTCGTCGTCGGTCAGGTCCCCTCTGCTGAGCATGCCCAGGACAACGAACTGCCTGATCGAAGAGACACCCCCTGGTCAACCACTCCCGCGCAGCAGGGGAACCTCAGTATGAAACGTGTCATCGGCGTGGCCGTCGGTCAGGGCGCGGCTTATGGCCGACCAGAGGGGGCCGACTGGAGTACCGCGATAAGGGGCAGCATGCACGGCACCGGCAATCCGGCGTGGCAGCCACCCCTCAAGCACCGGGTCGATGGTGGCCGCGGCCATCGGGGCGGCTCCGGCGGGCATTCAATGCCCGTCGGACCCGTCGGGTCCGAGCCGGTTCGCGCCT
The DNA here is from genome assembly GCF_000830005.1 of Streptomyces vietnamensis. NCBI lineage: Bacteria > Bacillati > Actinomycetota > Actinomycetes > Kitasatosporales > Streptomycetaceae > Streptomyces > Streptomyces vietnamensis. The sequence continues at coordinate 1,051,802 of NZ_CP010407.1, read as the reverse complement.
ACAGTGCCTTGAGGCCGTCGCGGTCGGCCGCAGCAACTCAGCGTAGGGTCACAGTCGTACACGAGTCGTCCGCGAGAGTCGCGCCGCTGCCGATTCGGTTCGCCGGCCAGACTTCGGCAGTGATTTCGTAGCGTCCGCCGGTCAGGTCACGGGGGATTTCGATCTGCCGGGTCACGTTCTGTCGCCCTACCGTCAGAGGGACGTCGTCTCTGTCACCGGTGCCATTCGTGTGATCGTTCCCCGCGTTGTCGTAGAGGCCCGCTCCGAGTCCAGCGTGTACGGGTGTCGGGGCGTAGATTTCATAGGTCAACTTGATCTTCTGGCCGCGTTCTGCGTGCTGCAGGTTATCCGGCATTTTGCATGTAACCGTCATCCCTCCGGGGGGAGGCGAAGACATCGTCGGCGACGAGCCGGAACTCGCATGAATGGATTGAGGCGGAGGAGGCGACTCAAGAGACCTGTCCGGGTTCCTGTTGAGCGCATTGACCGCGACAAGCGCAACGGCGACGGAGCCCATAACCGCAAGGACGGCGACAGCATCGCCTACGCCAATGCCCCCAGAGGGAGGAGGAGCGTTCTGGGCCACCACTGCCGGGCCCGCCACGTTATACCTCGGTCCGCCGGTCTGGGCGGTGCTGTCTTCCACAACGGTCCTGCTGGAATCGTCATCGCTATCGAAGTCGACCGCAGCAGCCACAGTGCCGCGGGTCTGCCAAATGGCAAGGATGACACCACCCGCCGTAGCCGCCGCTCCGACGATGTTGGCGATCTTGTCAGCCCTGTCCAGGCCGACCCAGATGCAGAAGGCACCTATACACAACAGAAGCAGCCCTGCGAGCAGGGCCAACTTTCGCCTTGTCATTCTGTCATGATGGCGCATCAGGTATGAGGTTGACCATGATTCCTTAAGTTACTCGCACGTTGCCCGACAGGCAGGCGAGATGTCATCCGCGTGGCGGACGATGCGCCAGTTCGGTCGGCCGTATCGGCGGCGATGCGTCCGCCGGATCGTCCCTCGGATTTCCTCGCGCAGGCAGCTGAGGACTATTTCACAGATGAAGAGTGCGACCTGCTGGATGACGATTGGGTCGACCAAGCGGTCACCGAGGCAGCGGGGTCCGTCCGAGGCTGTCTCGCCCCGCTACGCGTGGTACGACCCCGCCGATAGCGCCTGCATGTCCGTACCCCGATTCCGTGTCGTGTTCCGTGCTGTGCTGTCACCCATGGGACATGAGACAAGCGGGGCGCAGGAACGTGACAGGCACCCAGATGACCCGCGTCACACGCCGGTGGTGGTGGGGGGCAGAGGCCCAGGCGCGTCCGTGGCCACCCCGCTTCCGGCTGCCGATCACTTCGACGCTCACTCCCGGTCATACGCGGGACTTCGCAGGAGACGCGAACCGAATACGCCGGCCTGCCTGCGGGCACCGCGTGACCTCGACCGCGGAGGCGGAGCTGACGACGACGGTCCCGGGACCTCCCTTGCGCAGGGGCGGGCGCCCGGTAGGAGCCGGCCGGGAGATCCCGGCCGGCCGGGGTAGTCGTTCAGTTGGCGATCGAGCAGTTCGGGTCCGGAGCATGGCCCAGGGGCCAGGCGACGCCGTCGAAGACAGCGGTCTTGGTCGCCGGGTCGAGGTGGACGATGGAGACGGCCTTGTTGTTCGGGTTGCCGTACTGGTCGAGGCAGATCCACCCGCTGGCGCCTTCCACCCGGGAGGTTCCCTTCAGGCGCAGCCAGCTGTCGGTCACGTTCCTGAGCGAAGGCATCGTCACGGTTTTGGTCGTCTCGTTGCGGATTCCGGTGATGGCGGTGGTGACGGCGTCATAGGTGATGATGATGCGGCCATCGCCCAGCCCGGCGGGGCCGATCGCATCGGGTGTCGTGCTGTCGCCGGCCCGGAGCAGTTCGCTGAGCCCCTTCATCGCGGTCCTGGAACCGCCGGTGGCCTCGGTGCTCTTCTCTCCCCAGGCATCGGGGTGGGCGAGGGCGGCGTAGCGCACGGTGATGCCGGAGCCCTTGTTCAGGACGTCCCACTTGTCGGCGAACTTCTCGTCGACCATCAGCGTGGAGGCGTGCGAGCCGGTGATGACGGTGTAGTGCTTGGTGCAGGTTCGGTCGCCCAACTCGATCAGGAACTGCCGCAGTTGAACAGGGCGGCCGGCGAAATAGATGGTGGTCGCGGGGGAGGCGCAGATGTCCGGCACCATCTGGTGGAAGTCGTTGGCGAGGTTGCTCTCGTCGTTGAAGTCCGGGGGCGACCGGAAGGTCTCCGGCGCGATGGGGGCGTTCCGGGCGAGCCGTTCGAAGGTCTTGCGCAGGCTGCTCAGGTAGTTGTCGCCCTCGCGGATGTCCTCGACGACCAGCGACTTCTCGGGCTTGATGGCTGCCCCGTATGCGGCGAGGGCGTTGGCCTGGTCGGTGTTGCTGGGGGCGATCCGGGCGAGCCCGGGGTAGCGCTGCGGTTGGGCCGCGGTGTTCATGATGTCGTCCGCTGTCATCGGGCCCGCGACGACCGGGATTCCCTTCTCCTTGGTCAGGTAGCGGATGGCCTGCTCGGTCTCCGGGATGCTGATGTTGATGCCGACGACGGCCCTCAGGTTCTGCTTCGGGTCCGCCGCGGCCGAGACGAGTTGGTCGGAGACGGCCCGCCAGTGCCGGTAGCTCGGGCCTGGATTCGCGAGGAGCAGGCGGATGGGCGGCTGCTTGTTGTTGGCTTCGTGGTTGGCCTTCCACTGGGCGAGGTAGGCGCCCTGGACCTGCTCGACGAACTCCCGCCGCTCGGCGGCCGCCTGGGAGACCATGGGGATCATCAGCGCGATGGTGGCCGCGGGCTTGTCGGCGAGGCTGTCGTTCTCCGCCTTGATGCGTTCGCTGACCTGCCTGAGGGCGGGAGTGAAGACGAAGCTGCCGTCGGTGACTCCGACGCACTCCTTCTCCCGCTTGTACACCCCGGGGGCGCAGGAGTCGTCCGGGGTCAGGACCCAGAATCCCACGGCACCCAGGCACGCGAGGACGACGACGATCAGCAGCGAGCGGGTCAACGGACCGTTGGGCAGTGTCATCGGTGGGCCTCTCCCCAGGTCGGCAGGTCGGGTGCCTGGATCCAGTTGTGCAGGAGGAGCTGCGGCCAGGTGGCGTGCGCCTCGCCGAAGATCCGCTCCGCGTCGCCGTCAGTGACCTCGGTCAGGATGCTCAGCTGCCGCTCGATCCGGGCGATCGTGACCGAATCGGGCGGCGCGAGCGGTTGCGACTGCGCCCACAGGCCCTGCACAAGGCGTTCCACCGCTGTGTGCACACGGCCGTTGTCGGGGCCGCAGGCCGGACAGGGCGTGGTCGCCGGGTCAGGCAGGTTCTCCGGCGGGCGCGGCGCGGCGCAGATCAGGTTGAGCGAGGCGAGCCACGCGGCGGCGTCTCCGTCGGCCAGCCGATCGTGCAGGACGCCGGCGACGGTGGCACTCTCCCCGGAAGCGAGCGCGTGGTACAGAGCGCGGTCGTCGACCTGCTGGTCCGGGCCCGGGGCGTACCGGTCCCGAGCGGCCTTGTGCGGGCCGAGCCACCCCGCCGCCTCGGTCGTCGCCGTCGCCCGGACACGGAGGTCGTGCAGCAGCAGGGCCCGCAGCGGCCGGTCGGCGATGAACGGACCATCGGCACCGGGCCGAGCGCCCTCCGCAGGGCCCGCCTGTGCCAGAAGCTTCGCGACGTCGGCAAGCCGATTGCCCCGGGAGGGACTGGTCGGGGCGGTGACTCGCAGGGCGGTGGCGGCGTCGACGTCCAGGGCCGGTGAGAAATGGGCCAAGAGAGCGCGGTCGGTCTCTTCCTCGGACACCAGGGTCCGAAGCAGGAGCTCGTACGCGGGCAGGTCCGTCCCGTCCGCCGCCCCCAGGTCTAGGAGCTGCTCGCACGACACAGACCCGTGGGCGTCCCACTCGTGCCGGGCGGCCCGGGCCAGGGTGCGCGCGATGCCGACTCGCCCCGCGCTGAACCGGTGGATCACCCGCGAGACGTCGGATGGGAGTACCTCCGCGCCCGGCAGTTCCCAGACCTCTTCGCGATTCAGCTGCGCCATCGACACACCCAGCACCCAGTCGGCCGGCGTCCCCGCCGGGTCCTGGCGCCAGAACTCGCCGGACACGACACGGGTCGACGGGGCGGTGCCGCCCGGTTCGGGGAAGGCCGGCTCCGGTGCCAGGGCCGTCACCACCACCCCGGGACGGGTCCGGGGAGCCCGTACGAACCAGGCCTCTTTCAGCATGCCCAGGAATCTGACGCCCAGTTCGCAGTGGGCGTTGTCGAGAAGCAGCAGCGGGCGCGGCAGGCGGTTCATCCGCCGGAGCAACGTGTAATGGTCGGCGATGTCCTCCAGGAAGGCGGCCACGAGATGCTTCTCCGCGAACCGCCGGCCATCGGTGCTCTCGGGCTGTCCGGGGGCGACCCGGAAGCGCATGGCCAGGGTGGTCAGTTGGGCGTACCCGTCACCCTGGGCGCGCACCCCGCGAGCCTCCCACCACAGCAGGCCGTCCCGGTTGGCGCGCGGGCCGAGCACCTCGGGAGCCACCAGACCGATCAGCTCCGACACCAACGTGCCTGCCGCAGGGACGAGTTCGGCCGCAGCGGGCCCGAGCCGCTCAACCGCGCGGAGCACTCGGGCACGGCGGGCATCGACGTCGGGTTGGCTCGCCTGCAGCAGTTCCACCAGGTTGCGCATGGAGGATTCCAGACCGGCCGGTCCGGCGGCCTGCCAGTTGGTCACCGCGAGCAGCCCCTGGGTGAGCCGGGGGAAGGCGATGCCGGTACCGAACTTCTTCGGCCTCTGCCTCAGTTCGTACAGCAGAAGGAAGAGCAGGTCGGAGATCCGAGAGGCGTTCGGCACCACCTCGTCCGGTGGAGGGGGCAGCAGCCCCGGCTGCCCGAAATCCCTCTTGTCGAGGTCCACGTACGCCTGCGGAAGACGCTCGGCGTACCGATCCTCCAGCTCCCGTAAGAGCGCCGTCTTGCCGGTGAGCCGCCCACCGGCGCACTCGACCAACAACGGAGTGCCGCGCGGCCTGCGCCGCCACCCTCCCTTCCCAGGCTCCAGTCCCACCAATGAAGGAACGACGTCTTCGAACACCGCCGCTCGCCCGTGCAAGACCACCCGTGCCCCCCAGTCACCCGGCCTGGCGTATCTCTCCCCGTTACGGGACGAGAATAGGGGAGGGCACCGTCGTACCCCAGGGCTCAGAAGCCGCCTGTTACCTCAGTTGCCAAGCTGTGACGAGCGGTATCCGCAACCCCCACGAGTCCCTGCTGCCAGTGATCGAATTACCACGTGAAATCGCCGGCCAAGGGGTTGGCGCGGGTGGCGGGCAGGACGCTCGGACTGATGGGGGCGAGATCGTGAGCAGGTGATCGTCCGTCACGGGCCGGTGCCGAGGAGGCCGGTCGTGCCCCGTTCGGCTCTTCGTAGGGTCGGCTGCGGGAGGGACACGTATGGCAGACGTGGACGCTCGAGCAGCGGGTTCAGCCGGGGTAGCGGGCCGAGCGGTTACGGAAGGAACTGGCGGAGGTCGATGCCGAGGCGGCCGGCTGGAGTCCGCCGAGGTGGTGTACGGCCAGTGGCCGAGGCAACGGACGGGGGACGGCAGCCGGCCGGTACTACCGTTGAGCCGGAGCCGAAGAGCACCGGTTCAAGCGTTTCCGCTGGTCGACGATCAGGGCTTCCGCACGCTGCCTTGCCATCAGGGAGCGAACCGGCGATGAGAACGCACCGAAGGTGCTCGCAACTACGCTGGGTGACACGTCTCGCGTTCTCGAGAATCCTTCGACGGGCCCAGCCGAGCGGTCTAACGAGCTCGTGCGTGGTTAGCGGTGCGACGTCGAAAGGTGCAGGTCGGTCCGGTGATCACTGTGCCTGACGGTCCGTGCGGGTGGCGGTCTGCTGGTGTGAGAGCAGGCTGGCGACGGCTTGGATCGTGTCGCTCATGTGCTCGCGTCGGCCGTGGTGCCGGGCGAGTGCCCGCCAGTTCTTCAGGTGTGCGATGCCGTGCTCGACCCGGATACGGCGTGAGGAGTGGGCCTTGCGCCGGCGTTCGTAGATCTCCTCGTACCACTGTGGCGGGTTCTTCTTGAACTTGCGGTGTGGTGGTGTCACCACGCGGCCGCCGGTCTGGGCGCCCAGGCCTTGATAGCCCGCATCGGCGAGGATCTCCACGGGCGGGCCGTCAGTCAGGTGCTTGACCAGGCCCCACTGCCGGGCGTGTGTGATGTCGGCACAGCTTGCCGGTTGGGCGGGACTGCAGAACAGGAGCCTGCCGCTGGCGTCGGTGAGGATCATGGCCTTGACGGCGTTCTGCTTGTTCTTGCCGGAGATGAACTTTTCCCGATCCTTACGGCCGGCAGCGGGTCTGCGGACCCGGATCTCGGTGCCGTCGACGATCCCGGTCTGCCCGCTGGACCCGAGGTGCTCGATGACCTCGGCGAGGGTGCGGAGCCGGACACCGGCTGCGATGGTGCAGCCCCGCTCGGCGAGCAGCGGCCGCACCTCGCCGATCGCCCGGGTGACCGTGGAGCGGTCGACGCCGAACCAGCAGGCCAGCACGTCGTGAGTAGCGCCGTGGCGAAGGTGGACGAGGGTTGCCAGGAGCCGGTCGATGAAGACCAACCGGTGCTTTGCACCCGCGCCGACGGCCCGCTTCCGTGGCCTGGACTCCAGTCTCGCCTGGTGTCGCTCGTGCCATAACGGACCTACCTCGGCGACTAGTTCGGCGATCACATCGGCCGACAGCCCCGTGATCCTCCGGTCGCTGATGATCGCTGCACGAGACCCGTTCCTCACCACACGAACATGATCAGCGATCACGACCCAGCGTCGCACCGCTAACCACGCACGAGCTCGTTAGTTGCCGCTCGGGTCGGCACCGGCTCGTTCCCGTGCTGGTTCGGTGCTGACCTTCACCGCCCAATAGCCGGAAAGTCGCAGGTCCTAGCGCTGTTCGGATGAGTTGTCGTACCACTCGATGGTCGTGCCGATGAGGCTGGCGGCGACGATGCGCTTGAGGGAACCGGGTGGTGTGGGGGAGGGAGTTGCGGCGGCCATGTGCACCACTTCCAGGCAGGTACGGGGACGTTTCGGTGTCGCCACACCGTAGGAAGCAGCAGGTCAGGGGCGTATGTGGTGGGACACCATAGTTCGACGCTCCCGCATGCGCCCGGCCGCCATGACCCTCCTTCATGGGACGGACCGGGCGCCGTCGTCACAGCAGCGGCCGGCATCATTCGGCTTCGGATCTGGACGGGTCTTCTGCATGCCCGCAGCGGCGAAGGAGGCAGGTTCATATGGGCGCCGCCCGAAGGACGTGGGGTCCACGGCCTGAGGGAGGAGTCAGCGACGGCCTGATCGGAACATCGCGGCCCTGCGTGTGTTGGCGGAACGGATGTCCGTCCTGGGGTCTTCTCGGCCGAGCCGATGGAGGGGCGAGGGGTGCCCGGCTGTGTCCGTGGCTGTCGTCGCGACTGCGGGAGGTGGCGTATCGCCGCCCCTGCCCGTCGCGCAGTCGATGGGTGCGCTTTCCAGGGTGTGCTCGTGTGTGAGCAGGTCTGGTCGGCTGGATGCTGACCCACGCGCTAAAAGAAACGGCATCGGCCTGAGCCTCTACCAGGTCGTCCGTGAGCTTCAGTTCCTCCTCGCCACCTGGGCCGGCGCCTGCCCTACCTGCCACCGCGACATGCTCGCATCCATACGGACCTGACCGAGCCCTACTGGTGCTCTGACCGGGAAGGTCTACCGGGTTTCGCTTCGGTCCGAGCGTCGCGGAGAACTCGGATGCGGCCGCATCGTGTGCCGGCGAGCACGCGTCGTTGTGGAGATCAACAACCTTGTCGTCCGCCGTGCGGTCGACTCCGATGCCGCTGCGGTGGCCGAGGTGTGGCCGCGTTCCTTCGCGGCGGCTCTTCCGAGCGTGCGCCGGGCGCATACGGACGACCAGGTCCGGGCCTGGTTCCGGGAGATGGTCGTGCCCGGCCAGGAGACGTGGGTGGCGACCGTCGAAGACTCGGTTGTCGCGATGGTGGTGCTGGACGGCGAGGACCTGGACCAGCTCCGTCTCGCCCCGGCCTGGCAGGGCCAGGGCATCGATCGGGGAGCCGTCGGTTCAGTCGTCATCCTCAGGCAGGTGGAAGTAGACGGTCCCCGACTGCCAAGGGCCGTGCTCGGTCATCTCTGACGAGATCACCACGTCCTGGATCTCGGCGGGGCCCAACTCTTCGATGGAATCCGCCAGACGTCGCAAGAGGGCCGGAACGCTGTCGCAGCCGGGGCCGGAGGGGTTGGCCTGCGAGAAGTGGCGAACGGTCCGATGCGCCGAATCATCGATCATGATCTGATCGTATGCCCTGGTTGAGGGCGGGGTCTGGCGTCAGACGGAGGGGCATCGTCACCCGCTGCACCACCCTCCGACCCTCGGCCTGGTCGGCGGGTGTCGGTCAGGCGGCGGGTTTGCCGGGCTGCTCGTGGGTCGAGCAGTGGATGCCGCCACCGCCAGAGGCGATCGTGTCGATCTGCAGCTGCACGACCTCCCGCTCGGGGAAGTGCTCCTGAAGGATGGCCTTGGCCCGCTCATCCGCCGTCCGGTCGCCGAACCTGGGTAGGAAGACCGAGTCGTTGGCGACGTAGAAGTTGGCGTAGGTGGACACGAAGTCGTCGCCCTTGCCGGTGATCTTGTCCAGGTCGGGCTGCGGCAGGTCGATGATCTCGAAGCGCCGGCCGCGGGCGTCGGTGGCCTTGCTGAGTACGGAGCGGGCCTGGTCGGAGGAGCGGGACCAGGAGTCCGGGGGATTGCCGGGAAACGCCTGGTCGAGCAGGACCACGCCGGGCGCGGTGAACCGTACGAGGCTGTCCACGTGCGCGTCGGTGATGTCCTCGCCGCGGACACCCGCCAGCCAGACCACCTTCTCCACCCCGAGGGTCTCGACGAGCTCGTCCTCGATCTCCTGCCGGCTCTTGCCCGGGTTGCGGTTGTCGTTGACGATCGAGCTCTCGGTGACGAGGAGGGTGCCCTCGCCGTCGGTCTCGAAGGAGCCGCCCTCGGCGGTGAGCGGCGCCCGCTCCCGTGGGATGTGGTACCGGGCGAGGAGCTTGCGGCCCACCTGGGCGTCGTTGGCGTGGGTCTGCTTGTTGCCCCAGCCGTTGAAGTTGAAGTCGACACCGATCAGCTCGCCGTCGTCCTCCACGAAGACGGGCACGGTGTCACGGGCCCACAGATCGTCGACCTCCAGGGGGATGACCTCCACCTGCGAGCCGACGGCCCGCTGGGCCGCCGCCACCTGCTCTGGACGCGCCATCATCACCACGGCCTCGAACTCCCCGACCGCCCGGGCGATCCGTGCGATGTCCTCCCGTACGTAGGGCAGGTCGTCCCCCCACACGGAGGCGAGGGCCGGCCAGGACATGAACGTCCGGGTGTGGCTCTCCCACTCGGCGCCGAACCTGCGCCCACCGCCGGCGCCGGAGGAGGCCGCGGAGCCGCTCGGAACAGGGCTCACCCCGGCCTGGGCCGAGCCGTCAGTGCCGTTGGAGCCGCACGCCGTGGCGCCGAGAGCAAGACCGCCGACGAGGCCGGCGAAGGCGTGCAGGGCGGTGCGTCGGGTGGGGAAGAGCTGGGGCACGGTGCCTCCGATCATGGGGCTGGTGAGGCTATCTGCCGGCGGCGGGCGGGACACGGTGCCGCGCACAGCGGCGGGTATCGCGGCCCGGGCTTCACGCGAGTGGCCGCGGCAACGACTCTGCCGGGGGCGCGAAGTGCCCCACCAGCCAGCCGGTGAGGGCGTACCGCACCGGTGTCGCAGCTCGGATCCGAAGCGTACTTTCTTGCCGCCGCCCCTCAACTGCTGGAAGCCCTCACCCGTGAGGGCGGCGTGCGCATCGAAGCGTTCGCCGGCATCCTGATGGAGAAGCTGCGGCGGCTCGAAAGCGAGCACCTCGCGGGAATCCCGGTCAGGGACGTCCACGACCCGCCCGGCGCGGCACCGGTCCCTTTGTCGGGTGACGCCCTCAAGAACCTCCACTTCGCCGTCGTGGCGGCGGGCAGGACACGATTTCTGCGCATCCTGCGGCATTCCCGCGAAGTGGCCGACCACATCTGGGATTTCGCGGAATCCGACGCATTCGCCGTGGCCGTCTCCAGAGCCCACGAGCACACCACCGGTGAACCGTGGCAGGGCCCCCTGCCGGGATTCCATACGGTCGAAGCGGACGACACGGTCTCTGCCGCGGCCGGAATTTCCCCTGGCTGAGTCTCGCCCTCCACGGCGAAAGCGACATTCCCGCGGCGTACTTCGACGCGGCGACCTCCGTGGCCGAGATGATCCAGGACGACCCGCGCTGGCGTACGTGGTGGTCACACGCCGCACCGCGCGACCTGACCATCGAGGCCGCATACGGTCCCCGTGTGGAACGGAGCACCTTCACCACCCGCGAGGGACGATTCTGGGCGACCTTCCGCAGGAACAGTTCACGATTCCGCGGCCTGAACAAGAACGACCTCGCCTACCTGGCCGCCATCGACCTGCAGTCCTTCTTCGCCGAGGCGTCCACGTCCCTGAGCCTCCCCGCCCCGCCCCCCGTCCCCCTCCCGTCACACGCCACTCCACCGCCAGAGCGCCGTGACGCGGCCCGCACCCGGCTGGAGGAGCTGCGCCGCCGGCACGGCCGACGCCCCTGACTCGGTGCCGCAGAATGAGGCCCATGACCGAGGAACCCGCGGACGCCGGACACCGGGACGAACCCACCCGTGCGGGCCGCCGCCATGTCGTCGAGGTGAGCGGGGGAAGCCCTGGGCGCTGGGAGTTGGAGGTGCTCGACGAGGAGCGGTGGGGGCGTCTGACGGAGGAGGAGAGGAGGGCGGAGACGAGCAGGGCGGTCAGGAGGCGGCAGGGGCGCCGGAGGACCCGGCGGCTACGGGAGAACGGGCCGCGTGACAGGTACACGGTGGAGCAGGTCGGGGAGCGGGACGGCTGGGAGTGCGCGATCTGCCGGTACGAGGTGAGGCGCGGGTTCCGGGCGCCGCATCCGTGCGCGCCGAGCGTCCATCACGTGGTCGAGGTCTCGGCGGGCGGGGCTGACAGCTGGGGCAATGTCGCCCTCACCCATCTGTTCTGCAACAGCGACGCGCACACCTGGGGGCAGAAGGCACCTGCGGTGGCGAGGCGGCGGTTGGCGGATCGGGTGCTGTACGGGAAGCACGGGCCCGGGCGACGGGAGCGGGTGCCTGACGCGGAGGCCGCGGCGTTGGCCGAGGAGATCCTGATCGCCGGCACCAGCGCGAGTGTGGCCGGGCAGGAGGCGGCGTCAGGCTCGACCGCCTGATCGACCGCCCATGTCCGCGGCCAGCGCCGCGTAGATGTACTCGCTGCCCCAGCGATCCCCGTCGAGGTCGTTCTCGACCAGGTGCGCCTCCCGACGCATCCCGAGGCGCTCACAGACCCGCACAGACCCGGTGTTCTCCACATCCAGCCGTGCGTAGAGCCGGTGCACGCCCAGCCTGTCGAAGGCAAACCCGGCCAGCGCCACGGCCGCCTCGGTCGCGTAGCCGTGCCCCTGGTGACGTGGGGCGAGAGTCCAGCCGATCTCGGCCTGGGCGGCGCGGGCATCGGCCAGCGTGAGCGTCACCTCGCCAAGGACGCCGGGCTCGTCGCGTCGGCACACGGCAAGCGCCAGCTTGTCCCCGTCGGCGCACCACACCGAGTGGGCCGCGCGCTCGGCCGCAACCTGCTCGCTGCGCTCCCGCGTGTGCGCCGGCCGGTACAAGTAGCGCGCCACGCTCGGCAGGCTCTGGTAGGCGTACAGGTCGTCGGCGTCGCCGGGAGTGAACAGACGCAGCGACAACCGGGGCGTGGTCATCGGCAGCAGCGAGGCGATGTCCATGAGGACCTCCAGGACGCGGATTTGGATCAAGACGCGGATTGTCGCATCACGACTGACGGGCAGCCCACGCCTTTTCAACAGCAGCGCCCGGCAGCCCCAGCTACCACGAGGCGCGGCATTCCAGGAGTTGTTCACTGACCCACGCTCCTGGCTGACGGCTGCTGTTGTGCCTGACGCGGCGCTTGTCAGAGTCCTCGAAGCAGCGCATCCACTTCAGAGATGCAGCTGCGCCGACCGAAGGGAAGTTCAACGAGCACTCTCGCGAACCACACCAGCGGCACCGTCACTCCGGCAATCCCGTCGGATCAGGGCACCCGCACCACGAGTGCGGGCCAGGCGGAATGATCCGTCCGGTCCAGGGCCCGTTGGGAGAGTGCCGGTCGCAGCCCATTCGTCGATGGCTGTGACCAGCACTGTCGTTTCGTGGCGGAGGCGAGCGTGTCCTGACGCACCGGCCGGAGCCAAGGGCTGGGACCTCGAGGCGCAGTTTCACTTCGTCAACGGCGTGGAGGCAGCCGGGCCAAGGCACAGGAGCTTGCGGGTGACCGCATGGTCGAGGTCGCCGGCGCGTCGGCGGGTGGGGGTTCCCCACTGGCTCCCCGTCGTGGGTGGAGCTCCCCCGTGGGCTGCTCGGCGTCGGTGTCCAGAAGGCCCGCGCGTTCTGCGATCACTGCGGCCTGCACCCGGTTGGCCACGCTGATCTTTCCGAGGATGGCGCTGACGTCGTCCTTGGCCGTGGCCACCGAGAAGTGCATCCGGGCGCCGATCTCGCCGTTCGGCAGGCCTTGTCCGATGTATCCGAGCACTTCTCGCTCCCGCGGCGGCAGCCTGATCGCCCCCGTCGTCGTGCTCACCGCCGCCCACTGTGCCGTCGACGCCATGGTCGGCAAGCCGGAGGCCACGGTCGGGCGCACCGTGCTCTCCGACAGACGTCAGGGCCGCGTTCGCAAGGTGACGGAGTGCGACAAGGCCGTCCACATCTGCGCCAGTAGGGAGAACAGGGATTCCTGCCAGGGTGACAGCGGCGGCCCCCTGTTCGGCAACGGCAACGGCAACGCCAGATGCTGACTAAATTATCAGCACGATTCATCTTGGCTGCCGCACAGGGCGCGGCCGAGCCCGCATCGCCAGAACTCGGGCCGGGCGGGGGCGCCATAGGGGTGTGCCCGCCCGGGCACCCCGTCTCGCCCGCTCCGTAGGTTGCGGCGCGCCACGCGAACCCGTCGGCGACGGGAGCCCGCAGCCTGGCCTATTTGCTCATGAAGGTCGGGTTTGCGTCCTTCCAGTTTGACTGAATTTTCAGTTCAGGCCAGGATGCGGAACCTCCCCGCCCTCCATCCAGGGAGTTTCATGGACATGCGAGTCACCTCTTGCCGCCGACTGTTCCGGTCGTGTGCGGCCGCTGTGCCGGTCCCCGCACTCGGTACGGAGTGGCCGACGGTCGCCTCCGCGGCAGCGGACCGATCGCGGGCCACTCTGCGGATGCCGGCGAAGGCCGACGCGTATGTGCGTACTTTCATGGCCGGGCCCAGGCCGTCGCCGAGTTGCTGCGGTGCGGTGCGCCGGGAGATCCCCCTCCCTTACGCCAGTTCAGGACGGAGAGGCGGAAGCGGAAACCGGAGCCGGGCCGTCGGCCCAGGACCGGGCCACTTCGCTGAGAGCACCCACCGCGTCCTCGGTCGGTTCTTTACCGCTCCGCACCGACCGGCTGAACTCGACGTGCAGGAACGGCACCCGGAGCGTGTCGGCCCGGACACCCTGGACGTTCTTGCGGCCCTCCAGATCGCCGCAGCGGTCCCGCTCGGCGCGGCACACCGCCAGGCCGCGCACGGTGAGCGCCTCCGCGAGCCGGCCCGCCTGCTGCTGCGCCGTGTCCCCGCGTCCGGTGGAGACGATCACGTCCTCGTCCGGCAGCGAGTCGTCGGCGTAGCCGTGCACCTGCAGCGCCGGCAGCCCCTGCCCGGCGAGCATGTCGCAGACCGCGTCGAACACGGTGTCCGTGCGGTGCGCGGCGTCCGCGCTGCCTCCCCGGCCCGCGTCTCGGTGCGCACCCGCCAGGACCAGGACTCCGCGGGGCACCGCGAGCAGCGTACCGACGGCAAGCTGTTCACTGTGCAGATCGGCGACCGGGTGCGGTGCCTGCACCGTCCAGCGCGGCCGTCCGTCGCCCAGGCTCACGTACACGCGCCCCCAGCCGCGCTTCCCGGCCGCGTCGTCATCCTTGTCGGCCAGCTCGGCGAACGCGCGGCCGTGGGTCCGGTCCCGCAGGGCGCGAACGGTCCAGTCGACCGTGGCGAGCCGCTTTCTCGCGGAAGACAGGTCGCCGTCGAGTGCGTACCGGACGCCGTCCGCCACCGCACGGCGCTGCGCGGGGTCCGGCCCCTCGTAGCCGCGGTTCGCGGAGATCCGCCCGGTGAATGCGGTGATCCGGCTCCTGAGGTCCACGACTTCCTCGGCCGACGCCGCGGACCCGGAGGGGTGCGGTGTGGCCGACGCCCCGCCGGAGTCGCTCAACCCCTGGGAGCAGCCGGTTGCACCGAGCAGCACGAGTGTGAGCAGAGCCGTGAATCCCGCGGCGAGAGGAAGCCGGGTGGCCGCCGCGGAGCGGGGCCCGGTCCGCTGGTCGCGATGCACGGCGCGCACGCCGACCCGAGGAACTGAACGGGAAATGAACGAAGTCCACATAAAAGCTGATTCAACAGGATGCCGTGCCCGTCCCGCGTCCGGCCCCCCTCCCGCCGTCTCGCCGCCGCGCTCACGGCGGCGTCACAAGACCCGGCGCCGCGCCGATATGCCCCTGCTCGGGGGTGTCCGCCCTCCCATAGCCGCCCTGTTGGCCGTGTTGGTAGCGGTGGCCGCGACCACGGTCGTGCTGCTGCGCGACCAGGAACGGGCCTCCGTCGACAGTGCGGTGCTGACGGTTCAGGAGCGCATTGCCGAGGACGGCGCGTTGTCGCTGCGTGCCTCGCTCGACGAGAGCGTCGTCGACCTGCAGCGTGCGGCCCGTTCCTTCGACGGGGTCGGCGGCCGGTCCGACGCGCAGATCCTCGACGGGCTCGACGCCGCCTACGACAAGTGGCGTGGCAAGGCGGTGATCGACGCGGGCCGCGGCACCCTGCTCGCGGCCAGCGGCGAGACGATTCCGCTGGGTTCGGTCGGTGACCGCCGGACCGCCGACGGTGTCATCCAGCCCAAGCTGGTCCGGCTCGGCACCGGCGAGGTACGTGTACTGGTCTTCGCGCCGCTCGCGGCGCGGCCCGGCGCCGGGCCGCGCCTGCTGGTGACGTCCAGCAGCCTGTCGGTGCCGACCCCCGCCAGCGGCGACACCCGCGCGACGAGCGTGCTGGGCCCGGACGGCAAGGTCTTGGCCGCGAACGGTCCCGCTGAGGCGCGGAAGGCGCTCGGGGATGCGGGCGGAGAGTTCGCGGCCGCCCGCGGCGACGGCACCGGAAAGGCCCCCAGCGGGTCGCGCGCGGTAAGGCACGGCGACAGCAGATTGGCGACCGGCTACGGGGCGATCGCGGCGGCCGACGGTGAACGTGCCACTCCCGCCCAGAGCCTCGGCCTGACCGTGGCGACCGCGGTCCGTGTCGACGACGACCCGGTGGCACTGAGCACCCAGATCTTCGGCCTGGCCTGTGCCGGGCTGCTCATCGCCGTCGCCCTGCTGGTCTCCCTACTGCTGTACCTGTTCCTGCAGCGTCCTCTGCTGAGGCTCTACGTGGAGAGCCGCCGTGTCGCCGACGGCGACACGGCCCGTGAGGTGTCGGCACCCCGCTTCGGCGAGGCCGCACGGATCGGCCGTGCTCTGGAGCGTCTGCGCCTGCGCCTGCTCGGCACGCCGCACGGCGTTCTGCCCGAGCCGGTCCGCCGTCGAGTCGGTGCGGGGTTCGTCCTCGCGCTGTGTGCCGTGCTCGTCCTGCTGTGGTCGGTCCCGTTGCTCTTCCTGGTCCAACGGGGGGACGACACGGTCGCGGTGCCGAAGCGGTTGGTGACGGACCATCAGCTGCGCACGGAGACGACCGCGGCGCGGGTGCGCAAGGCGCTCGCCGAGGGCTACGCCGACCTCGCGGCCACCGCGCAGACGGTCGGCGACCTGAAGCAGGACGCAGCCGACGACCTCCTGGACCGCATGCGGGCAGAGAGCAAGCGCTACCGGTCCCTGTACGTCGTCAGGGACGGCAAGGTGACGGCCGGCTCCGGCGACCGCCCGCAGGACGCAGCGGTCGCCAAGCTCCGGGCCGGCAAGGTCGTCCAGGTCAACGACTCGGGTAAGGAGCCCGTGATCGCCGCCTACGCGGCCGTACCCGGGCAGAAGGGCACCACCGTGGTCGGCGAGTACGACCCGCGGTTCCTGGTGACCTTGGTCAGCAGGCCCGGCATGGGCCGCGTCCACCTCGTCGACGTCGGGTGCAGGACCGTCGCAGCCGACAGCCGCGAGGGATTCCTCGCCTTCGACCGGCTCTCCGGCCACGGCCTGGACCAGCTGTGCCAGGAGGCGGCACGCAGCCATCGGTCCCAGTCCCGGGTGGTGCGCGGAGAGCAGACGGTGATCACCGCCGTGGCACCGCTCCAGGGCACCGGCGCCACTCGAGAGCTGGGCTGGCAGGTGGTCAGCGCTCAGCCCGGCGCCTGGACGACGCTGCCCGAGTACGTCGCCCAGCGCCGCACCATGCTCGCCGGGCTTCTCGGCAGCGCCGCGGCCGTGGCCTGCCTCGGCTGGCTGTACATCGTCGTCGTACGCCCGCTGCGCTCCCTGGCCGCGCATGCCGAGAGGCTCGCCGACGGCGACCTGCGCACCGTGCTGTTCCCGCAGCACCACGACGAGGTCGGCGCCGTGATGCGCACCATGGAACTGATTCGCCGGCAGATCCACGAAGAGCCGCGCACGCGTGTCGTCGCCCCCCATGGAAGGAACTGACTGTCGTGCTCTTTCTCTATCTGGTCCTGCTGATGTCGAGCACGGTGGTGCTGGTCGCAGGCGTCGTCGAGCAGCGGAGGCACTACGCGAGTCTCGCGTCGATTCCGACCCGGGTCCTCGTCAACGGCATTCGCGGCAAGAGTTCCATCACCCGGCTGTGCGCGGGCGCCCTTCGCGGCGGTGGCGTGCGGACGGTGGCCAAGACGACCGGTACGGCAGCACGGTTCATCCACCCGGACGCCGCGGAGGAACCCGTCTACCGCAAGTTCGGGATCGCCAACGTCGTCGAGCAGATCGGCATCGTGCGCAGGGCCGCCGCCTATCGGCCCGACGCGCTGGTCATCGAGTGCATGGCCGTGATGCCGGCCCTCCAGGAGGTCAACCAGAGCAAACTGATCCGCTCGACGATCGGCGTCCTGTGCAACGTGCGGGAAGACCATCTGGAGGAGATGGGGCCGACCTTGGACGACGTGGCCCGCTCGCTGTGCCGCTCCATGCCCTACGACGGCATCTGTGTCACCGCCGAACGAGACCGGCTGGACATCCTCCAGGAGGAGGCCGACCGGCGCCGCTGCACCCTGATCCCGGTCGACCCGGAGACCGTCACGGACTCGGAACTGCGCGGATTCAGCTGGTTCACCTTCAAGGAAAACGTGGCCATCGCGCTGAAGGTCGCCGAACTGCTCGGCGTGGAACGGCAGACGGCCCTGCAGGGCATGTACGACGCGCCCCCGGACCCGGGCGTCCTCTCCGTGGAGCGATACGAAGCGCCCGGCGGCAAGCGGCTGCGTTTCGCGAACGTCTTCGCGGCCAACGACCCCGAGTCGACCCTGATGAACATCAACCAACTGCTCGAACTCGGCGCGATCCAGCGGCCACTGAACGTCCTGATCAACTGCCGTCCCGACCGCGTCGAGCGCAATGGCCAGATGGGCCAGATCGTCCCCGACCTCGCCCCGGACCGGGTGTTCCTGATCGGCCAGCCCACCAAGAGCGCTTCGGACGCGATTCCCGCCGAGTGGCGCGACCGTGTGGTCGACCTCGGCGGCGACCGCAGGGACCCCCGTGACGTTCTGAACCAGATCGTCGACCACCTCGGGCCCCGCACCTCGCTCGTGGCCATCGGCAACATCCACGGCCAAGGAGAACTGCTCCTGGAAGAACTGGCCGAGCTGCCCGCGGACGACGATCCGGGCGAGTGGCCGGACGAGTGGCGCCCCGACCCGGAACCTGTGAGCGGCACCTGGGCGAGCGACGAGACCGCTCCGTACGGCACCCGTCCCGACGGTCACGGCGGCGGTGCAAGGGAGAGCCACGCCGCGTACACCGCAGTCGACGCCTACGCCCGTCCCTCCGAGCCCGGACCGATGGACCACACCATGCGCCTCCCCGGCCCGGTACCTGCCGATCGCACGACACCCATGCCCGTGTTCGTGCCCGCTGTGTCCTGGTCGACGGAGCAGGGCGAAGGCGTGACGGATCGGGGTGGCACCCGCGGCCTGGACCGTACGGAACAGCTGCCCGCCCACGTGTCGGAGGCGTTCGGGAGGCACCACGCCCCCGCCCCCGAGTACGACGAACACGGCACCACTGCTCCGTACGCCGTGCCCGGCGGCCCGGACGCCCACCCGCCCCAGGGGGCTCCCGGCGGAATCCCGCCCCACGGCCGGCACCCCACCACACCGAACCTCCCCCGTCGGACGACCGGGGACCCCGCGCCGAACGACTACTGGAACCCCACAGGAGAGCCCCGTTGATCCCCGCCGTCCTCACTCCGGAGACAGCCGCTCTCGGCATCGCTCTCGGGCTCTTGTTCTCGCTGGTCTGCTACCTGACCACGAACCTCTCGCCCGGCGGCATGATCACGCCCGGCTGGCTCGCGCTCACCCTGGTGCAGGACCTGTGGCTCGCCGTCATGGTCCTGGGCATCACGGCCGCCACCTACGCGGGCTCGGTACTCCTCCAGAAGTTCGTCATCCTCTACGGCAAGCGACTGTTCGCCGCCGTCGTGCTGATGGGAGTGCTGCTTCAAGCCACGGTGTACGTGGTGCTGCGGAAGGAATTCCCCCTCCTCTACGGAACGCAGACCCTCGGATTCATCGTGCCCGGCCTGATCGCCTACCAGCTCATCCGGCAGCCCCGGGGCGCCACCATGTTCGCCACCAGCACGGTCGCCCTCGCCACCTACGTGGTGCTGACGGTCGGAATCCTGCTCGGAGTGATGCCCCATGCCTGACACGACCCGTCACAAGCGCCGGATGCGCGGCGCTCTCGCGGCAGTCGCCGCCGCCCTCCTGCTCGGCGCGTCCGTATATCTGACCGGCGAGCTGCGCAAGGACAGGGCCGTGCCCTCACCACCCGTGGTGGCGGACAAGGCAACGGCACGGGCCTCCGACAGCGCGCTCACCTACGAGCGACTCAGCGACCCGAACCGCACGGTGGCCCGCGGCGGCGACGGCTCGGTGGTCGCGAGCTTCACCGACGGAGCCCGTACGGCCGTGCTCGCCGGACCCGTCCGTACCTTCACCGAAGCGCGTTTCACCAAGGCGAAGGTGGTCACGGACCGATGGGTGCGGCTCCTGCCCCGGCCCTGGACAGCCGGTGCCGAGAAGGCCCGCTGGTTCACCGTCTGGTTCGACGCCGAACGGACCAGCACCGAACCCGACCTGATGGCCTTCGCTCACGAATACCTTTACGGGGCGAAACTCAAGAAGGACGCGCAAGGGGCCGCCTACGCCGGTGACGCGAGCTTCGGACCCGTCAACCCCGACCCCACAGGCGACAAGCGACTGGAGGAGTCAGACTTCTACGACTACCTCGGCATCCCCTACACCTTCCGCGACGGCACCACCGTTCAGCCCGACAAGAGCCGCTACCGCGCCCTCGACTGTTCCGGCTACATGCGCCTGATCCTCGGCTACCGGGCACGCTTCCCGCTGGCCCCGAGCGACACCGCCGGCGACGGACTGCCTCGCACCTCGAACGCCATGGCACGCAGCAAGGTCGGCGTGGACATTCTGGCCCTCACCGGGCAGCGCCCCCGCTCGCTCGGCAAACTCCAGCCCGGTGATCTCGTGTTCTTCGAGATCGACGCCCGCACAGGACCCCGGCTCGACCACGTTGGCATGTATATGGGCCTGGACACCGACGGAAAGCCCCGCTTCGTCTCCAGCCGCGAGGAGGCCGACGGCCCCACCTTCGGAGACCTGGGCGGCACGGCCCGGCTCGACGGCAACGGCTTCTACGCATCGGGGCTGAGAAGCGCGAAGCGTTTGTAGCGCCGTACACGCACGGCTGAGCGGATCGCCGGAAGAGCGAGGAGCCCCCAACAGGTCGCTCGTCTCACTGGCCCGGCCCCGGGCAGGCGGACAGGCGGAGGATGCACGCAACGCCGACGACAGCACGGCAACAGGGTCGCGTAACGAGCGGTCGCCGACGGCGCGGGCCAGGCCCTGAAGGTCCGCACGTGCCGGTCGGTCTCCGGCGGCATCCGCAAGGTGACCCCTGACGGCGTGGTCACCGGTGCGGCCACCATGCCTGACAGCGTGTCCGCACGGGCGAACGAAGGTCACCGACGGTGCACCGTCGACGGTCACCCAGCGCCCTCTCGTCCGCGACCGTCGACGGCCGGAACCCCAGGGCCTCGCGGATCTGCTTGCGGTGGTACTCGGCAGTCCGGCCGACCAGCGTGTACTTCGCGGAGTCGGCGGCCGGGACCTTCACCGGATCCGCGACGTACTCCACCGCGGCCGGCGGGGCCTCTTCCAGCACATCGGGGAACCGGCCTTCCAGCTGGTCGGGAAGCGCAAGGTGCGGCTGGACGGATCGATCGAATGGGGTCTCCCCTGCTCGAGCGAAGCCGAGAGCTCGGGGAAGGGTGGACAAGCGCGCGAAGCTCCTGACAGACACGGGTGATCTTGGTCGAGAACCCGTCCATCAGGAGCTTCGTCGTTGTGCAGGCATGTCCAACTCGCGTTCAACACCGCCGGCTTGGAAAAGGCTCAGGGCCACCACCCGAGGCTGCCTGGACGGCGCGGTCTTCCGCTCCGACCGCGGATCCCCATACGCGAGCCGTGAATTCTCCATCCTGCGCGGCGAGTTGTGCGAATACCGGCACCAGTGGGAGTCCGATAGGCGCACGCCGGCCGCCTGATCGCCCGAACGCGCGTCCACTTTCTCGGGGAGGGCCGCTGCTCGCCACTGCCACTATCAGGCGGACGACTCGTAGATTCGATCAGCTCTCCCCTCCTGGTCGCGATTCGGTAGCGCGATGCGGTCCGGAGCGAGGACGCGGCGGTGCCCCAGGGGGTGGGCTTCGCCTCCCGAGCGGAGCCAGGACGGCGCAGGCCGGCCCAGACGCCGGCAAGCCCGCCGGTACCGGCGGGCTTGCCGGGGGACTACTCGGTGCTCGATGTCCGGCGCTCGGTTCTGAAGCCCGTGACGACCACGGTGGCGAGGCAGAAGGCGACGACGGTCTCCGCCCACAGGAAGGCGATGTAGTCCATGAGGCAGCCGATCGGTGGCGTGCCCGGGGCCGTGTTGCGGAAGGCGGCCAGGGCGAAGAGCGTGGCGGCCATCCAGCCGAGGGCGGGCCAGGTGAGGCCTTTTCGTCGGGTGACGAGGAACCATGCTCCGGTGAGAACCGAGAGGGCGAGGCCCCACATGGCGGCCATCATGAAGGCGGTGAAGACGAGCACGCTGTCGGAGCGTCCCAGGCCGACGTCGAAGGCCGCTGTCCCGTCGTCGTCCGAGACGTCGTCCACCGACGCCGAGAAGAGCGCGTCGCTGTTGGTCAGCGCCACGTGGACGGGGACCTTCTCGCCGCCCTGGGTGGCACTGAACTCGATGGCCGCGTCGTAGGCGTCGAAGGGGTAGTCCGTGATCGAGCCGCCCGTCATGGTGACGGGCAGGTCTGTGGTCGCGATGCGGCTGTGCGCCTTGAAGGACAGGTCGCCCCGGGTGGAGGTCGATGTCTGGACCGTCAGGTCCTCGGTGGGTGAGACGCCGCCGGCCTCGGCGAGCTCTCCGCGCGGGGTGACCTGGACGCGTAGGGTCAGTTCTCGTCCGGCGGCGTCGACACGTTGGATCGAGGCCTCGATGTCCACTCGGTCGGGGGCTGAACCGCCCGCGCTGTACACCCGGTCCAGGGCTTGGCGTTCGCCGAACTGGAGCCACGTACCCAGAGTGATGGCCGCCACGATCAGGCCGCAGGCCATCGCGGCGGGGAGGAGTCTGCCGCGGGTCGGCTTGTGGCGTCGGATGGAGGGCATGGAGGCTCCCGTGAATCGTGGTCAGTCGACCGGCTTGCCGGGCTGGTCGTGGGTGGAGCAGTGGATCCCGCCGCCACCGGTGGCGATGGTGTCGATGTTCAGTTGCACGATGTCCCGCTTGGGGAAGTGCTCCTGGAGGATGCCCCGGGCGCGGTCGTCGGCCTTCCTGTCGCCGAACTTGGGCATGTACACCGCGTCGTTGCCGACGTAGAAGTTGGCGTAGGTGGACAGGAAGTCGTCGGTGTAGCCGGTGATCCGGTCGGGGTCGGGCTGCGGGAGGTCGATGACCTCGAAGGCGCGGCCCTGGGCGTCGGTCGCCTCGCTCAGCACGGCCTTGGCCTGGTCCGAGGAGCGCGACCAGGAGTCGGCCGGCATGCCTGGGAAGGCGCGGTCCAGGAGGATCACACCGGGCGCGGTGAACCGGACGAGGCTGTCGACGTGGGCGTCGGTGATGTCCTCGCCGCGTACGCCCTTCAGCCAGATCACCTTCTCCATGCCGAGGAGCTCCTTGAGCTCGGCTTCGATCTGGGCACGGGACTTGCCCGGGTTGCGGTTGTCGTTGACGATCGAGCTCTCGGTGATCAGGAGCGTGCCCTCGCCGTCCGTCTCGAAGGAGCCGCCCTCGGCGACGATCGACGTCTGGATGCGGGGGGTCCCGTACTTCGACAGCAGCTTCCGTCCGACCCGGGCGTCGTTGGCGTGGGTCTGCTTGTTGCCCCAGCCACTGAAGTTGAAGTCGACGCCGGTGACCTTGCCGCCCTCCTCGACGAACACGGGGACGGTGTCGCGGGCCCACAGGTCGTCCACGGCGAGGGGGATGACCTCGACGCCCCTGCCGCAGGCCTTCTGGGCGGCGGCCAGCTGGTCGGGCCTGGCCATCATCACGACGTACTCGTACTCCGAGATGGCGCGGGCGACCCGGGCGATGTCCTGGCGCACGTAGGGGAGGTCGTCCTCCCAGACGGACTCCAGCGCCGGCCATGCCATGAAGGTGCGGGCGTGGCTCTCCCATTCGGCGGGCATGCGGAGCTCCTCGTCGGTTCCCGAGGTCGGGCCGGTGGTGCCCCCGGCTCCGGACGGGCCGGATTCGCCGGGGCCGCACGCGGTGGCGCCGAGCGCGAGCGCGCCGATTCCGGCGAGCACGCGCAGGGCCGAGCGGCGCGAGGGGAGGAGGTCGGACATCGGGGTCTCCGATCGTGAGGGGCGGGTGGGGCCGGGATCGATCCGGCGGCGATGGCATCAGGGGAGGTGAGGGGCGTGGATCGCGGCTCTGGGCCCTCCACAGGGTGCGGGCCGGCCCTCTGAACGCCAGCGACGTCGGGCGGGACACGGCCTTCGTGTTGCGCCAACTGTGGCATTGACTGAAAATTCAGTCAAATCTGAGGACGTCATCCCGGACGGAGTTGCCGAGCCCGCGGGCCTGTGGCGAATGTCAGCTGCTCAGTCGCTCGACCTCGATGGAGACCGCCTCCTTCACTATTCTGCGGGCGTGATCCAGCGGCAGCGCGCCGCTGAGCCAGCGCGTGCTGAGTCCCTCCAGGAGGCCGGTGAGCCTCTCCGCGGCTGCCGTGAGGGCCGGCGCGGGCGTCGACGGTCGGACGCAGCTCAGGAGGTCCGCGACATCGTGGATCCAGGTCAGCGTGGCTCTGGCCAGATCTCCGCGCAACTCGGGCTCGAAGATCGCGCTGGCGCGCAGCTCGCCCCATGCGATGCTGTTCTCGCGGACCTCCGGCAGGTTCTGGAACTCCAGGAGCAGGGATTGCTCCAGCTCCTGCAGGGCGTCGTGCGGTCCACCGGGGCCGTCCTCGTCGGATGCGTGCGTGTACCGGTCGGCCCGATCGCTGATGAACTCCAGTGTGTGGCGAAGGACACTGGCCCGGTCCTTGAAGTGGTAGTAGATCAGCGCGGTGGACACCCCGGCCTCGGTCGCCAGCTCATCCATGCGCAGCCCGCGTACTCCCCGCCGGGCTATGACTCGGGCGGCACCTTCCAGGATGGCCCTTCGGCGGTCTGTCGCCACGCGATCCTCCTCTTGAGCGGTCTGAACCAAGAGTGCCATATATTGACTGAATCTTTAGTTAGAGCCATTATGCGTCAGCCGCGTCGGCCGATCCGTTGATGCGCGTCATTCGTTCCACATCGTCGAAAGAGCCACCGCATGTCCGCTCAGCTTCCTGGCTCACAGCCCGCGTACACACACGTGGCGCTGACGGCCGACGACCCGCGAGAGATCGGCGGCTATCACCTCCAGGCTCGGCTGGGCGCGGGCGGCATGGGCGTGGTGTATCTGGCCCACACCCCCGGCGGCCGTCCGATCGCGTTGAAGGTGGTGCGGGAAGAGTTCGCGGGAGATCCCGAGTTCCGCCTGCGGTTCGCCCAGGAAGTGGCCAGCGCCGAGCGCATCCACGGCCTGTTCACCGCACAGGTGGTCGCGTCGGGCGTGGATGCCCCGACCCCGTGGTTCGCCACCGCCTACATCCCCGGTCCGTCCCTGCAGCAGGTGGTCCAGCGCCACGGTCCGCTCCCGGTACGGACGGTGCTGCTGCTCATGGCGGGCGTCGCCGAGGCCCTCCAGGCGATCCACGGCGCGGGCGTCGTCCATCGTGACCTCAAGCCCGCCAACGTACTGATCGCGGAGGACGGCCCCCGCGTCATCGACTTCGGCATCGCGCGTGCGGCCGACGCCGTCGCGTTGACCGGAGTGGGCCTGAGCATCGGTACGGCGGCGTACATGGCCCCCGAGCAGGCGCTTGGCCGGCCGGTGTCCCCGGCCACCGACGTCTTCGCGCTCGGCGCGCTCATCGCGTACGTGGCGAGTGGCGAGACCCCCTTCGGGGCGGGGCCGGAGTCGGCCGCCCTGTACCGGGTGGTCCATGAGCAGCCCGACCTCGCCCGCGTACCGCACGACCTGCGCGATCTGCTGGCCTGGTGCCTGGCCAAGCGGCCGGAGGACCGCCCCACGACGGCGGACCTGATCGCCGCCGTCCACGCCCATCCCCTGGTGGGGGGCCGCCCGGAGTTCGCCGAGGGCTGGCTGCCCCAGACGGTCAGCAGCGAGGTGGCGGGAAGGGGGGCGCGCCCGGCACCCGTCCACGCGCAGCCCACTCTCGCGTCCCCGGCCGCGGTCTCGACCCCCACCCCATTCCCGGCCGCGGCCGCGGTCTCGACGCCGGCCCCATTCCCGGCCCCGGCGCCTCCGTCTCCGCGGTCTGGTGCCGCCGACGCTCCGGTCGAGCCCTCGCGGCGCCGGGCGCGGAAGGGGCGGCGGCGCCTGATCGTGGCGGTTCTCGCCGTGCTCGCGGTCCTCGGGGCGGCCGGAGGCGTCGTCCGTTTCCTCGGTGCCCGGGCCGACGACGCCGGCTACGGCCCCTCGTATCCCCCGGCGGACTCCTACGTGTCCGGCGGCAAGGAGGTGGAGCTGACCCTGCCCGACGACACCTACGAGTTCGACTTGAAGTCCGGGAAGGTCGTTCCCGCGGACACCGCCGCCTGGTACCTGGCGCGCGACCGGTCGGAGTTCGTCCTCCCGGAGGACAGCGACGCCTTCGTCTCCCCGTCGGAGGAGCTCAGCCCCGCCGACTGCGTGCGGGGCATCGACACGGACCCGGCCACCCGGATCGCCTTCGCGGACCTGGCCGACGAGCGGCCCTTCTGTGTCCGCAGCTCCGACGGGAAGGGGCTCGTCGTCGTGCGGCTGATAGAAGCCCAGGCCGATGGCGGGCGGGTCACGGCGGCCTTCGAGCGCTACCGCAGTGATCAGTAGGGGGCATGGTCCCGAAGTGATCATTGACTGAATTTTCAGTCTGCGACATTCTGCGTGCAACACCCGCCCCCTCCTCCCAGGCAGGAGTCCCATGGACACGCCCACGACGTCCCGCCGCCTGACCGTCACCGAACTGCCCGGCCCGGACCGCAAGCGCATCCGCGGCAAGGACAGGGGCAGCGCCTTCCTGTCCAGCTACACCAACTACTACACCGCCAACGGCGCCGTCCTCGTCCCCCAGTTCGGCGACAGCGCCGCCGACACCGTGGCCTCCGACATCCTCGCGGCCGCCTACCCCGGCCGGACCATCGTCCAGCTCGACATCGACAACATCGCGACCGGCGGCGGCGGCATCCACTGCGCCACCCAGTCCCAGCCGGTCGTTCCCCCGGCCGTCTGACCGGACGACACCGGACGAACCACCGGTCGCCGCCCACCGGCGGCGACCGGCCCTCTTGGAGAGTGGAATGCGGAACCGGGTGTTTCCGTTGATCGCCGATCTTGTACTGATCGCCGTGACCGCGGCGACGGTCGCGGCCCTGTTGGACTGGGACAGCTGGAGCTCCGAGCAGAGCGCGCTCCTGGGAACAGCGGGCCAGCTCACCGCGGCGGCGGGGGCGGTGTCGGCGGTGCTCGTCCGTCGGCGATGGACCGCGACGGCACTGGTCTCCG
Organism: Streptomyces vietnamensis; assembly: GCF_000830005.1. Taxonomy (NCBI): domain Bacteria; kingdom Bacillati; phylum Actinomycetota; class Actinomycetes; order Kitasatosporales; family Streptomycetaceae; genus Streptomyces; species Streptomyces vietnamensis. Next base: position 1,025,276 of record NZ_CP010407.1, on the reverse strand, counting down.
CCGCCGTGATCGTGGCATTCGAGCCGCTGACCGGCGGAGCCCTGACCGCCGTGGCCTACACGGCCGGCCTGAGCTGGGCCCGTCTCCACCACCGCGTCCTCCTCCTGACCGTGTCCGTGACGGTGCCGGTGGTGGTCACGGCGGCCAACTCGGCCGCGGAGCCGGCGCCGATCCTCGAGTACGACGTGATGGTCGTTCTCGTCACGGCCATCGTGTGCGGGGTTCTGCCCGGCCTCGCCGGTGCGCTCGCGGGGCAGCGCGAGCGGTTGGTCCAGGCCCTGGAGGAGCGCAACGCCTTCCTGGAGAGTGCCCACCGCTCGGCGGAGGAGCAGGCCAGATCGCGCGAACGTTCGCGGATCGCGGGCGAGATGCATGATCTGCTCGGCCACCGGCTGAGTCTCATCGCCCTGCACTCCGGCGGCCTTGAGATGGCCAGCGAGACGGGTGACCCCGAGGTGCACCGCAGCGCGCGCCTGGTGCACAGCACGGTGCGTCAGGCGATGGCCGAGCTGCGGGACGTCCTGGGGGTTCTGCGTGCGGGGGATCCGCCGTCAGGCACGTCGGAGCCGCTGACCGCGAATACGGGCACCCACGCCGAGGTCGCCGCGCTGGTCGCCCAGTCCCGTACCGCCGGGATCGCCGTACGCCTTGAGTGGAGCGGCGAGGACCTGACGGGGGAGAGCCCGACCGCGCGGCGCGCCGTGGACAGGGTGATCCGCGAGGCCCTGACCAACGTGCACAAGCACGCGGCCGCGGCGGACGTGCAGGTCGTCGTACGCAGAGAAGCCCGGCAGGTGCGGGTCGATGTGCGCAACGGGCCCGAAAGGCAGGCCGCACGGGCGGCCAGGCTGCCGGGCGGCGACCTCGGACTCGTCGGCCTCCACGAGCGGATCCGTCTGCTCGGCGGCACCCTGCGCGCCGCACCCGCGAACGACGGCGGGTACGCGGTCGACGCCCACATCCCTCTGGGCGCCGGCCCCGCTGTGGCGAGCACGCCCGCCCCGGCCGGACGGCACGTCGTGGCGGTGGCGCGGACATGGCCGCACCGGCTCGTGAGCGCTGCCGCCATGGCCCTCGGTGTGGTGGGTGTGGTCGTCCTGCAGTTCGTCACCCTCGCGTTCGTCCCGTACCCGGAGGTGGACGAGATCTCCGACATCGACGGGGCCGCCGTTTCCATGACCTTCCTCCACTCCCCGACGTGAGGCTTCCGCCGTGATCCGTGTTCTCCTCGCCGACGACCAGGAACTGGTTCGCGCCGGCATCAGACTGGTGCTCAAGCACGCCGACGACATCGAGGTGGTGGCCGAGGCGTCGGACGGGCACGAGGCATTGCTGCTCGCCGCCCGGCACGAGGTGGACGTCGCGATGCTCGACATCCAGATGGAGGGCATCGACGGACTCCTGGCGGCGGAACGGATCGCCGAGCAGACCCCTTCGGTCCGTGTGGTCATGCTCACGACCTTCGGCGAACACGCCTACGTGGAGCGCGCTCTGAAGGCGGGGGTGACGGGATTCCTCCTCAAGGACAGCACCCCGCAGGAACTCATCCAGGCTGTCCGCAGGGTCGCCTCCGGCGCGCCGGTCGTGTCCCCCCAGATCACCCGGCACCTCATCGACCGCTACCTCGACAGCGACGAGGAACCGGCCGATCCGCGCCTGGACCGAATCGCCGAACTCACCAGCCGAGAGCGCGAGGTGCTCGCGATGGTGAGCACCGGCGCCTCCAACGCGGAGATCGGCAGGGAGCTGCATCTGGGGGAGGGGACGGTCAAGGGCTACGTGAGCCGCATGCTGACGAAGCTGCGCTGCTCCAACCGAGTCCAGGCGGCCATTCTGGCCCACGACGCCCGACTCCTTCAGGGCGAGCGGTGACCGGCTGTCGGTGAAGGACTCGGAAGGGGAGCGGTGGGGCGCCCGTCCGCCGGCACCTCTCTGCCGGGGTCCGCGTCGGAAGCCTGCCGTGGCGGCTGTACGCCCGCGGCACTGACCGCGAGGAAGGCTCCGGCCGTCCCGGCGACGACGAACTTGGATACGAGTGCGGTCCAGCGCATCAGGGACTCCCCGGGTGGGTGGTGGCGGTCATCAGGCCCTGACCGGTGACGTTCTGGATCTGGAGCCCCGGTCGTGCGTTGACCTCCAGGATCAGCGGCCCCCGGTCGGCGTCGACCACGATGTCCGCGCCCAGGTAGTGCAGGCCGGTCGCCGCCGCGCACCGGCTCGCCGCGTCGAGTACCTCCGCCCAGTGCGGAACGATCGAGCCGATCAGCCGCGCGCCGGTGTCCGGGTGGGTCTCGGTCGGCTCCTTCCCGACGAGGGCGTGGGTGATCCGGCCGGTGGCCAGATCGACGGCGGCGCCGATGGCCTTCTGGTGCAGGTTGGCCCGCCCGCCGCTGAACCGGGTGGGCAGCCGTAGCATCGCCAGCCGGGGCCTGTCCCGGTCGCAGATCACCCGGATGTCCGGCAGCCCCTGGTGGGACAGCCGGGCCAGGCCGGGGTGGGCCCGGATCAGGGGTTCGAACATGGCCCAGTCGGTGGGGCGCGGGGAGAAGTCGCCGTCCAGGATGCGGCGCAGCTGGTCGGCGACCACGTCCCTGGTGATCCGTTTGCCGGAGGAGGACGTCCAGTTCCGGTGACTCCGGCCGAAGGCCAGCAGGATGCCGTTGCCCCCCAGGCTCTGGTTCGGCTTGAGCGCCCAGCAGTCGGGCAGACCGTCCCAGTCCAGGGAGGCGATCTCCCGGCGCGAGCGCAGCAGGGCCAGGGTGGGGGAGGTGGGGGCGCCGACCTCGGCGAGCGCCTCCTTGGTGGCGTACTTGTCGTTGACGAGCCGGATGGCGGCCGAGGAGTTGTGCCGGGAGATCCGGGCGTTGCGCAGGTTCATGCCCATGACCGGGTCCCAGCCGCGAAGCCGTATCACGCCTTCGCCCCCTGTGCCTTCGCCGCCGGCGCGAATCGGAAGAGCTCGCTCAGCCGCAGCCCGCGGTACGTTCCCACGATCGACGTCCAGACCGCGCACACGAGCGCGAGTTGGAGGGGCACCGCCTCGGCGACCTCGCGCACGTACGGTGTCAGGAGGAGCAGCGCCACCAGGACGGCCGTGCCCATGGTCAGGGCGGCCCCCGTGGCGGCGGCCCTGACGCCGTCGAGATCCCATGCCTCCCACAGGCGCTCGGTGACGATCGCCGTGACGACGACCGGCAGCGACATCCCCCACGAGTCGGAGAGTCCGAAACTGCCCAGGGCGAGCTGGGCGCCGATCAGGCCCGACGTGACCACCCCGATCAGTACGCCGAGCCGGGCGACCCGCGGGAGGTGCAGTCGGCGCAGCAGGGGCTGCAGGGCGAACCCGAGCGCGAACATCACGAGCGTCAGCGGTACGCCGAGGGGAAGGCCGGCCTGCGCGTACGCCAGGGCCAGCAGCACCGGGCTGAACGTGCCCAGCGTGTTCAGCCCGACGACCACCCGGAGCACCACGATCAGCAGGGCCGCCAAGGGCAGCAGCGCCATCATCGACACGGGGTCGATCGCCGGTGCCTTGGCGAACAGGATGCGCAGGGCCGACGGCGCGGCGGTCGAATCGGGCTGCGTGAGCAGCCTCTTGCCCACCGCCACCTGAAGACCCTGCACCTCCTGCCGGCCGAGCAGGACGGGGGTCTCGCGCTTGGAGCGGTTGTTGACGCTGAGCTTGGCGACGAACGACCGGCCGGCCAGCCGCACGGTGCTGTCGACCACCGGGCGCCTCTCACGGCCGAGCGCCGAACCCACGGTGATCCTGGGCGCCGCGTCGAGGTCGAAACCGAGCTCCTTCGCCAGCGACGTGTCCACCGACGACGCAGACGCACCGGTGTCGATCAGGGCGAGGACCTCGACACTCCGTCCCGCCGGCCCGCTGATGCGCACCATCTCCCGTTCCCCGATGACCTCGGACGACCCGCTCAGGGGCCGGTCGGGGGAACCGAGCACCCCCATCAGCAGGAAGCCCAGACAGGCCACGGCCGCCAGGACCTTCACGAACACGGGTACCCCCGTGCGTCCCGCGCGACGGGCGTCGGCCGCCCGGTCCGCGCTGTCCGCACTCTCTTCGTACTTCTGCAGGTCATGCATGGGAAAAGCCTTGGACAGGGGACCGGCTGCCAGTAGTACCGATCGGCCCGAAGAGGGCAACGAAAGTTACCCACGCACCGCCACCGATCCCGCCCTTCCCCTCGGCAGGGCCGTGATCCCGCCGACCCATGGGCCCGGTAAGGTTCGGGTCATGGCGTCTCGCAGCACTCAGCTCCTCGAAGCCGCTGCCCGGGTGATCGCCCGGCGCGGGGTCCGCGGCCTGCGCGTGGAGGAGCTCGCCGCCGAGGCGGGCGTGTCCACCGCGCTGATCTACTACCACTTCAAGGACCGCGCCGGGATCCTGAGCAAGACGCTGGAGTTCATCAGCGACCGCGCCGAGCGCTACACGACCCACCGCGACCCGGACGCCGAACCGCTCGGCCCGCGTGAGGAACTGGACCAGACGCTCCTCCTCGAACTCCAGGACTCGACCGAGGTCAGGGAGAACAGCACCGCCTGGGGCGAGTTGAGGGCGAGCGCCGTCTTCGACGACCTCCTGCGCGAGGACCTGGCGCGCGCCACCCAGGTCTGGATCCAGGAGGTGGCGGCCCTGTTGGGGCAGGTCCGGCCGATGGCCTCGGCAGCTGCTCTGGACGCGGCCGCGGAGCGGCTCACCGCCCTCCTGGAGGGCCTGAGCATGCGCTGGCTCAGCGGCACGCTCCAGATCGCCCACGCCCGGACCCTGATGAGCGAGGCCATCGACGCGGAGACCGAACGGCTGGGCAACCCGTGATGCGGTTCCTGCCGGTGCGCCTGCGCGCCGAAGCGGGGGTTCACCGGTTGAAACCCACTGCCCGACAGGTGCCGCGTCCGGGCAGCACCGTGAGGAGCACCTTCGTCTGATCGCCGCGGTCGACGGGCAACTTGAGCAGGTTCCGGTGGACGATGATGCGTCGGGCCTGCCTGTCGCCTCGATCGAGCCGCTGGGCTCGTCGTGTCCGAGTGCGTGGGCGGTGGTCGGCGTCGGCCCGGCGGGGCGGTGGCCGACCGCCGGCGGCTCGGGGGAGAGACCGGGCCGGAGAAGGTGGCATGCCGCCGAGCTGCGGGGAACGGTGGGCGAGCCCCGCTTCCGGTCCGCCGAGCCGGAACGAACTGCCGTCCACAGTGCTGCACCCGCGCGGAAGCGGGGTTCCTCGTTGAAGATGCTCGACCAGTGGTGCCGCAGGATGATCGGCACGTTGTCCAAGCTCGCGAGCCTTCCGCCGCCATGAGCTCGGGGGTAGGCGTTCGCGCCATGCGCGTCGGCGACGAGCGTGAACTCCTCGTCCGTCGAGGTAGTCGCCATGACGCCCGCCCGGGAGGCCGCACGGTGGAGAGGACCGTGTCGTGCCCACCTGCTTTGAGGCTCTTGAGAAAAATTCTCACGGAACGTGATGATCTCCGACTTCCGCCGACCGGGTCACGGGCCGGTCGTGCCGCCAGGCACGTCGCCGCCTGCGCCGATCGACCGGACCTGCCGAGTGCGGACATTCGCCGCCGCATACACCGTGCCGCGGTACCGGGCACCGGGTGAGTCCGTCGAGGAGGTCCAGCCGCAGATCTGCGCGCGATGTGCGGCCCCGAAGACGCTGGTCATGTGCAGGTGACCTCGTCACCCGGTCGCGCGTTCGTCGACGCGAAACCCATGGGGCCAGTGGCCCTCTCCCACGGTGTACTCGTGCACGCAGAACCCCTCTGGAGTGCTCCTGAAGCCAGGAAGGGACCGTGCTCGCTCGATGCGTTCCTCGGCCAGCTTCCTACTGGAATACAGCCCCAGGACTTTGATGTTGTCCTCGCTGTCGTCCCAGAAGAGCGGTTCACCGTCTTCCATGAAATCAGCGGCGCCGTCTTCGGGGTCGAGGGAAAAGTGATGTCTGTGCACCAGGAGATACAAGGTCTGGTTCATCGCATGCCCTTTGCCGTGCAGGTTCGGCCCGTGTCGATTCAGTCCTGCTGTCGTCCGTCCGGGTACACGGTGACGTACCCGTCGACCCACTCGTCCTGATCGATCACCATGGGGGAGATGTCGAAGCAGTGGGGCTCGTCCCGAAATCCCGGAAGCCGGATCACAGCCTCTTTCCGCGCCTCGGCCGCCGCCCTGTCGGCGTAGACGCCGACGATTCTCCATTCCTCCTCATCCAGATGCATCTCACCGTCCGGATCCCGGTGGATCGTTCGGCCGTCCTCCTCCAGAACGAGATGTCGGGCATGCCACAGTACGAACACCTCGTTTTCCCCGGCATAGGTCCGTGCCCCGCCTTCCGCCCCGGCGATGGCCTGGTCCCTCGAGACGGCGTGCCGCAGAGTCAGGCGCTCCTCGTAGGGTGTGCCCTCCCAGGCATCCCACCGGAACACGCAGCGAGCCGCGTACCAGGACTTCTCGTCCGGCATGTCCGCATTGGCCATGGTGATCTCCTTGGATGACACACCGCGCTGGGCACGGTCGACCGGGTGTCCAGGACAACGAAACCCGGTTGGCCCGGGACGCTGAGGGAACGACTGGTCGCGCGTCCCGACCCGCGCTGCCGTCGAGGCCGCCGGCGCTTCCTGCCGGGTGTGCTGCCGGTGGCCGTCTCGACGGTACGGGCCGGTGCGCGTTCCTCACCCGCGATCGGGCAGTGGGCTGCCGTCCCTCCCACCACGTACTGGTCCGCCCCGGCGACTCGCGGCGCTGTACGGGGTGAGTGGGTGGTCACAGCAGAGGGTCCCGGTCACCACCCACGTCGTCTTGCGTCCGGGGGTCAGACCGCCGCGGGTACGACCGGCTGGGACTGGGTGGAGCAGTGGATGCCACCGCCGCCGCTGGCGATGTTGTCGATCTTGACCTGGACGACGGTCCGGCCGGGGTACGCGGTCCGCAGGATGCCGTAGGCCACGTCGTCGGCGTAGCTGTCGCCGAACTGGGGCACGAGAACCGCGCCGTTCACGGTGTAGTAGTTGGTGTAGCTGGACAGGAAGTCCGTGCCCCTTCCTCGGATGTACCGCCGGTCCGGTCCGGGGAGTTCCGTGATGTCCAGTCGGCGTCCCTGGGCGTCGGTCGCGCTCTGCAGGACCTTCTTGGTCTCGTTGTAGACGGCGACCCACTTGCTGCTCGTGCCGGGGCCGGGCTGGTCGAGGATCACCTTGCCGGGTGCGACGAAGCGGGCGAGGCAGTCGATGTGGCAGTCCGTGATGTCCTGGCCGGCCAGGCCGGGGACCCAGATCACCTTGTCGATGCCGAGGGCCCACTTCAGCGACTGCTCCACCTGGTTCTGGGTCATGCCCGGGTTCCGGTTGCTGTTCACCAGGGAGCTGACCGTGGCGAGCAGAGTGCCCTGACCGTCGGTCTCCAGCGAACCGCCCTCTCCGACGAACGGAGCCTGGATCCTGTTGACCCCGTACCGACCCAGCAGCGTCGTGGCCGCCACGGCATCGTTGGCGTAGGGCTGGTAGTAGCTTGTGCCGGTCTTGCCCCAGCCGTTGAAGTTGGTGTCCACACCGGCGATGGCGCCGGGGGCGACGACGAAGGTGGGGCCGAAGTCGCGGATCCAGAGGTCGTCGTTGGCTATCTCGACGACTTCGATGCCGTGGTACGCACCGGGGCCGCAGATGTACCGGGCATCGGCGGCCTGAGAGGGGCGCGCCAGGACGACGACCGGCTCGAATCGGGAGATGGCGTAGGCAACCCGCGCGATGTCGTCGCGGACGCCGTTGAGCTGCGTCGACCAGACCGACGAGAGCGCGGGCCAGGCCATGAAGGTACGGACGTGAGGGTCGGTCTCCGCGGGGATCCGCAGAGTGGCCCCCGATCCGGCAGTGGCGGCGACGGCGGGCGTGGGCATCGCGGACCCGAGGGCGGCGAGGGGCACGGCGGTCGCACCGAGCTGGAGAAGCCGGCGTCGGGACGTGAGGGGGGTGGTCATGGGACTTCCTTGGTGAGGGACGGGAGGACGTCGCGCCCATCCTGGCCCGGACTGAAAATTCAGTCAAGATCCTTGAGCGCCGTGCCGTGCCGTGCCGTGTCGGGGCGCGGTGTCGGTGCGGCCGGCGGCCGGGCGGTTGAGTCTCGGGCGGTCTGCGCCCACGTGACCCGACGGCAATCTTCTCCGGCATCGGTCAATGCGCCTTTCTGTCAGGAATTCGTGCGCGGTGCTCCGAACCGGCAGGGGCGGCGCGCTGGATGATCTCTGTTGACTGTGCCTCCACGCCGCAGCGCGGCAATCGCCGTGGTGACAAGGACACCCGTATGTCCAGGGGGAGTTGACTGACGTGCGCACAATCGCTGCAAGGACCCGCGAGAAGGGGGTTCGGTGAAAGGACAATTGACGGATCATCACTGTGAGCATCGCGATCTGGTCGGTATCGGCATCGGGCCGGCCAACCTGGGACTGTCAGCCCTTCTCGATCCCGAACTTGGTCTCACCACAAGGTTTTTCGAGCGTCGGTCCCGCTTCACGTGGCACGACGGGGCGATGCTTCCCGAGGCTGGTCTTCAGGTGTCACCCCTGAAGGATCTGGTCACTCTCGTCGACCCGACATCCCGATTCTCTTTTCTGAACTTCCTCGCCGAACACGGCCGTCTCTACCGGCACTTGATCGCCTCACGCAGCGGGACCCCGCGGGAGGAGTTCGAGCAGTACTACCGCTGGGCCGCCGGTCTGATGCCTCAGCTGACGTTCGGATCCGAGATCACCGAAGTCCGTCCGGACGGAGACGCGTTAGTCGTTCGGGGCGTGACCGGACCCCTCGCGAGAACCCGGAACCTGGTGCTGGGCAGCGGTCGGGCTCCGTACGTGCCGGGGTGCGTCACGGCCCGCGGCGAGGGTGTCGTGCACTCCGCGGAGATCATGCGTCGACCGCCCGATACGCTCGGCAGACGAGTGGTCGTCATCGGCGGAGGCCAGTCCGGTGCGGAGATCGTCCACTGGCTGCTCGGCGACAAGGACATGCTTCCCTCCTCCCTGGTCTGGTCGACCCGGAGGGACGGCTTCCTGCCCTTGGACGATTCCGCCTTCAGCAACGAGTGGTACTTCCCGGGCTACGTCCGTCACTTCACCCGTCTCTCCGCCGAGCGACGCGCCGAGCTGCTCCGCAGGCAGCGGATGACCAGCGACGGCGTGTCGGGTGAACTCCTCGACGCGATCCACGCTCAGCTCTACCGCCTCGACGCCCTGCGGCCCGGCAGCTGCGCGTACCGTCTGAGCCCGGGACAGGAGCTCCTCGCCGTCGACGGAGCGCCCGACGACGGCCCCCTCAGCGTCGTGACCCGGGACATGGACACCGACAGCGTCCGGCGGGAACGCGCCGACGTCGTCATCCTGGCCACCGGCTACCGCAACCGCATCCCGGCCTACCTCGGTCCCCTCCGGGACCTCATACCGCTCGACGACACCGGGGCCTTCCGGGTGCGGCCCGACTACGCGATCGAGTTCGACGGGCCGCCCGGCTGCCGGATCTTCGTGCAGGGCGCGGCCGGCAGCACTCACGGGGTGGCCGACGCCAACCTCAGCCTCATGGCGTGGCGCAACGCGGTCATCGCCAATGCGGTGGCGGGCCGTGAGCTGTACCGGACGGAGCAGGACACCACCACGGTCGCGTGGTCCCGGGAACCGGCACCGTACACCCCCACCCCTCAGGAAAGGATCACCCATGCCTGACCCGAACGCCCGCAGCGGCGGACCGGTGACATGCCTCCCGGACCTGCCGGGACCCGACGGGATCGTGCTGAGCGAGCACGACCTCTCCGGCATCCCGGCGCCCTTCTCCTCCTCCGTCTTCGTCCTTCCGCCCGGCACGTCGACCGACGTCGACCTCCACGACGTGGTGGAGACGTGGTTCGTCGGATCCGGCGAGGGGCGTCTGGAACACGAGGGCAAGGCCCACCTGGTGGTCACGGGCGACTCGTTCCATTTCGCGAGCCGCGAGCCGCACCGGGTCCACAACACCGGATCCACCCCGCTGACCGTCTTCTCGGTGTGGTGGTCGGCGTGAGCACGGTACTGATCCTGGGCGGCGCCGCCCCTGCCGGCGCCGGACACGGACGCGACCTGAGCCTGCGCGCCCTGACCCAGTTCAAGGCGCGGGGCAGCCGGATCGTCGTCACGGACACGGCCGAAGCGCTCGCCGCAGCCCCGGAGTACGCCTTCCTCGCGGACGAGACGCACGCCGTCGACTACACCGACCCCGAGGCCTGCGTGGCCTGGGCCCTCGCATACGCCGAGCGTCACCCGGTGGACGCGGTGACGGGCTTCCGCGAGTACTCGGTCGTGGCCGTCGCCGAGGTGGCCGCCGCCCTCGGACTCGCGGGCAACCGGCCGGAACTCGTACGTACCGTGCGGACCAAGGATCTGTGCCGCCTCGCGCTGAACGACCTCGGCTTCCGGCAGCCGGCCGTCTCCCTCTGCTCGTCCACCGCGGACATCGAGGACTTCCTGGCCCGGCACGGTGGCCCCGCCGTGGTCAAGCCGAGGGACGCGGCGGGCAGTGAAGGCGTCGTCCGCGTGGACGGCCCCGGCGAAGCGGCGGCCGCGCTGGCCCTGGCCGGCGGGGGCGGGGACAGCGGCCCCGTGCTCGTCGAGGAGTTCGTCACCGGTCCCGAATTCAGCGTGGAGGGCGTCTTCGCCGGCGGCACACCGTACGCCCTGGCCGTGACCGGGAAGATTCTCGCCCCCGGCACCTTCGTCGAGGCCGGGCACGTCACGCCCGTCGAACTCGCCGACGGACGCCACGAGGAGATCACCCACGAGGCCACTCGGGCCCTGAAGGCGCTCGGGCTGACCCACGGGATCTTCCATGTCGAGTGCTGGCTCACGGCCGAAGGCCCGGTTCTGGGCGAGGTCCATGTACGGCCCGGAGGGGACTGGCTCCACGCGATGGTCGAGTGGGCCCATCCCGGTCTCGAACTGCTCGGCTGCCTCCACGACGACCTGCTCGGCCTTGCGGTGTCCCTCCCGGGCAGGCCGGTGCGGGGCGCCGCCGTCCGGTTCGTCCTGCCCGAAGCGGGCGTCGTCACGGCCATCGACGGATGGGAAACGGTCGCCGCCCATGACGGACTCATCCACGCCGAACTCGCCTTGGCACCCGGCGACACCGTCGTCACCGCCGCGTCGTCCGGCGACCGGGTCGGCACGGTGTGCCTGGGAGCCGAGAGCACTCGTGCGGCGGCGGACCGCGTCGAGGCGCTGCTCGCCGGCCTGAGGGTCCGCACCGTACGTATCGGAGGCTGGGACGACGACACGGACCGGCCCGCGGAAGACTTCGAAGAAGAGGACAAGCGATGACCAGCGGAACGCCCACCGGCTCCTCCTTCGCGGCGATCGCCGAGGAGTGGGACTCCTATCAGGAGATCCCGGCCATCGACGCGGCCTACGAGGAGGCCCTCGGCGACCAGTTCGCCGGGCAGTTCAGCGGCGCCACCCCGGACTACCTGGAGCGGCTCGCGACCCGGCTCGGCTGGTCGCCGCTCACCCGGGTGCTGGACGCCGGCTGCGGAACCGGCGGGCTCACCGCGGCGCTCGCGGCCCGCACCGGCTGCGAGGCCGTCGGCCTGGACGCCAGCCCGGCCGCCGTGGGCGTGGCGCGTGCCCGGCTGGCCGGACGCGAGGAGGCCGGTCGCGTGACCTACGCGGTGGGGGACATGGCGGACCCCGGATTCCCCGCTCGCTCGTTCGACGCGGTCCTGTCGATCGGATCCGGGTACTGGTCGGACCCCGTGACCACCACGCGGCGCTGGCGGGAACTGCTGCGCGGTGAGCATCCGGCAGTGGTTCTCGTGATCAGCCGCGTGCTGCGGCCGCAGTCCCCCCGCGACGTCGAACTGACCCTTCAGAAGGGGCTGTTCACGCCATGCCCGGATTGGGAGGGTGCCCTGAGCGCGGCGGGCTTCGACATCGAGACGACGGATCTGACGGAGTCGGACGCCGACTGCGTGGAACGCCTGCACGGCGCGCTCGCCCGCCGACTGCCGGAGCTGCGGACGCAGATGGGGGAGGAGGCCGGCGAGCGGTACCTGGCCGAGGTGGAGGTGCTGCGCGACGAGCACCGGGCGGGGCGCATGCGGCGCACGGAGATCGTGGCCGTACTCCACGGCGGTCGCGATGCCGGCTGACCGGACCGGACGCGGCCGTGCCACGGACGCGGATCTGGCGGTGGTCGGCGGCGGGATCGTGGGCGCCGCCATCGCCTTCGGGGCGCTCACCGACCGTCCCGGCGGGCGCGTCGTGATTCTCGACCAGGGCGTGCGGGACACGGCCACCCGGTGGTCGCTGGGCGTCCTGGCGCCTTGGGCGGCCACGCCCGGGCAGAGGGCGCTGCTGGAGCGTGGTGCGGCCCGCCGTCACGACCCCGCCGTCCTCCGGCTGATCCGCCCGCATCTGCGTCAGGTGCCGGTTCTGGTGGTCGCGGCCGCCGACACCCTGGAGGGGCTGGCCCGCTCCACGGTGGGAGCGGCCATGGAGCCCGCGTCCCCCGCACTGGTGGAGACGGCCCGCGACGCCTGCGGCGAACCGGCCCTCAGGCCGGGAGACGGGCTGGCGACCGTACGCGGCGGAATGGCGGTGATGGACACCCCGGCGGCGACCGCCTCCCTGAAGGACGCGGTGGCCGGCACGGGCGGGAGCGTGCTGAGCGACGCGCGGGTGGTCCGGGTCGAGGCCCACCCCGCAGGCGGACAGCGCCTGACGCTGACCGACGGGACGGTGATCACAGCGAACAGCACGGCACTGGCCACCGGCCCGTGGCCGGGCCCGGAGGTGACCCCCGGCCATGCCTCCGCAGGCCCGGACGTCGTGCACGGGCCCGGAGCCGACGGGCGGGGACGGCAGGCCTGGCGAACCAAGCGGATGGCGGCGCTCCATGTCGATCGGGACCTCCCGCCCCACGCGCCGATGGTCTGCTTTCCCGACGACGACCTCTTCCTGCTGCCCGCGGGTGCCGGCGCGGGCCTCCCGGGCGGCGCCTGGGCGAGCTTCCGGAGCGACCGGTGGGACCTCGCACCCGACGACGGCGGGGCCGCCTTCGACGACCACACGCTCGACGAGGGGCTTCGCGTACTGCGTCGTCGCCTGCCGGGGCTGGGGGCGAGTGCGCGGGCGGGCCGGCTGGGGATCGACGGCTACACACCCGACCGCACACCGCTCATCGACCGACCGGCCCCGGGCGTCGTGCGCGCGACGGCCGCGTCCGGCGGCGGCGCCCGCTTCTGCTGGGGCATGGCGGACCAGGCGCTCGAAATCCTCTCCCGCTGACCCCCGGGCGTGCCACCGCTCCTCCTTCGCCAACCCCTCTTCCCCCTCTCGAATGGATGCACGGATTTCGCATGACCGATCATCTGATTCTGGCCGCCCTGCCCACCCCCAACGGCGAACTCCATCTCGGGCACCTCGGCGGCCCCTTCCTGGCGGCCGACGCACTCGCCCGCCACCTGCGCGCCGAGGGACACCGCGTCACCACCTTCTCCGCCACCGACGGCTGGGAGTCGTACGTGCTCGACGCCGCCCGCCGTGAGGCCCGAAGCCCCGAGGACACCGCTCGCGACCACCACAGCAGGATCGAGGCGGCGCTGACCGCGACCTCGTGCCGACCCGACGTGTTCCTCGACGTCCACGAGGAGGAGGTGGCGTCGGACCACCGCGACTGGCATCACGGGCTCGCCGAGAGGCTGGTCGAACGGGGACGGGTCGAGATACGCCGGGAACGCCTCCTCACGGACGCCGACACCGGAGAGGAGCTCGTCGCCTGTTGGCTCGCCGGGCGCTGCCCCGACTGCGGTGAAGAGGTCGCCGGGTACACCTGCGAGGCCTGCGGCATGTGGTTCCAGCCCGCGCATCTGCGCGACCCGCGCCCCCGGCACCCGCGCGGCGGTGTCGCTGTGACCGAGACCGCCTCGGCGTTCCTCCGGTTGGACGCGCCGGTGCTCCTGGACATGGCGCGGGAACGCCGAGTGCCCGAGGACTACGTCGACCTCATCCGCCGCTACCTGGAACTCAACGGGCACGTCTGGCGGTTGACCCACCCGCTCGGCTGGGGCATCCCCTGGACGACCGAACTTCCCCCGGCACCTCGGCAGGTCCATTCGACCTACGGCCTCGGAACCACCGCGATGTTCCTCCTGGCCGGCCGGCAGCACGCACGACTGCACGGCCTACCGGGCAATCCGCTGTTGCCCGACGGGACGGCCCGGCCGCGCTTCACCCTGTGCTTCGGGATGGACGGGGCGCTCCCGCTGCTGATGCAGCTCGCCGTCCAGGAGGCCGCCGGGATACCTTCCGCCCCGGACGAGTACCGCTTCAACCAGTTCATGACGCTCGACGGAGAGAAGTTCTCCACCAGCCGGAACCACGTCATCCGGGTGCTGGACTACGTCGCGGCCGGCCTGGACCCCGACGCGCTCCGCTTCCACCTCGCCCGGCTCAGCCCCGGGGAGAAGCCCACCGACTTCTCCCCGGACGCGTTCGCGGCGGATGTCACGGTGACGCTGGCGGGACGGCTCTCCCTGCTGCTCGACGCCTGCGAGAACATGTACGGACCGCCACCCTGCCCGGAGCCGGTGCACGTCCTCGGCCGGTTCGAGGAGGCCGCCGCGAGACACCGCAGGGCCTTCGCCACCGGCGACCTCGCCGCAGCCGCCGAGGCCGTGGACGACTGGCTGGCCTTCGCGGCCGGCGCGATCGACACCGCCGACGCCCCCGGCCTCCTCGCCGCGCTGGCCGCACTCGCCGCACCGCTCATGCCGCGCTGGGCCGACCTGGTCTGGAACCGGCTGGAGATCCCCGGTACGCCGGCCCTCACCACGGCAGCCCGCGTGCTCTCCTCCGGAACCGTGCCCCTGGCCTCGCCCACCCCCGGGAGCCTGCCCCGCTTCGCGCCGGTGAGCGCAGCCGAGGTACGGGCGCTCACCCAGCGGTGCCACTGACGGCCGCCCTCCCCTCCACCACCTCACTGTCGCCCTTCCCTCACCCAGACCCAGAGTCTTCCGGAGCGCTCATGCCATCCGTGCTGTTCGTGAACACCCGCCGATCCCCGCTGGAGGTCAACGCCACCGCGCTCGCCGCCCACCGGCTCGGCTACGACGTCGTGGTACTCGCCGACCGCGAGCCGCCCTTCGCGTCCGAACTCGTCGCCGAGACACACGTCGTGGACACCTTCGACACCACGGCCGCACGCGAGGCGGCGCTCGCGCTCGCCCGCCGCCATGCCGTCCACGGAGTGGTCACCTGGGGGGACCGCGACGTCGAGTTCGTCTCGGCCCTGACGACGGAGCTCGGCCTGCCCGGCCTCCCGCCCGCGGCCGCCCGGACCGTACGCAACAAGTTCCTGACCCGCGAGGCCCTCGGGGCGGCGGGGAGGCCGGACCTCATGCCCGCGTACGCCCGGGTCCACGACGAGAGCTCCCTGCGCTCCGCCGCGGACAGAGTGGGGTACCCGGCCATCCTCAAGCCCACCAGCGCGTCCGGAAGCCGGGGCATCCACCGCATCGACAGCGCGCGCGACCTCGCCGGCGAGTACGAGCTGCTGCGGGCCTTCACCCGCCCGGAGCGCGACCCGATCTTCCGCGCCAGGCCCGGTGAACTGATCTACGAGGAACTGCTCGGCGGAACGGAGCACAGCATCGAAGGTCTCGTGGTCGGCGACGAGGTCTGGATCGTCGGCATCACCGACAAGTGGGTCGCCCCCGAGTACTCCATCGAGTATCTGCAGGTCCATCCCACCGGCCTGGAGCCCGCCCGGCAGCGTGCCCTCGAGGAGTTGACCACAGAGACGGTGCGGGCGACCGGAATGCGCGACTGCGTCTTCCACCTGGAATGCCGTCTGCTGCCCGACGGCACGGCCCGGCTCCTTGAGGTCGCCGGGCGGATCGGCGGCGGCTACATCACCTCGCACCTGATCCCGCTCGCCACCGGAATCGACTTCTACGCCGCCACGATCGCCGTAGCCACGGGCAACGCCCCGGATCTCACCCCGCGCACCGCCTTCTCCGCCGGATCCCGTCAGCTCATCAGCCCGCGTGCCGGTACCTTCGCGGGGTTCAACGGACTCAACGCCGTGCTCGAACTCCCCGGGGTGGAGCACGTGGCCCTTGACCAGGCCGTCGGCACCCGGGTGGCGCTCCCGCCCCAGGACTACATGAGCTGTGTCCTCGGCTCGGTCATCGCCCGGCGCGGCAGCCACACCGCCGTCCGCGAGGTGCTGGAACAGGCGGCACGGGCAGCGGACCCCGGCTTCACCCAGCCGGCCGAACCCGCGACGGCCGGCCATGGGAACTGACGTCCTCGCACGGCCCCGCGGGGCGGGCAGGGCGGCCGGGGCCGCCGTACTCGCCCAGTGGACACTGGCCTGTTGCGCCGTCTGGGCACTGCTCACCGTGCTGCCGCTCCACCTCACCCAGGGCCGTCACTCCGCCGGGACGGTGGCGGCCCTGGTCACGGAGGGAGTCGTCAGCCTTCGACTCATGCGCATCGTCGCGGGACCCGCCCTGGGCAGGCTCCGCCCGGGCACCGCGATATCCGTCGCGCTGGGACTCGGCACGGTCGCGTTCGGAGGTCTCGCCGCGACGGACGGACACCCGCTGGCCCTGGCCCTCGCGCTCCCCGTGATCGGGCTCGGGTTCGGCATGAACGCCATGGCACTCAAGCTCATCGCTGCCGCCGCGCCCGCCGAGGGACGCGCCAGGGGCTTCGCCTCCCAGGCGGTGGCCGTCAACCTGGGCATGGCCTTGGGGCCACTGGCCGGAGTGGCCGTCCAACAGCGTTTCGGCATGGCCGCCTTCTGCGCCTCCGCGGCCCTCGTGAACGCGATGGCACTGTGTCTCGTCCTGGTCGCCCGCCCACCGGGGAACCGCGGGCCCACGGCGGCCGGCACCCTGCGCGCGCAGTGGAGTGTCCTCGCACAGGACCGAGACCTACGCATCCCGCTCGCGCTGACCGCCCTCGGATTCGTTCTCTACACCCAGCTCTTCGCCACACTCCCGCTCTACGCGAAGGAAGTCCTCGGCGGTGGACGTTCCCTGGGAACCGTCTTCCTTGTCAACGGACTTCTGATCATCGCCCTGCAACTGCCTGTGACCCTCCTGGCCGGCCGCCTGCGGGTGACGCCGAGGGCGCTCTGCCTCCTCGGCTTCGGATGCTTCGCCGCGGCCTTCGCCTGCCTGGGCACCGGCCGGAGCGTCGGGTGGCTGTTCACCGGAGTCGTCCTGGTCACCTTCGCGGAGATGCTGCTGATGCCCGCCCTGGACGTACTGGTCGGCTCGGCCGGCCCCCCGGAGCGCCACGCCGCCTATTTCTCCTTCGCCGCCCTCGCCACCGGTATCGGCGAGGCCGTCGGCAGCTTCAGTGGGGTGCGCGTCGCGAACGCCCCGGGGCTCGGCGTCGCGTGGCTCTACACCGGGCTGGCCGTCGCCACGACGGTCCTCGTCCTGGCGACGACAGCGGTGTGGCTACTCCGCCGCGATCGGAGGTAGCTCAGCGACGGGACCCGCATGGGCCGGCAACCGCAGAGGAACGGCGCCGCGGTTTCTTCCCTTACCGATGGGCAGGACGGCGGTGGCGCCCCGCCCATACAGGCGGTCCGCGTCCGGGGTGAGGGTTCCACCGAGTACGACACAGGGGACGGCGGCTTTCGCGCAGGCGTCCACGACGGCGCTGATGGTCTTGCCCGCGTCGGTGCCGGCGTCCACCTTGCCCTCCGCGGTGAGGCAGAGGTCGGCCGTGCCCGGCCGGCTGTCGAAGTGCGTCAGTTCGCGGATCAGAGGGGCGCCGGGCGTCATCTCGGCGCCGAGGGCGAGCAGCGCGGCGCCGACGTCGCCGGCCGCACCGCCACCGGGGGCCGAGCCGACCCCCGGCAGGGGAGCGAGTCGTCGCAGCCACTCGTCGAGGAGCTCGACAGTCGAGGGGAGGGCGCCCTTCTGGGGTCCGAACACATGGGCGACTCCGTCTGGACCGTACAGCGGGCTGACAACGGCGGCGTTCTCGACCCGAAGCGCACCCGCATCCTGCAGAGCTGCATCGAGGACCTGGACCGAGTCGTCCCTCAGATCACCGAACTCACAGGAACCCAGTACTACGAGCGCCTGCGTCAGCTCGCCCTACTCGTATCAAGGGCTCTCTCCGGCACCAGATGAGACGACCTCTCAGGGCGAGGTGGGCTGCTGCGGGGAGCGGAGCACGAGCAGCGTGATCTCGCTGGGGGCGAAGACGCGGAAGGGCGGGCCCCAGAAGCCTGTGCCGCGGCTGGTGTAGAGCAGGGTGCGAGCGCCGTGGTGGCTGAGGCCGGCGACGGAGGGCTGGTCGAGGCGGACCAAGTGGTGGAAGGGCCAGATCTGGCCGCCGTGGGTGTGGCCGGAGAGCTGGAGGTCGATGCCGTGGGCCGCAGCCCGGTCGATGAACTTGGGCTGGTGCGCGAGGAGGAGGACGGGCAGGTCGGGATCGGCGCCCTGGAGGGCTCCGGCGAGGTGGGCGCGGTGCCCCGCCAGTCCGGAGGACTCGGCGGTGACGTCGTCCACGCCCGCGACCACGAGGGTGTCACCCCCACGCTCGAGCAGGAGGTGGCGGTTGCGCAGCGGCTCCCAGCCCAGCTCGTCCATCAGGTCGACCCAGCCCTGGGCCTCGCTGTAGTACTCGTGGTTGCCGGTGACGTAGACACGGGCCCGCGTCGCCCGCACGGTGCCCAGAGGAGCGGCCTGGGCACGGCGGCGTTCGGCCGTGCCGTCCGCGATGTCGCCGGTGTGGCACACCAGGTCCGCCTCCAGAGCGTTCACCGTCTCGCAGACCCGGGCCGACCAGCGGGCGCGGTCGAGCGGACCGTAGTGGGTGTCGGTGATCAGGACGACTCGGGTGCCGTCCAGCCCCGACCCCAGACGCGGGAGCCGCACCTCGAGCCGGCGCACGCGCGGCACGCGCCGGGCCTCGAAGTACCCCCATCCGAGCAGTACGGCGGTCAGGCCGAGGACCGCCCAGGTGACGATACGCGCGCGGTCGTGGCCGTCACCGACACCGGCCGCGGTCAGCGCGAGCCGCAACAGAACGCCGAACAGCACCGACCAGGTGAACAGCACCCAAGCGCCGCCCAGCAACGTGTCGCCCACGATCGCGGCCCAGTCCTGCTGACGCCGCCCGTGGCCGCGCACCATCGCGAGCGGCATGGCGACAAGGCCGAGGGCGAACAGCGCGGTGCCGCCCACCGCGACGGGCAGAGGCCAGTGCTGTCCCGCGTACAGGAGGATCCAGCAGGGCACGGACCACAGAAGGAGGGGCGCGATCAAGGGGATGTACCGCATCAGGCGCTGCAACCCGCTCCGTGACGCCCCGGGCGCCTCCCCGGCGGCAGATCGGGTGTTACTGGTGTCAGCCATACGTCCTCCAGAGGTTCTGTCCGGCGGACGGATCGTACGAGCAGCGGACCCGGGTGTCGTCAGCGGCCCGATCGTCTCGTGACGTCCTCGATCGCGGCCGCGACGAGCCGGGCGTCGCGGGTCAGGACTCGCGTGTGTTCATTGTTCGTGGTGCCGAAGACGGTCACGTGGTCGTTGCGGGCGGCGGCCTTCGCGACGGCGGCGCGGATGGCGTGGTCCTGCCGGCCGGTGGCACCGGGGAGTTCACCGTGTCCGACGACGAACGTCGTCGGACACGGCAGGGCCGCGAGGTCGGCCTCCAGCAGGCCGTTGACCTCGTCCGTTCCGATGACGACGTCGGCGGCCTGCAGCGGGGTCATCCGGGTCGAGCGTCCGAGGAGGGCCAGGACACGTGCGAGCGGTCCGGGACGGCGGAACCGCGCACGTACGCGCCGGCTTCCTGCCTCGTCCAGCAGGGCGAGGGGGTAGGCGCCGTCGACGAGTACGAGCCCTGCGATCAGGTGGGGGTATTCGACGGCGCAGCACACGGCGAGGGTCGCTCCGTGGGACCAGCCGACCAGGATCGGCCGGTCGAGCCCCGTCGCTTCGATCACGCGGTCGACGTCGTCGATCTGCGCCCGCAGGGAACAGTCCGCGGATGTACCTGAGCGTCCGCGTGCCCGGGCGTCGAAGGTGACGGTCCGGTGGGTCCCGCCGAGACGGGCGAGGACGTGCCGCCAGCTGTGCCGGGTGGCGAAGCCTCCGTTGAGGAACAGCAGCGGCGGCCCCGCGCCGGGGGTGTCGACGCCACGAAGACGCGTATCGGGGGCGTCGACGGTGAACTTGTGTGACATGGAGGGTCTTTCGTGACCGGGGAAGGGGAACGGGCATGACCAGGAAAGGGGACGGGGTGTTGCGTCGGTGGCCGACGGTGGCCGACGGTGGCCGACGGTGGTCACGCCCGGCGCGCGCTCCTGACGGCCAGAGAGGTGACCGAGGTGAGGGCGGCCCCGAGGGCGAGGACACCGCTGAGGGCCAGGTGGTCGGCCACGACTCCGCCGGCCAGCGCCCCGAGGGCGATGGCCAGGTTGAACATCGCGGTGTTCAGCGCCGTTGCGGCCTCGGCCGATGTCGGAGCCGACGTGAGGATCCAGGTCTGCACGCCGACGGGGACTCCGCCGAAGGCCAGTCCCCACAGGGTCAGCAGGATCGCGCCGCCGACCGGGGTGCGGCCCGCGAGAGGGAACACCGCCAGGACCAGGGCGAGTACGGCGGCGATGGTGATGACGGTGGCCCGGACGTTTCGCTGCGCCGCCGCGCCGGCGAGGAAGTTGCCGACGATGCCGGCCACGCCGAAGCCGAGCAGGAGCGGGCCGGTCATGCCCGCGTCGAACCCGGAGATGTCCCTGAGGATCGGGCTGACGTAGGTGAAGGCGGCGTAGTGCCCGCTCACCAGGAGGAAGGTGGCGACGATGCCGGCGCGCACGACGGGGTCGCGGAACTGTTCCGGCAGCGTGCGCAGCCGCACCGGCCGCTCCGGGGGCAGGGACGGCAGGAGCCGGAGCAGCGCGGCGAGGACGAGGACGCCGAGTGCGCCCACGGCGGCGAAGGCGACGCGCCAGTGCGCGAGCGCGCCGATCAGCGTTCCGGCCGGGACGCCCAGGACGTTGGCGGCGGTCGCCCCGCCGAAGACGATCGACACGGCACGGGGAACATGACGCTCCGGAACCAGGCGGACGGCGAGTCCCGCCGCCAGCGCCCAGAACCCGCCGATGCTGATGCCGATCAGGAACCGCGATGCCAGCAGGACCGCGAAGTCGGGTGCCAGGGCCGAGAGCGCGTTCGCCGCCACCATCAGGACGATCAGGCCGAGCAGGACGGCCCGGCGGTCGGCGCGTCGTATCGCGACGGGAAGCAACGGTGCGGTGACGGAGGCGACAAGGCCGGGGACGGTCACCATCAGCCCTGCCGTCCCCTGTGAGACGTCGAGGTCCTTGCCGATCGGGGCGAGGAGTCCGACGGGCAGGGACTCGACGGTGACGAGGGCGAAGGTGCCGACGGCCATGGCCACGACGGCGAGCCGGCTCCTGAGAGGGACACGGTCCCCGCCCTTCGACAGGGGAGGGAGGGAGGTGGTGACACTCATGGGGTACTCCAGGCGGGTAGGGGTCCGGCCGGAAGAGCCGGACGGGAAGGGGAGGTTCAGGCGGCGGCGAGGCCGTCGGGCTCGATGGCGGTGGTGTCCTGGGCGACGGAGATGCGCCAGCGCCCGGCGGACTTCGTCAGGACGTACAGGGAGGTGTCGGGCGCGGCAGGGGGGAGCGTGGCCACGAGGGAGGCCCAGCGGCGCACGTTCGCGCTGGAGCCCCGGCATCCGCTCCTCGTGCCCGGGGTGTCGGGTCGGCGGAGCAGGTCGTCGAGAAGTTCCCCGTCGCGGGTCACCGGCCGCTGCCTGATCTTGACGGCGGCCACATCGGGGCGCAGGAAGTGGA
Organism: Streptomyces vietnamensis; assembly: GCF_000830005.1. Classification (NCBI taxonomy): domain Bacteria; kingdom Bacillati; phylum Actinomycetota; class Actinomycetes; order Kitasatosporales; family Streptomycetaceae; genus Streptomyces; species Streptomyces vietnamensis. Next base: position 1,003,400 of record NZ_CP010407.1, on the reverse strand, counting down.
TGTACTCGGTCTCGTACGTGGAGGTCAGCGGCTGATCGGCCGTGGCGGGCAGCACCCGGCGGCAGAACGCGCCGATCTCCTCGAGGCCGGTCACGGGCGTCCCGTACGGGAGCGACCACAGGGCATCGGGCCGGAACAGCTCGACGAACGCCTCCGGCAGCGCGTTCTGCTGGGCGTGCTCGACCTCGGCGACCAACGCCACGATGGCGTCCACGTCCTCCGGGGGCATGTCCACGCCGGCGAGTCGTGGCTTCATCAGTGGTCTCCTCATGGGTGTCTCGGTTCTGGTGGTCGAAACCGGCCGGTGCACGGCGGTCGTACGGGTGCCGGGGCGGCGGAGGGGCTCGAAGGCCGCCGGGGACCGCGTCGTGACAGCTCCGCCCGACCGGCACGACACCTCTCGGCCGTGAGTGGCCCGGTCACGACGCCGCCTGCCCCGTGCCGCGGACGGTGCCGTCGTGGCCGATGCGGACGCTGCGGCCCCACGTGCCCGCGTGGGCGTGCAGGATCGCCTCGACGGCGGCGTGCGTCTCCGCACCGGCCCAGTCGCGCTGGAACTCGCCGAGCAGCTGGAGCCAGGTGAGCGGGACGCCACCGGCCTGCGTGATGCGCTGGAGGCCCAGCTGGTGGGCCTGTGCGCTGGTGCCGCCGGAGGCGTCGGCGACGACGTACACCTCACGCCCCTCCTCCAGCGCGGACAGCGCGGGCAGGACGACGCCGACCTCGGACCACAGGCCGGCGATGATGATCTGCCGGCGGCCGGTGGCCAGCACCGCGTCCCGCACCCGCTTGTCGGCCCAGGCGTTGATGAGGGTGCGGCAGATGATCCGTCGGTGCGGGAAGACGTCGGTGAGCTCGGTGAGGAGCGTCCCTCCGAACTCCTCCGGGGCGATGCCGGTGAGAACGGTCGGGACGCCGAAGGCGTTCGCCGTCCTGGCCAGCCCTGCCACGTTGTTGCACAGCGCCTCGCGTTCACCGGGGGTGCCGCCGGCCATCATCCGAGGCTGGTGGTCGATCAGGACCAGCACGCTCTCGTGCGGGCTGAGCAGGGTCTTGTACGCGTGCGAGGTCATCGGTGTCTCTTTCCGTGCCGGGAGGATTGGTTGGTGCGGCGACAGGAAAGAGCTTCCGATGAGGCGACCCGCACGGTGACGACGTGATCACGTGATCGCGACGGCGGGGTCACGTGATCCCTAAGGCCGCCCGCGGGGGTCCTGGTGAGACCGCGTTCGGCGGACCGGGTGACCGCCGGACGGACCTCATCGGTGAGGGGGGTCGTTCAGCGGCGGGATGGACGAGACATCGGGCCTGGGGTCGGCCGGGCCCCGGCGGCCCGGCCACGGCGTGATCCGCCGGCCCGGTCAGGACCCGCCGACGGAAGTCCCCTCGGTGACGTCCGCGCCCGGCGTGCCCGGCGCGCCCGTCTCGGCCAGGTGCACGGCCGTCAGGCGCGCGAGCTCGACCCGGCTCGAGACGCCCAGTTTGGCGAAGACGTTGCGCAGGTGGGCGTCCACGGTGTGGCGGGACAGGAACAGCCGGTTGGCGACCTGGCGGTTGGTGAGTCCGTCGGCCACGAGCCGTACCACCCGCATCTCCGACGGTGTGATCGCGCCCCAGCCTTCCGCCTGCCGGTCCGCCGACCGCGGCATCCTGCGGCGTACGCCCAGGACGCGCAGTTCCTGTCGTGCCCGCGCCGCGCCGCGCCGGGCGCCCGCGGTGCCGTAGAGGGTGAAGGCCTCTTCCCACAGTGCCAGGGCCTCGTCACGGTCCGCGGTGACCTTCGCCGCGTCTTCCAGGGCCGCGGCCAGGGCCAGGGGGCGCGGGGCCGAACGCCACAGTCCCACCGCCCGCCGCAGCCCGCCGGGGCCGCCCGACAACAGTGCGTCGACGTGCACGGCGGCGGCCTGGGCCGACGCCAGCCGCGGGCTGCGGACGGCGAGCAGCCGGGACGCCTCCGCCGCGCGCTCGGCCTGCTCGGGCAGCCCCGCCCGCAACGCGATCCGCACCAGCTCCGGCCCGAGCCCGGGCTCGTAGCACAGGGGGCGGATCCAGTGGGGCAGGATCGCCCACAGCCCGTCGCCGGGGTCGGCGGCCTCCTGATCGCCGGCGGCCTGCGCGTCGCGCAACAGCACGTCCGCAAGCAGCAGTTCGTCGACGGCGACCCGCACCCCGCCCTCCGCGAACTTCCGCGCGGTGGTGAGCAGGGCTCGGGCTGAGGCGAGGTCGTCGCGCCAGATCGCCAGGCGCGCCAGCAGCGCGCGGGTCGCCTGGGCCGTGGGAGGAGTGCCCAGGGCGAGGGCGCTGTTCAGCGTCGCCTCGGCCTCGGCGGTGGCCTGTGCGAGCCGTCCCGCGGCCAGCCACAGCCGCGAGCGGTGACCACGAAGCCGGGGTACGGCCCAGGGCACGCCGAGCTGTTCGGCCTCCCGCTGGCCCAGGTCGAACGCGGCCTCGGCCTCGGCGAAACGCTCGGAGACGGCGAGGGCCTCGCCGAGCCATCTCCGGGGCGCGTGCCAGCGCGCCTCACCGCCGCTGTGCTCGGCGACGGCGGTCGCCCGCTCGGCGAGGACCACGGCCTCCTCGACCCGCCCGGCCGCGAGAGCGGCCCGCGAGCGGGCGGTGTACCCCGACGTCACGGCGGCCGGCACCCCTGCGGCTTCGCCCAGCCGGACCGCTTCGTCCCCGGCCGCGTCGGCGGCCGCGCAGCCCGGGTCCTCGCCCGCCGCGAGGCCGCCGTCGACGAGGGTGTGGGCGCGCAACGACCACAACTGCGCCTGATTGACCGGGGGGACACCCTCGTCGGCCAGGGCGAGGTCCACCAGCGTGAGGACCTCGGGAGTCCGGCCGGCGAACTTCAGGGCCGCCGCGACACCGTGCCGTACCGTGGCCAGGGCGGTCGGATCCGGCGCCGCCGCGAGCTCGGCCTCGCCCAGTTCCATCGCCTCGTCCATGCGCCCGCTGAACGACAGGGCGGCCAGCGCCTTGCAGACGTGGTCGGGACGGTCCGGGTCACCGGGGTCGCCGAGCTCGACCAGCCGGATCAGCAGATCGGCGGCGGTCCCCGGCGCGGCGCCCACGATGCCGTCGGCCGCGTCCCGCAGGACCCGCAGCGCCTGCGCGTCCCCCCGCCGGGCCCCGAAGGCGACGTGCGTCGCCGACTCGGCCGCCGGTCTGCCCTCGGCGGCCAGCACCGAACCCGCCTCGCGGTGCAGCGCGTGCTTCACGGGCGTCGTGAGGTTGTCGTACACGGCCTGCCGGAACAGGTCGTGCCGGAACCTGAGCAGCGGGCCCTCCGCGACGAGCTGCCCCTGCGCGACGGCCTCCTCGGTGGCCGCGGTCATCTCCCGTACCGGCACGCCCATCACCCCCGCGGCCTCGTGCACCGTGAACGGCCGGCCCAGGACGGCCCCCGCCTCGGTCAACTGCCTGGCGGCGGGGGACAGGTGCCGCCACCGGCGGGCCACCCGGGCCCGGAATCCGTCGGGCAGCGCACCGGGCGTGACGCGGGCGACGCCGTCCTCGACCAGCACCCGCCCCTGCTCGCGCAGCGCCCACAGCAGCTCCTGCAGGAGGAACGGGTTCCCGGCCGCGCCCGCCACCCAGTCCCGCAGCCCCTTGCCGGGGCGGGCACCGAGCGTGTGCGTCGCCAGCTCCTCCACGGCCTCGTCGGACAGCGGACCGACAGCCAGGGACCGGGCGCCGTCCTCCACCAGTCCCTCGACCGCGGCGCGCATCACGGACGCTTCTGGCAGGGGCCGCCCCCCGAGCAGCCACAGCACCCGGGCGTCGGAGAGCGCGGGGACCAGGGAACGGACCATCAGGGCCGTGACCTCATCGGCCCATTGCACGTCGTCCAGGACGATCAGCAGCGGCCGGGAACGGGCGTAAGCGGCGATCCGCTCGCTCAGCAGGGCCGTCTGCCGGTACGGGACGGCCGACCGCGCCGCGAGCTCGGCCCGGTCGGGCTCGTCGAGCACCGGCGCGGTGCCGCTGCCGAGGGCGGTCACCAGGGTGATCAGAGGGGAGAGCCGGTCGAGTTCGGTGGCCCTCCCCTCGGCGACGGCCACGCCCCGCGCGGCGGCCTCCCGCGCCGCTTCGGCGAGCAGGCGCGACGTACCTATGCCCGCCTCACCGGACACCACGAGACACTGGCCCGCTCCCGCCGCGGCCGCGCCGACGGCCGCCGACACGATTTGAAGAGCGTGCCGGCGTCCCACCAGCGGAGCCGGTTCCCGGTCACGGCCCGGCGTGCCCACCATGTGCGTTCCCCCCTCGCGCAGGGCCGGTGCGCCGGCCGATGCCTGTCGGCCCATGATCAACGGGGCGGAAGGAAAACACCATGCGGGAGGAGGCCGGCCGCGGGGATCAGCCGCCGGACGCCTCCGCGTCGGCCCGACGGCGCCCTCCCGCGGAGGCGACCAGCGCGTCCGCGACGAGCGCCGCGTCCGCCTCCGCGACGTCCGCCGGATACTCCGGCAACAGGTCGTCCCACACCGGCAACCACGAACCGTACAGCTGGGCCTGCCCCGCCGGTCGGGCGAAGAACCAGATGTGCAGGTGCGCCCCGCCGTCCCCGATCCGGTACACGTGAGCGCGCGAGATGTGCTCCAGAGCCTGCACGTGACGGACGATGTGCGTGGTCAGTACGCCCAGCTCGGCCGCCAGCTCGTCGGGCAGGTCGGCCATGTCATGGTGGTCGAGCGGATGCAGCATGAGCACCAGCGGCACCCCGACGCCCGTGATCCGCGTCAGCCGCCAGTTGTCGTTGAACCAGATCCCCTCACCGCGCCGGCGGCAGGAATCGCAATCGGACGGATCCTCGCCGTGCCGCGCCGGCTCGGGCAGGACGGGAGGCCGCAAGGGCGAGACCCGCAGTCCGTCCTCCTCGAACGGGCTGATGTCCCAGCCGGTCATCCGCGCCAGCGGAAGCCGGCGCTCGGCGTCCGAAGCCGCGAGCGCGTGGTCGTAGAACTCATCAGGTCGCAAAGCCATGGTGCGAAGACTAGTTCGAGCGGCGGCCGTCGGTGTGCTCACGGTTGCTCCGGCGGCCGGAGCCGACTCCAACGGCTCCGGCACCTGATGGGGACCCGGCCCCGCTCCTTCCGCGTCGGGTCGGCTACGGGGTACGCACGGGGCGCGGCAGGCCGGTGCGGGTTCGACGCAGACGGTGGCGGAGTCGGTGCTGTCGGCCGGGCCGGGGTCCTTTTCGACGGCGGTGACGGTGGCCGTGACACCGGTCGCGGGACTGGGACCGGCGTTGTGGACGGTCAGACGGTGGGTGACGGTCTGTCCGACGGTCACGGTGGTGGGGTCGGCCGCCTTGGTCACGCCCAGGTCGGCGGCCGGCCTGACTACGGTCACGGCCTCGTCGGACGTGGACGTCAGCGGCTCCGGGGTGGAGCCGCGCCGGTTCTCGTACAGGGGAGGAAGGGATGAATCCAAGGTGCTTGGGTTGACGCACGTACGTTCCAGGAGTGGTGTGTCGGACGGCCGCTCCGGGCCGGTGGCAACTCCGGCCGGACTGTGCGGACGCGTACGCGCACGCCGCCCGGGTGAGACCGGACCGTGGTGCTGAGTACGAGGGCGGGCGTACGGTGGAGACATGGTCGTGCCCAGTTCAAGCCTGCCCGGCAGGAAGAGCGAAGCGGACCCGCGTGGGCGGGGACGATGCGGGAAGCCGTCGTGGACGGCCCGCAGGGGGTGGAGCGCGGCCGCCCCGGAGTCGCCGCGGCCGAGGTCGTGGAAGCGCAGGGCTGCGCTTCCGGTCGCCGTCCTTGCCATCGCATCGTCGGCGATGACGGCCTGTTCGTCCTCTCCCTCTCCGGCACCGACCCCGTCCACGTCGGCGACCGCGCCCTCCGGCACCGCGGGCTCTCCGTCGGCCACGCCCGCACCTTCCGGCACCGCCGGTTCCCCGTCGGCCACGCCCGCGCCTTCGGGCACCGCCGGTTCCCCGTCGGCCACGCCCGCACCCTCCAGCGGTGCCGGCTCCCCGTCGGCCACGCCGTCGCCGACCGGGAGCACCCGGTCGACCGGGCCGGGCCGCCCGTCCCGGGAGTGCACGACCGGCCGGCTCTCGGCAGCCCTGACCAGGCCCGAACCCGCCGCGGGTTCGATCTACGCGACCCTGGTGTTCACCAACAGATCCACCGCCACGTGCACGATGACCGGTTACCCGGGCGTCTCCTACGTGGCCCAGAACGGCGTGCAGTCCGGCAACGCCGCCGTGCGCCAACCGGGGACGATCACCACCGTCACCCTTCCACCCGGCGGACGGGCCAAAGCCCAACTGCGCGATGCCAACGGCATCAGCGGCTACGACCCGGCGCGGTGCAAGCTCTCTCCCGCCGAGGGCCTGCGGATCTACCCGCCCGATCAGACGGCAGCGCTCTTCGTCCCGTGGAAGACCGAGCACTGCGCGGGCCCGACCGTGCACTCGCTGACCATCGGACCGGTCCAACCGGGCTGACCGCACCCGCGACCACCGGGTCGGCGACGGGGAGCGAGGAGTTCCTGCGCCTCCTGCTCGTCCTTGTGATGAGCCGCGAGGCGACCGAGGCGCCCGGGGCCCGGCAGACCGTGGTCGAGGTCCTTGCCGATGCCGGCTTCCAGGGCCGAGCACGGGATCGCCCATCTGAAGAACCGGCGAGCCAGGACCTCGGGCGGTACCCGCATCCAGCCGATCCCGGTCCGGTGACGCCGTTCCGGGTGCGTGGGCGGGCCGTGGGCCGCCTGCGGTAGAGATCACTCGCAGGCAGTGGCCCCGGCGTTCGCCGTGACGAGACGAGCAGCGTGCGAAGCAGGGGGGCGGCGCAGGCGGGACCGGGGCCGGGTGACGAGGGTGCCATCGAGTCCGCTCGCCCCGGCTTATGCATCCCCCTGCACCATGCGCACGGCTTCCTTTGTGTGGCCCGCCCCTATGCCCCGGGTGGGCGCGTCCGCCTACCGTGTGCGGATCCAGTGCCGGGACGGGCATCGGGTGGACGCGCCGAAGGCGCACGAGCGGGGGAGGCCGAACGTGAGCGACAGACGGAGCCCGGGGCGGCGGTGGCGGCTGCGCGCCGCCCGGGTCATGGCGGTGGTGGGGGTCGTCGCGGCGGCCGTGGTGGTGTCGCCCGCCGCCGCGAGCGGGACGGCGACGGCCCCCTCGTACCTCACCCTGGAGGCGAGCTACGGAGCCGGGACCGTCACCAACGGCTGGGAGCGCGTCGAGCGCTATCTCGACACGACCACCGGGTTCCGCACCGAGGGCTACCCGGCGGACGGCCGCGGCGACCAGGACGGCAAGCGCGTCACGTACTTCGGCGGCGTCTCCCGGCCCTCCTCGGGCCGGTTCCTGCTCTACTCGGCCCCCGGCTGGAACACCGGCAGCCGCACCACGCCCGTCCTCCTCGTGCACGGCGCGAACGACACCGCCGACCGCGCCTGGGCCAACCCCGGCGAATCGGGCGGCTACGGCTGCGGCGCCGCCTCCTGTCCGTCCACCGGGCTCATGCAGTACCTCTCCGGACGCGGCCACCGCGTCTTCGCCGTCGGCTTCGCGCACAAGCAGGGCGACAACCTGATGCAGGCGCAGGTCGTCGGCGACGCGATCGCCCTCGTCAAGGCGAAGCTGGGCGTCGACAAGGTCGATCTGGTCGGCTGGAGCAAGGGCGAGATGTCGACCCGCGCGTACGTGTCGTCCCTGAAGCCGAGCTGGGGACGGGCGTACGCCGGAGACGTACGACGGCTGATCACCCTCGGCGGCCCGAACGGCGGCTACGACTACCCGTACGCCCACGGCTGGGCCCACGACTTCTCCATCTGGCCGGAGTGCGGAGGCAAGATCAACGCGCCCTCCCCGCACTCCCACATGACCTGCTACGGCCTGTACACCGCCCACCCCGAGTTCTCCATGACCCCCTCCGGCGGCCAGGACAACTACCCCGGTCAGCGCCAGATGCTCGCCCGCTGGGACGGGGTGTACGGAGTCGACGGCGCCGCCCAGGACTGGTACACGACCTACTACGGCGGCCAGGGCTTCTACACCGCCGGCAGCGGCATCCAGGCCGCCATCGACGCCGGATCGCTCATCGCCCCGCTGCACAGCGCCGGAGTGCCCGCCTCCGTCACCACCTACCTCCTCGCCGGCGGATCCGCCGACATCGTCGGCATCTTCAACGAGAACCGCGGACCCAGCGACGGCGTCGTCTTCATCTCCAGCGCGCTCGACACCACCGGAATCCCCACCGTCGGCGGCAAGGCCACCATCGCGACCGCCAACCACCTCGAACTGGGCTGGAACAGCGCAGCCGCCGCCCAGGTCGCCACCTGGCTCTCCTGAAGGACCGGAAAGAACATGACCACGCTTCACACCCGCCGTGTCGCCACCGGCAGACTGACCCAGCAGATCACCGAGGCCAGGGCCGACGGCGAGCCCGTCGTGTTCGTCCACGGCAACGTCTCCTCCTCCGCGTTCTGGCACACCACCCTCGCCGCGCTGCCCGCCCCCTACCGCCCGATCGCCGTCGACCTGCGCGGCTTCGGCGGCACCGACCCGCTGCCCGTCGACGCCACGCGCGGCCTGCGGGACTACGCCGACGACCTCGCCGAGCTGCTCGCGGCCCTCGGCATCGACCGGGCCCACCTGGTCGGCTGGTCCATGGGCGGCGGCGTGGTCATGCAGTACCTGCGCGACCACCCGGCCGCCGTGCGCTCCCTCACCCTGGTCAGCCCGGTCTCCCCGTACGGCTTCGGCGGTACGCACGGAGTCGACGGCACCCTCAACTTCCCGGACGGGGCCGGATCGGGCGGCGGGACGGTCAACCCGGACTTCGTCCGGCTGCTCGGCGAGGGCGACCGCGGCGCCGGCTCCCCGGCCTCGCCGCGCTCCGTCCTGACGTCCTGCTACGTCAAGCCGCCGTTCCGCACCGAGCACGAGGACGCGTACGTCGAGGCCATGCTCGCCACGCGCCTCGGCGACGACCACTACCCGGGCGACAGCACGCCGTCCACCGCCTGGCCCGGCATCGCGCCCGGCACCCGGGGCGTGCTCAACTGCATGGCCCCGACCCACTTCCGCGTCGACGACCTGCACGTGATCGAGCCCAAGCCGCCGGTGCTCTGGATACGCGGCGAGGACGACATCATCGTCTCGGACACCTCGATGTTCGACCTGGCGCACCTGGGCGCGATCGGTGCGGTTCCCGGCTGGGAGGGCACCCCGGCACAGCCGATGCTCGCGCAGACGCGCCACGTCCTGGACCGCTACGCGGCCGCCGGCGGGAGCGTGCGGGAGGTCGCCGTGGCCGACGTCGGGCACGCCGTCCACCTCGAACGCCCCGAGGAGTTCGGCAAGGCGCTCCTGGAGGTCCTGTCGGCATGACCGTGTGCCGTACCCGGCAGGGGGAGGTCCGCGGCCGGACCTCCCCCGACGGCGTGACCTCCTTCCTCGGCGTCCCGTACGCCGCCCCGCCCTTCGGCGCGCGACGCTTCCGGGCGCCCGCCCCGCCCGAGCCCTGGACGGGCGTACGCGACGCCACGGCCCACGGGCCGACGGCACCGCACGCCCCCTACGCCCCGCCCTTCGACGCCCTCATCCCGGAGCACGACATCCCGGGAGACGACTGTCTGAACCTCAACGTCTGGACCCCGGCCCCGGAGCCGGGCGCCGGCCTCCCCGTGATGGTGTGGCTGCACGGAGGGGCGTTCACCAACGGCTCGGGCTCGGCGTCCGCGTACGACGGAAGCGCCTTCGCCCGCGACGGCGTCGTCTGCGTCACCCTCAACTACCGCCTGGGCGCGGACGGTTTCCTGCGCCTTCCGGGCCGCCCCGACAACCGGGGCCTGCTCGACCAGATCGCCGCCCTGACCTGGGTCCGGGACAACATCGCCTCCTTCGGCGGCGATCCGGACCGGGTGACCGTCTTCGGCGAGTCGGCGGGCGCGATGAGCATCGGCGCGCTCCTGACCACCGACGCGGCCCGGGGCCTCTTCCACCGGGCGATCCTGCAGAGCGGGGCCTGCCACCACTTCCTGCGCCCCTCGTCGGCCGAACTGATCACCGCCCGTCTGGCGGAGAAACTCGGGATCGAGCCGACGCCCGAGGCCTTCGAGGCCGTCCCCCTGAAGGAACTCCTCCCGGCCCAGGCCGAGTTGCGGGCGGAGGTGGGCGCCGACCCGGACCCGGCGCGATGGGGCGAGGCGGTCCTCAACATGATGCCCTTCGAGCCGGTCCACCAGGGGCTCGCCCTCCCCGGCCCGGACTGCGGCGTCGACCTCCTGATCGGCAGCAACCGCGAGGAGTACCGCCTCTTCCTGGTGCCGACGGAGCGCCTGCACGTCTTCCCCGAGTCCTCGCTCCACGCCATGACGGCGGCCTACGGCCTCGACCCGGCCGAAGCCCTCCCCGTCTACCGGGCCGCCGCCCGCCCGGGCGCCACGCCGGGTGAACTCCTCGGCGCGGTGGCGACCGACTGGTTCTACCGGATCCCCGCCATCCGCCTGGCCGAGTCCGTCCCGGGCTCGTACCTCTACGAATTCGCCTGGCGCTCCCCGCAGTTCGACGGGAACCTCGGCGCCTGCCACGCCCTGGAGCTGCCCTTCGTCTTCGACCGCCTCGACGACCCCTCGTACGCCCCGATGCTCGGCGACCACCCGCCCCGGGCCCTCGCGGACGCCGTGCACCGGGCGTGGGTCTCCTTCGCGAGGACGGGCAGCCCCGGCTGGGAGGCGTACGACAGGACGACCCGTACGACGATGACCTTCACCACCCCCGCGTCCACGACGGTCGCCGACCCCCGCGCGGAGCAACGGCTCCTCTGGGAGGGCGTGCGCTGAGGGCGTGTGCTGAGGGGGCGCTACCCCTTGCCGCGGGTGACGACGGCGCTGCGGGTGACGACGGCGCCGAAGAGGGCCAGGCCCTTGATCACGACGCGCGGTGCGCCCGGCTTGCCGATCCGCCGGGCGGCACGCTTGCCGAAGACGCCGAAGAGGCCGAAGCCACGCACCTCCACCTCGATGTCCTCCGGGACGACGATCTTGGTGCCGCCCCACAGGGCGACGGCGCGGATCTCGGTGTCCTGACTGCTGAAGCGCGCCTCGGAGAGGTCGAGCTTGCCGCCGCCCCACATCGACCAGACGGTCATGCGGGGCGGCACGATCCAGAGGCCCTTGCGCTCGAAACCGCCGAAGACGCCCGCGACGAAGCCGCGCGAGGTCGCCGGCCGGTCCACCACGAGCGCGTCGCGCGGGCCGGGGCGCGGCAGGCCGCGGCAGGCCTCCTCCAGCTCTCCGCGGGTGCGGGAGGCGTGCACCTCGTCGAGGCGTGCCGACAGATCGGTCAGCGGCAGCCGGCCGTTCTCGACGGCGGCCCGCAGCCGCTCCTCGGCCTCGGAACGCTCACGGTCCGAGGCGAGGATGTCCAGGTCGTACTGGGTCATAGGGGCAACCCTCCGAGATAGGCGGCGAGGACGGTGGACAGGGTGGTGCGATAGGCGGCGTCGTGCTCGGGCCGCTCGGGGTCGTGCCCGAGGTCGGCGAGCCAGTAGCGCCGGCCGAGGGCGTATCCGTACGCGCCGGACATGGCGAGCAGGACGACCTGCTCGATCCGCGCCCGGTCGGGGCCTTCGGGCGGGGGGAGTACCGAGCGGACGCCCTCCTCGATCACGTCGACCAGACGGGAGAGGTTCGTGGGGGAGTCCGGGGCGGCCCCGTCGTCCAAGCCGTGGAGCTGGGACCACGTCCACAGTCGGACGTAGCGCTCGTCGGCGAGGATCTCGAAGAGCACCTCGGTCATGCCGGCCGCGTACGGCACGCTGTCGTCGGCCCGCATGCGTTCCCGTACGAGCTCCCGCTTGCGCTCGTTCTCGCGTTCGAGCACGGCCCGCACCAGCGCCCGGTAGGTCCCGAAGTAGTGGGTGACGAGCCCGTGCGTCACCCCGACCGCCTCCGCGACCCGGCGCAGGCCCACACCGTCGGGACCGTGCCGGGCGATGAGCTCGGTGGCGGCGTCCAGGATCTCGGCGCGTGCTTGGTCCGGGGTGCGCCGGCGTCGCGTGGGAGGCATGGACCCTTCCCTGTTGGCAGAGTGGACAATATCTTGTTGTCCACTCTGCCAACAGGCTGGGGTGTCGGTCAACTCGCCGCGCGCCGCCCGCAGATGGCCGACGTCGGGGCGCGGGGAGGTGGGGTGGACGACCTCCGGAGGCGCCACTAGCGTCGCCCGCATGGATCAGAACGAACGTTCACTTCACGCCTCCTCGTTCGGCGCGGCAGCGGTCGCCTACGCCGAGCACCGTCCGGACTACGCGCGGGCGGCGGTGAGCTGGGCGCTCGCATCCGCGCCCGGCCCGCGAGTGCTCGACCTCGGCGCCGGAACCGGCAAGCTGACCGCCACCCTGGTCGCGAGGGGCGCCGAGGTCGTCGCGGTCGAGCCCGACCCGGCGATGCTCGCCGAGCTGCGCCGCGCGCTCCCGGACGTCCGCGCCCTGCCGGGCAGCGCCGAGGCGATCCCCCTGCCGGACGGGTCCGTCGACGCCGTGGTGGCCGGCAACGCCATGCACTGGTTCGACATGGCCGTCGCGGGGCCCGAGATCGCCCGGGTCCTCGCGCCCGGCGGCGTCCTCGCCGGGCTGTGGAACGTCATGGACGACGGGGTCGAGTGGGTCGCCGGGCTCGCGGAGGTCAGCGGGACCGCGGCGATCGGCCCGCGCGACACGCCCGCGAGCTGGCGCGCCGAGACGGCGGACATGTACCTCCCCGGGACCGGCGGGGCCGCGCGGTTCGGATCGCCGGAGCAGGACCTGTTCCCGCACGGGCAGCGCCGTACCGCCGAGTCGCTCGTCTCGACCCTCGCGACGCGCGCGGGGGTCCTGGTCCTGCCGGAGCAGGAGCGGGAGGCCCTGCTCGGCCGGATCCGCGCGTTCCTCGCGGGCAGGCCGGAGACCGCCGACGGCGAGTTCACCCTCCCGATGCGGACCGGCGTGCTGCGCGTCCGCCGGCTCTGAGACACGACCCGGCGACACCACCCTCCCGGGCACGGTCCCCGGGAGGGTGGAGGCCGGGCCGGGGCAGGAGGTTCAGTGGGTTTTCGCCTCCGGCTGCGCCTTGGTGAGGGTGCAGACGCCGTCCACGCACCGGCGCTCCAGACGGCCCCGGGAGACGGTCTGCGCCAGGCCTACCATCCAGCAGGTGGGGCAGCCGCGGAAGGCGACCAGGGCCAGCGGGGCCGCGAGCAGGGCGGCCGGGCCGGCGACGGGCACCAGGGCGATCGAGCCGATGATCAGCCCGAAACCGATGACACCGCGCGCCAGATGGCGCGGGACGGACTTGCTGGCGAAGTTCGGCGCCGGGGGCGGTGCGGATGCCGCGGACGGTGCGGACGCCACGGAGGGCGCGGACCCCACGGAGGGCGCGATGACCGGGGCCTTCGCGTCCTCGGGGGGCTTCGCGATGTTCAGGGTGGTCATGGTCATGGCCATGGTCGTGAGTCTCCTTCGACTGGTCTGTCGACGGCTTGATCTGATGACTGGTCGGTCGCTTCCAGCGCGTGACGCAGTGCCGCCCGTGCCCGGTGCAGCCGCGACTTCATCGCGGCGGTGCTCAGACCGAGCGCATGGGCGACGGTCCTGCCGGACAGGCCCTGGACGTCACGCATGATCAGGACCTGTCGTTGGTCACGGGGAAGGGCGCTGACCGCGGCCGCGATCCGCTCCACCTCCAGCCGGTACAGCACCGCCTCCTCGGCGGACGGTTCCGCACATGCCTCCGGTTCGGCCGACGCCTCGTCACGTCGTGCGACGAGCAGCCGTACCTGCCGGAGGCACTCGTTGCGCACGATCCGGAACATCCATGAGGCGAGCGCACCGGTGGCCCGCAAAGTGCCGATCTTCCGGTAGAGGATGATCAGCGCCTCCTGTGCCGCGTCCTCCGCGTCCTGCGGCGAGGCGCACAGCGAGAGGGCGAACTTGCGCACGTGCGGCTGCGATTCCATGACGACGGTGGTGAGCGACGTGACGTCGCCGTTCTGAGCGGCCTTGATGAGCCGCTCGTCGGGCCAGGGGAAGCGTTGGTTCATGCGCTACTCATATCCGAAGGCGCCCCGCGCGCAGGCGCCGGTCAGCTCCGGCTCTTGTTGAAGCGCCGCATCAGGTGCCAGCTGCACGTACCCACGAGCACCACGCCGACCACGATGAGGGCAGTGACCATGATTGCTGTTTCCTCCCGGTTCCGTCCGGTCCGTTCGACCGGTACGCACATAAGAGACGGGGAGGTCCCGAGAGGATTCGCCTCCCGGCGAAGTTTTTTCGAACCGCTCCGAGGGCCCGGCCGCCGAAGGACGGACTAACGGCCCCTGAGCAGGTCGCCGACCGCCGCGACGCCCGCCGCGACGGCGCGCTCGCCGACGTTGCCGAAGCCCAGGACCAGCCGCACCGGCCCCGGCTCGGCCGCTCGCGAGGCGCGGCAGGCGCTCATGCCGTAGAGGCCGACCGACCGGGCGCGGGCCGCGGCGACGAGGGCCTGCTCGTCGGCCGGTCCGGCGAGGTGGGCGACCGCGTGGAAGCCGGCCGCGAGACCGGTCACCCCGACCTCGGGGGCGTGCTCGGCGAGCGCCGCCACCAGGGTCGTGCGCCGTGCCGCGTACGTCGCCCGCATCCGGCGCAGGTGCCGGTCGAAGCGGCCGGACTCGATCAGTCGCGCGAGGGCGAGCTGGTCGAGGGTGGGCGAGCCGCGGTCGCTCAGCTGCTTCTGCTCGACGATCGTCCCGGTGAGCGCAGCGGGACAGAGCATCCAGCCGATGCGCAGCGCCGGCGCGAGGGACTTGCTCACCGTGCCCAGGGAGATCACCCGGTCGGCGGCGAGTCCCTGCAGGGCGCCCACCGGCACCCGGTCGTAGCGGAATTCGGCGTCGTAGTCGTCCTCGATGATCACCGCGTCCCGGCTCCTGGCCCACTCGATCAGCGCGAGCCGCCGCTCGGGCGCCAGGGCGACGCCGGTGGGCCACTGGTGTGCGGGAGTCACGACGACGGCGCGGGCATCGGTCGCGGCGAGCGCCCGTACGTCGACGCCGCGCTCGTCGACCGGTACGGGGACCGCCGACATGCCCGCCCAGGACGCGGCGGAGGAGACCGTGGCCGGTGAGCCCGGATCCTCGTACGCCACCGTGCGGACGCCCGTCCCGGCCAGCGCGCGCAGGGCGAGACCGAGGCCCTGCGCATAGCCGGAGCAGATCACGGTCCGTTCCGGATCCGCCGCGGCGGCGCGCACGCGCCGCAGGTATCCGGCGAGTACGTCGCGCAACTCCGCGCTGCCGCGCGGGTCTCCGTATCCGAGCGCCGACGTCGGCATGGCGCGGCCCGCCTCGCGGGTGGCCCACAGCCAGTCGGCGAGCGGGAAGGAGCCCAGGTCCGGGACGCCCCAGGTGAAGTCGGCCAGGAGGCGGGGCGGCGCCGAGGGCGGTGACGCGGGCGCCGGCGGTGCCCCCGCGCCGGTGGCGACCCGGGTGGCGGAGCCGACGCGTGTCACGAGGTATCCCTCGGCCTGGAGCTGGGCGTAGCACTCCTGCACGAGCCCGCGCGACACCCCGAGCATGCGGGCGAACTCACGGGAGGACGGCAGCCGTTCGCCGACCCCGAGCCGCCCGGTCCGGATCGCGTCCCGCAGCCCGAGTTCCAGCTGGGACCGCAGGGGCTCGCCGCTGTCCCGGTCGACGACGAGGAGCAGCTCGGGCGACAGACCGGACCACTCCAGAGGCATGGAATCGGATCTTACCGACGACCAGCCGGGACCATAGCGTCGTCGGGTGACCAAGATGCTCAACTCACAAGCGGAGGGCGCCGGTTCGCGGCCGCCCCTGGTGACGCGGCCCCTGCTGCTGCGTTTCGTCTCGATCATCGGCGCCTCGACGAGCTTCTATCTGCTCCTGTCGGTCGTCCCCCTCTACGCCGAGGAGGCCGGCGGCGGCCACGGCAGCGCCGCCGGGCTCACCACCGGCGCGCTGATGCTGGCCACCGTCGGGGGCGAGCTGGCCACCCCCCGGTTCGTCGCCCGCTTCGGCTACCGCCTCGCGCTGGTGGCGGGCCTCGTCCTCCTCGGGGCGCCCGCGTTCGCGCTCTCCGCGTCCGGGAGCCCGGTCTGGATCACGGCGGTCTGCGTCCTGCGCGGCCTCGGCTTCGCGTTCACGGTCGTCGCGGGCGGAGCCCTGACGGCCTCGCTCATCCCGGCCGAGCGCCGCGGGGAGGGGCTGGCCCTGGTCGGCATCGTGTCCGGGGTGCCGTCCCTGGTGGCGCTGCCGCTGGGGGTGTGGCTGGCGGCGCACGTGGGGTACGGGCCGGTCTTCGCCGCCGGAGCCGTGGCCGCGCTGGCCGCCGTCGTCTCGGTGCCGGGCCTGCCGGACCGCGAACCGGCCTCGGAGCGGGCGATCGGGGTGACGGCCGGGCTCCGGACGGCCGCGCTGTCCCGGCCCACCCTCGTGTTCGCGGCGACCGCGCTCGCCGCCGGAATCCTCGTCACCTTCCTTCCCCTCGCCGTCCCTTCGGCCTCCGCGGGCGTCGTCGCGGCGGCCCTGTTCGCCCAGTCCACGGCATCGACCGCAGCCCGCTGGGTCGCCGGCCGGCACGGCGACCGGCACGGTCCCGCCGTACTCCTCCTGCCCGGCCTCGTCGCCGCGGCCGCGGGGACGCTGCTCACCGCCCTGACCCACAGTCCGGTGGCCGTCGTCGTCGGTGTGACCCTGTTCGGAGTCGGCTTCGGCATCACGCAGAACGCCACCCTGACGCTGATGTACGCGCGGGTCCCCGCCTCCGGATACGGAACCGTCAGCGCCCTGTGGAACTTCGCCTTCGACGCCGGCATGGGCGTCGGGGCCGTCGGCTTCGGGATCCTCGCGGGCCGGACCGGCTACCCGGCGGCCTTCGCCCTCACCGCCGCACTGATGCTCACGGCTCTCGTGCCGGCCTGGCGCGACCGGCGGACGGAGGGCTCCCGCGCCTGACGCACCCCGGCCGGCGCACCCTCACCCTGCCCGCCCCCGTCGACACCTCACATGTGCGGCTGACCGTAGTACCGGGCGAACTGCTCCAGGTAGGCGGGCTCCTCGGAGTACTTCGCCTCGTCGAAGTCCGGGGCGTCCTTGATCTGGTCCTTCGTGCGGTCGACGTACACCTTCTCCTCGGCGGTGTCGATCAGCTCGATGGTCCCGGCCGGAAGGAGCACGCGCCGGCCGAAGATCCAGGCGCCGACGTCGACGACCAGATGGGACGAGTCGACGTCCTCGGTGTGCCGGTCGACCTTCCCGATGGTGCCGTCCGTGGCCTCGACCTTGTAGCCGACGAGATCGACCCCCTGCCGGTACCCGGTGCTCGGGCGGTAGTTCCAGATGTCGAACTCACTCATGGCGGCACCTCTCCTCCGCCTCCATGGTCTCGTGCGCCCCCGGCGCCCGCACGTCGTCATCCACGGTGACCCGAACAGGTGAGGCGTCCGGCCATTCGGCCGCCCGGCCCTTGCCGCCGCGGCCCGCACGGGCAGGCTGGGAGCGTGAGAGTGCCCCTGTTCCTCGGAGTGACGACGGCCGTGGTCGTCCTGTCCGCCTGCGGCGCACCACAGGCCCGCCTGGACGGTGCGACCGGTGCGGGCAGGTTCTTCGAGGAGTCCCTCGCCGCCGGAAACTTCGCCGTCGCGTGCGGACTGCTCGCCCCCGAGAGCCGCGAGCAGCTCGAAGAGGGGGAGAAGAAGCCGTGCGCGAAGGCACTCCCGTCCCAGGGGCTGCCGCGCGGCGGCGCCGTGCGGAGCGTGGACGTCTACGGCCGGCAGGCGCTGCTGCGCCTCGACGGCGACGTCCTGTTCCTCTCGGAGTTCGACGAGGGCTGGCGGGTCACCGCCGCCGGATGCACGCCCGAAGAGGGCGACATGCCGTACCACTGCGCACTGAAGGGGGCGTGACATGAGGACGCTGTTCGTCGTGTGCGTGGTGACCATCGTGGGCGGACTCGCCTACTTCAGCGCGATCGGAGCGCTGCACCGGTGACGGCCGACCGGGCCCCGAAGGGCGGATTCTGGCGCTCGAACAGCCTCACCCTCGGTTTCGGTCTGGCGTTCCTGGTCGTCCTGGGCGCCCAGGCGGTCGCCGGGCGCGCGGAGTTCAACGAACAGCTCGCCGTCGAGGGCCTCCAGCAGATCGGCCTCGGCGCGTACCTGGCGTCCTCGGACTTCGCCGTCGACGTCACCGAGAACTGGCAGTCGGAGTTCCTGCAGTTCTTCCTCTACATCTTCGGCACGGTCTATCTGCTCCAGCGCGGCTCCCCGGAGTCCAAGGAGCTGCACAAGGCGGGCACGGAGAGCGAGCGCGAACAGCACATGGGTGACCACACCCGGCCCGACTCGCCCCGCTGGGCCGGTACGAAGGACTGGCGGCAGGCCCTCTACTCCCGGTCACTCGGCCTCGTCATGGCCGTCTTCTTCCTGCTGTCCTGGCTGGCGCAGTCGATCTCCGGCACCGCCGCCTCCAACGAACTGCGGCTGCGGCAGCTCCAGGCCCCCGTCAGCTGGCACTCCTACCTCGCCTCCGCCGACTTCTGGAACCGGTCCCTGCAGAACTGGCAGTCGGAACTCCTCGCCGTGGCGGCCATGGCCATCCTCTCCGTCTACCTGCGCCAGCGCGGCTCGCCCGAGTCCAAGCCCGTCGGCGCCGCGCACGAGGCCACCGGCATCGAGGGCTGACAGGCGGGGCCGGACACCCGAGCGGCGGCGGACCGGCCGAGCGGTGGGGGCCGGACACCCGGGCGGGGCGACCGGCTGGTTGGCGGGGCGGCGCGGTTCTACCGTGGAAGGATGGCTTTCCGTCCCGCCGGGCGATGGCCCCGGGCCGGGCGGATGCGCAGCGCGATCCGCCGCTTCCGGGCCGGGCACCGGTGGGCGCCGGTCAGGGACCTCGATCTCTGGCAGCGTTCGCTGGGGTTCGCGGCGCTCGCCTTCCTCACCCTGGTGCCGCTCCTGATCGTCGTGTCGGCGGCGGGTGCGGGCGGCGGGAAGGGCTTCGCACAGTGGCTCGGTGACGGCATCGGGGTCTCCGCGCCCGCCAGGGCCGAGATCGAGCGGCTGTTCGCGCTGCCGGGCCAGGTGCGGCGGACCACGACGGCGCTCGGCCTCGCCCTGCTCGCCGTCTTCGGCCTCACGTTCGGCACGGTGGTGCAGAGCGGTTACGAGAAGGTCTGGGACCTCGCTCCGGCCCACTGGCGGGCCCGGTGGCGGCAGGTGCTGTGGCTCGCCGTGCTCATCGGGGTCCTCTACCTGTTCGCGGTGGCCCCGTTCTGGCACGGGGCCCCGGTCGACGGGGTGGTCCCCCTGCTGAGCGGCACCCTGTTCTTCTGGTGGTCGCAGCGACTGCTGCTCGGCGGCCGCATCGCGTGGCTCGCCCTGCTGCCCGGAGCGGTGTGCACCACGCTCGGACTGCTCGGGCTGAGGATCTTCTCCCGGCTCGTCTTCTCCCCGCTGATCGCGTCCAGCGCCGTCACGTACGGCCCGTTCGGCGCGTTCCTCGTCATCCAGACCTGGCTCGTCGCCGTGGGCGTCGTCGTGTTCGGCGGCGCGCTCGTCGGGCGCCTGGCCGACGGGGAACTGCCCCGTGTGACGCGCGTACGGAAACGGCGGGGAAACGCCCGTTGGGGTCACCGCCGCCGGGTGAAGACGCCCCGTAGGTGAAGACCCTCCATGGGCGCCGACCCCCGCCGCCCCCTCGCCTGTTACTTACCGGTAGGCAATGATGGGGGTGACCATCCACACGGCCGGGGGCTGAGGCAACGGTGACGACTTTCGACGCAAGGACCAGGGTGCACGCCTTCCGGGACGACACCCTGGGAGAGCACGACGCCGTCGGGCTCGCCGAGGCGATCCGCCGCGGCGAGGTCGGCGCCGCCGAGGCCGCCAGGGACGCGGCCGAGCGGGTGCGGGCCGTCGAGGAACGGCTCCACGCCGTCCAGGTGCACGCGGACGCCCCGGCGCACGGCACCGGGACGACGGGCGGCGCCTTCGCGGGCGTCCCGACCTTCGTCAAGGACAACACCGACTACCGGGGACTGCCCACCGGCCACGGCAGCGCGGCCTTCACCCCGGGACCGGCCCGACGGCACGCGCCGTTCGCCCGGCAGTTCCTGAGCAGCGGCGTCACGGTGCTCGGCAAGACCCGGCTGCCCGAGTTCGGCTTCAGCCCGTCCACGGAGTACGAGGCCGCGGAGCCCGTCCGCAACCCGTGGAACACCGGCCACTCGGCGGGCGGTTCCTCGGGCGGCAGCGCGGCGCTCGTCGCCGCCGGCGCGGTCCCGATCGCCCACGCCAACGACGGCGGCGGCTCCATACGCATACCCGCCGCCTGCTGCGGACTCGTCGGCCTCAAGCCGACCCGCGGCCGGGTCGTGCCGAACGACCAGAGCCGCCGACTGCCCCTGGACCTCGTCGTCGACGGCGTCGTGAGCCGTTCCGTACGGGACACCGCCGCGTTCCTCGCCGCCGCCGAGACGCACTGGCGCAACCCGAAGCTGCCGCCCGTGGGCCTGGTCGAAGGCCCCTCCGGACGACGCCTCCGCATCGGACTCCTCCTCGACTCGCCGAACGGCGTCGCCTCCGACCCCGCCACCCGGGAGGCCGTCACGGAGACGGCGACGAGGCTCGAACGGCTCGGCCACACCGTCGAGCCGGTCGAGGTGGCCATCGACCCGCGCTTCACCGAGGACTTCCTCACCTACTGGGGGATGCTGTCGTTCCTCCTCGGCGCCACCGGCCGGACCCTCGGCCCGGAGTTCGACCGGCACCGCATGGACGGCCTCAGCCGCGGGCTGCGCGCGACGTACCTGGAGAACTGGCGGCGCACCCCGGGCGTACTGCGGCGCCTGAAGCAGACCAAGGTGGCGTACGCGGCGGCGTTCCGGGGCCTCGACCTGCTCCTCAGCCCGGTCCTCGCCCACCCCGCGCCGCCGATCGGCCGGCTCGCACCGACCGTCCCCTACGCGACGCTCGTCGAGCGGATCCTCGCCTACGTCACGTTCACCCCGGTCGACAACGTCGTCGGCACCCCGTCGATCTCGCTGCCCAGCACCCGGGCGACGGACGACGGGCTGCCCATCGGCGTCATGTTCTCCGGCCGCCCCGGCAGCGAACGGACCCTGCTCGACGTCGCGTTCACCCTGGAGGCGGACCGGCCGTTCCGACGGATCCAGGACGACGCCTAGCCTCCTGCTGACCGTCGACCCGTTCGGCCAGGCGCGCCATGGCCCGCTCCAGCTCACGGCGCGCCCCGAACGGGACCAGCGCGGCCCGCCCCGGGACGCGGACGCCGCCGGTGAGCGCCACCCGGGTCGAGCCGCCCTCGGCCACCGCCGCCATCCCGATGACCAGGAACCGGCTCTGCAGCCAGCACCAGCCCGGCCGCAGGACCCCGTGGAGGCGGGCCCGGAACCCGTAGCGGCTGCGGGCGAGGGCCTCCACCCGCTCGCCGTCCCGGCGCAGCACCCGCACCGACCGCATGTCGGGCTGGAACTCCCCGAAACCGCCCTCCAGATCGCCCATGACGGCCCACACCGCGTCGAGCGGCACGGGCAGCACCCGCTCCACGATCCGTGCGCCCCGGACGGCGGCGCCCATGACCCGAAGGCGTCGCACGTCGTCGATCACTGCCTCTTCGTCGCTCACGCGGACCACGCCCTTCGGAAGCTCTGCCGTGCCCGGTGCAACCGGGACTTCGCCGTGCCGGCCGGCACCCCGAGGAGCGCCGCCGCCGACTCCTCGTCCATCCCCTCGACGTCCCGCAGCACGAGCACCGCCCGGTGCGCCGGCGACAGCCGGGCCAGGACGTCGCCGATGTCGGCGGCCAGCAGCGGATCGCCCCGCTCCGGCACCTCGGGGAGCTCCGCCGGCCGCGCCCGCGCCGCCCGCCTGGCGACCCGTACCGCCTCCCGTACGGAGATCGCCCGCACCCACCCGTACAGCGCCTCGGGCTCCCGCAGCGACCGGAGGGAGGTGAAGACGGCGACCAGGGCCTCCTGGGTGGCGTCCGGCCCGTCGTCGAGGGCGATGGGCCGGCAGATCCGGGCGATGTACGGGGTGAGGTGGTCGAGCAGATCGTGCAGGGCCAGGGTGTCGCCGCGCCGGGCGGCCCGCACGAGCGCCACGCCCCGGTCGACGGGACCGGCGGCCTCAGCGGGCGGCACGCAGGGCCGTCCAGCCGAAGACCAGGCTCAGCGGCGTGTAGAGCAGCGCGTTCAGCCAGGGGAAGGCCGCCCCGGAACCGTCCCGGCCCAGCACGATCCACACCAGACCGGCCGCCCCGCGCAGCAGCATCCCGCCGGCCACGGCGTACGTGACGAGGCGCGGGATCCGGCGGCCGAGGACGCCGCGCGCGTGGGCGGCCACCGCGACGGCCGCGCACCCCTCGACCACCGCGAGCGGCAGCACCACCGCGGGACCGAAGGACACGACACTGCCCAGGACGGCGAGCGAGAGGCTCCGCTCGTCAGCGGCGGGCCAGGTCAGGCCGGTCGCCCAGTAGACGTGCACAAGCGCGAGAACGGCCAGCAGGACGGCGACGGCACGCCCGCCGCCGACCGTACGGGGCCGCTCGATGTCGATGACCGCCATGGGATCCCCTCCGTGTCGAGGCCGGCGCCGAGGGACACCGACACCTGAAGGAGGACCCGAACCGGGCAGGGGTTCCCTGTGATCCACATCACGTACAGCCGGAGCCCCCGCCATCACGTACGGCCGGAGCCCCGTGCCATCACGTACGGCCGGAGGCCTACCCACCGATGTCCACCACCCGGGCCCACTCCGGCGGCCCGGCCGGCACGTGGTCGGGGTCGTCCTCGTTCCAGGAACGGAACCGCCGTGCGCGCGGGAACAGGCCCACCACCGTCCGGCACGCCGGCCGCCCGGCCGGCCACGGCGTCTGACCGTCGGTCAGGACCACGAGCACGTCCGGGCGCGGGCGCGCCCGCAGGGCCGCGGCGAACCCGGTCCGCAGATCCGTACCGCCACCGCCCAGGAGCGGGATGCCCTCGGCGCGGCACAGCGGATGGACGATCCGCGCCGCCGCGTCGCACGGCAGCACGGTGACCAGGTCGCGCCGCCCGCCGAGCGCCCGGGAGATCGCCGTGACCTCCAGGAGCGCACTGCCCAGTTCGGCGTCGCTGACCGACCCCGAGGTGTCGATGACGACGGAGACCCGGGGCGGACTGCGCCGCAGACTCGGCAGCACCGCGCCGGGCACGGAGGCCGAGCGCCGCGACGGACGCCCGTACGAGTAGTCGTCCCCGGCACCGGAACCGTACGCCGCCGACCTGACGGCCGCCCCCAGCAACTCCCGCCAGGCCTGCGGCGGATGGAACGCCTCCTCGGCCCACCGCCGCCACCCCGCCGGAGTGCTCCCCGGCCGCCCGGTGATCGCCTGGGCCACCCGGAACCGCACGGCGTCCTGCTCCTGGGCGCTCAGCCCCTCGGCGCCGTCCGCCCCCAGGTCCCAGGTCCGTTCGAGGCCGTCGGCGCCGCTGCCGCAGTCCAGCCAGCCCGCGTCCCGGGTCCGCGGGCCGAGCTGGAACTGCCGCAGGTAGTCCTCCATGAGCTCCCCCTCGGGAAGCCCCAGCATCTCCGGATGGACGGCCCCTTCGGGCCTCGGCAGCCCGTCGCCGAACACGTCGTCGTTGATCTCGCAGTCCGCCGCGATGTTCATCCGCAGCCGCTCGCCCGAACCCGTGAGACCGCGCTCCCGGGCCACCCGGTCGCTGCGCCCGTGGTGGTCGCGGAGCAGATGCGTCACCTCGTGCACCCACACCCCGGCCAGCTCCTCCACCGGGGTCCGGTCGACGAACGCCGGCGAGACGTAGCAGCGCCAGTGCCGGTCCACCGCCATGGTCGGCACCTTCCGAGACTCCACGGTGTGCAGGGCGAACAGCGCGGTCGCCAGATACGGCCGGACGCGTACGGCGTGCAGGCGGGCGGCGTACAGCTTCTCCAGGTCCAGGCCCGGTTCCTTCACGTCCGGCCTCATCGCCCCGCGCCCGCCCCCGCGGCCGCCGCCACCCGGTCGCCCGCCCGGTCCGCGCGCCGCGACAGGGACACGACCCCGGCGAGCCGCTCGATCGACGCCGGAACGTCCCAGTCCTCCCGGCGCAGCCCGGCAAGCGTCGTCGCCGGTACGACCACCAGGTCCGGCGCTCCCGACTCCAGCGCACGGGCGAGCAGCGCCCACGCCGCGTCCCAACGGGCCCTTTCCGGGCGCCGGGCGACCGCCTCCACGACCCCTTCGAGGGCCGCCTGGCGACGGTCCCCCCGCTCGGGCAGCTCGGCCCCCTCGGGGTCGGCGAGGAGCAGTTCGGGATCAGGCAGGTCCATCCGGTCGAGCCAGGCCAGGAGTTCGAGCCCCGGACCGTCCCCGACGACCCCCCTGACCAGCTGCGACAGCACGTCCCGCGAGACACCGGCGGCGGTCGCGAAGGCGATGAGGCGCAGCGCCATCTCCCAGCTCCGGGGCGAGGGCCAGGGACCGCCCCGCAGCGCCTCGCCACTGGGCAGCCGGTGCACGAGCGCCGGACGGGCCGTCAACAGCCCGCAGACCGCCCGCCGGGCGACGTCCACGGCCTCCGCCAGCTTCTCCGGGGCGAGCCGGGGGAGCGTGGCGCGCGGCCAGACGCCCCCGAGGCCGCGCACCACGACCTCGGCGTCGTGGGTCCACCGCAGATGGACGAAACGGTTGGCGAGCGGCGGGCTCAGCTCCCAGCCGTCGGCGGCCGAGGACCGCGGATTGGCGGCGGCGACGATCCGCACGTCGGGCGGGAGGACCAGGGTCCCGACCCGCCGCTCCAGGACGAGCCGGAGCAGGGCCGCCTGGACGGCCGGGGGAGCGGTGGACAGTTCGTCCAGGAACAGCAGGCCCCGGCCGGCCCGCACCAGACGCACGGCCCACTCCGGCGGGGCCATCGGCACGCCCTGCTCCGAGGGATCGTCCCCGACGATCGGCAGCCCGGAGAAGTCGGTGGGCTCGTGCACGCTCGCGATGACCGTGGTCAGCGGCAGGTCGAGCGAGGCGGCGAGCTGCGTCAGGGCCGCGGTCTTGCCGATGCCCGGCTCGCCCCACAGGAGCACCGGCAGGTCGGCGGCGACCGCCAGGGTCAGCGCCTCCAGCTGGGGGTCGGGGCGGGGTTCGGTGCTGGTGTCGCGCAGGAGGGCCAACAGGGCGCCGGCGACGTCGAGTTCGGTGGACGGGGACGCGGTGGAGGACACACGTGTGGGCACGGGAGATCACCTGAGGAAGGAAGGAGGGGAGACGGGGCGTCCGTCAGCGGGGGAGGAAAGGGAAGTGGACGGAGGCGCCCGTCAGCGGGAGGAGGAAAGGGAAGCGGGCGCGGCGTGACGTGGGCGGGCGCCACGCGTGCGCGTGCGGCGGCTGTCGGGGCGCGTCCCGCGGGTGGGTCCGGGTGGGGGCGGCGCGAACTTCCGGCCGGGCGCGGGCCCGAAGAGCCCGGCCCGGTAGAGCCCGTACGTGACGCGCCGCTCCGCCGCCGCCTCGAGCGCGTCCCGGAGGGCTCCGTCGCGCAGCAGCGCGGCGGGGCCGAGCAGGCCCTCGACGACGGCGAGCGCACCGGCGATGTCGCCGTGGTCGAGCCGCTCGCGGACACCGGTGAGACAGTCCGGACGCCGGTGTGCCTCGTCGACGGCCCGTACGCAGGGGAGCGGGGTGCCGGTCAGGGCGACGAGGAGCTCCTCGCGCCGGAGTTCGGCCGGGTCGTGGTCGAGCGGCGTCAGCACGCCGTCGACCAGGCCGATCCGGTGCAGGGCGCCCCGGCACTCCACGAGGTGCGGCGCGCCCGCCAGGTCGGGCGGCCGCGGCGGACCGGTCGGTACGTGACCGGGTACGAGCGCGGCGGCGACCAGCGGATGCAGCTGCCCGGCCTCGACGAGACCGGCCCGCAGCAGCTCCAGATCGGGCAGCAGCCAGGTGGCCGCGTCCGGCAGGACGGGCACCGTGGCGGAGGCGCGCCGGGCGGCGCGCGACGGCGTGCGGGGCGGTTCCCCGGACGGGTCGGCGTCGAGGAGCAACCGGTGCCTCCTGCCCAGGCGTACGGCGACGGGGCCCGCCGGCCGGCCCTCGGCGCGCAGCAGGATCGCCGCCTCGTCCGCCCACCGGTCCACGGCGCAGCGGAGTCCGCCCTGCGGCAGCTCCGGATCCGGCGCGGACAGGCCGGGCGGTGGCCCGTCGGCCCCGGAGCGCGTGCGCAGTTCACCGGCCCGGCTCGCGTCCCAGAGGTGGCGGTGCAGGTCGAGCCGGAACCGGGGATGAGGATGGGGATGGGGAGGGCAGTAGGGATGCACGGCGCCGACGCCGGAGCCGGATCCGGAGGGCGACCGGTCCCAGAGCGCGAGGCTGATCCGCTGCCCGGCGTCCACCCAGGCGGGCGCGGTCCGGGCCACCAGGTGCACGGGGCCCGTGCCGTCGCGTCCCCCGGTGTCGTACCGGGCGAGCGCGACGGTGAGGCCCGGGCGCAGCAGCCCGTCCGGGGCGATCCTCGGCATGTGCCAGCGCAGCAGGTCCGGGGCGAGCAGGCGCAGATCGGCCCGCACGCGGGCCGCGAGTTCCGTGCCGTGGCTCCGTGCCAGTGCGCGGAGGTCGAGATCGACGTCGACGTGTGCGGCGGCGCAGGCCCCCGCCCAGTCCCCGGCCTGACGGCGGGTGGTCGCGGTCTCGATCATGGAGGGCGGCACGGCGAACTCGCGCACGCGCAGCCAGCGGGAGAGGTGGGAATCCTCGTACGCGGGGGGAGTGGCCATCAGCACTCACCTTGCGCGGACGGGACCCCCGATCTGTGAAGGAGGTGAGTCGTCATCGCGATCATCGTACGACCTCCCGCGGGTGACGGCACGGGCTTTTCCGCCGGCGGTCCCAGGCGCAGTGGATGCCGGACCTGCGTGATGTCGCAGTGATGTGGCCCATGGTTCGGGTGATCCCGCGCGAGGCGACGCGTGCCTCAACTATGTTTCTGCTGTGGACCAGTTGATCACCGAAGACCCGACGCGCATCGGCCCGTACCGCCTCATCGCCCGGCTGGGCGCCGGCGGGATGGGACTGGTGTACCTCGGCCGGTCCGAAGCCGGGCGGACGGTCGCCGTGAAGGTGGTGCAGGCCGAGTACGCCAGGGAGCCCGAGTTCCGCCGTCGCTTCGCGCGCGAGGTGGAGGCCGCCCGGCGGGTGGGCGGGGAGTGGACCGCGGCCGTGCTCGACGCCGACACCGAGGCGTCGGTGCCGTGGGTGGCGACCCAGTACATCCCCGGACCCGACCTGACCGCCGTGGTGGCGAAGGACTTCGGCCCGCTGCCCGAGCACTCGGTGCGCGTCCTCGCCAACCGGCTCGCCGTGGCGCTGCAGTCCGTGCACGCGGCGGGGCTGATCCACCGCGACCTGAAGCCGTCCAACGTCCTTGTGACCGTGGACGGGCCGCGCGTGATCGACTTCGGCATCGCGCGGGCCATGGACGGCCTCGGCGGAGACAGCCTGCACACCCGGACGGGCATGCTGATCGGCTCGCCCGGCTTCATGTCGCCCGAGCAGGTGCGCGGGCTCGAACTCACCCCGGCCAGCGACGTGTTCTGCCTGGGCGCCGTCCTCGTGTACGCCGCCACCGGGCGGCTCCTCTTCGGCGCCACCGACACCGGGCTCAGCGCGCACCTCTTCCGGATCGCGGAGGACGAGCCGGACCTCACCGGCGTGCCGGACTCGCTGCTCGATCTCGTACGGGAGTGCCTGCACAAGGACCCGACGCGGCGGCCGACACCCGCCGAGGTGGCGGCGCGCACGGCGACGGACCGGGCCGAGGAATGGCTGCCCGGCTCCGTACTCGCCCAACTCGGACGTCATGCCGCCCAGTTGCTGGACTTCGCCCCCGAGACGCGGGCGGCGATTCCGGACCCGCGGATCCCCGCGCAGGCCCCGCCGCAGCCCGCCTACACCCCGACCACGCCGGCGGGCGGAAACCCGCCGCCCGGGTTCGGGCCCGTCGTGGACGCCTCACCCGGAGCGTGGGGCCCGCCCACCGCCCCGGCCGGCCAGGCGGGTCCATCGCCCCGGCGGTGGGACGGACTCGCCGTCGCCGTGCTGGCGCAGTTCCTGGTCCTCGTCGCTTCGACGAGCACGAACGCGGCGCTGCCGGTGATCCAGGCCGACCTGGCCCTCTCCGTCGACGACCTCCCGCTGCTGCCCTTCGCGTACGGGATCGCCTTCGGCGTCCTGCTCCTGCTCGGCGGGCACCTCACCGATCTCCTGGGCCGCAAACGGGCGGCGATCATCGGCCTCGCCGGCTTCGCCGTCGCCTCCGTGCTCGGTGGAGCGGCCCCCGCCACCCCCGTGTTCCTCGCGGCGTACGCCCTCCAGGGCGCGTTCGCCGCGCTGCTCTCCTCGGCCGCGCTCGCCCTGGTGGCCGGCGGCTTCACCGACCGGAAGGAGCGCGGCACGGTCTTCGGGGTCTATGCCGTCTTCGCGGGCGGCGGCCTGGCCATCGGCGCGTTCACGGGCGGCTGGCTGGTCGAGACCCTGAGCTGGCGCTGGTGCTTCTACGCCGCGGTCCCGCTCGTCCTCGCCACAATGATCCCCGCGGTCCGGCTGGCGGACGACCGGTCCGTCCGTACCCAGGCCCGCCTCGACGTACCGGGCCTGCTGCTCGGCACCGGCGGGCTCGCCGCGCTCCTCTACGGCTTCCACCGGGCGGAGGCCGTCTACGGCAACGGATGGACCACACGCACGACCCTCCTCCTCCTGCTGCTCGGCGCGGCCCTCCTGGTGACCTTCGCCTGGTGGCAGACCCGCACGAGCAGCCCGCTCGTCCCGCCGGGTCTCTTCAGGAACAGTGACCGCGCCGGCTCCCTCCTCGCCCTTGCCCTCGTCGGCACGAGCACGCCCATCGTGTTCCTGGTCCTGTCCCTGTATCTGCAGGCCGGCCTGAGCTACACGCCGTCCCGGACCGGACTCGCCCTGCTGCCCCTGGCCGTCGCCGTCCTCGTGGCCGCCCAGGGCTCCGGCCGCCTCCGGGCCAGGTTCGCGCCCCGCCTGCTCGTCGTCCCGGGCCTGGTCCTCGCGGCCGCCGGCGTGGGACTCCTGGCCCGGCTGGAGGCCGGCAGCTCGTACGCCACCCTCGTCCTGCCCGGCATCCTCCTCCTCGGCCTGGGCCTCGGTCTGGCCCTCGGGCCGCTGCTCGACACCGCGACCGGCGCGTCCGGCCCGCAGGGCTCCGGCGGCACGGCGGGCACGGTCCTGGCGGCCCAGAGTCTCGGCGGCCGGTTCGCCGTCCCGCTGTTCGGCAGCATCGTCGCCTCGGGGGCCTCCAGCCGCCTGTCGGAGGTCGAGGGCTTTCCGCAGGCCCTGACGGACGCGGTCCGCCGCGGCGTCCTCATCGACGCGCACTACCTCCCGGCAGCGGCGTCCGAGGGCGTCGCGCAGGCGAACGCGGCCGTCCTGAGCGCCTACTCCGTCGCCCTCTGGTGCACGTCCGGTCTCCTGCTCCTCGCGAGCCTCCTGGTGGGCCTGCTGACCACGACGAGGGCTCCTGTGCAGGGCTGACGGGGCGTGCCCGGCGTCGCGCCGATTGGCCCTTCGACAACTCCGTGGTGTAGAAAGCCCCGTCGATCAATCATGATCACGACATCGAGCTCTCTCATTCGGGGGAATGGAAGAATGACTTCAACTCGCCGTGTCCTCAGCGCGATCGCGCTTCTCGCCGCGCTGAGCGGCATCGCCGCCTGCGGTCCGGAGGACCCCGACGCCCAGGGCACCACCGGAGGTTCCGGTGCCACCGCCTCGCCGTCGGGCGCGGCGTCCAAGACGTCGGACCCCGCCGAGGCCGGAGACGGAGCCCCGGCCGATGACGTCGACGGTGACGGAAAGGGCGGCGACTGCGGCACTCCGCCGACCCTGCCCGCCGGGCTCCTGAAGCTGAAGGTCCAGCTCATGCGGGACTCCGGCGGCTTCGAGGGCGCCGAGGCCAAGCCGCACTGCACGCCGAACGACTGGATCTACGGCGCCGAGCCGACGGACCCGACCAAGCACTACGTCCTTCCCCGGAACGTCAAGGCGTACCTGGCCCTCGGCCCCGGCCAGTCGAAGCAGGTCGACCACGAGCAGCTGGCGCTGCACATCGACCGCTGCCATGCCCAGGAGATCGGGGCTCCGACCGAGGACTACCCCAAGGTGGAGGCCCCCTACGGCTGCTACGGCAACGTCTACGAGGTCACGCTGAACGCCAAGGGCGAAGTGGCCACGATGAAGGAGATCTGGAGCGTCTGACGGCATCCGCCGGACCGGCCGGAAGTCCGGGCTCCCGGACGTCGGGCCGACAGGCAGCCGGGCTGCCCGTCGGCCCGACGGAGGACCCGTGAATCCGTTCGCTCAGCCGCCCCGGCGGACCTTCGCGGCCCGGCGGGCCTCGGCCGTCTTGCGGGCCTCGGCGGCGCGGCGGGACTCGTTCTTGGCGCGGCCCGGGCGGCCCGGGACGGTGCCGATGCCCCGGAAGGCCGCGCCGCCGCGCTTGGCGCCCTCCTGGCTCGGCGCACTGCCGTCGACCGGTACGCCCGAGGGCTTCCGGGCGCCGGTGATACGGGTCAGCTCGGCCTCGCCGGAGCGGACCCGGGTGACGCGGGGCCGGATGCCGGCGTCGGCCATGATCTTGGCCACGTCCTGGCGCTCCTCGGGGGTGACCAGCGTGACGACGACTCCGGACTCCCCGGCGCGCGCCGTGCGCCCGCCGCGGTGCAGGTAGTCCTTGCCGTCGGCGGGCGGGTCGACGTTGACGACGAGGTCGAGCGCGTCGACGTGGATGCCGCGCGCCGCCACGTCCGTGACGACCAGGACGGGGACCTCGCCGCTCCTGAACCGCTCCAGGGTCCTGGCCCGCAGCGGCTGCGACTTGCCGCCGTGCAGCGCCGCGGCCCGCACCCCGCTGCCGAGGAGGTGCTTGGCGAAGCGGTCGACGGAGGCCTTGGTGCGCAGGAACATGATCACGCGCCCGTCGCGGGCGGCGATCTCCGTCGCGGTGGCGAACTTGTCGGCGCCGTGCACGTGCAGCACGTGGTGCTCCATGGTGGAGACGGCGGCGGCCGCCGGGTCGACCGAGTGACCGGCCGGGTCCTGGAGGTAGCGCTCGACGAGCTGGTCGACGTCACGGTCGAGCGTGGCCGAGAACAGCAGCCGCTGGCCGTCGCCCGGCACCCGGTCGAGCAGCTCGGTGACCTGCGGCAGGAAGCCCATGTCGGCCATCCGGTCGGCCTCGTCGAGGACGGTGACGGCCACCCGGTCGAGACGGCAGTCCTTGCGCTCGACGAGGTCCATGAGCCGGCCGGGGGTGGCGATCAGCACCTCGGCGCCGTCGCGCAGCGCGCCGGCCTGCCGCCCGATCGACATGCCGCCGACCACGGTGGCCAGGCGCAGCTTCAGGACGTCGGCGTAGGGGGCGAGGGCGTCGGTGACCTGCTGGGCCAGCTCGCGGGTGGGGACCAGGACCAGGGCGAGCGGCTTGCGGGCCTCGGCCCGGCGCCCGGCGGTGCGGGCGAGCAGCGGCAGACCGAAGGCGAGCGTCTTGCCCGATCCGGTCTGCCCGCGCCCGAGGACGTCGCGGCCCGCGAGGGCGTCCGGCAGGGTGGCGGCCTGGATCGGGAAGGGCGCGTGGACGCCCTGGCGGGTGAGCTCCGCGAGCAGGTCGGCCGGCAGGTCGAATGCGGCGAAGGTCACGGCCGCCGGAGCGGCGTCCTTGCTGGGCGTGGTGGTCATGCGGCCCCTGGTCCGTCGAAAAGGTCTGGTCCGTCGAAAAGGTCTGGAAAACGCGACGGGCCGGGGCCCTCACCGCATGGGTGGGGTCCCGGCCGCGTCGGACGTGTCAACGTCAGGCGGGGAGGATGTTCTCCGCCTGCGGGCCCTTCTGGCCCTGCGTGACGTCGAAGGTCACCTTCTGGCCTTCCTGGAGCTCACGGAAGCCCGAGGTGGCGATGTTGGAGTAGTGGGCGAACACGTCCGGGCCGCCACCCTCCTGCTCGATGAAGCCGAAGCCCTTTTCCGAGTTGAACCACTTCACGGTGCCGTTGGCCATGACATATCTCCTTAACGGGGCGTACCCCTGGGAACCGCACTGTGCGGGTCCCGGTGTCGCCGTGATGATTGCCCCGTCCGGAAAACTGCACCGAAAACACATCAAGTGCCTGACGATGTCGAATCGTCGAAGGCACTTGTAAGTTCATTGGGAACCACGACTGCAACTGATCTCGACTGTAGCACGGTTTCGGCGCCCCTGCATGAAGAATGTCCGATTTGCCGCGAGGGTGAAGGTGACCGTGACGAGCAGCGCCCAGGCGCCGAACTTCGCGAGGGAGACCGGCTGCCAGCCGTCCAGCTGGTCCGGGTAGCTCCAGGCGCCGACGTACGTGGCCGCGTTCTCGGCGACCCAGAGGAAGAAGCCGATCAGGACGAAGGACAGGGCCAGGGGCATCCGGAGGTCGCTCTCGCCGACCCGGAACCGGACCCAGGTCCCCGCCGTCGCGGCCAGCAGCAGCGCGGCCAGCGCCCAGCGGACGTCGGGCAGCCAGTGGTGGCTGAAGAAGTTCACGTACACGGCCGCGGCGAGGGCCGCCGTGATCCGGGGCCGGTAGCCCGTGAGCCGCAGGTCGAACAGGTGCCAGGCCCGGCAGATGTAGCTGCCGAGAGCCGCGTACAGGAAACCGCCGTACAGCGGCACGCCGCCGAACTTCGTCAGGGCGTCCTCCGGGTAGCTCCACGAGCCCATCCGCACCTTGACCAGCTCGAAGAGCAGGCCGATGGCATGGCACCCGGCGATCACGGCGACGTCCCGGCCGGTGTCCCAGCCGACCTTCCACGCGAGGACGGTGAGGCCCATGCCGTACAGCAGGAGCAGGTCGTAGCGGGCGACCGGCAGCTCGGGCAGCAGGGAGGAGGCGGCGATGCCGCCGACGAGCGCGACGGCGAAGGCGCAGCAGCGCGCCTCAAGGACCGCGAAGCGCAGCAGCTGACGTGTCCCGTGGGTGAGCGTCCTCATGGCGGGTGGGACGCCGGAGGGGCCGTGATCGGTTCGCCGGCCCCAGTGAGCGGGAAACGGCGGCGCGCCGCACCCCCGGACGGGAGGTGCGGCGCGCCGCCGTGCTGTGGACGCCCTCGTGGATCAGACCGCCGGGACCGGGAAGGTCGGGTACTCCACGCCGGAGACGTGCTGGACGACCCGGATGACCTGGCACGAGTAGCCGAACTCGTTGTCGTACCACAGGTACAGGATCGCGTTGTCGCCGTCGACCTTGGTCGCACCGGCGTCGACGATGGACGCGTGGCGCGAGCCGACGAAGTCCATCGAGACGGCGTCGGGGGCCGTGGTGAAGTCGATCTGGCGCTTCAGCGGCGAGTGCAGCGAGACGTCGCGGAGGTACTCGAGGACCTCCTCGCGGGTGGTCTCGCGGCCCAGGCGCAGGCTCAGGATCGCGATCGAGACGTCCGGGACGGGGACGCGGATCGAGCTGCCGGTGATCGGCGCCTTCAGGTCGGGCAGCGCCTTGGCCACGGCGGAGGCGGCACCCGTCTCCGTGATGACCATGTTGAGCGGCGCGGAACGGCCGCGACGGTCGGCCTTGTGGTAGTTGTCCAGGAGGTTCTGGTCGTTCGTGAACGAGTGGACCGTCTCCACGTGGCCGCGCAGCACGCCGTACTCGTCGTCCATGGCCTTGAGCGGCGGGACGATCGCGTTGGTGGTGCAGGAGGCGCAGGACAGGATCTGCTCGTCCGGCTTGATCGTGTCGTGGTTGACGCCGTGCACGATGTTCGGCACGTCACCCTTGCCGGGCGCGGTCAGGACGACCTTGTCGATGCCGGGGCGCAGGTGCTTGGAGAGGCCCTCGCGGTCCCGCCACTTGCCGGTGTTGTCGATCAGGATGGCGTTGTCGATGCCGTGCGCCGTGTAGTCGACCTCGGAGGGGTCGTTGGCGTAGATCACCTTGATCGTGTTGCCGTTGGCGACGATGGTGCTGTTCGCCTCGTCGACCGTGATCGTGCCCTGGAACTGGCCGTGGATGGAGTCGCGGCGCAGCAGCGAGGCGCGCTTCACGAGGTCCTGGTCGCCGCCGCCGCGGACGACGATCGCGCGCAGGCGCAGACCGTTGCCGGAGCCGGCCTTCTCGATGAGGAGGCGGGCGACGAGACGGCCGATGCGGCCGAAGCCGTAGAGGACGACGTCGCGTCCGTCACGGCGCTCGATCTTGTTCTCGCCGATGGCGCCGGCGACGGCCTCGGCGGTGAACTCCGCCACCGAGAGACCGCGGCTGTCGGTCTTGTAGTCCGCGGCCAGCACGCCGATGTCGATCTGGCACGGGCCCAGGTCGAGGGTCGTGAGCGTCTCGAGGA
This sequence comes from Streptomyces vietnamensis, assembly GCF_000830005.1. Lineage (NCBI taxonomy): Bacteria > Bacillati > Actinomycetota > Actinomycetes > Kitasatosporales > Streptomycetaceae > Streptomyces > Streptomyces vietnamensis. The sequence goes on along the minus strand of NZ_CP010407.1, from coordinate 969,007 downwards.
ACGGCAGCGTCTCGGTGACCGAGAGCTCCTCGCCGTCGATCTGCCGGGCGAAGCGGTGGGTCTTGAGGATGCTGACCACCGACTTGTTCACCAGGGAGCGGCTGTGGACCAGGACGGTGACGTCCTGCTCCCGGTGCAGCTTCCCGATGATCGGGATCATCGACTCCGCGATCTCCTCGCGGTTCTTCCAGCTGATGAACGAGTCGTCATTGACAGTCACAGGATTATCTTTCGAGCTAGGCGGCGCTCACATGTTAACCCGCAGCCGGTTTGATCAATCAAGGGGTGCCGAACCGTACGATGGGTCACGTCGGGATCCGCCGCGGTCGGGCGGACCCACCTACCAGGATGCGGGGGCATGGTGGTGAAGTTCGGGCTGCTCGGATCACTCGTCGTCCACGACGGGACGGAACTGCGGCCGGTGGCCGGCCCCAAGGTCCGCGTCCTCCTCGCCGCACTGCTGCTCCAGGCCAACCGCACGGTCTCCCGGGACGCCCTCAAGGAGGCCCTCTGGGGCGCCTCGGTCCCCGCCAGCGCCGACGCCGCCCTCGCCAACCACCTCACCCGGCTCCGCCGCGTCCTCGCCGCCGCCGACGGGACCGACGAGCGGCTGCGCACCGTCGCCCCCGGCTACCAGCTGACCGTCCACGAGGGCGAGCTCGACGCCGACGCCTTCGAGGCCCGCGTCCGGGCCGTCCGGCAGGCCCACCAGCGGGAGGACTGGGAGGCGGTCCGCCGGGAGACCGACCTCGCCATGCCCCTGTGGCGCGGCATCCCCCTCGCGGACCTCGCCCCCTTCTCCGACACCGAGGCGCCCGCGCTCCGGGTCCACCAGCTCGCGGAGGCGCGCCTCCAGGCCCTGGAGTGGAGCTTCGACGCCGAGCTGCACCTCGGCCGGCACCACGAGGCCGTCGCCCCGCTGACCACCCTGGCGGGGGAGCACCCGCTGCGGGAGGGCTTCCACCGGCGGCTCATGCTCGCCCTGCACCGCTCCGGCCGCCAGGCGGACGCCTTCTCCGTCTACCACCGGCTGCGCCGGAACCTGGTCGACGAGCTCGGCACGGAACCCGGCGCCGACGTCCGGGAGGCCCACGCGGAGGTGCTCGCGGACGAACCCGCGCCCCGCCCCCGTACCCCCGCCGCCACGACCCGCCCGCCCTTCCAACTGCCCTGCGAGGGGGACGCCTTCACGGGCCGTGAGGCCGAGACGGCGACCGTGCGGGCGCTCCTCGGCGCCGTCGACGGCACGGGCGCGCCGGCGGACGCCGGGTCCGGGCCCGCCCGGGTCCGGGCCGTCGTCGTCTCCGGCATGGCCGGCGTCGGCAAGACCGCCCTGGCGGTGCACGTGGCGCACCGGGTGCGCGAGGCGTTCCCCGACGGCGCCCTCTACGCCGACCTGCGCGGCTACTGCACCGGCGGGGCGCGCACGGCCCACGAACTGCTCGCCCGGTTCCTGTCCGACCTGGGCGTCCACCAGGACGTCCTGCCCGAGGACACCGACGACCGCGCCCTCCTCTTCCGGTCGGCGCTCGCCGAGCGCCGCGTGCTCCTGGTCCTCGACAACGCGCGCAACGCCGCCCACGTGGCCCCCCTGCTGCCGGCCGGCGGACCCAGCGCGGCCCTGATCACCAGCCGCCAGCTGCTCGCCGACCTGCCGGGCTCCGCCAAGGTCCCGCTGTCCCCGCTGCCGGAGCCCGACCAGCACGCGCTGCTCGCCAAGCTCGCCGGCGCCGAGCGGGTACGGAGCGAGCCCGAGGCGCTGGCCGACATCATGGCCGCCTGCGGGGGCCTGCCGCTCGCCCTGCACATCGTCGGCGGCCGGCTGGCCTCCCGGCCCTCCTGGCCCCTCGCGCTCCTGGCGAAACGACTCACACCCCATCAGGGCCGGCTCGACACCCTCGCCATGGGGGGCTTCGACGTCCGGCGCACCTTCGCCATGAGCTACGTGGCCATGCGGGACAGCGACCAGCCCCTGGAGCGGGAGGCCGCACGGGCCTTCAGGCTCCTGGGGCGGGTGTGGTCCGCCCACCCGGTCACCCCGCAGTCCGCCGCGGCGCTCCTCGACATCACGGAGGCGCGGGCCGCCGCCGTCCTCGACGTCCTCGCCGACGCCCACCTCGTCCTCAACCCGGAGCCCGACCGGTACCAACTCCACGACCTGCTCGGCGAGTACGCGGCGCAGCGGGACGAGGAGGACACGGAGACGGAGCGCACCACGGCCCTCGTCCGGCTGCTCTCCTGGTACGCCGCGGCCCTCGCGGCCGCGACACGGGCGGCCACCCGGGAGACGCAGTCCCCGCCGCCGCTCGGCGGGGAGACCGTGCGGAACCTGTCGCTGCCCGAGTTCGCGGACGACGACGAGGCGATCCGGTGGACCGAGAAGGAGCTGCCGGCCGTCCGGGACGCCCTCACCCGCGCCGGGGAGCTCGGCCGCTCCGACATCGCCTGGCGGCTCGCCGTCGGGCTCTTCGGCCATGCGAGCACGCACTGGTGGACGGGGGAGTGGGACGCCTGCCTCGAGCAGGCCATGGACATCGCCCGCAGGCACGACGACCGGCTCGGACAGGCCTGGCTGCACCGGCGCACGGCCGTCGCCCACGGCATGGCCTTCCGGAACGAGGCCTGCCTCGAACACCTCCGGATCGCCCTGGACCTCTTCACCGAGCGCGCGGACCTCACGGCCCAGGCGTCGATCCTCGGCAACATGTCGACGGTGTACCTGCAGATCGGGGACTCCGAGCAGGCGCTCGTCCACGCCGAGCGCTCCCGCGACCTCTACGGCGCCACCCGGAACACGAAGGGCGAGGCGCTCCTCCTCAGCCGGATCGCGGACGTCCACAAGACGCGCGGCGAACCGGACCTGGCGGCCGCGGACTACCGCCGGGTCATCGACCTGGTCAGGGGGACCGGCCACGGGGTGTTCCTCGCCACCGCCCTCACCAACTACGGCGACGTGCTGCGCCTCCTCGGGGACCGTGACGCGGCGTTCGAGGTCCTGGCGGAGGCGCTCGCCATCCGGCTCCGGATGAACGACCAGGGCGGCACGGCCGACTGCCTCGTCTTCACGGCCCGGGCCCACCACCACTTCGGGGAGTGGGCCGCGGCCCGCGAGACCTGGGAGTCCTGCCTGGAGCTCGCCCGCCGGCACAACCTGGCCAAGCGGATCGACGAGTGCCTGGAGGGCCTGAAGGCCCTGGCGTCCCCCACCCCGGCGTCCCCCACCCCGGCGTCCTCCACCCCGGCGTCCTCCACCTTGGCGTCCTCCACCCTGACGGACACCCCTTAGCGGAAGGCCAGGGCCCGGAAGGCGTCCCTGACCCGGGCCAGCGGGCCGGGGTCGCGGGTGAGGCGGAGCCGGTTGGTGAGCAGGACCGCCCAGCGGCCGCGCGTGGGCGAGACCCACAGGGCCGTGCCGGTGAAGCCGAAGTGCGCCCAGACGTCCTCCGCCGGTTCCGTGCCCGGCGCCGGATGCCAGAAGAGGCCGCGCGGCGGGACGAGCGGGCCGGTGTGGACGCGCAGCGAGGCCGCGGTCCACTCGGCGGAGAAGGTGCCCGGCACCGGTTCGAGCAGGTGCCGCAGGAACCGGCCGATGTCGGCGGTGGTGGTGAAGACCCCCGCGATCCCGCAGGCGCCGCCGAGGAGCCGGGCCGAGAAGTCGTGGACGGTGCCCCGGAGCGGGGCGCCGCTCTCCTCGTCGTACTCGGTGGGCGCGCACCGCTCCCTCGCCCCGGCGGGCAGCGGCCCGTACCGGGTCTCCGTCATCGCGAGGGGCGTCCAGACACGGTCCTCCGCGAGCCGGGGGAGCTGCTGCCGGGTGAGGTGCTCGGCGAGGTAGCCGAGGATCAGCGCCGCCCGGTCGGTGTACGCGACGGCCTCCCCGGGCCGGTGCCGGAGCGGCTCGGCGAGGACGCCGTCGCGGACGTCCTGCGGATCGGAGCCGTACAGGTGCCGGAGGTTGGCGCGGAGCGGCAGGCCTGCGGTGTGGGTGAGGAGGTGGTGCGCGGTGGCCCCGGCGAGCGGCCGGCCCGCGGCCTCCGGCCAGTACGAGCCGAGCGGGGCGGCCGGGTCGAGCTTCCCGGCGTCGACGAGCGTGCCGACGACCGCCCAGACGGCGAGGATCTTGGTGAGGCTCGCGACGTCGAAGAGGGTGTCGGGGCGGGTCGGTCCGTCGGGGCGCGCCGGGTCGAGCAGCCCGACCGCCCCGGACGAGAGGGTGGTGCGGGCGTCGCCCACGGCCCATGCGGCGCCCGGGTACGTGCCGGCGCGCGCGGCCTCGCCGAGGAGCCGCTCGAAGGGGTCGCTGCGCTGTGCCAAGGCGTGCCTCCGACGGTCCGGGGAGGTTCGGGGCGGGCCGGTCGGGGGGTCGACGGGCCGCGCTCCGAAGTCATGCCCCGGCCGAACGGGAAGACACCCTTCCGTCAGCGACCGGCGGCGTCCTCGGTGACCGGCTTGCAGGTCACCTCGTCGCGCGGGGTGTAGTGGGTCTTGTACGTCTCCCGCTTGACCTCGACGCCGTTGTTCTTGAACACGCGGTCCACCGTGGTGTCGAAGCCCTCCAGGGGCGGCTGCGGCACACAGGCCTCACCGGTGCCCTCGCGCTTCACGGGCTGCGTGATGTTGGTGCGCGGGCCGGCGACCGCCTCCACGGAGTCGTACTTCTTCGTGCCGAGGAAGCTCACCGTGACGGAGTGGTCGGTGGCGCTCGCCTTGATGTAGATCGGCTTGCCCGTGTCGTTGCGGAACTTCAGGTCGAGCTGGCCCCAGGCGACGGTCGCCTCGCGGCCGGCCGGGTAGCGCTCGATGTAGAAGGAGTGCGCGCCGTGCTCGACGGGCTGCACCCCGGCGAAGAACATGGCGTTGTAGACGGTGGTGGCCATCGCCGACACGCCGCCGCCGGGCGCGGAGCGGTACGAGCCGTCGAGGATCATCGTGCCGTCGACGAAGCCGTTGGCCGGGGTCCGCTCGCCGACCGTCCTGTTGAAGCTCCACACCTCGCCCGGCTGCACGAGCGAGCCGTTGATGAGCTCGGCGGCCCGGCCGATGTTCGTCGTCCGGTACGGGGCGGTGGGGAAGTTCACCGTGAACGTCGACATCTGCTCGGTGATGCCCAGACGGGCCAGGGAGCCGGAGGACAGCTCGGGCTCGGTGACCCTGGTCGCCACCGGAGCCGTACGGGCCGTGTCGCCGGACCTGGTGAGCAGCGGGCGCACGGCGTCGCCGAGGGCCTTCGCGGTGACCTCGTGACCCTGCCGGCCCTCGGACTCCACGACGACCTTGCCGTCCTGCACCCCGAGGGAGGCCTCCACCGGCGCGTTCGTCAGAGCGGCGAGGGGGCGGGCCACGTCCGGGTCGCGCAGCAGGGCCTCGTCGTCGAGGAAGGCGGTGAGGCGGCCCTTGTCGTTCTTCACGGTGAGGTGGTCGCCGAGCGTGGCGGGGGAGATCCGCAGGCGCTGGTCGCCGGCGGTGAGCGTGACGGGGCCGGAGACGGCGGGCTTGGCGTAGGTGTCGAGGAACCGGTTCACCTCGCCTGCGGGCAGCTTCGGCTCGGTCACCGAGACGGGGAGGTTCACCGCGGCGGCGCCCGTGGCGGCCGGGTAGGCCGCGCGCAGGGTCTCGGCGGCCTGCCCGGTGTCCAGCTTCCGGCCGGTCACCGGCTGGGTCGCGACGGCCCGGCCCTCGCGGAAGGCGACGGAGCCCTCGCGGACCGTCCGGTCGTTCTGCTCGGCCAGGTCGGCCACGGCGGCCTTCGTCTTGGCCGCGTCGTACGCGAGGACCGGCCGGATCTCGCGCTCGCCGGGGGAGAAGAGCCGTCCGATGACGGTGAAGGGGTCGCGGGACGGGTCGGCCGCGAGGTCGGCGGTCTTCGCCACGTCGACGGTCAGGCCGGCGGCGGCCGGGTCCACGGTGGTGGCACCGTCACCGACCCGCACGGGTATCGGCGCCTTCCAGGAGGCCGGGGCCTCGGCCGTCAGCTTGGCCTCGGCCTCGGCACGGCTCATGCCGCCGATGTCCACGCCGTCGACCCGGGTGCCGGCGGATATGTCGTCCCCCGTCGCCACCAGCCCCGCCACGTACAGGCCGCCCGCGGCGACGGCGACCACACCCGTCGCGATCGCCGCCGTCCGAAGACGCGGACGGCGCCCCTCACGGGGCGTCGGGGCAAGGTCGGTCCTGGAGCTGGGCACACGCTCTCCCGGGGCGTCGAGGAAAGGGGGGAACCACACGACGGTACGCCGAAAGAGTGTCTTGTGTACATAAAGGCGGTTTGGCCCGAAGTGATACGGAGCGGGGCGGCGCGGCCACGGAACGTGCAGCCGTGCAGGTGGCGGCGAGGCCCGAAACCACGCGGGCGTGCCCCCCGGTCCGAGCCGGAGCGATACCTCTCACACCCGGGACCCTCGACGTCGAGGTCCCGCGGCCGGTCCGGGCGGCCGTGCCCGGCAGGTACCGACCGGCGTCCGAGCCGCCCCGCCACGCCCCCCGGCGCGCCCCGCCCCGCCTGATAGGTTCGCGTGCACACGCAGGCGGGGCGGGCGGCCCGAGGGGAGAGGCGGCACATGGCGGCGAGCGGGCGGCAGAGCGGCAGGCCCACCCTTGAGGAGGTCGCGGCCAGGGCCGGAGTCGGCCGCGGCACGGTCTCCCGGGTCATCAACGGTTCCCCGAAGGTGAGCGAGCAGGCCAAGGCCGCCGTCGAACGGGCCGTCGCCGAACTCGGATACGTCCCCAACCGGGCCGCCCGCGCCCTCGCCGGCAGCCGCACCGACGCCGTCGCCCTGGTGATCCCCGAGACCGAGGCGCGCCTCTTCGCCGAGCCGTACTTCCTCGACATCATCCGCGGCGTCAGCGCGGAACTCGCCGACGCCGACAAGCAGCTGCTGCTCACCCTCATCCGCAGCGAACAGGAGCGGCAGCGCTTCGAGCAGTACCTCGCCGCCCAGCGCGTCGACGGCGTCCTCCTCGTCTCCGTGCACGGCGACGACCCGCTGCCCGACCAGGTCCGCGCCCTCGGCCTGCCCGCCGTCCTCAACGGCCGCCGCACCGAGGCCGAGCGCGTCGCCTTCGTCGACTCCGACAACACCGGCGCCGGGCGGGCGGCCGTCGCCCACCTCGCGGCGCGCGGCCGGAGCCGTATCGCCACCGTCACCGGACCCCTCGACATGTACGTGGCCCGCTGCCGGCTCGACGGCTACCGCGAGGGCCTCACGGAGGCCGGACTCGCACCCGACGAGGCGCTCGTCGCGAACGGCGACTTCACCGAGGAGGGCGGCCGGCGGGCCATGCGGGAACTCCTGGACCGCAGGCCCGACCTGGACGCCGTCTTCGCCGCCTCCGACGTGATGGCCGCCGGCGCGCGGAGCGTCCTGCGCGAGGCGGGCCGCCGGGTGCCGGAGGACGTGGCCCTCGTCGGCGTCGACGACTCGGCCGTCGCCCGGCTCATGGACCCGCCCCTGACGAGCGTGCGCCAGCCCATCGAGGAGATGGGCCGCACCATGGCGCGCCTGCTCCTCCAGGAGATCGCCGCGCCCAGCGCCCCGGACGAGCAGCCCCGCCGGATCCTGCCCACCGAGCTGGTGGTCCGCGCCTCCTCCTGACGCGAGCAGGCACCGGGTGCCGAGATGCAGCCGCCCCGGGGGCCTCGGAGAATGGACACCACACGGGGCCCATGCCCGAGACCAGGACGCCTCCGACGGCGTCCGACCCGGCAAGGGGGCGGTCGACGATGCCGCTGTGCCAACCGAACCGGACGGCCACCATGTCCGGGGCACTGCGCCGCTGGACCCTCGTGTACCTCCTGATCGTGACCCTGCTGACCGTCGCGTACCTGGAAGTCCCCTCCCGCCACACCACCCTGTGGGCGCTCATCGGACTCGGCGGAGTCATCGCCATCCTGGTCGGCGTCCGGCTGCACCGGCCCGCCAAACGCTGGCCCTGGCTGGTGCTCGCCGCGGCCAACCTCACCTTCGTCAGCGGCGACACCACCTACAACGCCCTGGAGGCCTTCTTCGGCCAGACCAGACCCTTCCCGTCCGTCGCCGACGCCCTCTACCTGGCCACCTACCCGCTGTTCGCCATCGGCCTCTTCGGGTTCATCCGCTACCGGGCCGTCGGCCGCGACCTCGGCGTCCTCCTCGACGCGCTGATCCTCACCTCCGGCCTCGCCCTGCTCGGCTGGGTCAACCTCATCACCCCGCTCGCCAGGAGCGAGGGCATGACCTGGACCGAGAAGGCCATCTCCATCGCCTATCCCCTCGGCGACGTGCTGATGCTCGCGATGCTCGCCCGACTGCTCGTGCCCGGCGGTCTGCGCTCCCGGTCCGTCCAGCTCCTCACCCTGGGCACCTGCGGCATCCTCGCCTCCGACGTCATCTACGGCATCCTCCAGCTCAAGGGCACCTGGATGGTCGGCACCCCCTGGGACCTGGGCTGGGTCGTCTTCTTCACCGCCTGGGGCCTCGCCGCCCTCCACCCCTCCATGACCGGCCTCACCGAGCCCGCCCCCGAGCCGGCCTCCCGCATCGCCGAGCGGCGGCTCGCGCTGCTCGCCGGCGCCTCGCTCGTCGCCCCCGCCCTGCTGCTCGTCCAGTCGCTGCGCCACGACGAGAACAAGGACATCGCCGTCATCGCGATCTTCTCGGCGATCATGTTCCTCCTGGTCCTCGTCCGGCTCTGGGGCATGATGAACGACCACGGCAAGGCCGAGGCGCGCGAGCGCAGCCTCAGGGTCGCCGCCGCCTCCCTGGTCGCCGCCCTCAGCCCCCGCGAGGTCGCCGGCGCGGTCGAGACGGCCTCGGCCACCCTCTTCGGCGCGGGCACCGAGCACCAGGTCCTCCTCCTCACCCGGGACCGCCGGGGCGGCCTCAACGCGGTGGCCACCGCGGAGCACCCCTGGAGCTGCCGCACCGACGAGCTGGTCGGGCCGCCCGGCACGGCCTGGCCCGAGCACGTCGCCGACGGCGCCCGGCTGGTCCCCACCACCCGGCTCGCCCCGGTCCTCGCCGCCGAGGTCACGTCCGCCACCCACGTCCTGCTCTGCCCCCTGGAACTCCAGGCCGCGGAGGGACGCGAACCGCTGCTCGGCGTACTGCTCCTCGCGGGCCCCGAGAAGAAGCTCGCGGAGATCATGGGCTCCGCCCAGTCCCTCGCCTCCCAGGCGGCCCTGGCCCTCGAACGCTTCGGGCTGAGCGAGGAGGTCAACCGCCGTACCAGCGAGGCCTACTTCCGCACCCTCGTGCACAACACCTCGGACGTCATCCTGATCGTCGACGACGACGACACCGTCCGGTACGCCAGCCCCTCCGCCGAGTCCATGTTCGGCCGCTCCCTGCTGCCCGGCACCCCGATCACCGACGTCCTCGCCCCCGCCGACACGGCGAGCGCCCTGCGCGTCCTCGCCGACGCCCGCGCCCACGGCTCCGCCAACCCCCGGGACGACTGGAAGCTGCTCCACGGCGGCTCCGGCGAACTGGAGGTCGAGGTCCGCTGCAGCAACCTGCGCAACGAGCGGACCGTCCACGGCCTCGTCCTCACCCTCCGCGACGTGACCGAGCAGCGGAAACTGGAACGGGAGCTGACCCACCGCGCGTTCCACGACTCCCTCACCGGTCTGCCCAACCGGGTCCTGCTCCTCGAACGCATCGAGCGGGCGCTGCTCCGCGGCCGCCGCGAGTCCACCCTGACCTGCATGCTCTTCGTCGACCTCGACGACTTCAAGGTCGTCAACGACACCATGGGGCACTCGGTCGGCGACGAACTCCTCGTCGCCGTCGCCCGCCGCCTCACCTCGGTCCTGCGGCTCACCGACACCGCCGCCCGGCTCGGCGGCGACGAGTTCGCCGTCCTCATCGAGGGCGCCCGCGAACCCCGCGACGCCGAGGCCCTCGCGGCCGAGATCGTGCACACCCTCAGCCAGCCGTTCCACCTCACCGACGGCGCCGTCTCCGTGTCGACCAGCGTCGGCATCGCGACCGTCCTCGACAGCGCCCACGCCGAGGAGCTCCTCGGCCACGCCGACCTCGCCCTGTACGCGGCCAAGGCCGCCGGCAAGAAACGGTGGCGGCTCTTCCACCCCGAGCTCCACTCCCGGCTCGTCGCCCGCCACGAGCTCCAGGAGGGCATCGACACGGCCATCGCCGACCACGCCTTCGCCCTGCGCTACCAGCCGATCGTCGAGGTCGACGGCGGCTCCCCCGCCGGTCTCGAAGCGCTCATCCGCTGGCCGCACGCCCGCCGCGGCATGGTGCCGCCCGACCAGTTCATCACCCTCGCCGAGGAGAGCGGCCACATCATGCCGCTGGGCGCCTGGGTCCTCGAACACGCGGCGCTCGACATCGCCCGCTGGCAGCGCGCCCACCCCCGCAGGAACCCCCTGCACGCCAACGTCAACGTCTCCGCCCGGCAGTTCCGCGACCCCGGCTTCCTGGAAGAGGTGCGGCGCGCCCTGCACTCCTCCGGACTCGCCCCCGGCTCGCTCGTCCTGGAGCTCACCGAGACCGTCCTCATGCGCAAGGACGCCCAGATCCGTACCACGATGGCCGCCCTCAAGGACCTCGGCGTCGCCATCGCCATCGACGACTTCGGCACCGGATTCTCCTCGCTCAGCTACCTCCGCGAGTTCCCCATCGACGTCCTCAAGGTCGACAAGTCGTTCATCGACGACATCACCACCGACCCGCAGCAGGTGGCGCTCGTGGAGGGCATCGTGCGCATCGCCGACGTCCTCGGCCTCCAGGTCGTCGCCGAGGGCATCGAGCACGAGGAGCAGCGGGCGCTGCTCGCCGACATGGGCTGCCGGTACGGGCAGGGCTACCTCTTCGCCCGCCCCATGACCGCCCACCAGGCCGAGTCCTATCTGCACCGCGCCCCGCCCACCGGCAACAGGCCCGCCACCCCTCCCTCCCCCCGGCCCGTCGGCCCCTCCTCGGCCCTGTCCACCACCCGGCCCCCGCGCGAGTCCCGCTGGCGGGACCTGGAACGCCTCCAGCGGACCAGCCTCATGTGCGACGCCGTCATCGACGAGGTCGACGGCCGCCGCATCCGGGTCGGCGACGACTGGCTCGTCGACTTCGCCTCCTGCAACTACCTCGGCCTCGACCTCGACCCCACCGTCATCGAGGCCATCGAGCCCGAGGTCCGGCGCTGGGGCACCCACCCCAGCTGGTCCCGGCTCCTCGGCAGCCCCCGGCTCTACCCCCTCATCGAGGAGCGCCTCACCGAACTCCTCGGCGCCCCCGACACCCTGCTGCTGCCCACCATCACCCTCATCCACCAGTCGGTGATCCCCCTCCTCGCCGGCAGCGGGCAGGTCTTCGTCGAGGCGCAGGCCCACCGCACCGTGTACGACGGCTGCGTCGGCGCCCGGGGACAGGGCGCCGAGATCCACCGCTTCCACGCCGACCGGCCGGAGGAGCTGGCGACACTGCTGCGCGGCGCGCCCGACGACGCCGGCCGGCTCGTCTGCATGGACGGCGTCAACAGCATGACCGGCAACTACCCCGACCTGCCCGTCCTGGCCCGGATCTGCCGGGAGAACGGCGCCCTGCTGTACGTCGACGACGCCCACGGCTTCGGCGTCATCGGGGAGCGCCGCCCCGACGAGACCAGCCCGTACGGCTCGCGCGGCAACAGCATCGTCCGCCACCTCGGCGAGTCCTACGAGAACCTGGTCCTGGTCGGCGGCTTCTCCAAGGCCTTCTCCTCGCTGCTCGCCTTCCTCGCCGTGCCGAGGTGGCTCAAGGACCACCTCAAGGTGGCGGCCGCCCCGTACCTGTACTCGGGGCCCTCACCGACCGCCTCGCTCGCCACCGCCCTCGCCGGACTCGACGTCAACGAGGAGCGCGGGGACGAGATCAGGGCCCGTCTGTACCGCATGACGGCCCGCGTCCTCGCCCATGTGCGGGGCCTGGGCATCGCCACCCCCAACACGGACGGCCTGCCGATCGTCGAGATCCCGCTCGGCGACGCCGAGGACCTCGACGCCGTCGCCGCCTTCCTGTGGGAGCACGGCATCTACGTGACGCTCGCGTCCTACCCGCTCGTCCCGCGCCACCGGGTGGGCTTCCGCATCCAGATCACCGCCGCCAACACCGACGAGGAGATCGACCAGCTGTGCGCCGCCCTCACGGAGCTCACCGCGCGCTTCCCCCTCCAGTCCGCCACCCGCCCCCTCGCGGCCGGAAGGCCGGCGGAGGAGTGATGGACCGGACCCCGCCGGACGCCCCGGAGAGCGGCCGCCGGGTGCGCCGCAACCGGGACGCCGACTGGAACGCCTGGCCGGTCGACGACTACCTCACCGAGAACTACCGCGGGCTCCACCCCTACGACATCGGCGTCATCCGCCACCACGCGGCCGTCTACCGGCGCTTCGCCCCCGGCAGCCTCTTCCGCACCCTCGAACTCGGCGCGGGCCCCAACCTCTACCCGCTGATGCTCGCGGGCGCCGCCGCCCGCCACGTCGACGCCCTCGAACCCAGCGCCGCCAACGTCCGCTATCTGCGCGGACAGCTCACCCACGGCATCGACGACAGCTGGCAGCCCTTCTACGAGCTCTGCCGCTCCCTCGACCCGGCCCTCCCGGAAAGCTGCGCCGAGGCGCTCCGCCGGGTCCGGATCGTCCGCGGCACCGCCGACGACCTGCGTCCCGACACCTACGACCTCGCCTCCATGCACTTCGTCGCCGAGAGCGTCACCGAGGACGTCGACGAGTTCACCGCGGTCTGCGCCGCCTTCGTCCGCGCGGTCCGTCCCGGCGGCACGCTCCTCGCCGCCTTCATGGAGCGCATGCCGAGCTACCGCATCGGCACCGGTCCCGTGTGGCCCGCCTGCCCGGTCGACGAGGCCGCCCTGCGGGCCGTCTTCGCCCCCCGCACCACCAGCCTGCGGATCGCCCGGCTCGCGAAGGACCTCACCCTGCCCGAGTACGGGGACACCGGCGTGCTGCTGCTCACGGCCGAACGGCCGTCCCCCGCGGTACCACCGGTTCAGGCCAGCAGCTCCCGGTAGAGGGCCGCGTACCGGGCCGCGAAACGTTCGGGGCCGAAGTGGTCCTCGACCAGGACCCGCCCCCGCTCGGCGAGCATGTCCCAGGAACGCGGCTGGTCGAGCAGCCACGCCAACTGCTGCCCGGTGCGGCGCGGGTCGCCCGCGGGGGCCCGCAGGACGGCGTGGCCGAAGTCCGCGAACTGGGGGAGGTCGCTGAGGATCGCGGGCCGCCCCGAGGCCAGCGCCTGGAGCACGGTGAGCGGGATGTCCGGGGTGCCGCGCAGCACGGACGGCGGGAACAGCAGCACCTGGACGGAGGCCAGCAGGGCGTGCATGTCCTCGACGTGGCCGCGCACCTCGAAGTCGGTGAGCCCCGCCGCGCCGGCCCGCTCCCGCAGCGCCTCGGCCAGCGCCTCGGAGTCCTGCCCCGGCCGTCCGCGCAGGGCGAGCACCAGGCGGAACCTGGCCCCCTCCCGCTGGGCCTCCGCCGCGGCGTCGATCGCGACCTCCGCCCCGCCGCCCGGCTCGTGGTACCCCACGAAGAGGACCGCGGGGAGTCCCTGCGGACGCGGCAGGTACGGCCAGTCGTCCAGGCCGATCATGGGCGGGACGACCCGTACGTCCCCGAAGTCCGCGGCCCGCAGCCGGCGGGCCATCGACTCCGACAGGGCGACCGTCGTCCCCAGCGGCCGGGTGTGCGTCAGATACTTCGGGTCCATCAGCCCGGTCACGGTGTGCACGACCGGCCGTCCGCCGAGCAGCAGCGGGCGCAGCCACGAGAAGACCGGAAAGCCGCGGCCGATGGTCAGGAAGGCGTGCACCAGGGCGACCCGGCGCGCGAACACGGCCCCGGCGAGCACGGACTGCACCCGTACGGAGACGTGCGGCCCCCCGTCCCGGGAGAGGACGTGGACGGGCCGTCCGCGTCCCGGCGGGGGCCGCCCGGCGGGCCACTGGGAGAACCAGACGAAGTCCACGTCCGGCAGCGTCCCGAGGACGTCGGAGGCGAGCTGGGCGGCACAGCCTTCCGTCCCGTCCAGCGGACCGCCGGTCAGGAGCAGGACACGGAGCCGCCGCTCACCGCGGGCCATCGGACACCTCCGTGGCCCGTGCTCCCGGCGCCGGGCGCACGGGTCCGGCCGCGGGCCCGCTCACGGGTCCGCTCGCAGGTCCGGCCGCGATTCCGCTCACGGCGGAGCTGCCGAGGACGGTCACGACACACCTTCGGCGGTCCTGGCCCTGGTGCCGGGCCGACGGCCGACGGCAGGGGAAGCGGTCGCGGTTCCGGCCCCGGGCAGCAGGTACACCTCGGGCGCGCGCGGGATGCGGCCCCCGGGGAACAGGGCGTCGGTCTGCGTCCGGTAGCCCCGGATCAGCTCGTCCTTCCGGTCGAGGCCCCGCTCCCAGGCGCGGGCCACCAGCCGGTGCCGGTCGGCGAACCCGTCGTCGTCGGCGGCGATCTGGTTGTACGGGAAGTCGCTGTAGTACACGACCGGCCGGCCGCTCCGCTCGGCGGCGGTGCGGACCAGGACGTGGTCGGCGTGCCCGCCCACCCCCAGGGGCGCCAGCACCAGGCCGCCGGAACGGGCGGGCAGCAGCGCGTCGACGGTCTCCCCGACGGCGCGCAGCGTCTCGGCGTCGTACGCGGACACCCGGCCCCGGGACAGGTGCATCCGGTACGTCGGGTACACGAGCGCCAGTTCGGGCAGCAGCCGGGACAGCCGCTCCGTGCCCGGACGGGTCCGCGGCCGCCGCCGGAACAGCCCGTCGACCAGGCCGATGTGCCGCCAGTCGACGTCCAGGAGTTCCAGGACCTGCCGGTCCTCCTCGCGCCGGTCGGCGAAGAGCTCCTCCGCGTCACGGGCCCGGGTCTGCCTCAGGTACTGCCGGGCGCAGAGGGCGTACGGCGGGGGCGCGGCCTCCGTGAACAGCGTGGCGACCGTCACCGGCGCCCGCCGCCCCGCCCAGCCGAGCAGCGCGCCGCAGGACAGGACGGCGTCGTCCAGGTGCGGCGAGAGCACGATCATCGGGACGCCGGAGCCGAGGACCGTCCGGACGAAGCTGGTCAGCGGGTCGTCTGCCATGACGCACCCCTCTTCCTCGGCCGCCGCACGGCGGCGGGTGAGTCCACGAGCCGGTGGGCCAGGGCCAGGTAGCGGCCCGTCATCTCGTCCCAGGTGTAGTGCTGTGCGGCGATTCCGGAGCGGTGGCCGAGACGGCGGCGGAGCGCCGTGTCCGTGGCCAGCTCCGTCATCCGCGCGCCGAACGCCGCCACGTCGAACGGTTTCACGGCCACGTCTCCGCCGTCGCGCATCCAGCGCAGCGCCGGCAGGTCGAAGTGGAGGACGGGCTTGCCGTACGACATCCCCTCCAGGGCCACCAGGCCGAAGGCCTCGTGCCGGGACGGCACCACCAGGAAGGCGCTGTCGCGCAGCAGTTGGCGCTTGCGGTCCTCCCCGGCGCACCTCACCCAGTGGATCCGGGACTCGGGGTCGCGGGTGTGCGCGGCGACGAGCGCGGCGAGTCGGCGTTCCTCGGCCGGGGTGCCGCTGCCCGCGAGCAGCAGGTCGAGCGGGGGCCGGGCCCGGTCATAGGCGTCGAGGAGCAGGTCCAGGCCCTTGTTCCAGGTGTCGATCCGCCCCAGGAAGAGGATGAACCGGCCGGCCCCGAGCCGGGCCTCGTCGAGTTGGCGCTGCTCTACACCGGTGGGGACGACCTGCACGTCGGCCCGGGGGCTGAGCCTGCGGATCGCCGATCCGTCCGCCGCGTTCCGCACCACGATGTGCCGGTAGCAGCGCAGGCCGAGCCGCTCCACCAGGAAGAACGGCAGGTGGTAGCGCCGCCACAGGGTCTCGGTGCCGCGTCCCTGGTGGATGCCGACGACGGGGGCGCCCGTCGTCAGGGGCAGCAGACTCGTCGAGAAGGGGGGAGTGAAGCTCTCCATCCACAGGTCGTGCCGGATCCGGCGGGCCACGAACGGCAGGAGCGCGAGGAACAGCAGCCGCCCGGCGCGCGGGCCCGCCCGGCCCACCGGCAGCCGGACGTAGCGGATGCCGTCCCGTTCCTCGGTGCCGCCGTGCCGGCCTGCCGTCACCACGGTCACGCGGAAGTCCTCGGCGAGCCGCCGGGCCACCTTGGCGACCACCCGTGCTTCGCCGCCCCGGCAGGTGGGATCGTCCGCGTCGTCGTAGACCGACATCACCACGTGCCGCCGCTCACCGGCCGCGCCGGGCTCCGGCAGGGCGGCCGCCCGCTCCCGCTCCCGCATCTCGTCGAGGATCCGTTCCAGGGCCACGCCCGCGACCAGGGACGGGGGCCGCTCGCCGTCGAGCCGCGCGATCCCCGAAAGCCGCCGGGACCAGCCGCGGTAGCGGGCCCACAGGACGGTCGGCGGTCCCGCGATCTCCTCCAGGCCGCGGCCCCGCGGCGTGTCGGGCCAGGTCTCCACGAGCAGGGTCAGACCGTAGCGGCGGTCGATCCACCGGAAGGCGGAGGCGGCGCCCGAGGAGTCCGGGAGGCCGGACCTCACCAGGCCGTCCAGCGGCCCGTGGTCCGTCACGACCACGGCCTGTCCGCGGCGCGCCCGCGCCCGCGCGAGGAGCCGGGCGGCCGTGAGCCGGACCGCGAGCTCGGCCGCGTCGAGGAGCGCGTGGGCACGGTGCAGCCAGGATCCCCGGCGCTCGGGATCCGTGGCGCGCCGTGCCCACCCGCCCCGACCCGGTTCCCCCGCATCCCTCACCCGGGGCGGAACCGGGAGCCTGCGGCACAGGAAGCAGCCGTGGCAGCGGACGGTGACGACGGTGAGACCGCGCTCGCCGAGCAGCGTCGCGAGCCTGCGCACCAGCGAGGACCCGCCCGCGCCGTCGGGTCCGGACACCGCGACGAGGAGGGGGCCGGCCATCACGCCTCGCCCCCTCGGGGCAGGGCGCGGGGAGCAGGGCGCGCGGGCGTACGGGGGATCAGGGCGTGGGCGAAGGCATGGTCACGGGACGGTCTGGCTGGACCTGCTGGACCGGATGAACCGTCGGAGCCGGATGAACCGGATGGCCCGTCGGCGCCGCGGCTGCGGCGCGCGGTGCCCGTGTGGGCCGTACGGGCACGCCGTCGCCGCGCAGCGCCGCGTGGCCGGCAGGCCCCGCTCCGGGGCGGAGGGACGGCGCGGCCGATCCGGTCGGAGGCCCGGCGCCCCGGATGGGCGGTCGGGCGGTGGGGCGGCCGGCAGAGGGGGCGGCGCCGGGCACCGTCGAAGGGCCAGTCGGTCACTCGCCGCAGAGGATGCGGAACGGGTGCCGCCGGCGCTCGGCTGATCTGGATGGAGGTCACGTCGAGCCTCTTCCGGCAACCGGCCCTGCCGAAGGTGTGCGATCAGGGTTCACTCTGTCCTGAAATGGTGCTTTCTTTAGCGTTAGCACCCTTTCATGGTATTCGTCAACTGCGGGAGCTCCGGAGGGGGCCGCGCGCCAAGCGCGACAGGGTGTTGTGCGGCCGTTCGTCGAGGAGCGTGCCGAGGATGCGGGCGCCGTCGCGGAGGGTGCGGGGGTGTGACGGGCCGTGGCGGCGCGGCAGTTCGAGGCTCGGCACCTCGGCGACGCGCAGCCCGTAGTGCAGTGCGTGCGCGACCAGTTCGGCCCCGAGCTCCACGCCGTCCTCGCGCAGGTCGAGCAGATCGACGAAGGGGCGCCGGAACGCGCAGAATCCGTACCAGAGATCCGTCAGGTGCTGGCCGTACAGCCGGTGGGCGACCCGCAGCAGCGCACGATGTCCGAGGCGTCGCGACAGCGGATAGTCGGCGTAATCCCCGCCCGCGATGAAACGCGATCCCTTGACGAAGTCGTAACCGCTTTCCAGATAGTGCAGATAGTGCGGGATCTCGTGCGGCGACATGCTTCCGTCGGCGTTCATCAGGACGATCAGGTCCCCGGTCGCCGCGAGCAGTCCCGCGTGCGGAATGTCGCCCCGGGTGAAGTCCCAGCCCCCGAGCCGACGCACCGTGAGCCCGGCGCGTTCCTCGCTCCGCCCGGCGGGGCCGCCGATCAGGACCACCTCCCGCACGGTCGGGGGCACCTGGCCGAGGAGCCGGTCGAGCGCAGCTCCCGGGTCCCCGTCGTCGGGGCGGGCCGTGAGGACGAGACTCACCGTCAGGGTGCCGGAGCCGGGCGCCCGGTCGGTCGACCTGCGCAGAGGATGCGAATCGCTACTCATCGGTACGGCCTTACTCGCCGGTACGGCCGAATGTGCGGCCGACCCGCGTCATCGGCTGACCCGCGTTATTCAGAATCCTGCGCCCGGAGCGATGCCGTCAAGAAAAGCGGAAGAATATGCGGGCGGCTGCGAAGGAATGACCTGCCAGGCTGCTCGCCCTTTACCCGTCGCGGACCGTCACATTCCCGGCCGTTTATGCAATCGCCCTCCAGGAGGCATACAATCCCGTCATGGCAGGGCGAATTGAGGACTACGCCCTCGTCGGTGACCTGGAGACCGCGGCGCTCGTCGGGACCGACGGGTCCGTCGACTGGTGGTGCGCGCCCCGCTTCGACTCGCCCGCCTCTCTCGCCGCCCTCCTCGGGAATCCGGACCACGGCCGCTGGCTCCTCGCCCCGGTCGGCAACAGCCGCTGTTCGCGCCGGAGTTACCGCGGGGACACGCTCGTCCTCGACACCGTCTGGGAGACCCTCTCCGGAACCGTCCGGGTCACCGACTTCATGCCGCCGCGGTACGCGGGCGAGCCCGCCCCGAGGATCGTCAGGATCGTCGAGGGGGTCACCGGACGCGTCGACGTACGGGGCGAGTTGAGCGTCCGCTTCGACCACGGCAGCATCGTCCCCTGGAGCCGGTCGACCGGCCGGCACACCGCCGTCTACGTCGCCGGACCGGACTCCGCCCACCTCGACTGCGGGCCCGGCGTCGAACTCGCCGTCACCCGGGACCGTACGACCTGCGAGTTCACCGTCACGGCCGGCCGGCGGGTCGTCTTCGTCCTCGGCTGGCGTCCCTCGCACGCCCCTGCGCCGCCGCCCGTCTCGCCCGCCGACGTCGACGCCGCCCTCGCCCGTACCCTCGCCTTCTGGAACGACTGGGCCGCCGCCCTCCGCTACGAAGGGCCCGCGCGCGAGGCCGTGATCCGCTCCCTGCTCACCCTCAAGGCCCTCACGTACGCCCCCACCGGCGGCATCGTCGCCGCGCCCACCACTTCCCTCCCCGAGTCCATCGGCGGGCGCCGCAACTGGGACTACCGCTTCTGCTGGCTGCGCGACTCCACCTTCACCCTCTCCTGTCTGCTCCGCAGCGGATACCGCAGGGAGGCGCTGGCCTGGACGGGCTGGCTGCTGCGCGCCGTCGCGGGAGACCCGGCCGACATCCAGCCGCTGTACGGGGTCGAGGGGCAGCGCCGCCTCCCCGAGACGTACGCCGACTGGCTGTCCGGCTACGAGAACTCACGGCCCGTCAGGTTCGGCAACGCGGCCGTCGACCAGTTCCAGCTCGACATCTACGGCGAGGTGCTCAGCACCGTCTACTCGGCCGTCCGGGCCGGCGTCGTCCTCGACCCCCCGGCCTGGGCCCTGGTCGCCTCGCTCCTGGAGTACCTGGGCGAACGCTGGCAGGAACCCGACGAGGGCATCTGGGAAGTCCGCGGCCCGCGCCGCCACTTCGTCCACTCCAAGGTCATGGCCTGGGTCGCCGCCGACCGCGCCGTCCGCCTCGCCCGCGTGGCCGGACTGCGCGGCTCCCTGGCGCGCTGGCAGGCCCTCCGCGCCGAACTGCACGCGGAGATCTGCGCCCGCGGCTGGAGCGAGGAGCAGCTGTCCTTCACCCAGTACTACGGGAGCGCGCAGGTCGACGCCACCGCCCTGCTGATCCCCCGGCTCGGCTTCCTCCCCGCCGACGACCCCCGCGTCCTCGGCACGATCCGGGCGATGGAACGGCTCGACGACCACGGGTTCCTGCGCCGGTACGGCGACGTCCGGGACGGCGGCACCCACGACCTCGACGACCTCGGCGGCACCGAGGGGAGCTTCGTCGCCTGCACGTTCTGGTACGCCGACGCCCTCGCCATGACCGGCCGCGCCGACGAGGCCCGGACCGTCTTCGAGCGGGTCCTCGACGTCCGCAACGACGTCGGGCTCCTCGCCGAGGAATGGGACCCGGTGGCCGGCCGCCAGCTCGGCAACATGCCCCAGGCGCTCAGTCATGTCGCCCTGGTGAACACGGCGTTCACCCTGTACGGCACGCGCCGCCACGGCCGCGACCACGCCCGCCACCTCGCTGTGGCATGATCGCGTCGATTTCCGGCGCGGTGCCGGTGCGGCAGGGGGCCGACCATGGACGGGTACGTCGTCGTACCGGGCGCGCTGGCGCTCCTGCTCGCGCTCTCCGGCGTGGCGGCGCTCCGCACCGGCCGGCTGCCGCCCTGGCAGCGGCGGCGCGTCTCCCGCACGGTGCCGTACGGCTGGGGACAGCTGGCGATGGCCGCCGCGTTCGCGATCCAGGCGTGCGGGCAGTTCGCGGACGACCCGGTCCTGCGCTCCGGCCTGGGCGTGGCGACCCTCCTCGGCCTGCTCGGCGGGCTCGTCCTCCTGGTCGTGGCGCAGGCCCCGCGCCGGGACCGCTGACGCGGGTCCCCCGAGGGCGCGAGCGGCCTCCCGTGCGGACTCGGCCCGCCCCGAGGACGTGTCGTTCGGGTGAGTCCAGCGGGCGCCGCGGCCGCGCGTGGGTTCGAATCGGGGCATGGCTTCCTACGACAGGCCCCGCGCCGGCGGCTCCCCGAGGCCGCTGGAGACCGGTGACACCTGGTGGTACGCCGCCGTGGCCGGCGAGACCGCCGGCTCGTTCCGCACACGGGTCCGCACCCGGACCCGGCGTGCCTGCCTCGGGGCCGTCCTCCTCCTCACGGTCGTCTACGCGGGACTCGTGCTCGCCGCGACCGGCCGCCGCTGGGGCGACGCCGCGGTGACCGGTCGGCGCGCCGACACCGCCGCCGCCACGGTGCTCCGCGAGCACCCCTCCCTCGCCGGGCTCACCACCCTCTCCCTGATCGTCGGCTGCGTCCTCCTCCTCGCCGTCGGCCTCATACGCAAGCGGTACGTCCTCACCGGCGCCGCCGCCGGTGCGGTCGTCACCGCCCTCGCCGTCACCGGGCTCCTCCAGCGGTACGCGCCCCGCCCCCGGTTCGCCGACACCGCCGCCGGCGCCCTCGTCCCGAGCGGCTTCCCCAGCGCCCAGACCACGCTCGCCCTCGGCATCGCCCTCGCCCTGGTCCTCGTCGTCCCCTACCGGCAGCGCGCCCTCGTCGTGGGCGCCGCCACGCTCTGGGCCGCCGCCGTCGGCGCGTACACCATCGCGGCGGGACAGCACCGGCCCGGCGACGTCATCGCCGCCGCCCTCGTCGTCCTCGCCGTGGTCTCCGGCCTCCTCGCCGTCATCGCCCGCAAGGGCAAGGTCCGCCCCGGCCCACGGCGCGGGCCCGGCCCGCCCGGCCTCCCGGCGACCCTCCCGCTCGCCCTCCTGGCCCTGGCCGGCCTCGGCGCCGGGCTCTGGCTGCTCGGCGACACCCTCGCGCTGCCCGCCGCCGCCCCGTACGACCCGGCCGAGCTCCGGCTCGCCCACCGCTGCGGCCAGGCCCTCGCCGCGGGGGTGACCGCCGCCGCCGGACTGACCCTGCTCGCCGTGCTCCGCCGCGTCGACGTGGACGGCCCGCCCGCCCCGTACCGGCTCGGCGGGCCCTTCGTGGAGGCCGCGGGCGTCCCGCAGGACGGCGAGCTCGTGGGGCCCTTTACCGAGGACGGCGATCACGAGATATCTTGATGTCGAGCAATCTCGCATACGCAGACGTGGAGCGGAGCACCCGGTGACTGACTCGACCATCATCTACACCCACACTGACGAGGCGCCCGCCCTGGCGACGTACTCGTTCCTGCCCGTGGTCCAGGCGTATGCCTCGCAGGCCGGCGTCACGGTCGAGACGCGTGACATCTCCCTCGCGGGCCGCATCATCGCCGTCTTCCCCGAGTTCCTGGAGGAGGGCCAGCGCATCGCCGACGCCCTCTCCGAGCTCGGCGACCTGGCCAAGACGCCCGGCGCCAACATCATCAAGCTGCCGAACGTCTCGGCGTCCATCCCGCAGCTCAAGGCCGCGATCGCCGAGCTCCAGGCGCAGGGCTACGCCCTCCCGGACTACCCGGACGACCCGCAGACGGACCAGGACAAGGACGTCCGCGCCCGTTACGACAAGATCAAGGGCTCGGCCGTCAACCCGGTCCTGCGCGAGGGCAACTCCGACCGCCGCGCGCCGGGCTCGGTCAAGAACTACGCCAAGACCCACCCGCACCGCATGGGCGCCTGGACCCCCGAGTCCAAGACGAACGTCGCCACGATGAGCGAGAACGACTTCGCCTCCACGGAGAAGTCCACCGTCATCGCCAAGGACGACACCCTCCGCTTCGAGTTCGCCGCCGCCGACGGCACCGTCAGCGAGCTCCGCGAGCCGCTGAAGGTCATCGCCGGCGAGGTCGTCGACGCCGCCGTCATGCGCGCCGCCGCCCTGCGCACCTTCCTCGGCGAGCAGGTCTCCCGCGCCAAGGCCGAGGGCGTGCTCTTCTCCGTGCACCTCAAGGCCACGATGATGAAGGTCTCCGACCCGATCGTCTTCGGCCACGTCGTCCGCGCCTTCTTCCCGAACACCTTCGCGAAGTACGGCGAGGCGCTCGCCGCCGCCGGCCTGTCCCCGAACGACGGCCTCGGCACCGTCCTGGGCGGCCTCGACGCCCTCCCGAACGGCGCCGAGATCAAGGCCTCCTTCGAGGCCGAGCTCGCCGAGGGCCCCGCCCTGGCGATGGTCGACTCCGACAAGGGCATCACCAACCTGCACGTGCCGTCCGACGTCATCGTCGACGCCTCGATGCCGGCCATGATCCGCACCTCCGGCCACATGTGGGGCCCGGACGGCCAGGAGGCCGACACCCTCGCGGTCCTCCCGGACCACAGCTACTCCGGCGTGTACCAGGCCGTCATCGAGGACTGCCGCGCCCACGGCGCCTTCGACCCGTCGACCATGGGCTCCGTCCCGAACGTCGGCCTCATGGCGCAGAAGGCCGAGGAGTACGGCTCCCACGACAAGACCTTCGAGATCGCCCAGGCCGGCACCGTCCGCCTGATCGACTCCGAGGGCAACGTCGTCCTGGAGCAGGAGGTCGCCGAGGGCGACATCTTCCGCGCCTGCCAGACCAAGGACCTGCCCATCCAGGACTGGGTCAAGCTGGCCGTCACCCGCGCCCGCGCCACCGGCGCCCCGGCCGTCTTCTGGCTGGACGAGAACCGCGCCCACGACGCGCAGCTCATCGCCAAGGTCAAGCAGTACCTGCCGGAGCACGACACCGAGGGCCTGGACATCAAGATCCTCTCCCCGGTCGAGGCCACCAAGTTCTCCCTGGAGCGCATCCGCCGCGGCGAGGACACCATCTCCGTCACCGGCAACGTCCTGCGCGACTACCTGACCGACCTCTTCCCGATCCTGGAGCTGGGCACCAGCGCCAAGATGCTGTCGGTCGTCCCGCTGATGGCCGGCGGCGGCCTCTTCGAGACCGGCGCCGGCGGCTCCGCCCCGAAGCACGTCCAGCAGCTCGTCAAGGAGAACTACCTCCGCTGGGACAGCCTCGGCGAGTTCTTCGCCCTGGCCGCCTCCTTCGAGCACCTCGCGACCAGCACGGGCAACACCCGCGCCCAGGTCCTCGCCGACACCCTCGACCGCGCCACCGGCACCTTCCTCAACGAGGACAAGTCGCCGACCCGCCGCCTCGGTGGTATCGACAACCGCGGCAGCCACTTCTACCTGGCCCTGTACTGGGCCCAGGAGCTGGCCGCCCAGACCGAGGACGCGGAGCTGGCCAAGGCCTTCGCCCCGCTCGCCGAGACGCTCACCGCCAACGAGCAGAAGATCGTCGACGAGCTGATCGCCGTCCAGGGCTCCCCGGCCGACATCGGCGGCTACTACCAGCCCGACCCGGCCAAGGCCGCGGCCGTGATGCGCCCGTCCGCCACGTTCAACGAGGCCATCGCGTCCCTCGCCTGATCCGGCGCGGACCGTCGTCCGCCCCGTCGCGCGACCCGTACCGCCCCGGCCGGAATCCCTCCGACCGGGGCGGTCCCGTCGGTGGCGCATCTCACCCACCGGTGTGACCCTGGAGGGCATGAGCTGGGCATCTTGGACGACCGCCGGTGTCTACACCGGGCGAGGTGGGGTGCTGACCGACGAGGCGGGTGTCCTCACGGGCGATGTGACCGTGCACACGACGTTCGCCGATCGCGAGGCACGCGTGGCCGTGCAGTACAGCGGCGCATCCGACTGGTTCACCATGTCGGGCAGTCCCGTTCCGTGCGGATCGGAGGAGGAGAGCCGAGAGCTGCACGACGCCGTCGTGGCAGCCGTCCGGGAGGGGAACGGGGCCACGGTCCCGAGACTCCCGGTACCCCCGAGGTAGCCGCCGCCCGCAAGAAAGTGTTATCCCTCCCGTGCCCACGGGTCTCCCGACGACGGGGGACTCGGTCCAGGGATGAGGGAGCAGATCCATGCACAGCGACGAGCGACGCACCACGGCCCTTGTGGAGGCGGCCAGGGCGGGTGACGCGGACGCCAGGGACACACTGGTCCGCGACCACTTTCCGCTCGTCCACAACATCGTCGGCCGGGCCCTCGACGGCCACGCCGACACGGACGACATCGTCCAGGAGACGATGGTCCGTGCCCTCGACGGCCTCACCGGCCTCCGCGACCCCTCCCGCTTCCGGTCCTGGCTCGTCGCCATCGCCATGAACGGGATACGGCGCCGCTGGCACGAGCGCCGGCGGGCGCCCGTGCCCGGCCTCGACCGGGCCGCGGACCTCGCGGACCCGGCCGGTGACTTCACCGAACTCACCATCCTCCGCCTCGGCCTCTCCGGGCAGCGCCGCGACGTGGCCCGCGCGACCCGCTGGCTCGACGAGGACGACGCCGAACTCCTCGCCCTGTGGTGGCTGGAGGCCGCCGGCGAGCTCACCCGCGCCGAGCTCGCCGAAGGCCTCGGCGTCCCCCCGCGGCACGCCGCCGTCCGCGTCCAGCGGATGAAGGAACGCCTGGACACCGGCCGCGCCGTGGTCCGCGCCCTGGACGCGCTGCCGCCGTGCCCGGAGCTCACGGAGATCCTCACGGCCTGGGACGGCCGGCCCTCCCCGCTCTGGCGCAAGCGGATCGCCCGCCATCTGCGCACCTGCGCCGCCTGCACCTCCCGCGCGAGCGGCCGCAGCGGCCTCGCCCCCGTCGAGGGCCTCCTCGTCGGCATCGGCCTCGTCCCGCCCCTGGCGGTCGCGGCCTCGCGCACGGACGGCCCGGCGATGGAGTACACCGCCCACGCGTCCTCGCAGCCGGGCGCGTCCTCCGGGCACGGCGTGTCTCCGGGGCCCGGCGGGGGCTCCCGGCCCGGCGACCCCTCGCAGCCGGGCGCGTCCCCGGGGGCCAGCGGGGGATCCTGGCCCGGCGACCCCTCGCAGCCTGGCATGTCCCCGGGGCCCGGCGCGTCCGACGCCGCCGGGCGGTGGATCCCGCTGCGCCGCGCCGCCGTCGCCGGGGTCGCGGCCGTCGCCGTCCTCGGGGCGGTCGCCCTCCTCGTACCGCCGGAGCCGCAGGCACGCGTCAGACCGGACCGGCCCGTCGCCGAGCCGGCCGCGACGACCGCCCCGGCCACCGTCTCCCCGAGCCCGGTGGTCACCACCGCCCCCGCGCCGACGACCGCCGTCCCCACACCCCGGCGCACCCCGCGCCCGACGCCGCCCCCCGACCCGGGGGAGCAGGTCACCGCGCTCGTCAACCGGCTCCGGGCGAAGGCCGGTTGCGCCCCGCTGCGGACCGACCCCCGCCTCGTCGAGGCGGCCCGCCGCTACGCCCGCGACATGGTCGCGCGCGGCTACTACGGACACAGCAGCCCCGAGGGAGAGTTCGCGGACGCGCGGATCACCGCCGCCGGATACGACTGGAGCGCCTGGGCCGAGAACCTGGCGCGCGGCGCGGCCGACCCGGAGACCGTCGTCGAGGACTGGCGGAGCGACGCGATGCACGAGCGGAACATGATCGACTGCCGGTACCGGGACACCGGCGTGGCGTCGGCGCCCGGTCCCGGCGGCACGATCTGGGTGCAGAAGCTGGCCGCCCCCGCTCCCTGAGGCTGGGGACCCTCAGCGTTTCGCGCCGAAGTCCTGTACCCACCAGGGGCCGTTGGCGGCCAGGCTCACCCCGACGCCGATGTCCTTGAACGAGCAGTTGAGGATGTTCGCCCGGTGCCCGGGGGAGTCCATCCAGTCCTCCATGGCCCGCTCCGGGGTCTTCGGCCCGCGGTGGATGTTCTCCCCCCAGGCCGCCCACGCGTATCCGGCGCCGCTGATCCGGTCGCCCGCGTCCCGGCCCTCCGGGCTGTGGTGCTCGTAGTAGTCGCGGGCGGCCATGTCGTCGGCGTGCCCCTGCGCGGCGGCCCGCAGGTGCCCCTCGGTGCGGAGCGGTCCGCAACCGGCCTTCTCGCGCTCGGCGTTGGCGAGCTCCACGACGTCCCGCACGAACCGCGCGGCCTTCCCCGCCGCCGCCGTCGACCGGTCCGGGGCGGCGGCCGCGGCCGTCGTGCCGGTCGCGGGAGTGGCCACGTACATCCCGGTCGCCACCGTGAGCACGACGGCCGCGGCTCCGGCGAGCGTGACGGCGGTGCGGAAGGACGGACGGCGCGGGCCGTGCCACCGCGATCCGCCGGCTCTGCGGTGCCGGCCCCCGGCGGGGGGCTCGGTGCGCGCGAAGCGGTCGGTGGGGTCGGGGTGTTCCGAGTGTCCGGGACGGTCGTGGTGCCGCATGGAGCTCCGCTCTCTCGCCGAGGTCGCCGTTCGGTCCGGCGCCGGGAGAGCCACCGGGGCGACGGCGGTAAGACTTTCCGGCCCCGGCCGCCCCGACACTCCTCGTCAACGCGGCGCGTCAACCCGCGTACGAGCCTGTCAGCCCTGCGGGATCACCGCCACCGGGCAGGGCGCGAGGTGGAGCGCCGCGTGCGCCACCGAACCGATCCGCGGCCCGACGGCCCCGCGCCGGGCGCGCCGGCCGACCACCAGGAGCTGGGCGCCGCCCGATCCCGAAAGCAGCACCTGCCCCGCGCTGCCCAGCTCGACGTGCTCGGTCACCGGCACGTCGGGGTACCGCTCGCGCCAGGGGACGAGCGCCTCGCGCAGCGCCTTCTCCTCGTACGGGACGAGCCCGCCGGCCTCGTCCGCGAGCCGCATCGACGCCGGGCTGTACGCGTAGAGGGCCGGCAGGCTCCACGCGCGCACGGCCCGCACCGCCGCCCCGCGCGCGGCGGCGGTCCCGAAGGCGAAGCCGAGCGCGGCCGCGCTGTCCTCCGGGCTGCCGTGCTGACCGACGAGCACGTACCCCGACGGCGGTTCGGCCTGCTCGCCGTCGCGGGAGCGGACGGCGACGACGGGGCGGGTGGCGCCGGCGATGATCTGCTGCCCGTACGAGCCGAGCAGGAAGCCGGTGACGGCGCCGTGGCCGCGCGAGCCGATGACGAGCAGCTCGGCCCGGTCCTCGGCGCCGAGCAGCGCGGTGACCGGGGTGTCGGGGAGCAGCTCGGTCGTGAGCGCGAGCCCCGGGTGGCGCTCGGCGATCGCGGCCTCGGCCTCGCGCAGCAGGGCGTACGCCGCGCGCTGCTGGGTCTCGGGGTCCTGGGCCAGGGGGATGTCGAGGGGTTCCCAGCGCCACGCGTGCGCGAGCCGTAGCGGGAGGCCCCGGTGCAGGGCCTCGCGGGCGGCCCAGTCGGCCGCGGCGAGGCTCTCGGGGGAACCGTCCACTCCTGCGACGATCTCACGACTCATCGGGCTGCCTCCGTCGGTGCGGTGACGGGCCCGCCGGCCGGTGGGCCCTCCTCCCTCCAGCTTGGGCCCATCGGCGGCTCGACGAGAGGGCCGGACGTCCCGACATGCCGGTCCTTCCGGCCCTGCCCGACGCCCCCTAGGCCAGCAGGGTGAGCCGGGCGTGGGTGCCGTTGAGGTAGTGGTCCCCGATGTCGCGGAGCCGGTGGGCCGCCTGCGTGGGGGCGGTGAGCGCGCGGGCGTTGCGCCAGAAGCGGTCGAAGCCCGGTCCGCCGCCCCGGGCGTCGGCTCCCGCCGTGCCGTCGACGAGTTCGAGGATGCGGGTGGTGATGTGGACGGCCGCCCGGCCGGTGACGGTCTCGGCCGCCGCCACGAGGACGGCGATGTCGGCGCGTTCCTCCAGGCCGAGCGACCGCTCGGCGAGCAGTCCCCGGGCGAGGGCGTCCGTCGCCCGCTCCACCACCGCGGCGGCGGCGTGCGCGGCGGTCGCCAACTCCCCGTAGGCGAGGAGGAGGTACGGGTCGTCCCCGGCGCCGACCGAGGCCGACGGGCCTTCCGGGCGGTCGGCGGGGACGGGCCCCGCCTGCTCGGCGCGGCTGATGTCGCGCGCCTCGGCGAGCGCCCCCTCGGCGATGCCGAGACCGACCTGGACGAGCAGCAGCCGCAGGGCGAGGGGGGCGAGGGTGGTGAAGGGGGCGACGGCGTGCTCGTCGTGCGGGAGGGTCCCGAGGACGTGCCCGGCCGGCACCGGGACGTGGTCGAAGGTGACGGTGCCGGCGCCGGTCAGGCGCTGACCGATCCGGTCCGTACCGGGGTCCGTGAACACCCCCGGGTGGGCCGGGTCCACGAGGACGACGAGCAGGTCGCCGGTGCCGCCGGGCCGTGCGCCGACGACGAGCCGGTCGGCGACCGTCACGCCCGAGGCGAAGGTGCGGCGCCCGTCGAGGATCCAGTCGTCGCCGGGCCCGTCGGCGGGGGTGAGTGTGAGGCCCGGATCGGACTCGGTGCGCGGTGCCTCGACGCCGCCGGCGAGCAGCCAGTGCTCCTCGGCCGTACACACGTCGAGGGCGGGCGCGTCGCCGGCATCGGGCGCGGGGCCGAAGAAGCGGCTGCTCCAGGACAACGCGTAGTGGTGGGCGAGGAGTTCGCCCACGGAGCTGTCGGCGGCGGAGATCTCCCGTACGACCGCGCAGGCGGCCTGCAGGCCCGCGCCCCGCCGGGTCGGTCCCGGCGCCGTGAGGAGGGCGGGCAGCCCGGCCTCCTGGAGGCGTCCGACCTCGTCGAAGGGGGCCTTGCCGGCCCGGTCGCGGGCGAGGGCGTCGACGGCGAGGTCGTCGGCCAGCTCGCGGGTGACGCGGGGCCAGATCTCGTCGTCGGCGGGCCGGTCGACGGACCTGCCGGCCGGCGCGGAGACGGTGCGTATCGCTGGTCTCTTCGGCGATTTCCTCGGCGTACTCACGTCACCTCACCCGATCCCTAGTATCCCCACTGGAATAGTAGGGATACTGACAGAGCCGACCGCCCGGCCCCAAGGGGCGTCCACGGACTGGACGAGGTCGTATCGGTGGGTGGGACGTGGTCAGGTCCGCGCAGGTGGCGGGAGGCCGACCCCGGCGGTCAGGGGTTGGTCCACGCCTCCGGGTCCTCCGCGAGCGCGACGATCTCCGCCGGGAGCTTCGCCGACGCGAGCTCCGCGAGGGACACCCCGAGCACCCCGCGGACACTCGCCCGCAGCGCGATCCACAGCGTGAGCAGCGACTCGGCGGGCCCCGTGTACGACAGGTCCGGCGGCCGCTCCCCGCGCACGGACACCAGCGGACCCTCCACGCAGCGGATCACGTCCGCGACCGAGATCGTCTCGGCCGGCCGGGCCAGCCAGTACCCGCCGTTACCGCCGCGCTGGCTCTGCACCAGGCCGCCCCTGCGCATGTCGCCGAGGATGCCCTCCAGGAACTTGTGCGAGATGTCCTGGTCCACCGCGATGGCCTCGGCCTTCAGCGGCCCCGCGTCCTGGGCTGCGGCGAGCTGGAGGGCGGCCCGCACCGCGTAGTCGGCCCTGGCTGAAATGCGCATGCGCGCATTATTCCGCACGGGCGTGACCGGATCCGTGCACCCGCGCGGCGCCCCGTACCGCACCCTTGACGCCGTCCGCGAGCCGCCGGACACTCGAGGACGGGAAAACCGAGCGAACAGGTAGGAAACCATGGGACGCACCGGCCGGAGGGACACCTCGCCCGCCGCGTCCCTCCCGCGCCCGCTGCCCCTCACCTCCCGCCGCCACATCGATCTGCTGCGGGTCTGCAGCGCCGCGAGTCGCCGTCCCCGCCCGGGCGTCCGCCCGTCCGCCGGGGCCTGATCCGCAGGACGGGCCCCCGGGACGGTCCCGGGCGCCCGCCGCGGTCCGCCCGCCACCCTTCCCGTACCTCTGCTGCCTTTGGGCCCCGTGCGACCACCGCCGTGTCGCGCCGTCGCGCGCCGCCCGACCCAGCACCGAGCACCCCCGAGGGAGAAGCATGTCCGTCGTCGTCCCGTCCTCGCTCCTGCCCGCCTCCGCCGTCCCCGTCTTCCGCGGCCGGATCGGCCGCGACGCGAACAGCGGCCACTACGCCGTCCCGCACCGCTACCGCCTCCACGTCGACCCGGCCGACCCCCGGTGTCTGGGCATCGCCCTCACCCACAGCCTGCTCGGACTCGACGACACGCTCCCGCTCACCGTGCTGTCCGGCACCCCCGACACGCCCGACGGCGGATACGCCGCACTCCGCCCGCTGTACGAGGCGAGCG
Source organism: Streptomyces vietnamensis (assembly GCF_000830005.1). Lineage (NCBI taxonomy): Bacteria > Bacillati > Actinomycetota > Actinomycetes > Kitasatosporales > Streptomycetaceae > Streptomyces > Streptomyces vietnamensis. The sequence continues at coordinate 938,377 of NZ_CP010407.1, read as the reverse complement.
CCCACCTCTACACCGGGCCGGCCGCCGCGCCCGTGCTCAGCGACGGCTGGACCGGACGGATCGTCAGCACCCACGTCCCCGACATCCTCCGGGACCTCGCCCTGCGCTTCCGGGGCGAAGGACCCGACCTGCTGCCCGAGGCGCACCGCGACGCCGTCGACGCGATCGCCGACCTGTGCGAGCGGAGCGTCAACCGGGCCGCCCAGCGCGCCGGGGAGCTCGGACTCGACGGCGAGGCCGCCCACCACGACCCGCTCACCGTCCTCTTCGCCGCACTCGGCTCCCTCGAACGCCGCCTCGCCCGGGGGCCGTACGTCCTCGGCGACGCGCCGACCGCCGCCGACGTGCACGTCTGGGTCACCCTCGTCCAGCTCGACACCGTCCACCGCTGGCACCTCGACGCCGCCGCCATGGACCGGGTCGCCGGCCACCCCGCGCTGTGGGCCTACGCCCAGCGCCTCGCCGCCCGCCCCGAGTTCGCCCGCCACCTCGACATCGACGCCCTCCTGCACCGCCACCGCGCCCACTGCCGCGGCCGCGAGGCCGCGGGCGCGGCGATACGGCTCGTCGACTGGTCCGCGGCGGCACCGCGCTGACACGCGGGAACGGCCGGGCGCCGCACCGTGCCGACGGACGCGAGACGGTCGGGCGCCGTCGCCGGTGAGCGGCCGTCCCCGCTCCCGCGAGGGCACCGCCGGCCGGTGCGGTCCGTCAGCCGATGCGGTTTCCCGCCAGCGGGGCCGTGTCGTCGCCCGTGCCCGCGCGGACCCCGCGCAGGAACGCCTCCAGGGCTTCGAGCGAGCTCGCCGCCGGCTCCCACCCCAGCTCCTGCCGGGCCCGCTCGGTGGCGAGCAGCGGCAGGTGCCGCAGCGCGTCGAAGAGGCCCGGGGAGGCGGGGACCAGCCGCAGCCGCCAGGCCGCCGACAGGGCACCCCGCACCGCGCCGGCGGGCACCTTCACCGGCCGGGCGTTCAGCAGCCCGCCCAGCGTCGCCCCGTCGATCACCGGATCCGCGGCGAGGTTGAACGGGCCCCGGACGTCCCGCAGCAGCGCCCTGCGGTAGGCGTCCGCCGCGTCCTCGGTGTGCAGGACCTGGAAACGGAGCCCCTCGAACTCCGGGAGCAGCGGCAGCAGTTCGGGCCGCATCAGCTGGCCCGGGAAGAACCGCCCCGCGAAGATCCGCCGCTGCTCGCTCGCCGACTCCTCCTTGAAGAGGAACGCCGGACGCATCCGGACCACCCGGGTCATCGGATGGTCCCGCTCGAAGGTGTCGAGGACCCGCTCCAGATAGGCCTTCTCGCGGGTGTACGCGGCGCCCGGCCACCCGTGCGTCGGCCACGCCTCGGACACCGGGGGGCCGCCTTCGGGACCGGGGGAGTACGCGCCCACCGAGGAGGCGTGCACCAGGACCGGCACCCGGGCCGCCGCCACCGCGTCGAAGACGCGGACCGAGCCCAGGACGTTGGTCCGCCAGGTCTCCACCGGGTCGTGGGTCGGCCCGAACCGCCAGGCCAGGTGCACCACCGCGTCCGCGTCCGACAGGTACTGCGCGAGCCGGGGTCCGTCCCCCTCCAGGGAGAGGTCGAGCTCGGCCCACTCCACCCCCGGGAGGTCGAGGCCGGGCCGCCGCCGGGCGAGGCCGAGGACCGAGCCGACGCCAGGATCGCGCGACAGGATCCGGACCAGGCTCGTGCCCACGTTGCCGGTGGCGCCCGTGACGACGACGCGCGCAATCGTGCTCGGATTCATGTCTCCGACCTTCCTGCATGGGCGGCGGTGGCGCACTCCGGCGGCCACCCGGTGACGCGCCGCTCACACAGCGTGTCCGTCCGGGTCGCGGACACGGCCGACGACCGGGACCATGAAGCGACTCAGGAGACAGGAGAACGGCCATGCTGCTGCCCGACAGGAACACCGTCGACCGGCTGCTCCGGCATTTCCGCGCCCAGGAGCGGACCGTGCGGGACAGGCCGTGCGACCTGTCGGCCCGCCGGCGCTTCGAGGACACGGCGTACACCCTGTGCGTCCTGATGGGAGAACGCACCACGGGCGAGGCCGTCCTCGCCGCGGAGCGCTATGTGACGGCGCAGGAGATCAGGAATCGAGAAGCCTGGTCCCCGTACCGCCACTAGCGTGACTCCCATGACCGACGGAGACACGATGAGCAGGGCCCCGAGGGCCGACGAGCAGGCGTCCGTACCCCACGCCGCCGACCGCCACGACCTGATCCGCGTGCACGGCGCGCGCGAGAACAACCTCAAGGACGTGAGCATCGAGATCCCGAAGCGCCGGCTCACGGTCTTCACCGGGGTCTCCGGCTCGGGCAAGAGCTCCCTCGTGTTCGACACGATCGCCGCGGAGTCGCAGCGGCTGATCAACGAGACGTACAGCGCCTTCGTCCAGGGCTTCATGCCGACGCTCGCCCGGCCCGAGGTCGACGTCCTCGAAGGCCTGACGACCGCGATCATCGTCGACCAGCAGCGTCTCGGCGCCGACCCCCGCTCCACCGTCGGCACCGCCACCGACGTCAACGCGATGCTGCGGATCCTCTTCAGCCGGCTCGGCGAGCCGCACATCGGCCCGCCCAGCGCGTACGCCTTCAACGTCCCCTCGGTCCGCGCCAGCGGCGCGATCACCGTCGAGCGCGGCGACAGGAAGACCGAGAAGGCGACCTTCGAGCGCACCGGCGGCATGTGTCCGGGCTGCGAGGGCCGGGGCACGGTCTCCGACATCGACCTCACCCAGCTCTTCGACGACTCGAAGTCGCTCGCCGAGGGCGCGCTCACCATTCCCGGCTACACCTCCGGCGGCTGGAACCACCGCCTCTACGCCGAGTCCGGCTTCGTCGACCGGGACAAACCGATCCGCGAGTACACCGAGAAGGAACGGGCGGACTTCCTCCACCACGAGCCGGTCCGGATGAAGATCGCCGGCATCAACATGACCTACGAGGGTCTGGTCCCGCGCATCCAGAAGTCCTTCCTCGCCAAGGACAAGGAGGGCATGCAGCCCCACATCCGGGCCTTCGTCGAGCGGGCCGTCACCTTCACCACCTGCCCCGACTGCGACGGCACCCGGCTCAGCGAGGGCGCCAGGGCCTCGAAGATCAAGAAGATCAGCATCGCCGACGCCTGCGCGATGCAGATCAGCGACCTCGCCGACTGGGTCCGCGGCCTCGACGAACCCTCCGTGGCGCCCCTGCTCACCGCCCTCCAGCTGACCCTCGACTCCTTCGTCGAGATCGGCCTCGGCTACCTCTCCCTGGACCGGCCCTCGGGCACCCTGTCCGGCGGCGAGGCACAGCGCGTCAAGATGATCCGCCACCTCGGCTCCTCGCTCACCGACGTCACGTACGTCTTCGACGAGCCCACCATCGGCCTGCACCCGCACGACATCCGGCGGATGAACGACCTGCTGCTCCAACTGCGCGACAAGGGCAACACGGTGCTCGTCGTGGAGCACAAGCCGGAGGCGATCGTGATCGCCGACCACGTCGTCGACCTCGGCCCCGGCGCCGGTACGGAGGGCGGCACCGTCTGCTTCGAGGGCACCGTCGACGGGCTGCGGGCCGCCGGCACCGTCACCGGCCGCCACCTCGACGACCGGGCAGCCCTCAAGGAGTCGGTGCGCACGCCCACCGGGGCCCTGAAGATCCGGGGCGCCTCCACGCACAACCTGCGCGACGTCGACGTCGACATCCCGCTCGGGGTGCTCACCGTCGTCACCGGCGTCGCCGGCTCCGGCAAGAGCTCGCTCGTCCACGGCTCGATCCCCGCAGGCGAGGAGGTGATCTCCGTCGACCAGGGCGCGATCCGCGGCTCCCGGCGCAGCAACCCCGCCACGTACACCGGCCTCCTCGACCCGATCCGCAAGGCCTTCGCCAAGGCCAACGGCGTGAAGCCGGCGCTGTTCAGCGCCAACTCCGAGGGCGCCTGCCCCACCTGCAACGGCGCGGGCGTCATCTACACCGACCTGGGGATGATGGCCGGGGTCTCCTCCACCTGCGAGGACTGCGAGGGCAAGCGGTTCCAGCCCTCGGTGCTCGAACACCTCCTCGGCGGCCGGGACATCAGCGAGGTGCTCGCGATGTCCGTGACCGAGGCCGAGGAGTTCTTCGGCTCCGGCGAGGCCCACACCCCGGCCGCGCAGCGCATCCTCGCCCGGCTCGCCGACGTCGGACTCGGCTACCTGAGCCTCGGCCAGCCGCTCACCACGCTCTCCGGCGGCGAGCGGCAGCGGCTCAAGCTGGCCACGCACATGGCGGACAAGGGCGGCGTCTACGTCCTCGACGAGCCGACCACCGGCCTCCACCTCGCCGACGTCGAGCAGCTCCTCGGTCTCCTCGACCGGCTCGTGGACTCCGGCAAGTCGGTCATCGTCGTCGAGCACCACCAGGCGGTCATGGCGCACGCCGACTGGATCATCGACCTCGGTCCCGGCGCGGGCCACGACGGCGGGAAGATCGTCTTCGAGGGCACGCCCGCCGACCTCGTCGCGGCCCGCTCCACCCTCACCGGCGAGCACCTCGCGGAGTACGTCGGCGCCTGACCCGTGCGAAAAGGCGGCGGTCCGGGGCTTCGGCCGCCGGGTCGCCGCTCAGTCGCCCGTACGGGGGAAGAGCGCCCGGGGCGCGTCCACGCAGGTGTCCCGCGAGACGGGTCCGCCGAACCGCAGCCGGTCGTACGCCGTGAACGCCGGCTCCAGGGCGTCGAGCGCGTCCACGCGCGCGTGGAGGGCGGCGCGCCACTCCGGCGAGGGATCGACCCCGGCGGCCGCATCGGCTCCGGCGGCCGCGAGATACGCGGTGATCTCCGCCGTCAGCTCCTCCTTCCTGCGGATGTTCGCCGGGGTGACCGCGTGCAGACAGACGTACTGGCCGCTCAGGTACGCCGCCCACTCCTCGTCGCCCCGATCCGGGTCCTCCCAGTGCCCGGTGAACCACGCGCGCAGACGGTCGACACCGCCCGCCGCCTCAGCGAGGGCGAACAGATCCCGCGGCACCATCTCGGCGCCGTCCGACCGCAGATAGCCGGGCAGCGGCAGCAGGCCCGCGAGCATCAGCCGCCGGACCTCGTCGGCGTCCCGGCCGAGCGCGGCGCACAGCACGTCCAGCGGGACGAACTGGGCGGAGACGTACGCGTCGTCGTCGGCGGTCATCGGATGGTCGCCGTTCACCTCGCGGAACCGCTCGGCGATCCGTACCGCCACGGGCACGTCGTCCGTCATCGCGTCACTCCCTCGGGAAGGCCGTCCGGGCCGGTCCCGGACGGTGTTCCCGCAGGCTAGAAGCCGGACCGTGCGGCGCCCACCGAACCGTCGCCGGCACGACCGGGTCCGGTGTCTCCAGCGGCGCCGCACGACCGGCGGTCCATGGCGCGGGCATCGGGCCGGTGACCGACAGCGCGAGCCTCAGGCCCGGCGGGCCGTCCTGCGCCGCCACCCCCACAGGGCGAGCGCGGCGGCGCAGGCCGAGCCCACCAGGGCCAGCGGGAGCCCGGCGGACGGGGCCGAGGCCTCCGCCGCCCGGGACTTCTTCCCGGGCGCGGCCACCGCCTCGGCCCTCGCCTTCGCGCCTGCCCCGGCCCCGGCCTCCGCTCCTGCCTCCGCGCCTGCCTGGGGCGCCGTCGCCACCGCCTTCGCGCCGCGTCCCTCACGGGCCACCGACACCGCCCGCGTGCCCGCGTCGGCCGCGGCCTTCGTCCGTACCGGCGCGAGCGAGCCCACCGGCTGCACCCGCCCCGCCGCCTCGAAGCCCCAGTCGAGCAGCTCCCGCGCCTCCTCGTACACGGTGAACCCGCCGCCCTCCTGAGGGTTCATCACCGAGACGACGAGCGTCCGGTCACCGCGCCGGGCCGCCGAGATCAGCGTGTTGCCCGCGTTGGTCGTGTAGCCGTTCTTGATCCCGAGGAGCCCCGGGTAGCGCTCCACCCCGTTCTCGCCGGTCAGGAGCCGGTTGGTGTTGGCGATGCCGTACGACCAGGAGCCCGCGGGGAACTCCGCGTACGCCGTCGAGCAGTACCGGGCGAACTCCGGGTCCTGGAGCCCGATCCGGCCGAAGACCGCCAGGTCGTACGCGGAGGACACCTGGCCGGGGGCGTCGTAGCCGTCGGGGGAGACCACGTGGGTGTCCTCGGCGCCCAGGGAGCGGGCCTTCTCCTGCATCTGCCGGGTCGTCGACTCCCAGCCGCCGTTCATCTCCGCCAGGACGTGCACGGCGTCGTTCCCCGAGCTGAGGAAGACGCCGTTCCACAGGTCCGAGACCTTGTACGTGTACCCCTCCTTGACGCCGACCAGGCTGCTGCCCTCGCCGATCCCGGTCAGCTCGGAATCGGCCACGGTGTGCAGCTCGGAGGGCTTGTGGCGGGGGAGCGCGGTGAGCGCGAACAGCGCCTTCAGGGTGCTCGCCGGGGGCAGCTTCCGGTGCGCGTTCCGCGCGGCGAGCACCTCGCCCGAGGAGGCGTCCGCCACCACCCACGACAGCGCGGAGACCGAGGGCACGGCGGGCGCGCCCGGCAGCCGCTGCACCTGGGTGCCCTTCCGGGAGAGCCGTGTCCGGTCGACGTACTGGCGCGCGGGCGGAGTGGGCTCCCCGACGGAGGACACGACCCGGGAGACGGGAGTGGCGGGAGAGGCGACGGCCGCCGGAACGGGCAGCACGAACAGCAGCGCCGCGGAACCGGCGGCGGCGTGACGGACAGCTGACGTGACGATCATTCAGCCACCGTAGGAAGGAGGCGCGGACCGCGCAGATCGGAGTGCGCCGACCGGCGTAGCGGGTGTGGCGTACGGCGGCGAGTCGTGCGTCCGCCCGGGTGGTGCCGACCCCGTCGAGCGGGCCCGGACCCGCTGTCGGTGGCGCAGGGCATCCTTGTGACGTGCCCTCATACCCGCATCAGAGCAACGCCGTTCCGGACGGGAGCCCCGCGGCGACCCCCGCCGCGCCGGCGGGCCGGTCCGTCCCCGCCCCCGCCGGCCCCTTCGGCGCACCCGCCCTCCGGCCCGAGCGGCAGTCCCGTACCGCCCCCGCCGAGCACATGATCGTGTGCGGTGACGACGCCCTCGCCCACCGCCTCGCGCGCGAACTCCACGAGGTGTACGGGGAGCAGGTCACGCTCCTGGTGCCGGCGCTGCCCGACGCGCCCCGCACGCCCGCGGGCCGCACGGGCCGGGCGCTCGCCCTGTTCGGCCGGGTGACCGCCGCCGTCACCCGCACCACCGGGGCCGGTGCCGTGGCCGGATCCCCCGGGGACGATCCCACCGGCGTCCTGCGGGTCGTCGAGTCCGCCGAGGCGGACGACCGGGCCCTGACGGACGCCGGGGTCGAGCGCGCCGCCGCCCTCGCCCTCGTCCACGAGGACGACGAGACCAACATCCGGGCCGCGCTCACCGCCCGCCGGCTCAACCCCCGCCTGCGCCTGGTGATCCGGCTCTACAACCGCAAGCTCGGCCAGCACCTCGAAACCCTCCTCGACCAGGCCGCCGCCGTCGCCGAACCCGGCCTCGACCCGGAGAAGCTGGACGCCGCCACCACGGTCCTCTCCGACGTCGACACCGCCGCCCCCGGCCTCGCCGCGGCCGCCGTCGCGGGCACCAGCAAGGTGGTGCAGGCCGGGGGACTGCTGCTGCACGCCGTGGACCGGCCGCCCGTCGCGGGCCAGGCACCCGACCCCGGGCTCTGCACGCTCGCCCTGCTCTCCGCCACCGCCGGCGACCCGGTCGGCTGCGAGGGCTCCGAGCGCAGCGGCGACGCCGGCCCCCGCCTCCTGCCGGACGACCGGACGGTCGCCGCCGCCACCGGACGGGCCGCCGTCACCCTCGAAGCGGTCACCCCGGCGGGCCCGGCCCTCCCCACGGCCCGCCTCGCCGCCTCCGCGCTGCCCGTCGCCTCCCTCTTCTCCCGCCGTCTGCGCTGGTCCCTCGCGGGCGCCGTCGCCGCCGTCCTCGCGCTCGCCCTCACCTCCACCTTCACCACCGGCGACCACCCCCTGCACGCCGCCTATCTGACGCTGCTCGACATCTTCGCCATCGGCGACCCGGCGGTCGGCGAGCCGACCAGCCGCCAACTGCTCCAGATCCTCGCCGGGTTCGTCGGCCTCCTGCTGCTCCCGGTGATCGTCGCCGCCCTCCTCGAAGGCCTCGGCACCTTCCGCACCGCGACCGCCCTGCGCCGCCCGCCGCGCGGACTCTCCGGCCACGTCGTGCTCCTCGGGCTCGGCAAGGTCGGCACCCGTGTCCTCGCCCGGCTCCGCAGGCTGAACATCCCGGTGGTGTGCGTCGAATCCGACCCGGAGGCCCGGGGCATCGCCCTCGCCCGCCGGCTGCGCGTGCCCACCGTCATCGGCGACGTCACCGAGGAGGGCGTCCTGGAAGCCGCCCGCATCCACCGCGCCCGCGCCCTCCTCGCCCTGACCAGCGTCGACATCACCAACCTGGAGGCCGCGCTCTCCGCCCGCGCCGTCACCCCGGACCTGCGGGTCGTCCTGCGCCTGTTCGACGACGACTTCGCCACCGCCGTCTTCCGCACCCTGCGCACCGCCCATCCCGGGGCCCTCACCCGGAGCCGCAGCGTCTCCCACCTCGCCGCACCCGCCTTCGCGGGCGCCATGATGGGCCGCCAGGTCTTCGGCGCCGTACCGGTCGAGCGCCGCGTCCTCCTCTTCGCCGCCGTGGACGTCGCGGACCACCCGCTCCTGGAGGGCCGGACCGTCGCCGAGGCCTTCCGGCCGGGTGCCTGGCGGGTCATCGCCCTCGACGGACGCGGGCGCGGAGGCGGCTCCGGCCAGGACTGGCGTCTCCGGCCGGATCGTCTCCTCGGCGCGGGGGACCGGGTGGTGGTGGCCGCCACCCGCCGGGGCCTGGCCGAACTCCACGGCCGGGGCGGCCGGGACGCCCGCGGCGCGTCGGACAACTCCGTACGAACGGAGCGTGGTTGACCGTAGGATCTGACCGCTCACGTGCCGAAACGGCCCTCAACGGCCGGCAACGGTCCGCGATGGCCCGCACCGGCCCGCACCGGCCCGCATCCGCAGTCAGGAGTCCCTTCCTTGAACACGCCGCACACCACCCCGGCCGCCGGCCGCCCGCCGCACCGCATGGACCCGGCGGGCGGCTGCCCGCACGCGGACAACGCCCGGCTGCTCGCCGAGGGCGCCGTGGCCCCGGTGATCCTGCCCGGCGAGATCGAGGGCATGGCGGTGCTCGGCCACGACGCGCTGCGCGACTTCCTCTCCCACCCCGACGTCGCCAAGGGGCCCCAGCACTTCACCGCGCTCGCCGAGGGCCGCATACCCGAGGGCTGGCCGCTGCTGACCTTCGCCACCGTCCCCGGCATGATCACCGCCGACGGGGCCGACCACCGCAGGCTGCGCACCCTCGTCAGCAGCGCCTTCACCGCCCGCCGGGTCGAGGAGCTCCGCCCGCGCGTCGAGACGGTCACCGCCGGACTCCTCGACGGCCTCGCGGAGGCTGCCCGCGCCGGCGACGGCGTCGCCGATCTGCGCCGCCACTACGCGCTTCCGCTGCCGCTCGGCGTGATCTGCGAACTCCTCGGCGTCGACCCGGCCCACCAGGACCGGCTGCACCACCTGTCCAGCCTGGTCGTCGCCACCGACACCGAGCCCGCCCGGGCCGTCGCCGCCAACCGGGACCTCGTCGAGCTGCTCGCCTCCATCGCCGCCGACAAGGCCGCCGCCCCTGGAGACGACCTCACCAGCGCCCTCATCGCGGCCCGGGACGAGGGCGGCGACCGGCTCAGCCAGCCCGAGCTGATCGGCACCCTGCTCCTGATGATCGTCGCGGGCCACGAGACCACCCTGAACCTCGTCACCAACGCCGTCCGGGCGCTCTGCGCCCACCGCGACCAGCTGGCCCTGGTCATCGAGGGCCGCGCCGACTGGGCCGACGTGGTGGAGGAGACCCTCCGCTGGGACAGTCCGGTCAGCTACTTCCCGTTCCGCTACCCCACCCGCGACCTCACCGTCGACGGCACGGTCATCCCGCAGGGCACCCCCGTCCTCGCCGGATACTCGGCGGCGGGCCGCGACACGAAGGCCCACGGCCCGGACGCCGACCGCTTCGACATCACCCGCACCGCGACGGCGAAGCACCTCTCGCTCGGCCACGGCCCCCACTACTGCCTGGGCGCCCCGCTCGCCCGGATGGAGGCCGCGATCGCCCTGGAGTCGCTCTTCACCCGCTTCCCCGACCTGGACCTGGCGGTCCCGGAGGCGGAGCTGACCCGCCACTCCGGCTTCGTCGGCAACAGCGTCCGGGCCCTCCCGGTCCGCCCGGGCGTCTGAGGGTCCTTCCCGTCCGCCTCAACCGGTGCGCCCCCAGGCGGTCGCGGGGGAGGCCCGCAGGGAGGAGACGAGGCGCAGCAGCCGGTCCTCGTTCCCGGCGAGGCCCGCCGCGCGCAGCGCCTCGTCGGCCTCGGCCATCGGATGGGCGAGCATCACCCCCGCGTACGGGGCGAGCTGCGGGTCGGTCAGCACGGCCTGCGTGGACTCGAGCAGCCGCAGGTACGCCTGGGCGGCCGCGCGCTCGCTGGCGGTGATCGTGGTCATGTCGGGCTCCCTCTCGACAGTTCGGCGCTCACCACCTTCTCGTACGGGTCTGACAATGGGGCTCAGGCCCGCCCGTCGAGGTGTTCCGACAGCCGTTCCAGGAAGACCCGCTGCCCGGAGACGAGCAGGGGAGCAGCGGTCTCCGGGGAGAACCAGCCCACCCGGTCGATCTCCGGGAACTCCTCCCGGATCCCGGACCGGGGCGGCCACTCCATGACGAAGGTGCCCGGGACGACCTCGGCCGGGTCGAGGTCGCCCTCGACGGCCCACACGGTGACGAGCTTCCCGTTCCGCTGGCGGGACTCGCCGAGGGCGAACCACTCGCCGTCGGGGGCCGGGAGCCCCAGCTCCTCCAGGAACTCGCGGGCGGCCGCGGCCTCGGGGGCCTCGTCCGGTTCGTACTCCCCCTTGGGGATCGACCAGGCCGACTCCTCGCGGGAGGCCCAGAAGGGCCCGCCCATGTGACCGATGAGCACCTCGACGCCACCGCCCGTCGTGCGGCGGAAGACCAGAAGACCCGCGCTGCGCTTGTCCGGCATGCGCCCCAGTCTGACCGAAGGCTCCGGCCGACGCAGCCCCCGCGCGCGCGTGCTCCTATTCCTGTGCGTCGACCGTCACCGGGCCGGCGGTGAGGTCCACCCCGCTCGTCCACCGTGCCCCGAGCCGTACCGAACGCCAGGGGACGAGCGTCCCGCCCAGCCGCTCCCGCCGCAGCGGGACGCCGTTCTGGGCGACGGTCAGGACCGGGCGCACGAGCCGCCGCTCCGGCCGGACCAGGAGGGGCGCCGCCTCCGGACCGGTCAGGCCCGGTGTCACCCACCGCAGCGGGCCCACCGCCGTCACGGGCACCCCGGCGGCCGGCCAGGGGCGGCCGCCGAGCCGTTCGAGCACCGGATCCGCCACCGCCCGCCCCTCGGCGGCGGCCACCGGCGCGGGCTCCACCCCGCGCAGCAGGTTGCCGACGGCGAAGACCCCGGGCTCGGCCGTGCGGAAGCCGGGGTCCGTCACGGGGCCCCGGGTGCCCGGGGCGAGCGGCAGCCCGCGGGCGCGGACGAGCTCGTGGTCCGGGATCCAGTCGCCGGTGAAGACCACCGTGTCGCACCGCAGCACGGCCGCCCGCCCGTCCCCGCCCCGCACCGCGACCCCGGTCAGCCGGCCGCGTCCGAGCAGCTCCGTCACGACCGTCCCGGTCAGGACCGGGACCCGCTCGGACGTCACCGCGGCGGAGGGGAGTCCGGTGACGACGGCCGCCACCTCCACCCCGGCCGCGCGCAGCGTGCGCACCGCGCCGCGGGCCACCGGGTCGCCGCCGACGACCACCGCCCGCCGCCCGACGGACTCCCCGAGCCGCCCGACGGACTTCCCGTGCGGCCCGACGGACTCCCCGTGCGGCCCGAAGCGTGCGACCGTCCGCTGGAGCTCGCCCGTGGTCAGCACCCCGGCCGGGCGCGTGCCCGGCACGAGCCGGGCGCTGCGGGGCCGTTCGCGGGCCCCGGTGGCGAGGACCACCGCGCCCGCCCGGATCCGTTCGAGGCCGGTCGGGGCGGTGACGTCCAGGGTGAGGGGCCCGGCCCAGCCGGTGACCGAGACGCCGGTACGGACGACCGCCCCCGCCCGCAGGGCCGCCCGCACCGCGCGCCGCGCGTACGCCGGGCCGTCCAGGGCGCGCCCCCGGGCGTCCGCGCCGAACCCCGGCCGGACGCAGTGGCGCGGCACTCCGCCCGCCGCGGCCTCCCGCTCCAGGACCTCGACGCGGCCCGCGCCCGCCGCCGCGAGCCGGGCGGCCGCGGCGAGCCCGGCGGGTCCCGCGCCCACGACGAGGACGTCGACCGTACGGATCACCGGGCCCCCTCCTCGTACGGCCGCTCCTCGAACAGGGCCCGTACCTCCGCGCCGCAGTGGTTCCCCTGGCAGCGGCCGCCCCGTGCGCGCGTCCTGCGCCGCAGCCCGTCGAGGCCGCCGGGCGGGATCGTCGAGCCGAGCGCGGCCCGGATCTCGCCCCGGGTGACCCGCTCGCAGTGACAGACGATCATCCCGAACTCCGGGTCGCGGGCGATGAGTTCGGCGTCGCGGTACGGGCGGGGGAAGGCCTCGCCGAGGTTCGGCATCCGGACCGGGGCGAGCGGGCGGGACGGTCCCGGATCGAGGCCGCAGTCCGCGAGGAGGCCGAGCACGTGCTCGGCGATGGCCAGGGAGGCGGTGAGCCCGGTGGAACGGATCCCGCCCACCGTCACGTACCGCAGCCCGGGGTGGGCGGCGATCCGGTAGTCCTCCTGTCCGGTGGCGGCCCGCAGCCCCGCGTAGACGGCGGTGACCTCCTCGTCGAGGAGCGCGGGGAGGATCCGGCCGCCCTGCTCGCGCAGCCCGGCGAGCCCCTCCGCCGTCGTGCCCGTGGCGGTCTTGTCGTCGAGGTCCTCGGCGGTGGGCCCGAGCATGACGTTCCCGTACACCGTCGGCGAGATGAGCACGCCCTTGCCTAGCGGTCCGGGCACGGGCAGCAGGATGTGCCGGACCAGGTCGCGGGCGAACTTGTCGAAGACGAGCAGCTGGCCCCGGCGCGGGGTGACGGTGAAGTCCTCCCTGCCGACCAGGGCGTCGAAGGCGTCGGCGTGGAGACCGCAGGCGTTGACGAGGAGGCGGGTCCGCAGCACCCCGCGCCGGGTGACGAGCCGGTGGTACGGATCACCCGGACGCGCCTTCTCCACCCGGCAGTTCAGATGCAGGTCGACCCCGGAGCGGACGGCCTGGGTGGCGTACGCGAGGGTGGTCGTCCACGGGCAGATCACCGACTCGCCCGGCACTTCGAGCGCGCCGAGGGCGCCCGGACCCAAGTGGGGTTCGTGTACGGCGAGTTCGGGCGCCGAGAGGAGGCGGGTGGTGCGGTGGCCGTTGCGCTCCGCCTTCTCCGCGAGGCGGGGGAGCGCCGCCCGCTGCTCCTCGTCCCAGGCGACGAGCAGCGCGCCCAGCGGCTCCACGGGAATGCCGGCCTCCCGCGCGTACGCGCTGAGCAGCCGGTGTCCCTCGCGCACGAGCCGGGCCTCCAGCGTGCCGGGTGCGGCGTCGAAACCCGTGTGCAGGATGGCCGTGTTGGCCTTCGAGGTGCCGTCGCCGACGTCGTTCGCCGCCTCCACGAGCGCGATCCGCAGCGGGTGACGGGCCAGCGCGCGGGCGATCGCGGAACCCACGACCCCCGCGCCGACGACCACGACGTCGTACTCCGCGGCCTCACCGGTGGGGAGCGGTCCGGTCCGTGTGACGCTCATGCGGCCCCGCCGCCGACCGCGGCACCGAGACCGGCCCCGCCGCCCGCGCCGGACCCCGACCCGGCAACCGCGTCCGCCCCCGACCCGGCAACCGCGTCCGAGCCCGATCCGGTGTCCGCGCCCGCGCCCGTACCGCCCGCGCCCCCCGACCGCTCCACCAGCGCCGTCACCTCCGCGCGGAAGCGCCCGAGGCGCTCCGCCGCCTCCCCGGCCGAGATCCGGGGCTCGTACACCGCCGAGGGCTTCCACTCCGGTACGGCCTCGCGGAGCGTGAGCCCGCGCTGGTGTCCGAGCCGGGCGACCGCGCCCACGCCGAGCGCCGTGGCATCGGGCAACGACGCGACCTCGACGGGAAGTTGCAGCAGATCGGCCTGGGTCTGCATGAGCAGGGCCGACCGGGTCAGGCCGCCGTCGGCGCGCAGCGCGGTCAGCGGTGCGCCCCGGTCCGCGGCGGCGGCCGCGGCGAGCTCCACGACCTGGGCGGCGATGCCCTCGCACAGGGCGCGCACCAGATGGCCGGGGCCGGTGTCCAGGCCGAGTCCGGTGAGCGAGCCGCGTACGTCCCCCCGCCACCAGGGCGCGGCGAGCCCGGCGAACGCGGGGACGAAGGTGACGCCGCCCGCGTCCGGCACGCTCCCGCCGACCGCGTCGAGCTCCCCGGCCCCGGCGATCACGCCCAGGTCGGTGAGCCAGCGCACGGCCGAGGAGACCGTGTACACCTGGCCGTCCAGGCAGTGGGTGACGCGCCCGCCGAGCCGCCAGGCCACGCAGCTCACCAGGCCGGAGGCGGTGCGCCGGGGCTCGGGGCCGGTCTGCGCGAGGAGGAAGGCGCCCGTGCCGTAGGTGCACTTGGCGGCGGCGGGGTCGTCGGCGCTCTGGGCGAGCAGCGCCGCCTGCTGGTCCACCAGGAGCCCGGTGAGCGGCAGGGCGGGGCCGAACGCGGTCGTGGTGCCGATCGGGGTGTCGCAGTCCACGACCCGGGGGAGCGCCTCGCCGCCGAGTCCGTACAGGTCGAGGGCGGTCTCCGACCAGGCGACCGTGTCGAGGTCGAGGAGGCCGGTCCGTCCGGCGGTCGCCGCGTCCGTGACGAACGCGCCGGTGAGCCGGTGGACGAGCCAGGCGTCGCTGGTGGTGACGACGCCCGCGCCGGTGGCGTGGCGGCGGATCCAGGCCATCTTCGGCGCCGCGAAGTACGGGTCCACCGGAAGGCCGGTGAGACGGCGCAGCTCCTCGGCACGGTCGTCGAGGCCGGCGCAGACGGAGGCCGCCCTGCGGTCCTGCCAGACGAGGGCGTCGGTGAGCGGTTCGCCGGTGGCGGGGTCCCAGGCGAGCACGGTCTCGCCCTGGTTGGCGAGGCCCACGGCGACGACGTGCGCGTCCGCCTCGGCGAGCGCCGCGCGCCCGGCGGCGACCACGGAGTCGTACAGCTCACGCGGGTCGACCTCGACCAGGCCGCCGGGGAGGTGGCGGGGCCGGACCGGGGCCGTCCCGGTGCCGATGACGCCGCGCTCGGGGCAGAGGACGAGGGCCTTCGTACCGGACGTGCCCTGGTCGACGGCGAGTACCGCTCCGCCCGTCATTCCGCTGCTCCCGTCGTTCGACCGCTCCGTGATCATCCGATCACCGAAAAGGGTCAGGGTGCCGCTGCCCGGGGCCTTCGTCAAGCCTCGGCGAACGACCCCGTCAGGTCGCCCGGAATACTTGACGGTAAGTCAAATTCAGTCGTTGGCTCAATAGTTGCTGTCACAAAAGAAAGTGGACCGGGCGCATCCAGAGCCCTCTATAGTGATCGCCGATCAACGGCCGGGACGCCCGCCGGGGGACTGACCACCCCCTCCATCCACCGAGGACCCATGTCATCCACACCACGCCCCACCCCCTGATGGCCGGACACGGATTCCGGCCCGTCTACCACCCCGCCGGCCACGACCACGCCCTGCGCAACGCCGTCCAGGACTTACGCACCGGCCGCTGGGTGGCCATGGCCCGGCTGCTCGACGAGACCTCCGACTGGGAGGCCTGGACCCGGCGCACCCAGGTCCTCGCCACCGTCGCCGCGGGCACCGACGTCGTCCCGCTCTGGCGCGCCGAGCAGCCCGAGAGCCACGCCGCCACCGTGATGCACAGCCGCGTCGCCGTCGAGCGCGCCGTCCGCGCCCACCGCTCCGGCCACGCCAGGACCCCCGAACTCTGGCAGGAGGCCCGGACCGCCTGCCGCGAGGCCTCCGACCGGTCGCCCGCCGACCCCGTCCCCTGGGTCGGCCTCATCGCCCTCGCCGCCCTCGACGGAAGCCAGCGCATGGCCGAGCACCGGCTCACCCCGCCGGCGCCCATGCTGCCGCCCGGCCCCTGGGGCCTGCTCGCCGAGGTGGAGAAGCGCGACCCGCACAACCGCGAGGCCCACCACCGCATGCTGCAGTTCGTGTACGCCCGCCGGTCCGGACCCCTCTCCGAGGCCGTCAACTACTCGTACTGGGCCGCAGGTTCGGCACCCGTCGGCTCCGCCCTGCACGCCCTCCCGCTCTACGTCCGCGTCGAGCGCTACCGGCGCGAGCGCGGCCACGAGCGCGCCCTCGACCTCCACTGGGTCGCCGAGGACGCCGTACGCGACGCCCAGCGCGCCCTGGACGCCTGGTTCCTCTTCTGCGCCACCGACGGGGCCTCGCTGCTCGACCTCAACCACCTGGCGCACGCCCTCTTCGGAGCCCTCCGCTTCGCCGACGCCGCCCGGGTCTTCGAGGCGCTCGGCCCGTACTACACCACCCTCCCCTGGGCCTACCGCACCGCTCACCCGGAGGACCGGGCCCTCGCCGAGGAGGTCTTCCTGCGCGCCCGCGCCCGCTGTCTCAGCGGCTGACGCACCCACCGCGCCGGGCGTTTCGCCCCCGCTTTCAAGCTTCCCCCCACCCCCGCTCCCCCCGTCCCCCGGAGGTCCCCATGTCCCGCACCGAAGCCCCGATCGAGCCGATGCGCATGCCACCGCCGTCCCAGGACGAGGAGGCGAGACTGAGAGAGCTCGGCTACCAGCCCGTCCTCGCCCGCCGCATGGACGGCTTCGGCAACTTCGCGATCAGCTTCTCGGTCATCTCCGTCCTCTCCGGCTGCATGACCCTCTACGGCTTCGGCATGGGCACCGGCGGCCCCTCCGTCATGCTGTGGGGCTGGGTCGGCGTCGGCCTCTTCGTCCTGTGCGTGGGCCTCGCCCTCGCCGAGGTCACCAGCGCCTACCCGACCTCCGGCGCCCTCTACTACATGGCCGACCGGCTCGGTGGGCGCCGCTGGGGCTGGTACACCGGCTGGCTGAACCTGCTCGGTCTGCTCGGCGCCATCGCCGGCATCGACTACGGCGCGGCCCTCTTCACCGGAGCCTTCCTCAACCTCCAGTGGGGCTTCGTGCCCACCCCGGGCTCCACCTTCCTCGTCTTCCTGGCGATCCTGCTGCTCCACGCCGGCCTCAACCTCTTCGGCGTCCGCCTCGTCAGCGTCCTCAACTCGGTCAGCGTCTGGTGGCACCTGGCCGGTGTCGCCGTCATCGTCGGCGCGCTCGCGTTCGTCCCCGACCGCCACCAGTCCGTCGACTTCGTCTTCACGACGTTCGTCAACGACACCGGCTGGGCCAACCCGTTCTACGTCGCCGCGATCGGCCTGCTCCTCGCCCAGTACACCTTCTCCGGCTACGACGCCTCGGCCCACCTCTCCGAGGAGACCTCGAACGCCTCCGTCACCGCCGCCAAGGGCATCGTCCGGTCCATCTGGGTCTCCTGGCTCGCCGGCTTCGCCCTCCTCGCCGGACTCACCTTCGCCATCCAGGACTACGCCGGCACGCAGAACAGCGCCACCGGCGTCCCGCCCGCCCAGATCTTCCTGGACGCGCTCGGCTCCCGCGGCGCCGCCGTCCTGCTCCTCGTGGTGATCGTCGCCCAGCTCTTCTGCGGCAACGCCGAGGTGGCCGCCGCGAGCCGCATGGTCTTCGCCTTCAGCCGCGACAACGCCCTGCCCGGCTCGGCGCTCTGGCGCAAGGTCAGCGGCAGCACCCAGACGCCCGTCCCCGCCGTCTGGCTCGCGGTCGTCGTGGCCGCGGTGCTCGCCCTCCCCTCGCTGTACTCGGCCACCGCCTACGGTGCCGTCACCGCGATCAACGTCATCGGCATCACGCCCGCGTACGCCATCCCGGTCTACCTGCGGCTGCGCGCCGGGAACCGCTTCGTGCCCGGCCCGTGGAGCCTCGGCCGCTGGAGCAGGCCGGTCGGCTGGATCGCCGTCGTCTGGGTGGCGTTCGTGACCGTCCTCTTCTGCCTGCCGCAGAAGTCCCCGGTGAACGTGGACACGATGAACTACGCGGCCGTCGCGCTCGCCGTCGTGCTCGTCCTCGCCAGCGTCTGGTGGTACGTCGCCCGCCGCTCGTACGGCACGCCGACCGCGTACGGGACCGCCCGCGAGGAGGCGGAGATCGCCGAGGGCATCGTCTGACGTCCGGGCCCGGCTCCCGTCCCCTGTCCCGGACGGGAGCCGAGCGCTGTCAGGCGCTGAACTCGTGCTTCAGGTGCCGTACTTGCAGATCAGGCGCTGAACTCGCGTTTCAGGCGCCGTACTCGCGGATCAAGCACTGAACTCGTAGGTCCAGGCGGCCGACTGGGCCGAGAAGTCGATGTCCGTGATCTCCAGGGCGTGCCCGTGCTGGTCGCTGACGACCCGGTGGACGAGCAGCCGGGCCGCGCCGCCGGCCGCCGTCGTGGCCGGTCCCGGCGGGACGCCGACCGACTCGCGGTGGGTGATCCGCAGCCCCGCCTGGTGCATCCAGTGGTACAGGAGCCGCAGGTCGGGCTGTTGGCGGCAGTCCCTGCCCCGCCGGTACCGGGAGAGCTGGGGGATCTCGTCGAGGGCCGGCCGGGAGAACCACGACACCGCCCGCTGGAGCGCCGCCCCGTGCGGCCCGAGCACCGTGTGCCGGTGGACGAGCGTCGGCTCGCCGGGGGCGAGCAGGAGCCGCGGCGCCAGCGGCGTGGGTGCCGGTTCCCAGGTGAGCGAGGCCCGTACGAGCGCCTCGGCCGCCTGCGGTCCGCCGGGGAACGTCGGCCGGCGGGCCGTGAGTGCGGGCGCGGCCGGCTCGGGCCCGGTCCCGTCGGCGGCGAAGGTGCCGCGCCGGTCGGTGACCACGAGCCGTTCGTCCCTGAGGAGCCGGAGCGCGCTGCGGACGGTCTGCCGGTTGACGTGGTAGCGCTGGGAGAGCGTTCTCTCCGACGGGAGCCGGCTGCCGGGGGAGATGCGCCGCTGGGCGAGGTCCTCGCGCAGGGCGGCGGCGACCCGGAGATAGAGCGGTACGTCCGCCACCGCCTCGGAATCGGGCTCGGCCATGGTCAACCCTCTCTTCGCTCACCGTGACCACGTGGGTCGTGTGGGTGATCAATTCCTATCATTGGTCTAAACCATTTCGCCAGGCCGGTCCGGAAGAGTGGCCGAAACGAGTGGCGAGCCGTGTAATGAGGTTCCAGATGACCGGGCCGAGAACACGTCGGCGGGAGAAGGCTGGTGAGGCCGGATGACGACAGCGTCGGAGCGCGCCGCACGGGGCAAGGCGGCTCGCAAGAGAGTCCCCCGCACCCTTCACGGCCGCTGGATACCCAGGTCACAGCGCCCCGACCCGCTGGTGATCCTGGAGCGCGAGTCCCTGGACCGGCTGTCCGACCTCGTCCCCCTCAGATACGCCAGGATGGCGGTCTCCCCCTTCGCCTTCCTGCGCGGCGCCGCCGGCGTCATGGCCGCCGACCTCGGCGCCGAGCGTCACACCGGGCTCACCGTGCAGCTCTGCGGCGACGCCCATCTGCTCAACTTCGGGGTGTACGCCTCACCCGAACGGACGCTCCTCTTCGACGTGAACGACTTCGACGAGACCCTTCCCGGCCCCTTCGAGTGGGACGTGAAGAGGCTCGCCGCCAGCGTCACCGTCGCCGCCCTCCAGAACGGCAGTGCCAAGCCCAAGGCCCACCGCGCCGCGCTCGTCGCCGTCGAGTCGTACCGCACGAACATGCGCCGCCTCGCCGGCATGGGCGAACTCGAGGTCTGGTACGAGCGGATCTCCGCCGACGACATCCTTCGAGTGGTACGGGGCGAGGACCGCGCGCGCCTCGCCAAGCGGCTCGCCGGCGCCCGCCGCCGCACCAGCCTCCAGGCCCTCGCCAAGCTCACCGAGCGGGACGAGGCCGGCAACCGGCACATCGTCGACGACCCGCCGCTCCTCGAACGCGTCACGGACGTCGACCGGGTCACCCTCGGCAAGATCTTCAGCGACTACCGCAGCTCCCTCGCCGAGGAGCGCCGCGTCCTCCTCGACCGCTACCACTTCGTCGACGCCGCCCGGAAGGTCGTCGGCGTCGGCAGCGTCGGCACCCGCTGCTTCGTCCTCCTCCTCGAAGGGCGCGACGACAGCGACCCGCTCATCCTCCAGATCAAGGAGGCCGGCCGCTCCGCCCTGGAGCAGTACCTGCCGCCGACCGCCCACCCCCACCAGGGCCGCCGCGTCGTCTCCGGCCAGCGGCTCACCCAGGCCGCCAGCGACATCTTCCTCGGCTGGATGACCGGGCCCGAGCAGCGCCACTTCTACTGGCGGCAGTTGCGCGACATGAAGGGCTCCGCCGAGGTGGAGACCATGTCCCCGGCCACTCTGCGGGACTACGCGCGGCTCTGCGGCCGGGCCCTGGCCCGCGCCCACGCCCGCTCCGGCGACCGCATCGCCATCGCCGCCTATCTCGGAGCCTCGGACGTCTTCGACCGTGCCGTCGCCGACTTCGCCCTCGCCTACGCCGGGCAGAACGCCGACGACTACGCGGCCCTCGGCGCGGCCATCGCCGCCGGCACGGTGACGGCGGCCCCGGGCGTCTGAACTGCTCCGAGTGGCGCTCACGGGTGGTGGGCGTCCCGTCGTGACCGCAGGCTCATGAGCACAGTGCCCGCCCGGATCGTGCCGTCGCGGGCTGAGCCACGCGGTGTCGCCCCGGTCGGGGCGGCCGTGGTCCACAGAGAGACCCGATCACATGACGGAACACAGCACCGTACGAGCGCGCGCCCGGCGCCCGTACGGTCGGCGACGCCTCCGAGTCGCACGCACCGGTCTCGCCCTCGTCGTGACCGGCCTCACCCTTCTGGGTGCGGCCGGTCCGACCGCGGCGACCACCCCGACGACGGGACGCACCTGGACACCGGGCAACACGGTGTCACCACCCGTCCAGAGACCCGGTCCCGGAGGTCCGGGGCGGTTCGTGCCCGCTCCCTGCCCGCAGACGCCCGAGCCGGTCCCGGGACGGTGCGGATTCCTGGAGGTACCCGAGAACCGCACCCACCACCACGGCGGGAGCCGGACCATCCGGCTGGCCGTCGCGATCATCCCCGCCGCCTCGACCCAACCGGCCGACGAACCGGTGGTGTTCATGGAAGGGGGGCCCGGCGGCGACGCCTTCGACAACATCCCCTTCCTCATCTCCTCCGGGGTCAACCGGAACCACGACCTGATCGTCATGGCCCAGCGCGGCACGCTCCACTCACAGCCGAACCTCGCCTGCCCGGAGATCGACCGCTTCAACGTGCGGGCCGTGGGGCTGCGGTACGACGCCCCCTCGACCGGACGGCTCCTGGTCCGTGCGACCGAGGAGTGCCGGGACCGTCTGACGGCCGCCGGAATCGACCTGAGCGCCTACAACACCACCGAGAACGCCGCGGACTTCGCCGCCCTGCGCAGGGCGCTCGGCATCGACCGGTGGAACGTCTACGGCTACTCGTACGGCACCAACCTCGCCCTCACCTACCTGCGGCGGCACCCCGAGGGCATCCGCTCGGTGGCGATCGACTCGATCGCACCGCCCCAGGTCGTGAACCTGCCGTGGACCTGGGACAGCGCCGCCGAGGGGATCGGCGAGATCTTCGCGGCCTGCGAGGCCCAGCCCCGCTGCAAGAGCCGCTACCCGCACCTCCGGCGCACGCTGGACGAGCAGGTCCGCCGCCTCGAGGCGCACCCCTTGACGCTCATGGCGCAGCCGCCGGCGGGCGGGAACCCGGTCAAGGTCGTCCTCGACGGCGGCGCGCTGGTCAACATCCTGGTCGCCAACACCGTCAGGGCCGTCGACGTCCCCGCGGCGCTCGACGAACTCGCCCACGGAAACCCGGAGCGCTTCGCACGGGCCCGCGCCGTCGACGCGTCGACCGTCATCGGCGCCTTCGCCCACGGCCTGACGCAGTCGGTGGCCTGCGCCGAATGGGTCCCCGGTTACGGGGAGCGCGACGTGCTGAAGGCGGGACGCCGGAACTTCCCCGGCTGGCCGGACACGGTCCTGGCCCAGGCCCCGCAGCTGCCCTTCCAGTACGACATGTGCCGGGCCTGGAACGTCCCGGACCGCACCGCGATCCAGCGGGTGGCCACCTTCAGCAGGGTGCCGGCGCTCCTCCTCTCCGGCACCTTCGACGCGAAGACCGGCGCGAGCTGGGCCCACGTCGCGGCCGGCACGCTGCCCGACTCGACCTCGGTACGGATCCCGGGCATCGGCCACTGGGTGGTGCCGCAGTCGCCCTGCGCGGCGAGCGTCCTCTCCTCCTTCCTCGACCGTCCGACCGCGCCCGACACCGGCTGCGTGGCAGGACTCGCACCCCAACCGTTCACCATCACCCCCTGACACGGAGACCGAATGATGTCCCTTCGACCACCCCACCACCGGCGCACCACGAGACGGCTCCCGGCCGCGCTGGCCGGAGCGACCGCCGGCGTCCTCGCCGCCGGCCTCGTCGCGGCGCCCGCCCACGCCGAGTCCGGCCCCGCCGCGCCGCTCGGCACGGTCGCCCGGACGGCGGGTCACGCCCGCTTCGTACCGGGCCCCTGCCCGAGGACGGCGGACCCGATCCCCGCCCTGCGGACGGCCAACTGCGGAACGCTCACCGTCCCCGAGACGCGTGACCGGCACCACGGGGACCACGGAGGCTACGGGGACGAGGAGCACGAGGGTCGCAAGATCACCCTCGCGGTGGCGATCATCCCGGCGGCCACGAAGAACAAGGCGGGCGACCCGATCGTGTGGCTCGCCGGCGGCCCTGGCGACGACGCGGTGTCCGAGATCCCCATGGCCCTCAACGGCGGCCTGAACCGCGACCGGGACCTGATCTTCATGTCCCAGCGCGGGACCTACTCGGCCGACCCGCAGCTCACCTGCCCGAACGTCGACCAGTTCGCCGCCGACTCCCTCGGCCTCGTCTTCGGCGCGCCGTCCACCGGGCGCCTGCACGTCGAGGAGACGCGGAAATGCCGCGACCGGGTGGTGAGCCGCGGGGCCGACCCCAGCGCCTACTACGGCCCCGAGAGCGCCGCCGACTACGACGACCTGCGCAAGGCGCTGGGCATCAGGAAGTGGAACGTCTTCGGCATCTCCTACGGGACCAACCTGGCGCTCCACTACATGCGCCTGCACCCGGAGGGCATCCGGTCGGTCGGCATCGACGGCGTCCTGCCGCCGGCCCTGGCCGGCGGGGCCGTGACCTGGAAGGCCGCACGAGAAGGCTACGACGGCCTGTTCAAGGCATGTGAGGACCAGCCCGCCTGCAACACCCGCTATCCGAACCTCAAGGCCACCTTCGAGCGCCTCGTCGGCGAGGTCGAGGCCCGACCGGTCACCACCACCGTCACCGTCCCGGGCCACCCGGCACCGGTGAAGGTCGTGCTGGACGGCGGAGTCCTGGTGAACTGGCTGGCCTCCGCCACCCACGTCGCGGCCGGAGTGCCCCGCTCCATCGACGAACTGGCCCACGGCAACCCGCGGCGGATCGCCGAGCAGTGGGCGGGCGGCAAGCTCAGCCCGCAGGCCATCGGGAGGACCTCGCACGGGCTCGCCTACGGCATCTTCTGCCGGGAGTGGACCCCGTACGAGAGCGAGGCCGACATCGTCCGGGCAGGGCAGCGCCTGTTCCCGACGTTCCCCCGCTCGGTGCTGGTCAACGCCCCGTTCCTCACCTGGCTCCACCCGGACTGCCGTGCCTGGGACGTCCCCCCGGCGGACCCCTCGATCAGGGACCGGACGTACAGCGACATCCCGACCCTCGTCCTGTCCGGCGGCTTCGACGCCCAGACCGCGCCGAGCAGCGGGGCGTACGCCGCCCGGACGCTGAGCCGGTCCATCGCCGTCACGGTGCCCTACGTGGCCCACGTGGTCTTCGCCGACTCGAAGTGCGCGCAGACGATGACCGTCTCGTTCTTCGACCGTCCGGACGCGCCGGACACCAGCTGTCTCGCGGGCCTCACACCGCCCGCGTTCGAGATCGCGCCGTGAGCTGAGGCGAGGGACGGCGACGGCAGGTCCGTCGCCGCCCTCGCTCTGCCGGACCCGTCCTAGCCGTCCGTGCGCCGCAGCGGCGGTTCGGCGGGCGTCTCGGACACCGGGCCGAAGAGCACCGCCCGCGCCACCGCGGGGGCGAACAGCGCCGTCATCGGTGCGGTGAGGGTGAGCGCCTTGCGGAAGGGCACGCCGACGACCGGGTCGCCGGCCGCCCGCTCCTGCACCCGGCCCAGGTACCAGCCGACCGCCTTGTCCAGCGCGCCGGGGCTCGCCGCACCGCCGACGGCGCCGGGCATCTTCTTGTCGGCGCCCGTCGAGATGTCCCAGGCCTGCCGGGAGGCGTCGAGGAGGGCGCGCTGCACCCGCCGGGTGGTCGGGGTGCGCTTGGGGTCGGCGAGCGCCCGGCGCAGGGCGACGGCGGTGAGCGCCGCGACGGCCATGCCCTGGCCGTAGATCGGGTTGAAGGCGCAGAGCGCGTCGCCGGTGGCGAGGAAGCCCGCCGGGCGGCGGCCCGGACGGTCGTACCGGCGCCGGATGTTGGCGGTCCTGCGGAAGCCGTACACCGGGGACACCGGCTCCGCCTCCGCCAGCCAGTCGCTGATCACGGAGTGCGGCATCCGCTTGGCGTACTCCTCGAACGCCCCCTCCTCCGTCGGCGGCTCGTTGCCGCGCAGCCCCGAGAGGGTCACCAGGTGCGTCCCGTCGCCGACGGGCAGCACGACGGCCCCGTACTCCTGGGCGGGGTTGGGCACGATGAAGTAGCCCATGGCGTCGCTGCCCAGGACCCCGGCCGGGGCGCGGTAGACCCGGGTGCCGTACGCGAGACCGGTGTCGATGGTCTCCTCGTGCGGCGCCTCGGCGCCGATCCCGGCCAGCCAGTCCGCGGACTTCGTGGACCGCCCGGAGGCGTCGACCACGAGATCGGCCTCCAGGACCCGGGTCTCCTTCTCGGCGCCCGCGCCACGCTCCCGCAGCCGTACGCCGCGGACGCGCGAGGAGTCGCCGGTCAGGCCCACCGTCTCGTGGCCCTCGACCAGTTCGATGCGCGGGTCGGCGAACACCCGCTGCCGCACCAGCCACTCCAGCTGCGGGCGCGGACCCGAGTAGAAGTGCGCGCTCGCCGGGGTCCGGCGGAACCACTTGCCGTTCTGCCACTGGACCATGTCCTCCGGGACGCCCACCTTGGGCGCACCGAGCTCGCCGAGCTCCTTCAGGAAGCCGGGGAGCAGTTCGTCGAAGGCCTGCTGCCCGCCCGCGATGAGGACGTGGAGGTGCCGGCCCTGCGGGACGCCCGGCCGTGCGTCGGGCCCCTCCGGGAAGCGGTCGCGCTCGACGACCGTCACCTTCTCGGCGTGCTCGGCGAGTACCCGAGCGGCCAGCAGTCCAGCGAGACTTCCCCCGATGACCACCGCGTGACGTGTCGCGCGGTGCCCCAAGTCGTCGGCCATGCCCGCCCTTTCGTGTCGTGGAACTACAACTGACCAGTATCCACGCCGGTGCGGGCCCCGTCGCGTACCCCGTCGCGCGCTCCGAGCCTCAGGTGCTCGATGTGGTAGACGGCCTCGTCGAGGAGCTGGGCGACGTGGTTGTCGTACAGGCTGTACTCGATGCGGCGCCCCTGCCGGACGCCGGTGACCAGGCCGAGCGCGCGAAGCAGCCGGAGCTGGTGGGAGACGGCGGACTGCTCCATCTCGACGGCGGCGGCCAGCTCGGTGACGCCGCAGGGGCCCTGGCGGAGCGTGGTGAGGATCATCAGCCGGGACGGGGTGGCGAGGGCCTGGAGAGTGGCGGCGATGGTGGCCGCGGACTCGGCGTCCAGGTGGGTTGCGGGGGTGGTCTGACCGTTCGCTCCGTGTCCCATGCGCTCATCGTAGCGGCGCTCGTATGTCAATATGTGAAGACCTCTTCATGTATTCGAGTATGGTGGTGGCCTTCCCTCCCCGCCCCCTCGAAAGAGGTGTCCTTCCCATGGCCCTCCCGGAGCTCGACAGCCCGCAGGCCCCCGCCCCCGTCCGCACACCGGCGCCGCCGCACCGCACCCGGGCCACCGCCCTGCCCGAGGTGCGCTGGGCGGCCCTCTCGGCCCTTGCCTTCCTCCTCGCCCTCCCGCTCGACCTGGCCGGCGCCCCGGCCTGGCTCTGGGGCCCGCTCTACGCGGTCTGCTACGCCGCCGGAGGCTGGGAACCCGGCTGGGCCGGACTCCAGGCGCTGAAGGAGCGCTCCCTCGACGTCGACCTGCTCATGGTGGTCGCCGCGCTCGGCGCCGCCGCCATCGGCCAGTACCTCGACGGCGGCCTCCTCATCGTCATCTTCGCCGTCTCCGGCGCCCTGGAGGCCCTCGCCACCCGCCGCACCGCCGACTCGGTCCGCGGCCTGCTCGACCTCGCCCCCGCCACCGCCGTCCGGCTCACGGCCGGGGACCTCGACCACGAGGAGACCGTCGAGGCGACCGCCCTCGCGGTCGGCGACACCGTCCTCGTACGGCCCGGGGAACGGCTCCCCGCCGACGGCACCGTCCTGAGCGGCACCAGCGACGTCGACCAGGCGAGCATCACCGGCGAACCGCTCCCCGCCCCCAAGGCGCCGGGCGACACCGTCTTCGCGGGCACCCTCAACGGCTCCGGGGCCCTCCGCGTCCGCGTCGACAAGGACGCGGCCGACTCCGTCATCGCCCGGATCGTCGCCCTCGTCGAGGAGGCGAGCGCCACCAAGGCCCCCACTCAGCTCTTCGTGGAGAAGATCGAGCAGCGCTACTCGGTCGGCGTCGTCGTCGCCACCCTCGCCCTCTTCGGCCTGCCCGTCGCCCTCGGCGCCGACGTCACCGAGGCCCTGCTCCGCGCGATGACCTTCATGATCGTCGCCTCGCCGTGCGCGGTGGTCCTCGCCACGATGCCGCCGCTGCTCTCCGCGATCGCCACGGCCGGACGCCACGGCGTCCTCGTCAAGTCGGCCGTGGCGATGGAACGTCTCGGCGCGGTCGACAGGGTCGCCCTCGACAAGACGGGCACCCTCACGGAGGGCACGCCGAAGGTGACCGCCGTCCACGGTGACGACGCGGCCCTCGCCCTGGCCGCGGCGGCGGAACTGCCCAGCGAACACCCCCTGGCCCGCGCCGTGGTGGCCGAGGCCCGCGCCCGCGGCCTGGAGATCCCCGAGGCGAGCGACTTCACCGCCGAGCCGGGGCGGGGGGTACGGGCGGTGGTCGACGGCCGCGAGGTGCGGGTCCGCCGGGCGGCGGGCACCCACACCGACACGGCCGTCGAGGTCCTCGTCGACGGCTCCGCGGCCGCCGTCCTCGACCTTTCCGACCGGCTCCGCGAGGGCGCCCCGGAGGCGGTCGCGGCCCTGGCCCGGCTGACCGGCACGCCCCCCGCTCTCCTGACGGGCGACAACGCGGGCGCGGCCGCCCGCATCGCTGCCGAGGCGGGGCTCACCGACGTCCGCGCCGGCCTCCTCCCGCACGAGAAGGCGGAAGCGGTACGGGAGTGGGAACGGGCGGGCGCCAAGGTGCTGCTCGTCGGCGACGGCGTCAACGACGCCCCGGCCCTCGCGGCCGCCCACACCGGCATCGCCATGGGCCGGGCCGGCTCCGACCTCGCCCTGGAGACCGCCGACGCGGTCGTGGTCCGCGACGAACTCCGTGCGATCCCGGCCGTCGTGGCCCTCTCCCGCCGCGCCCGGCGCCTGGTCGTCCAGAACCTGGTGCTCGCGGGCGCCTGCATCGGCGCCCTGGTCGCCTGGGACCTCGCGGGCCACCTCCCGCTCCCGCTGGGCGTCGCGGGCCACGAGGGCTCGACGGTCCTGGTGGGCCTGAACGGCCTGCGGCTGCTGCGGGACTCGGCGTGGCGACAGACACAGACGGGGAATCCGTAGGCCCGCGCCCCGGCCGTTGCGGGCCCGCGTTCCGCCGGGACGGCGCCCACCCCGTTGCGGGCCTGCGCCCCGCCGGGGCGGTGCCCACCCGCCCGGGCGGCGCCGTCCCCGTTGTGGGCGCCTCGTGCCGCCCCCGTTGTGGGCAATCGTTCCGCTGGGGCGGAACGGGTGGGCACAACGGACCCGCGCCCTTGCCGGCGCCCGAGGCTCCCGCGCCCGAACCCGCACCACGTCGTGCGGCGCCGCTGGGGTGCGGGTCCAGGCGCGGAACGCGGAGGCGCCGCTGAAGGGCGCCGTCCCGTGTGCCCACCCGTCCCGCCCCGGCGGGACGATTGCCCACACGGGCGCGGGGCACCGCTCAGCAAGGCGCGGGCCCACACAGGCGCAGGGCACGGGCCCGCACGGGGCGTAGGCCACACGTGCGGGGCGCAGGCCCTGTGGGGCGGGGCGGAGGCGGGCGCGTTCGGGCGTCCTGGGCGCGGCCCGAAGGAGGCCCTACTCCTCCGCCCCCAGCTCCCGCAGCGCGCTCGTCAGCCACTCCACCCAGAACCTCTCCAGATCCACCCCGCCCCGCAGCACGAGATGCCGCAGCCGGTCCGGCTCGGTGCGCCGGCGTTCCGCCGGGAAGTCGCGGGCCTCGATGACGAGGTACTCGTCCAACTGGGCCTGGTGCAGGGCGAGGTGGCGCCGCAGCTCGGACCGGAGCCCCGCCGCCCCCACCATCGCCGCCGCCCGCATCCGCAGCAGCAGGGCCGACCGGAGCGGTTTCGGGTCCTCGGCCTTCCCCACCCAGTCGCTGAGCTCCGCCCGGCCCGCGGGCAGCACCTCGTACTCCTTCTTCTGTCCCCGCGCGGGCACCGGAGCGGGCAGGGCCCTGATGTGCCCCGCCTGCTCCAGCTTTCCGAGCTCGCGGTAGATCTGCTGGTGCGTGGCCGACCAGAAGTAGCCGATCGACTTGTCGAAGCGGCGCGTCAGTTCGAGGCCGGAGGACGGCTTTTCGAGCAGCGCGGTGAGGATCGCGTGCGGGAGGGACATGCTCGCATCCTAGGTTCGGCCGGCCACGGTGATCACGGTGCGGCCGTCACAGGGCGGCGGCGAGCCGCGTGCCCTGGTCGATCGCCCGCTTCGCGTCCAGCTCGGCGGCGACGTCCGCACCGCCGATCAGGTGCGCCGAGCGGCCGGCGGCGACCAGCTCCTCGTACAGTTCGCGCTGGGGCTCCTGCCCGGAGCAGAGCACGACCGTGTCGACCGGCAGCAGCTGCGCCTCGCCGTCGATCGTGACGTGCAGGCCCGCGTCGTCGATCCGCTCGTACGTCACGCCCGCCACCATGGTCACGCCCCGGTGCTTGAGCTCGGTGCGGTGGATCCAGCCGGTCGTCTTGCCGAGGCCCGCGCCGACCTTGGAGGTCTTGCGCTGGAGCAGGTGCACCTGGCGCGGCGGCGCGTTCCGCTCGGGCGCGCGCAGTCCGCCGCGGTTCTCGTACGAGGTGTCGACGCCCCACTGGCGGAAGTACGTCTCGGGGTCCTGGCTCGCGCCCTCGCCGCCGTCCGTGAGGAACTCGGCGACGTCGAAGCCGATGCCGCCCGCGCCGATGATCGCGACCCGCTCGCCGACGGGCGCGCCGTCCCGGAGCACGTCGAGGTAGCTGAGGACGCTCGGGTGGTCCTCGCCCGCGATGCCGGGCGTGCGGGGGGTGACGCCGGTCGCGACGACGACCTCGTCGTAGCCCTCCAGGTCGGCGGCGGACACGTACGTGTTCAGGCGGACGTCGATGCCGCGTTCGGCGAGCTGGACGCGGAAGTAGCGCAGCGTCTCGTCGAACTCCTCCTTGCCGGGCACCCGCTTGGCGACGTTCAGCTGGCCGCCGATCTCGGCGGCGGCGTCGAAGAGGGTGACGGAGTGGCCGCGCTCGGCCGCCGACACCGCGCAGGAGAGACCGGCGGGGCCCGCGCCGACGACCGCGACGCGCTTGGCGAGGCGGGTGGGGGAGAGGACCAGCTCGGTCTCGTGGCAGGCGCGCGGGTTGACCAGGCAGGAGGTGATCTTCAGGCTGAAGGTGTGGTCGAGGCAGGCCTGGTTGCAGCCGATGCAGGTGTTGATGGCGTCCGCGCGGCCGGCCGTCGCCTTGGCGACGAAGTCGGGGTCGGCGAGGAACGGGCGGGCGAGCGAGACCAGGTCGGCGCGGCCGTCGGCGAGGATCTCCTCCGCGACCTCGGGGGTGTTGATGCGGTTGGAGGTGACGAGCGGCACGGACACCGCGCCCATCAGCTTCTTCGTCACCCAGGTGTAGGCGCCGCGCGGCACGGAGGTGGCGATGGTGGGGATGCGCGCCTCGTGCCAGCCGATGCCGGTGTTGATGATGGTCGCGCCGGCGGCCTCGATCTCCTTGGCGAGCGTGACGACCTCGTCGAGCGTGGAGCCACCCGGAACCAGGTCGAGCATGGAGAGGCGGTACACGAGGATGAAGTCCTCGCCGACGCGCTCGCGGATCCGGCGGACGATCTCCAGGGGGAAGCGGACCCGGTTCTCGTACGAGCCGCCCCAGCGGTCGGTGCGCTGGTTGGTGGCGGCGGCGATGAACTCGTTGATGAGGTAGCCCTCGGAGCCCATCACCTCGACGCCGTCGTACCCGGCCTCCTTGGCGAGCTCGGCGCAGCGCGCGTAGTCCTCGACGGTCTGCTCGACCTCGGCGTCGCTCAGCTCGTTCGGTACGAAGGGGCTGATGGGCGCCTTGATCGGGCTGGGGCCGACGAGGCCGGGGTGGTAGGCGTACCGGCCGAAGTGGAGGATCTGCAGGGCGATCCTGCCGCCCTCGGCGTGCACGGCGTCGGTGATCAGCCGGTGCTCGGCGACCTCCTCGGCGGTGGTGAGCTTGGCGCCGCCGTCCCAGGGCCGGCCGGCCTCGTTGGGCGCGATGCCGCCGGTGACGATGAGGCCGACGCCGCCCCGGGCGCGCTCGGCGTAGAAGGCGGCCATGCGCTCGAAACCGTGCTCGGCCTCCTCGAGGCCGACGTGCATCGACCCCATGATCACCCGGTTGGGCAGGGTGGTGAACCCGAGGTCGAGCGGGCTCAGCAGGTGCGGGTACGGGGTCATGGGGGCGCCTCCTCGCGCAGGGGTCGTCGACCTCAGTTCTAGGCGACCCCGAGGACCTTCTGCAACTAGTTGCAGAAGAATCGGGGAGTGACATCTACTACTCGGTAGCGTGCTGGTCCCGTTCGACCGGCGGATCGCCACCGTGTCCGAGCCGGACGCAGGGCCGGCTCCCGAACGGGATCGGTGATCGTGAGACACGGGTTCACGGGCGGCCCGCCCCTCACCAGCACCCTCCTGGCAGGAGAGCTCACCCCGGCGCCCGCGGTCGGCGCCGAGGTCCACCACGGGCCCGGACGCGCGACCGACCCGAGGCTCTCCCTCGCCGAGGCTCTCCCTCACCGAGGCCGCGGACGCCGCCACGGCCTTCGCCGCCCACCATCCCGCCGCGCGCATGGAGGCGGCCACGAACGCGGTGTGCCCCGCACCGGCCGTCCGCACGGCCCCGGGCGCGTCGACGACGCGCCCGGGGCCGTGCGTTGAGACACGGCCTCCGGGGCATCCGGCCGGGCGGGCCCGACCCGCCCGCTCACTCCTTGCGGTAGGCGTACGCCTCCGAGGCCGCGGCCGCCACCGCGTCGAGGTCCCCGCCGGCACTCGCCGTGACCAGCGCGGCGACCGCGCCCTCGACGAACGGCGCGTCCACCAGACGCGAGCCCTCGGGGAGCTCGTCGCCCTCGGCGAGCAGGGCCTTCACGGTGAGGACCGCGCTGCCCAGGTCGACGAGGAGCGCCACCCCGGCCCCCCGGTCGACGGCCTTCGCCGCCTCGCAGATCAGCTCGGAACTCGTCCCCAGCCCACCGTCCGGCGTCCCGCCCGCGGGCAGGACGGGCGCCAGGTCGCCCCCACCGGCGAGCCCCCGGGCGAGTTCGGCGACGGCCGCCGCGACCGCCGCGCTGTGCGAGACGAGCACGATGCCGACGAGGGACGCGCTCATGCCACCCCCTCCGCCCCGGCCGTCTCGGCGAGCGCCGCGAACAGCAGCGCCGACGACGTCGCCCCCGGATCCTGGTGCCCGATCGACCGCTCCCCGAGATAACTGGCCCTGCCCTTGCGCGCCTGGAGGGGTACGGTGGCCAGCGCGCCCTCCTCGGCGGCGGCGCGGGCCGCCTCGTACGAGCTCCGCAGCCCCTCCACGGCCGGCACGAGCGCGTCCAGCATCGTCTTGTCGCCCACCTGGGCGCCGCCCAGCTGCGACACGGCGGCCACCCCGGCACCGAGCGCCTCCGCCAGCCGCTCCCGGGTGACCTCGGCGTCCTCGCCCAGGGTCTTCCCGGCGCGCCGCAGCAGCGTCCCGTACAGGGGGCCCGAAGCGCCGCCGACCGTGGAGATGAGCTGCCGCCCGGCGGCGGTGAGCACGGCGCCGGGACTCGGCGGCGGCTCCTTCCCGAGAACCTCCGTCACGGCGGCGAAGCCCCGCTTCAGATTGGCACCGTGGTCGGCGTCGCCGATCGCCGAGTCCAGCTCGGTGAGCCGGTCGGCCTCCCGGTCGACGTCCTCGGCCACCGCGGCCAGCCAGCGCACCAGGAACCCGGCACCGAAGGTGTCCGTCACGTCGTCGCTCCCCATGCCCATCCCCGTCTCACCGGCCCCAGCGCAGCGCGGGCGTCTGCACCGGAGCGTCCCACAGGCGCAGCAGCTCCTCGTCGACCTCGCACAGGGTCACCGAGCAGCCCGCCATGTCGAGCGAGGTCACGTAGTTCCCGACCAGGGTCCGGGCCACCGGCACGTGACGCTCGGCGAGCACCCGCTGCACCTCGGCGTTGAACCCGTACAGCTCCAGGAGCGGAGTCGCACCCATCCCGTTGACCAGGGCGATGACCGGCCCGTCCGGACGCAGGTCCTCCACGACGGCGTCGACGGCGAAGTCGGCGATCTCCCGCGAGGTCATCATGGCCCGCCGCTCCCGGCCGGGCTCGCCGTGGATGCCGATCCCCAACTCCAGCTCGCCCTCCGGGAGATCGAAGGTGGGACTGCCCTTGGCGGGGGTCGTACAGGCGCTCAGGGCCACCCCGAAGGACCGGGATCGCTCGTTGACCCGGCGGGCGATCGCCTCGACCCGCTCCAGCGGCTGCCCCTCCTCGGCGGCGGCCCCGGCGATCTTCTCCACGAACAAGGTGCCCCCGGTGCCGCGCCGCCCCGCCGTGTACAGGCTGTCCGTCACGGCCACGTCGTCGTCGACGAGGACCTTGGCGACCTGGATGCCCTCGTCCTCGGCGAGCTCCGCGGCCATCTCGAAGTTCAGCACGTCACCCGTGTAGTTCTTGACGACGAACAACACCCCGGCCCCGCTGTCGACGGCGGCCGCGGCCCGCACCATCTGATCGGGCACGGGCGACGTGAACACCTCACCCGGACACGCGGCCGCCAGCATCCCGGGCCCCACGAACCCCCCGTGCAACGGCTCGTGCCCGGACCCACCGCCGGACACCAGCGCCACCTTCCCCTCCACGGGCGCGTCCCGCCGCACCACGACCCGCCGCTCCACGTCCACGGTCAACTCGGGATGAGCCGCGGCCATCCCCCGCAGCGCATCGGCGACGACGGTCTCCGGAACGTTGATCAGCATCCTCATGGGTACCTCCTGGTGAGACTGGCAGGCAAGCTGCTGGGCGGGGTCTTTGCAGGTCAGAGCATGTGAGGCGAGTTATGGATCTGGGCGGTTCGAGGCGGCGGGGGCGGTTCTGAGCGGTACTGATGCTGACTCAATGCTGACTTTCCTGACGATCGATCAGATCAGGGAGTCGTGTCCGAGGTTTGCGAGTGCGCATCATGACGCAATTATCGGCGCGAGATCGTGAGCGCGCACGGGTGCGTGGGACGACTCCTGGTCGTGGCTCAGCGCGACCTCCCTCCCCTCGCCTCCGACACGACATTCCGACCCGCTGCCAACGACATCGACTTGGCGGGCCGGGATACAGAAGGCCGATTCATCGTCGTCCCATGCAAGGATGATCAGGAGTTCACTGCGGGGGACCTGCGGAAGGCCGTGGAGACGTTCACCGGTGGGAGGCGGCCCTTCGGCGCCGGCCATCGGATCGTCGCCACCTCTGCCCCCACGGAGCGCACCCAGCCGGCCGACGAGTCGGCAGTTCTCCAAAGGGAGCACGGGGACCTCGAACTGGACTTGTGGGGTGCGGAACAGATCAACGACTTCCTCCGCCACCAGGCTGATGTCGTCGTACGGTTCTGGACTCGCGAGACGGCGAAGGTCTTCTGCACCGGAGCACCCCCTTCCGGGTGCCCCTGCTCCTCCTCCCGACCGCCAGGAGCAGGCGGACCGCATCCTCATCGAGCCTCTCAAGACGAGTGAGGTGAGGCGGATTCTGCGTGCGTCAGATGCCGAGCGGGCGTCGGCACCGGGCGAATCCGCAGGAAAGCACGGCGAAATCGCGTCGAGACTGGAAGACACGGGCTTCCGAGGGCATGCCGGCGTGTTGAGCAGCCGGCAGCTGGAGGCGCTCAGGGAAGCCGGGCTGCTCGACGACGTGACCGACCTCGCGGCGAGGGGGCTCGCCGGTGAACTGGTCGAGTCGCAGACACGGAGCCTGACGATCCAGTGTGCAGAAGGCATCGAGTCTCATCACGGAGGACACGGTTCTCCAGCTTCTGGGGTCGGGTCCCCACCAGGACACCAGCGCTGCACAGACGGTCTCACCGGGGCCCGTGACCGAAGAGCAACGGTGGGCGCTGCGCATCAGAGCAGCGGAATTCGTGGAAGAGGAGACTTTCCTGGGCGATGTCATTCCCGCCGAACTGGATCCGGGCCACCCGACCGTCCGTGAACAGGCGCATCGTGCTCGCGACCGCATCCTCGGACACCCGGACCCTGACCCTCACCGCGTCGAGTTCGGCACCCGCATGGTCCCCGGTTCCTTCCTTGTCTGCTTCCTCGACAAAGAGGACCGAAACAGGTGTCTCGCCAAACTGATGGAGGTGGCCGACGACCCGAGAGAGGCGGCTTTCAACCGGCAGGACGCACTCACCGGGACTCGCAATATCGTGATCCAGCAGACGACGGCGGCAAGATCCACGACGTTTCAGTTCAGCAAGGCATTTGTGCTCGGGGAACGAGATGCCCGTCACCTCGATGACAAGGTGACGGGCAAACACCATCCGCTGAGTTCGGCCCAGATCAGCTCGGCATCCGCTTCCTTGCGCGCCAAAGGATTGCGTCTGGCCGCCGCTTCGGCCTGCGTTCGCGGGGAGCCGGACCCGAGGCTGTGTGGCTTTCTCGCTGCGAACTGGCCCCAGAGAATCGGCTCCGCCTGGTACCAGTCCGTTGACCGTTCCACTCCGGTCCGAGACGGCTCCGCCGATGACCTGGGCATCGACGGGGTGCGAAGCACGTCTCGAACATGTGGTGAGGCCGGCTCTGACCGGATAGCTGGGGCCGCTTCAGAACGAGAAAGCCGGCTGTGGTCGTCCTGCCGCCAAGGTGCCTGGACGCGCTGTGCCTGTTGCTGTGCGGAGGAGGCGTCTGCGCGTGCCATGGAGCGGGGCTTCCGTGGTTAGAGTGCCCGCGTGAGTACACGCGGGTCCCGGGGGCCTTACAGCAAGACCGCCGCCAGGCGACAGGAGATCCTCGACGCCGCCCTCGCGGCCTACGCCGAAGCCGGCAGTCGAGGGGTGTCGGTGCGGGACATCGCCCAGCGGGTGGGGATGACCGACGCGGGCGTGCTGCACCACTTCGGCAGCCGTGAGGCGCTGCTCACCGCAGTCGTCGAAGCGCGCGACACCGCCGCCCTCGCGGCGTACACCCCGGAGACCGTGCTGTGGCGGACCGAGCTGCTCGCCGAGAACGCCGCCACGCCCGGCCTGGTCAAACTGTTCCTGGACATCGCGGCCGCAGCCGCGGACCCGGACCATCCCGGACACACGTTCTTCACCGAGCGCTACCGGGGGCTGCGGCGGCAGATCGCGGCCTTGCTGCTCGCCGGTCCGCCCGCGGAGACGGAGGGCGCCGGCCCCGAGTCCGCGTGCGACGCGGACTGGGCCGCCCGGATCCTGCTCGCCGCGACGGACGGCATCCAGCTCCAGTGGCTGCTCGAGCCGTCCATCGACATGGCAGGCGACGTCGGGCGGCTGCGCGACGTGCTGCTCGAGGCCCTGCGCGACGACGGCGGTGCGGAGCCGGGACTTGCACGTCAGCCGAAGGAGTAGTCGGCGCCGGAGCGTTCGACGCCCGAGGTGAGCGTCGCGGCCACGCGTGTGCCGCGTGCCGTGCGGACGACCGTGCAGTCCGTGGCGTAGGCCCGGACCAGGTCGATGCCGCGGCCGCAGCACGCCTCGACGCCGTCGCCGGGGAGGCGGGTGCGCCGGGGCCGCCACCGGCCGCTGTCGTGGACCTGGACCGTGACCGTCCGGTCGGTGGTCGTGAGGAGCACGGCTACATCGGGGCTGCCGCTGTGCCGGACCACGTTGGCGACGAGTTCGGTGACGACGACGGCCAGGGCCTCGTCGGCCTGGGCGTCCAGCTTCCATCGGCGGGCCGTGTCCCGGGCGAAGCGCCGAAGTGCAGGGACCGCCTCGGCGGTCGCGGCCATGACGGACACGGCCCGCCGGGTGCCGTAGAGCTCTGGGCCGGGCTGGTGGGGGATGGTGTTTGGTGAGACGCCGGGTGCGCTGGCCCGCAGGGCTGCGGGAGAAGCGGGGATGGGCATGTGGGGGGCTCCTTGCGCCTGTGGGGGAGGGGCGCGGTCGACGGTTCGAAACCGTCTGTAAAACGACAGTAAGTCCCAAAACTTTGGGTGTCTAGGTTTTTGCGTCACTGGGTCTCCGGCAGTGGAACTCCGCGGACGGAGGCCCAGGCGGGGGTGGGGGCGGGATCAGGGCGTGGGGGGCCAGCGCCGCGGCGGAGGCGGCGCAGGTGGCGAGGGCCAGTTTCGTGCCGTTGGCCGTGCCTGCTCCGACCAGTGCCAGGCGGCGACCGCCATGGGGGCCGCTCGACTGGGCATCGAGCTGCCACTTCTGCCCGGCCGAGTCGTTGCAGGGTCGGGCGGTGACGGTGGTGCCGGAGCCGTCGAGGCGGACGCCGTCCTTGCCGGTGAGGGCGCCTGCAGCGGTGAAGGTCCAGCGCTGGTCGGTGCCGCCGCGGCATGTGTAGAGGGTGGGCTCGGTGCCCGCGATCGTGGCGCCGTCCGGCAGGTCGACACAGGTTCCGGAGGCCGCGTTGACCAGGGTGACCGTCGGCGAGAGAGGTGTCACCCCGCCGGTCGCCGAGGTCTCGGCGACGCTGGTCCATGAGCCCCGGTGCCCCGCTTCCGACAACGCTTTGTGACGTCCTCGATCACATGGCGCCCCGCCTTCGTTCACAGGGCCGGGTCGGATGGCGGAGGCACAGACGCCAGGCGGCGGATCGCGACGACGGCCGCGTCGTCGTTGAGATGGGCGTCGACGTGGGCCAGCAGGTCGTCCTGGAGGTGGCGCAGCAGTTCCTCGGGGTCGTTCGTGGTCCACTGTGGTGCGCGTTCGGTGAACGGGTAGAAGCGTCCGTCGGTGTTGCGTGCCTCGATGACGCCGTCGGTGTAGAGGAGCAGCAGGTCACCGACCTCGAACGGGAAGGTCTGGACCTTGTAGTCGGAGATGCCGAAGGCCCCGCCGAATCCGATCGGGAGGTGGCTCGCCTCGGCCACGAGCGGGATGAGCCGGTTTCCGCGGAGGATGAGCGGCGGCGGGTGTCCGCAGCTGATGAGGTGGACGACCGGATCGTGGTCGGGGATGTCGAGCAGCATGGCGGTGGCGAAGTCCTCGACGGTGTCCTGCTCCGTCTGCGGCCGCCACTGGCTGGTGTCCCAGCGGAACGCGCCGTCCAGGTGGACGGCGAGGCGGGGCAGGGTGGCCTGACGGTGGGCGGCCGCCCGGAAGGCACCGAGCAGCAGGGCGGTGTTGCTGATGGCGCCCAGGCCGCTGCCGCGCACGTCGCCGATGAGGAGCCGGGTGCTGTGGTGGTCGGTGCGGGCGGCCGCGTACAGGTCGCCGCCCAGCTCGGCTTCCTCCTCGGCGGGGATGTACAAGCCGGCGATCTGCAGCGGGCCGGCGCGTTGGGGCAGTGGTCGCAGCAGCACGCTTTGTGCTGCCTCGGCCACCGACCGCACCTGGTGCAGTTGCCGTTCGTGCTGGTCCCGCACCACACAGACGGTGACACAGACGGCCGAGACGACGATCAGGGCGGCGATCTGGGCCTGGACGTTGGCGGTGCCCAGGACCCCTCTGAGTGCGCCGACCAGTACTTGGGCCACTACCGCAAGAGCCCCCATGGCCGCCGTCGTGCGGGCGCCGGCGAACGCGACCGTGATCGCGGGCGCTGCCACGAGCAGCGGACCGAGGTGGATGTGCGGCGGGGCCAGCACATCCACCACGCACACCGTGACGATCAGCGCGAGTGGGATCACCAGCAGCGCGGGCGCGTGCCCCGTCCGCCAGGAACGTCGGGCGTCCGACTGTGCTCGAAAAGCCATGCCCCAAGCCTTCCACCTGCGTCCGCGAGGCGGGATGCGCCGCTCCGGGTGCCGGGGCCAGTCGCTGTGCGAGACCGGACAAGAACGCGAAGAGTGCCCGGCGGCCTCACGCCGCGGTGGAAGCCGCGTCCGTCGACAGGCGAGATCGGGCAGGCTCTTTCCGGGTCAGCTCGCGTCCGGGGCGTCGATGATGTTGCCGTCCTTGTCGAGCGTGTGGGTGTCCCAGTACACGTCCCACTTGTCTCCGACCTGCTGTGGCACCTTGCCCTCCGGGTACCGCACGAAACCGGCCGGGGGCTTCTCCTTGTCCGAGACGCAGACAGAGCCGGTGGCACCCACGGACATGGCGGGGTACTCGCCGCTGCTGCAGATGTCCTCCTGGTACTCGATGCCGGCGCATCCGGTGAGGGCCACGACTGCGCCCGCGCCGACGAGAGCAGCAGCCACGAAGCGGACCCTCCCAGGGCGCCGGGCAATGGCGAGTCGGGTCATTCTGCGGGGCATGTACACGATGGTCTCCAGTCGCTCGGTCTGCCCCCACCCTCGCCGTCGCATCGCTGCCGTGACGTGAGTACGCGTACTCAGAAAGGCACGCATGAATGCTCAACCGGCCGCATTCGTAAAGGGCTTCGCGGACATCGAGGAGCTCGCCGCAGCGTACGCGGGGTAGGAGCGGCCGGGAACAGTCGAGTGGCGACAGGTACGGCTCTGTCCGTGGCGCCCGACGACGGGGTCACTCCGCACGGGACCCTGCCGCCCGGCTCTCCCGGCGGCGCACAGCCGTGCTCCTATGCGCTGACGGGAGCGTGTCGGTGCGCGCACACGCACAGTCCCGGGCCCTTCGCGCCCTGACGAGCTCGTGCACGGTAAGCGGCGGGACGTCGAGCTCCGGATCGTCGATCACGGCTGCGTGGTGGGGAACGTGACGCGTGCAGTGATCATCAATGAGCTTCTTCAGCGTTGCCGCTCCAGGGTGAGGACGGCCTCGGCGATTGACGTCATGCGGTTGGGGCTGCACCGGGATCTGCGGAAGATCCGCCAGGGCTTCAGGCGGGCGACGCCGCGTTCGACCGATGCCCGTGCCGCAGCCACGGCACGGGCTGCTGGTGAATCCGATGTGGTACCCGGCCGGCCCCAGGATGTGGGGCCGGCCGCGGGGTGCCGGGGATACCCGCGCACCTGTCACCTGGTCGGAGTCCGCGCCGTAGGGGTTGGCCGGTGCGAGCCTCCTGCCGGGGATCACCCGGACGCCATGACGATGACAGGACGGCGGTCCCCAGGCGACAGGCCAGGCATGATCACGCACATGTTGAGCGTGGTTCACTCGATCCATAAGGAGCAATGGAGCTTTCAGCGCGTGACTTATGCGTGGCGCGCATGATTCGGGGAGTTGGCCGTGGACACGATCGACCGCCACATACTGGATATCCTCCGCAAGGACGGGCGAGCGCCCGTGTCGGAGATCGCACGTGCTGTGGGACTCTCAGCGGCTCCGTGCGCCCGCCGTATAGAGCGCATGGAGAGGGCGGGTGTGATCCGCGGCTACACCGCGGTCATCGAGGACAGCCGGGCGGGCATGCTTCAGGCGTTCATCGAGATCCGCCTGCTCGGCGCGACCGACAGCGACGAGATCCAGGGCATCTCCGAGAGCATCCCGGAGATCGAGGAGAGCCACAGCATCGCCGGCACCTCCGACGCCCTGCTCAAGCTCCGGGTCCGGGACGTGAACCATCTTCAGCAGGTGATCAACGCCGTACGCCGGACCGGCAAGGTGGAGGGCACCAAGACCTTCATCATCATGAACACCTGGACCCGCGGGACCGAGCAAGCCGGCACCCCGTAACCCCGAAACGGCATCACGCCCGAGGCTCGGAGGCCATCCGCCTGCCGACGGCAGGCTCGTTCAGTCGAACAGGCTTCCGTCGCCCCGCCTCGATCCGGGACGGAGCGGCAGGTCGCCCGGGCGGCTCTGTCGATGTCGGCATGGCTTCAGGGACGGGCCGGCCGACCGGAAGGCTTCTGCCGCCGTCAGATGATCGACGCTGTCCGCTACCGCCGACGACGGTGTCAAGTGGGTGAATCCACCGAAGGACTTGCCGTCATGCCGGCGCTGGTCGAAGTGGGGGAAGTTCGGCCATGACTGAACCCGGCGGCTCCTGGAGCCGTACGGGCGGGTCACTCACGTGCTGGTGTGACGGCGCGCGCGAGTTGGAAGCGTGAGTGCAGGCCGAGTTTCCGGTAGACGCGGGTGAGGGTCGCTTCAACCGTCTTGACGCTGACGGTGAGGGTGGTGGCGATGTCGCGGTTGCTCGCTCCGGCGGCGGCGAGTTCGGCGCAGCGTTGTTCGGCGGAGGTGAGGCGGGGGCGGGCGTTGT
This sequence comes from Streptomyces vietnamensis, assembly GCF_000830005.1. Classification (NCBI taxonomy): domain Bacteria; kingdom Bacillati; phylum Actinomycetota; class Actinomycetes; order Kitasatosporales; family Streptomycetaceae; genus Streptomyces; species Streptomyces vietnamensis. The sequence continues at coordinate 897,443 of NZ_CP010407.1, read as the reverse complement.
TGTTCGTAGGGGCGGCTTCCAGCCGGCTGAGCGTGTGCGCGGCGGTTTCGGCCCACGGGTGTGCGTGGTGGGCGGCGAAGAGGTCGGCGGCGCCCTGCGCGGCGGCGCGGGCGCTGGCGCGCCGGCGTCCGCGTCGTTCGGTGTGGCTGAGCGCCAGCAGGGTCCGGCCCCGTTCGAGGGGAAGGTGGCGGAGGCGGTCGGCCGCGTCGGTGAGGCGCCGGGCCGCGGTGTCGTAGTCGCCGCGGGCGGCGTCCAGAAGCGCCTGGGCGCGTTCGAGGGGAGGGAGGACCGCGTCCCTGCCGAGGTCGGCTGCGGTGCGGCGGGTGTCGTCCAGCAGGCTCTGTGCCCGGTCGAGGCGACCGAGGGCGACGAGGGTCTCGGCGAGTTCGGGATGCCAGCGCAGGATGGAGGGGTCGCGGACCTGCTGGAGTTCCTCCAGGGTGCGGACTTCCTCCAGGGCCTCCAGGGCTTCCTTGGGGTGGCCGGTGGCCAGGAGGAGGTGGCCGAGGGCGAAGAGGTTGCGGGAGAGGAAGACCTTGTTGTCCTCCTGCCGGGCGGCGTCGACTCCGCGGCGTGCGTGGACGAGGGCGAGGTCGGTGCGACGGGCGGCGCCCTCGACGAGGGCGGAGGTGTAGCACGCCGGTGCGGGTGACAGGGAGGTCTCGTCGGTCAGCGCCTGGGCGCGGTGGGCGTGGTCGAGCGCCCTGGCGCACCGTCCGGCGCGGAGTTCGGCCTCGGCGAGGCTGCGCCGGATGTCCACGGTCGCCTCGGCGTCACCCGTCCGCTCGGCTTCGACGAGCAGGGGAAGCAGCGAGGTACGAGCCTCCTCGGGGCGGTCGTCGAAGAGGGCGTGCCGGGCGGCGAGGTGCTGGGGTGTGCCGTTGACCGGGATGGAGGCGGCGTGTGGCAGGGACAGGGCGCGGCTGAGCGTGGTCTCGGCGTCGGGGTGGCCGAGGACGCGTTGGAGGCGGGCCTGCATCGTGAGGGCCATGACGGTGGTGGTGGTGTCGCCGACGGTCTCGGCGAGGTCGGTGGCCCGGCCGGCCAAGGCGCACGCTCGGTGGGGGTCGCCCTCGTTGACGTTGGCCCAGATGGACTGGCGGATGAGGAGCCGGGCCGTGAGGTCGGATCGTCCGGCCGCCGCGCGGAGTGCGTCGGCGAACAGTTCATCCGCGCTGTGCAGGTGCTGGCCGCTCGCGTCGATCAGGGCGACGAGGGCGTCGACGCGTTGGGCGGGGGTGGTGTCGTGGCCCAGGACGAGGCGGGCGGCGGCCCGGCCGCGGGGGAGGTCGCCGTAGTGGGCGGCGTCACGTACGGCAGTCAGGGCCCGTTCGGTGAGCAGGTCGCCGTCCTCGTGCGGGGTGCGCTGGGCGGCGAGGAGGGAGAGCTCTGCCGCGAGCGCGTGGTCGCCGCGCTGCCGGGCGCGTGTGGCAGCGCCGGCGGCGTGGAGGGCCGATTTCGGGTCGGCGGCATCGGCCGCCAGCACGGTGTGCCGGTCGCGGCGGACGCTGTCGTGGCTGGCCTCGGCCAGGCGGGCGTGCAGGAGCCTGCGCTCGTGCTCCGGCAGCCGGGCCGCGAGTTCGGTGCCGATCGCGGAGGCGGTGAAACGTACGCTCCTGTCCGCCCGTCCGATGTCGAGCAGCCCCGCTGCCTCGGCCTGGGCGAGGAGGGCTTCGGCTGCCGGGCCGGCGAGGCGGCCGAGCAGTTCGAGGTCGGGCCGGTCGTCGAGTGCGGCGAACGTCAGCAGTTCCTGTACCTGGGCCGGTACCTCGTCCAGCCACTCGCCCACCAGTCGGCGGGCCGTCGGCGGCAGGGCCGACTCGCTTCCACCCTCCCGGTCCGGGAGCGGGCGCGAGACGTCGGCCAGCGCCAGGGCCAGGGCCGGGTTCCCGCCGCTGTGGGTGTGGATGCGCGTGACCTCGTGGGGGGCGAGCCGGTACGGGGACAGCAGCGTCGCGACCTGAGGGACCGTCAGGGGTGGGATGCGCACCGCGCACGTGCTCTCCCCGCACCAGTGGCCTGCGGCCCCCGGGCGCCAGGTGCGCTCGGCCGCGATGACGGGAAGGTCCGGGGTCAGGCGCAGCGCCCAGCCCAGGACGGCCGCACTGGTCGCGTCCAGCCACTGGGCGTTGTCCACCACCAGCGTCATCGGTGGAGCCTCCCGCAGCAGAACGGCGGTCTGCCGGCGCAGCCGCAGGGCCCGACCGGCATCGTCCGGAAAACCCGACCGGCCGGCGGCCTCGTCGAGTGCCGCCGTCAGCTCCCGCCCGGCGGGCAGTGACGGTAGGGCCAGCGCGAGTTCGAGCAGCCCGGCACAGGCAACCCGGGCGTCCTGCGGACGCGGGGCCAGCCGCAGGACGGGCAGGCCCAGCCGTCGCCCCAAGGCCCCGGCCGCGGTGGTCTTGCCGCTTCCGGGCGGCCCGAACAAGACGATCCGGCGGGTGCCGTGGACGTCCTCCGGCACCACCGGCAGCACGGGACCGGCCTCGTGGGACGCGTCTGTCCACATCGCAGAGTCTGGCATCGGGCCATGGTGCGCCCGCCGGACCTCCCCGTCCAGATCAAGGGATTGCCCCGATGTCGGCCGCCTCCCGCGTCCCTAGCCTCATGGCCACAGCCGAGCCAACCGCTGCCGAACGCCCCCCGCACCCCAGATGACGTTCTGCGGCACATCCCCGACAAGGCCCGGCGGAAGGATTGCGATGAACCGCAAGAACGCCCTGGCAGCCGGTGTCGCGGCAGCCCTCGCCCTGGGCACCGTGACCGTGGTGGCCACCCAGTCCACCGCGGCTCCCCGGCCCACCGCGGCCGCCGGTGACTCCGCCGCCCAACCCGGCGCCGGCTTCCAGGCGATGACGGCCGAGGCGCGCGGCGAGGCGATACGCACGGCAGGCCGGAACGCGGCCGCGACCGCCCGCGCGCTCGGGCTGGGCCCCGACGAGCGCCTGGTGGCCAAGGACGTGCTGATCGACGCCGACGGCTCCCGGCACGTGCGCTACGACCGCACCTACAGAGGCCTGCCCGTCATCGGCGGCGACCTGGTCGTGCACCTCACCGAGGACGGCACGATCACCGGCTCGAACCTGGCGCACCAGGGCGCGATCCGGATTGCCGACACCACGCCGAAGCTGACGGCGGCCGACGCCTCGGCCGCGGCCGTGAAGCACGCCAAGCACGTGAAGCACGCCAAGGCAGGAAGCAAGGACAGCACCCTGGTGGTGTACGCGGTCGGCAAGATCCCCGTCCTCGCCTACCGTTCGACCGTCACCGGCGCGGGCGAGACCGGCCCGGCCTCGCGGGAGGCGGTGATCGTCGACGCGACCAGCGGCGTGCCGCTGGACCAGTACGAACTGCACCAGAGCATCACGGGCACCGGCAACGGCGTCACCGCCGGCCAGGTCTCCATCGAGACCACCCAGTCCGGCAGCGGCTACACCCTGACCGACGCCGCGCACGGCGGCACGATCGTCTACGACTCGTACAACAGCCCGCAGTCGAATCCCAGGCAGAACGCCCGGGCCTTCTCCAAGACCACCAACTCCTGGGGCAACGGCACCACGTCCAGCCGCGAGAGCGCCGCGGTGGACGCCTCCTACGGCCTGGCCAGGACCTGGGACTACTACAAGAACTCCTTCAACCGCTCCGGCATCCGCAACGACGGCCGCGGCGCCCCCGCCTACGTCCACGTCGACACCGGCCTGCTCAACGCCTTCTACGACGACAACTGCTTCTGCATGTACTTCGGCGACGGATCCTCGCAGAACAGCAACACCCCGGTCACCGCGCTCGACGTGGCCGGCCACGAGATGAGCCACGGCGTCACCGCCGCCACCGCCAACCTCACCTACTCCGGCGAGTCCGGCGGCCTCAACGAGGCCACCAGCGACATCTTCGGCACCATGGTCGAGTTCTCCGCCGGCAACGCCGGTGACCCGGGCGACTACTACATCGGCGAGAAGCTCAACATGTCGGGCGGCTACATGCGCCGGATGGACAACCCTGCCGCCGACGGCAGATCGCTGTCCTGCTGGACCTCCAGCGCCGGCTCGGCGGACGTGCACCTCTCCTCCGGGATCGGCAACCACTTCTTCTACCTGGCCGCCGAGGGCACTGGGGCGAAGACCATCGGCGGACGCTCGCACACCGGCACCACCTGCAACAACGACACCTTCGCGGGCATCGGCAAGGACAAGGCCGCCGCCGTCTGGTACCGGGCACTGTCCACCTACATGACCTCCACCACCAACTACTCCGGCGCCCGCACCGCCACCCTGCAGGCCGCCGCCGACCTGTACGGCACCAACTCCCAGGAGCGCTACCTCGTCTCCAAGGCGTGGGCGGCCGTCAGCGTCGGCACCGCCCTGCCCGACCCCGGCACCCCCACCCCTTCGCCGTCCACCCCCACCCCCTCGCCGACCACGCCTCCCAGCGGGAACGCGCTGACCAACGGCAGCTTCGAGCAGGGCACCAGCGGCTGGACCCAGAGCGACGACATCATCACCAGCTCGACTCTGCAGGCTGCGCGTGACGGTTCCTGGTACGCCTGGATGATGGGCTACGGCGCTGACGCCGTCGAGTCCCTGTCCCAGTCGAACGTCGCGGTGCCCTCCACCGGCACCCCGAAGCTCACCTTCTGGCTGAAGGTCACCACCCAGGAGTCCGGCTCCGCGGCCTACGACACCCTCAAGGTCAACGTCAACGGCACCACGCTGGCCACCTACTCCAATGCCAACGCGAGCTCCGGATACGTCCAGAAGACCGTCGACCTGTCCGCCTACAAGGGGCAGACGGTGAAGCTGGAGTTCGCCGGCACCGAAGACACCTACCTGTCGACCGTCTTCCTGGTCGACGAGATCGCCATCGGCTGACCGGTCCCGCTCACCACCGGCACTCCTGCGGCCGGAGCCCCTGCTCGGGTGCTCCGGCCGCAGGAGCCACCGCATGCGCAGGGGCGGCCCGCTCCTCACTCCGCGGGTTTCGCGATACCGCGCCGCTGTTCGACGACGAGGCCGGCGGCAACGCCAACGCGGACGCACCGGTGGCCGGCCCCGGGGGCCTGTCGCGGGGCGTCAGTGTTCCGCCCGGTCCGGGTCCCTGAGCGACGAGATCGTCCGTGAAGGCGCCCGCCGGATGCCGGCCGCCGCCCTGGAGGCGGAAGTCGACCCGTACATGGCCGAGTCGGCTGCCGAGACGGACGAATACGGGCGGTGCCTGGTCGTGCGCAACGGTCGCCATCGGTCCCGCACCGCACGAGGACACGGGGCAGCGCAAGCGGTTCTCCTTCAAGGCCCTTGCGTCGTCCATGACTTCGTCTACGTGTGGGTCAAAGGTATGCACCGGAAGGTGCGGCTCGGCCGGGTGCACTTCACCGTCTGACGGGCGGTCGGCAACACGTCGGTGTGGCCGACCCCTCCCTCGACTGCTCGGGCGTCTTCGTCGAGAGCGCTCAGTTCTGCACCTGCTGGGGAGCGGAGCGGTCTGCCTCGTCCTGGGGATCGGCGAGGAGCCGCAGGAGGCCGGCGATCTCATGGCCGGCTTCGGCGGGGTGGCGGAAGGGGGAGTCGGAAGCGATCGTGTAGCGGTTCCGGCGCGCGTCCTCCGCCCGGCTGCGCGTGAGGTATCCGGCAGCCTCGAGGTCCGAGACGATCGCCTGCACGGTGCGTTCCGTCAGTCCGCACACGGCCGCCACGTCGCGGAGCCGCACGCCGGGGTCGCGGGCGATGGACAGCAGGACGCGGGCGTGATTCGTCAGGAACGTCCAGTCGGATCCGTGGCCGGAATTTTCTCCCATGTATCAACTATGCCTCCCCGGATGACAAGAAGCAGGGACCCGAGAAATGCCCGAAGGTGATTTCGTGTAATGGTCGACGTATACTTTGATGAGAATGTCGTGGATCAGGTGTTCCAGTCCTTCGGTGTTCCCTTTGGAGGCGGCCTCATGGCTCGTGGAACGGTGCCCTCCCGCGAGGGGGGTGGAGTCGATGACTACTGCGACTACTGCGGGGAGTACGTGGCGGAGAGGGCGTCATGGCACGGGCGCGCGCCGGACTCCTCGTATCTCGATCCTCGCGACCGCTGGCAGGACGGTTGGCGGCCGCTGGTGGCCTGTAGCGATGCGCACTTGAGGGCTGCGGTCTCCACTTTGCGGGCACGTCCCTTCGTGGAGGCGGAACTGTGGGCGGAACGCCTGGTGCGCATACGGACCAGCCATCCCCGAGGCATAGGCCTCGCCGATCTGGAACGGGAGTCCCGTCTCACCTCCGGCCAGGTGGTGGAGGCTGCTCTGTGGGCAGGGCGCCGCCATACGCGCTACCGCAAGGAGGGGGTCGGATCGTCCGAGCCGACACCGTCCTCCGGCGGAGAGCCGGGAAAAGGCCCGCATGGGACCTCGAAAACAGGGAAGTCGCCGCCACGAGGAGGAGGTGCGTCGTGACATCTGACGAGGAGCGGACCGCGCAATCCGAATCCGAAGTCGAACCCGAAGGCCGTGTCCCGCACTCTTTCGTCGTATGGGTGAGCGGCGACCTGGACTTGGATCACTCGGCCGAGTTGCGGTCCTTGCTCCTTGACGGTGTCGCCCGCGCGCCGCGTGGCACTGAAATCATCGTCGACCTCCAGAATTCGTCGTTCTGTGATTCGACCGGTCTCAATCTGCTGTTGGCGGCCAGGGAAATGGCGCTCGGATCGGGGAAGAGCATCACCCTGGCCGCTCCCAGTCACCAGATGGTGCGGCTGCTGGAAATCACGGGCTCTTCCGATCTCTTCGACTTCGGCCCGGCCGAGCAGAGGTGGCCCCGTTGACCGCCGGAGCGAAGCCGGAAGTCGTTGTCCGGTCTTGAGGCTGATCTGAGGCGCCGTCCGCCGGCTGCTTTCCGGCTCGTGCTCCGAACGCCGACCGGTGGAGCCCGAGTTGACGGCGTCGGCCGTCATGCCGTGCCCGGTTCCGGGCGGAGGGTGCCGGTGAGGCGCTCAGGAAGCCGTCAGGAGCTGTGCCGCCAAGCTCTTGATCATGCTCTCGGTCCAGCGGAGCTGGCGCTGCGCCTGCGGCTCGCAGTGTTCGACGAGCTCGGTGAGGCGGGAGTCCCGGGTGGCTGCGGCGGCCTGGGCCAGCATCTGCCAGTACACGCAGTTGCCGGCCACGGCCAGGTGCAGCGCCCGCAAGTCCTCCAAGAGGTCGGGAGGAGCGTCGTCCGTCATGGGTCCGGCCTCCCGAGGGCCGGCCGGAGGCGCTCCGGTCTCCCGAGGGCCGGCCGGGGGCGGTGCGGTGTCCGGGGGGTCGGACGAGGGCGGTGCGGTGTCCGCGGGGCCGTAGTGGTGCAGGGTCTCCCTCAGGAGACGGTCGTGCTCGGCCGACCAGCGCGCGAGGTCCGTGGCGACGTGGTGGATCTCGTGCTCCTGCCGGTGGCGCCCGGCCAGCGCGAGGAGCTCCGTGGTCAGCCGGCGCTCGTCCCTGCGCAGGGCGTCGAGGACCGCCGCGAGCCCGCTCACGGTCCCGTCTCCGCTTCGTGGGGCTCCTCGGCCTCGAACGACTCCTCGACCCATGCCGTCCGGCCGCCCGCGGTCGCCGGAACCGTGCCCGGGCGGGCCGGGGCGGAGGCCGTGGTGGTGGGGGCGGGAGAGGGCTTTCCGTCACCGCGCGCCAGGAGTGTGAGGCGCGCGGCGGCCGTCTTGAACAGCGGCTGCTTGGAGACGGGGTCCCAGTCGGTGACCGTGGCCTCGTTGGCCGCCCGCCCGGGTGACCCGTCGGAGGGACCCGAGCCGCCGGGGGTGTCCCAGTAGCCGTAGTGGAAGGGCACGAACAGCAGACCGCGCCGGATCTCCGTGACGCGCAGGCGCCCTTGGAGCGAGCCGCGGGGGCTTCCGACCTCGACGAGGTCCCCCTCGTGGAGGCCGAGCTCGGTGGCGTCGGCGACGGAGATCTCCACCCACACCTCGGGCGCCGCAGCGTCCAGCTGGGGAGTGCGGCCCGTCTTGGTGCGGGTGTGGAAGTGGTAGAGGGTGCGGCCGGTCGTCAGCTGGAAGGGCAGCTCCGCCCCGGAGTCCTCGTGCGGCGGCAGGTACTCCGCCGCCCGGATCACCGCCTTGCCGTCAGGATTCAGGTGCCGGTATTCGGCGGCCGGCGCCGGTGAGCCGGTGACGAGGTCCTTGCCGTACGACTCGCAGGTGTCGGGGTGGGCCCAGGAGACGCCGTCGGCGTACAGGCGCGGCGTCCCGTCCGGGGCCGCGTCGGTGCACGGCCACTGCACGCCGCTGCCGCCGCGCAGCCGGTCGTACGACAGGCCGGTGTAGTCGCACGGGCGGCCGGCACTGCACCGCTTCCACGCCTCGAAGGCGGATTCCGGGTCGTGCCAGGTGACGAGCGGCCCGCCGTCCTTGTCACGGAAGTCCATGCGGCGGGCGTAATCGAGGAAGACGTCGAGGTCCGGCCGTGCGTCCCCGGGCGGCTCGACGGCCCGCTCGGAGAGGTGCACGGTGCGATCGGCGTTGGTGAAGGTGCCGGTCTTCTCTCCCCAGGTCGCGGCCGGCAGGACGACGTCGGCGAGCTGGGCGGTTTCGGTGCGGAACAAGTCCTGGACGACGACGAACAGCCCCTCGCGGGTGAGGACGTCGCGCACGCGGGAGAGCTCGGGGAGGGAGACGGCCGGGTTGGTGCCGCTGATCCACAGCATGCGGAGGGAGCCCTGCTCGGCATACCGGAACATCTGCAGGGCGTGGGTCGGCGGTGCGTAGTGCGGGATGCTGTCGGGCTCGACGTTCCACACCTTCGCCAGCTCGGCCACGTGCTCCTCGTTCGCCCAGTTGCGGAACCCCGGCAGGTCGCCGTCGGCGCCGCACTCACGGGTGTTCTGGGCGGTGGGCTGCCCGTTCATCTGGAGCACGCCCGCGCCGGGCCGGCCGAGCATGCCCCGGACCAGGTGCAGGTTGTTGACCTGGACGGCCGCGGCGGTGGCCTGGTGCGACTGGTAGACGCCCTGCAGCACCGTGGACAGCAGCCGGTCCGCGGTGCCGAGCACCTCGGCCGCCTCCCGGATCCGGGACGCCGGCACGTCGCAGAGGGCGGCGGCCCACTCGGGAGTGCAGGGCGCGACGGCCCGTTCCAGCTCGTCGAAGCCGACCGTGTGCCGTTCGACGTAGGGGCGATCGACATGTCCGGCGCGGACGATCTCGTGCAGGAGGGCGTTCAACAGGGCCACGTTGGTGCCGACCCGTGGGGCCAGGTGCACGGACGCCCGTCGGGCCACCGGAGTGGGCCGGGGGTCGACGCACACCAGCCGGGGCGGATCGGCGCCCTCCAGACGGTCGAGCAGGCGCATCCACTGCACCGGCTGGGACTCGGCGAGATTGTGCCCGAACAGGGCGATGACGTCGGCGTGGTCGATGTCGTCGAAACTGCCCGGCTGGCCGTCGCACCCGAACGACTCCTTCAGCGCCTCGGCCGCGGTCGAGGTGCAGAGCCGGGTGTTGCCGTCGAGGTGCGGGGTGCCGAGGCCGGCCCGGGCCAGGACCGCGAGCGTGTAGTACTCCTCCAGGAACAACTGCCCGGAGGTGTAGAAGCCGATCGAACCGGACCCGTGCGCGTCCAGCAGCGTGCGCGAGCGGGCCGCGACGAGGGTCATCGCCGAGTCCCAGTCCGTCTCGACGAGGCGCCCGTCCCGGCGTACCAACGGCCGGCGGAGCCGGTCGGCGGCACTGTTGGCCTGCCACGCGAAGGCGTCCTTGGGCCCGAGCCGGCCGCGGTTGACACGGTCGACGGTCCTGCCCCGCACGCCGACGATGCTTCCGTCCTTCACGGCGATGTCCATGGCGTCGCCGTCGGAATGCAGGAGCGAGGCCGTCTGCACCCAGCGGTCGACCTCGTCCTCCCGGACACCGTCGGCGAGACACGTGTCCCGGCGGGTGGGCCAGCGACGATCCCGTCCGTACGGGGTGCGACTGCCCCAGGGCTGTGCGATGCGGTCCACCGAAGTCCTCACGGTCACCTCCCGACCGGCCGGAAGCAGGGTCCGCGGCCTTGCCGCCGCCCGGTTGCAGGGACAGGGAGCGGGCGGCGGCCTCAGGGGACGCCGTTTCGCGCATGCCCCCGTGGGGCGGGTCCATGCACGCGACACCCCGGGCCGGTGACCGACGGGCTCCTCCGTCCTGCCCGGCCGGCCCCGGCACGCTCGTTCAGATCTGGGTGACGAGTGCGACGCACAGGGTGACGAGGCCGAGGGCGAGCCAGGCGAGGTAGTCGCCGAGGTGTCCGGAGTGCAGGCGGCGCAGCGTCCGTACCGCGCGGACGGTCCAGTGGCGCGTGGACAGCGAGGGACCGCGGTGGTGGACCGCGGCGGTCGCCAGGGCGGCCGCGAGGACGGTGGACAGCAGCCCGAGGAGCACTCCCGCCACGGTCCACCCGGCCGCCGGCGTCGATGCGGCCGCCGGCGGCGTGCCGGGCACGGCGAGGACCGCGGCGGCGTACCGGGCCGGGTCGGTGAAGACGGACGCCGCACGGGCGAGGGCGGCGGCGACGGCCGGCAGGCAGCCGATGAGCACGGCCAGGGCGAGCAGGACGGCCGGGACGACGGTCATGGGGAGCGGCAGGCTGCGCTCCGGCGAGCGGATCTCGGGTTCCTCGCCCTCGCCGGTGGTCTCCTCCTCGCCCGGACGGCTGTGGGGCACGGGGCCCGTGCCGAAGAAGACGCGCAGGCCCGCGCGGAGCGCGGCGGCACCGGTGACGGCGGAGGCGGTGACGAACACGGCGGGGAGCAGCCAGGGCTGCCAGTGCCCGGCGGCGTCCTCGCCGAGCGCTTTGCCGAGGCCGGTGCCGAACGGCGGCAGCCCGGCCAGCGCCAGGGCGCCGGTCAGGAACAGCACACCCACCGGACGCAGCTCGCGGGCCCTGCCGTGCAGGCCGTGTTCGTCGACGGAGCCGTAGCGGTCCAGAAGCACTCCGGTGAGGGCGAAGAGCGCGGCTTTGACGCAGCCGTGCGCGGCGACGTACACCGCCGTGCCGGTGACGCCCGAAGGGGTGAGCAGGGCGACGCCGATCAGGAACAGGCCGACGTGGCTGACGGTGGAGAACGCGAGGAGCCGCTTGAGGTGGCGCTGCTGCCAGCACATCAGGGCGCCCAGCAGCGCGGTCAGCACGCCGAGGGCGGTGAAGGCGGTGCGGAAGGCATGGGGAGGGATGCCGCCCGGGCCGGAGAAGACGGTCCAGTACACGCGCCCGACGCCGTACACGCCGAGTTCGACCATGACGCCGGACATCAGCATGCACACCGGGGTGGGGGCCACCGCGTGGGCGTCGGGCAGCCAGAAGTGGAACGGTACGGCCGCGGCTTTGACCAGCAGGGCCGTACAGATGAGGGCGAACGCGACGACGGTCAGCACGTCGGCGGGGTGGGAGGACAGACGGAGCCCCAGGCGGGCGAGGTTGAGTTCGCCGGTGCGGGCGTAGAGCATGCCGATGCCGAACAGGGAGCAGTAGGCGGCGAAGGAGGTGACGATGCCGAACGCGAGGGCGCCGTGGAGGGGGCGGGGGTCTTCGATCCGGTATCCGGTCAGGGCGTAGGCGGCCGCGCCCATCAGCTCGAAGAAGACGAAGGCGTCGAACAGGTCGCCGGTCAGGGCGAAGCCGGCCATGCCGGCCTCGAAGAGCAGGATCAGGGCGGGGAACGCTCCGGCGTGTTCCCCGGCGGGTTCGTCGAAGTACCGCCAGGAGTAGACGACGACCGCGAGCACCAGGACGGCGACGAGGAGCGCCAGGCCCGCGCCGATCGGGTCGGCGGCGAGCACGATGCCCAGGCGGGCGGGCCAGCCGCCGAGGTCCGCCGTGGCGAGGTGCCGGCTGTGCGGCCAGAGCAGGGCCAGGCAGACGACCTCGGCCGTCGCCGACGCGGTCGCCAGGATGTCGCAGCCGGTCCGGGGCAGCGTCCGGCCGGCGACGGCGAGCAGGGCGGCGCCGAGCAGGGGGATGGCGACGGCGAGCGGCAGCAGGGCGGCCTCGGTCACGTGTCAGCCCTTCAGGCCCGTGAGGGCCTGGGGGTCGACGGTGCGGTGGCGCTTGCGCAGTTGGATGGTGAGGGCGAGCAGCAGGGCGGTGACGGTGGCGCCGACGACGACATCGGTCAGCGCCAGTGCCTGCACGACGGGGTCGACGACCGGACGGGTGCCGGGGGTGAGGTCGGAGTACACGGGGGCGGTCGCTCCGCGACGGTAGCCGACGGCAAGCAGCAGGAGATAGGTGGAGGACTGGGCGACCGCCAGGCAGCCGATGGCGTGGATCAGGTTGCGGCTGGTGACCAGTCCGTACAGGGCGACCAGCAGGACCCAGCCGGCGGCGAGGTAGGGCCACGTCCCCATCAGCCGTCTCCGTTCTCTCGGCGGTCGGTGTCGGTGAGTTCGACGGCCTGGCTGAGGAAGTGGGCGAGCAGGGTGATCAGGCCGCAGGCGACCTCGACGCCGACCGCGGCGTTCAGCACCGGAACGGTGCCGCCGGACGTCATGGTGTTGAAGGTGCCGAGGGGCAGTACGTTCTCGAGGAACGCGCTCCCGGCGATCAGGCCGGCCAGGCCGATGAGGGTGTAGGAGGCGGCGGCGAGCGAGTCCGCCACGTCCAGCACGGCCAGTGGCCGGAGCTTCTTCAGGGCGCGGTAGTCGGCGGCCACGTACGCCAGGTGCAGGGCGGTGGCCAGGACGACGCCGCCCTGGAAGCCGCCGCCGGGACTGAGCTGGCCGTGCGCGACGACGTACACGCCGACGACCAGGGCGATGGGCAGCAGCAGCGTGCCGAACAGCCGGGTGGTGGGCATGACGCGTTCCGCCTCCGCCCGGCGGTGGCGTTCGTCATGGGCCCGGCGCAGCAGCAGGGTCGCCCCGAGGACGGTGCCGAAGAGGATGGACTCCTCACCGAGCGTGTCGAAGGCGCGGACGTCGAAGTTGACCGCGGAGACGACGTTCGCGGTGCGGCGGGCCAGGGCCGCCGCCACCGCCCGGTCGCCGTAGGGATGGTCCGGTGTCCCGAACGGCGGCAGATGCGCGCACGCGGCCGTGAAGAAGCCGGCGAACACCACGGCGGCGACCAGGAACAGGACCAGCCGGGCGCGCGCTGTCACCCCTGCTCCCGCCCCTCGGCACCGTCGTGCCGGTCGGCGTCGCGGCTCGCGCGCGTGGGCTGACGGGTGACCTTGCGGACGGTCAGCAGGATCATCAGCGGGGTGAGCGCGGTGCCCACGCCCAACTGGGACAGCGCCACGTCGGGTGCCTGCAGCACGGCGAACAGGATCGCCAGGCCCAGGCCCAGGACGGAGAGGACGACGGCCTGGCGCGTCGGGTCCCGGGTGAGGACCGCGACGGTCGCGGCGAGGACGACGAAGGCGACGGCGGCTCCGACCAGCCACTCGTTCACGACCCGCCCCCCTTCTCGGCCTCTCCGGACCGGTCGGCGGCGCGGCCCACGGCGATGGTGGTGACCGTGCCGCCGACGGCGAAGAGCAGGCCGATGAACAGTGTCTTGGCTGCCGCCCGGCCCGCACCCTGCTCGACGGCCACCGCCGCGGCGATCAGCGGCATCCCGACGCAGGACGCGGGTGCCAGGGCGTGCAGCCGCATCAGGGTGCCGCGCAGCCGCAGTACCGCGGCCGCGGACAGGAGCACGGCGGCCACACCGGTCCACAGCAGCACGAGTACGACCACGTGAGGCGGCGTCAATTCCGGTCTCCTTCCTGTGTGCCGACGTGTGCGGTGCGGTGCGGTGCAGTGCGGTGAGGTGCGGTGCGGTGCGGTGCGGTCAGGTGTCGGTCGCGGAACCGTGTGTCTCGTGATGGCGACCGGAGACGAAGCGGGTGAAGACGAGGGCGCCGGCGGGGGCGAGGACGCCGAGCACCAGCGCGAGGTCCTGGTAGGAGGACCGGTCGTAGGCCTGGGGCAGCAGGAGGAACACGGCCCCGGTCACGCTGGAGAGCAGCGAGGCTCCGACCAGGCGGTGCACCGCGCTGCCACGAGCCGCCACCCACAGGCACGCCGGCGCCGGGACGGCCAGGAGGACCAGGGCTGCGACGGCCCAGGCGTTCACCGCGCGCCGTCCGCGCGGGCCACGGCCTGCTCGACCGGTCCGGCTCCCGGACGCAGGGCGTGGACGAGGACCTCGTCGTCCCGGGGGACGTCGATCACGCAGGTGTCCGGCGACATGCCGAGCAACGTGCCGGCCCACCCGGCCCCCGTTCCCCGCCGCAGGCGGACGCGCCGCACCAGCGCGCCTGCCGGGTCGGTGACCACGGCGGCCGTCAGCACGCCCAGACCGCGCACCACCGAGCCCGGCAGGGCGACGAGCGCGCGCACCGCGCCCCGGCCTCCCTTCGCCCGGCCGCCGGCGGCCAGGCGCATCCTGCGGGCCGCGAAGGCCCCGCCCAGCGCGGCAAGGGCGCCCACCACCAGTTCGACGGGCGACACGGAGCTGATGAACACCACCGTCGCCGCGGTCAGCACGGCCCACCACACCACGATCTCCAGCACCCCGCGCACTCCCGGCCTCCCGTTGCCCGTGAGTATGGTCTCCACTCGGGGGCGCGCCGGTACGGGCGGCGCGGCCAGGGTCACCCGCGCGGCCCACCCCCACGGGGGAATCACGCCACGAGCCCCACCTCCTCGTGCACGGGTCAGTGCCGCTCCTGCCCGAGGCGGGCGGCGGCTTCGAGCATCAGGGCGTGGACGAAGGCCTGCGGCAGATTGCCGCGCAGCTGGCGCTGGGCGACGTCGAACTCCTCCGCGTACAGGCCCGGCGGACCGCAAGCGGCTCGGTTGCGTTCGAACCAGCGCATCGCCTCGACGTCGTCGTGCTGCTGGTGCTCGGCCATCGCCACGGTGAAGCCGCACAGCAGAAACGCCCCTTCGGCGTCCTGCAGCGGTCGCCGGTCGTGGCGGAACCTGTAGACGTAGTGATCGCAGGCGAGGTCGGTGCGCACCGCGCGCAGGGTGGCGACGGTGCGGGGGTCGTCGGCGGGCAGGGCGCCGCGAAGGGCGGGGAGCAGCAGGGCCGCGTCCACACGGTCGTCATCGGGGGAGCGCTGCCAGCGTCCCGTCGGGTGCAGGCATTCGGCCGCGGTGTCGGCGACGATCGCGTCCGCGAGCGCCTCCCAGCCGGCGGCGCGTCCGCTGTCCGCCCGGGGGGCCACGGCGGCGATCGCCCGCAGTCCGGCCGCGCACACCAGGCGGCTGTGCGTCCAGCGGTCGTTGTGCAGTTCCCAGATCCCGGCGTCCGGCTCCCGGCGGCGGGCCGCGATCGCGTCGGCCGCGGTGAGCGCCGCCTGTCGGCCGTCCGCGTCCAGCCGGTCGTGCCGGGCGCCCGCGGCCAGGAGCAGCAGGGCCTCGCCGAACACGTCGAGCTGGAACTGGTGGCTGACGCGGTTGCCGACGACGTCGTAGCCGCCCGGGTAGCCCGGCAGGTTCAGGGCGCGCCGGCCGGGCACCGCCCGCCCGGCGGCGGTGTAGGCGGGGGAGAGGCCGGGGCCGTGCTCCAGGAGGCGGGCGGTGACGAAGCGCAGCGAGTCGTCGAGGAGTCGCTGCCCGCCGACCGCGGCGGCGGACTGGCCGATGAAGGACTGGTCGCGGATCCACACGTACCGGTAGTCGTAGTTGCGGCCCTGCTCGGCCCGTTCGGGCAGGCTGGTGGTGGCCGCGGCGACCGTGCCCCCGGTCGAGGAGGTCAGGCCGGCCATGACCGCGTACGCGTGCCGGGCGTCGCGTCGGCCCGGTGTGCCGGTGAGGTCGGGCACGCACCCGGCCCATCCCGTCTCGGTGGCCCGCCACCACACCTCCGCCGTCTCCGGTGCCGGCGGCGGCCGACCGGAGACCTCCAGGACGAGATCGTGGTGCGCCCCCGCTTCCATCGTGACGGTGGTGCTCAGCCCCCCGTCGCCGGGTCGGGCGTCCGGCGCGCCGCTGAACCGCACGTACAGGTCTCCCGCGCGGCCCGTCCAGCGCCCGTGCTCATCGCGGCGCACCTCGCGCAGCGGCGCCGTTCCGAAGCCGGCCGCCACGCGCAGTTGCACCGTCAGGCGGGCTTCGCCGTCGACGGCCAGGATCCGGCGCAGCACCACGGCACGGTGCGGGTCACCGGGGTGGGCCAGGGCCTCGCGGCATTCGACGATGCCGTCCGTCCCGATCCAGCGGCTGCGCCAGATCAGGCTGCCCGGCTCGTAGTAGCCACCCCACACGAACGGCCCGTCCGGGGTGACGCTGTACCAGCCGTCGCCGCCGATGAGTGCGGCGAAGACGGCATCGTCGTCCCAGGCGGGTGCGCACATCCACACGATCTCGCCGCGCGGCCCGACCAGGGCGCCGCGCTCGCCGTCCGCGAGCAGGGCGTAGTCCCGCAGGGCATGCGGATCAGGTCGGCCGCGGACGGACGCCGTCATCGGCGCGTCCTTTCCGGCCCGGCCGGTGCGTGCCGGTCCGTCGCCCGTCGCCGACACCGGTGCTACCCACGGACACGATGCCGATCCGCGACGTCGGGCCGGATCGTCAGGCCCAACCCCGGCTCCCCGTCCCGGCCCGGCCGCACGGTGCCGCCGGCCGGGTCGAGGGCGCCGTCGAACAGCAGGTTCTCGATGCGGACGTGGTCGTGGAACCACTCCTGGTGCCGGAGGTTCGGCACGGCCGCGGCGGCGTGCGCGTGGAGATGCGGCGCGCAGTGGCCGGACAGCTGCAGGCCGTGGGCCTGGGCGAGGGCGGCTGCGCGCAGCCACACGGTGATGCCGCCGCAGCGGGTGGCGTCGGCCTGCAGACAGTCGACGGCCGGGATCATGCGGGCGAAGTAGGGCAGGTCGTAGCCGTACTCGCCGGCGGCGACGTCGGCAGTGACGGAGTGGCGCACGCGGGCGAGCCCGGTGAGGTCGTCGGAGGAGACGGGCTCCTCGAACCAGCCGACCCCCACGCCGTCCAGCGCCCGCCCGATCCGGACGGCCTGCTTGCGGGTGTAGGCCCCGTTCGCGTCCACGTACAGCTCGGCGTCGTCGCCCAGCAGCGCCCTGGCCCGCTCGGCACGTTCCAGGTCGCGTCGCTCCCGGGTTCCCCACCCCTCGCCGATCTTGATCTTGAAGCGGGTGATGCCCTGGCCGGACCAGCCGTCGAGCTGCTCGGCGAGCCGGCGGTCGGTGTACGTGGTGAAGCCGCCGCTCCCGTAGACGGGCACGTCGGTCCGGGCCCGGCCGAGCAGGTCGGCCAGCGGCAGCTCCAGGAGGCGGGCCTTGAGGTCCCACAGGGCGACGTCGATCGCGGAGACGGCGCCGGCGATCAGGCCGGGCCGGCCGGCGTTCCGCACCGCCCGGCTCATCGCCTCGTTCGCCGCCGGAACGTCGAAGGCCGGCAGACCGACGACCACATCGTGGAGAAGCCCGGTGATCACGCCGGCGGTGGCCCGGTCGCCGTAGGTGTAGCCCAGGCCCGAAGCACCGCCGCCACGGGCCTGGACCAGGACCATGGTCGTACGGTCCCAGGCGAAGGTGCCGTCCGCCTCGGGGGCATCGGTCGGGAACTCGAGGACGTGCACCCGCAGGGACTCGACCGTCGGAGCGCCGGTGGCCGTGTCCTTCGGCGCGGGCCCGCGCCGCACCGCTTCGGGCCGGGACTTCATCGTGTCGCATCCCTCCGGATCCGGGGGCGCGGTACCGCCTTCTCGGGGTGGTCGGCGGGCAGCGGCCCGTCCAGTGCCAGGGCGAGGGCCTCGGCCAGGTGCAGGGCCTGCCGGCCGGTCCCGGCCTGGTCGATCTGGGTACGGCAGCTGAACCCGTCGGCCAGGACGAGGGCGCTGGGCGCGGTGTCGCGCACGGCGGGCAGCACGCCCTGTTCGGCGATGGCCTGCGACAGGTCGTAGTGCCCTTGTGTGAAGCCGAAGTCGCCGGCCAGCCCGCAGCAGCCCTCGTCGAGCACCCGCGCGTCCAGTCCGGCACGGCGCATCAGTTCCCGGTCCGCGTCGGCGCCGAGGACGGCGTGCTGGTGGCAGTGGGTCTGCACGGTCGCCGCCCGCCCGATCGTGGGCGGCTGCCAGCCCTCGGGGCCTCGGCCGACGAGGTGTTCGGCGAAGGTCCGGGTCTGCGCCGCGAGGCGGATGACGTCCTGGTCGCCGGCGAGCAGGTCGGGGGCGTCGGCCCGGAAGACCGCGGTGCAGGACGGTTCGAGGCCGATGACCGGTGTGCCGGCCTCCAGCCACGGCCGGAGCGCTCGCGTGGTCCGTCGCAGGACGCGGCGGGCGGTGGCGAGCTGCCCGGTGGAGATCCACGTCAGACCGCAGCACACGGGCCCGTACGGCACCGCGACGCGGAAGCCGGCGTCCTCGAGGACCCGGACCGCGGCGTCGGCGACGTGGGGGTGGAAGTGGTTGGTGAACGTGTCCGGCCAGAGCAGAACGGTGCGCGGATCGCGCGGATCGGGCTGCGCGCCGCCGGATCGGTGCCGGGCCTCCTGGAACGACTCGGCGGCGAAGAGGGGTACGTCGCGGCGCGGGTCGATTCCGGCCAGCAGCTTCCCCGCCCGGCCCAGACCGGGGGCGTGCAGGGCGGCGTTCGCGAAGCCCGGCGCGGTGCGGGCCAGCCGCGCCCACAGCGGCAGCCAGCCCATGGAGTAGTGGGCCGGAGGGCGGGGCCGGCCCCGGTAGTGGTGGGCCAGGAACTCGGCCTTGTAGGTGGCCATGTCGACCCCGACCGGGCAGTCGGACTTACAGCCCTTGCAGGCCAGACACAGGTCCAGTGCGTCGCGGACCTCGGTGGAGCGCCAGCCGCCGGTGACCGGTGAGTCGGCGTGACCGCCGAGCATCTCGAACAGCAGCCGCGCCCGGCCGCGGGTGGAGTGCTCCTCCTCGCCGGTGGCCCGATAGGACGGGCACATGACTCCGCCCCGGTGGGTGCGGCAGTTGCCGATGCCCACACAGCGCAGCACGGCCCGGCCGAAGTCGTTGCCGTCACCGGAGTACGCGAAGTACGTCCGCTGCCGTTCGGGCCGCCAGGCAGCGCCCAGGCGCAGATTGTCGTCGACGCGGTGAGGGTGGACGACCTTGCCGGGGTTCATCCGGTCGCCGGGGTCGAACAGCGTCTTGACCTCGCCCATCGCCTCCATCAGGGCCGGAGTGAACATGCGCGGCAGCAGTTCGCCGCGGGCCTGCCCGTCACCGTGCTCGCCCGACAACGACCCGCCGTACGAGGCCACGAGGTCGGCCGCGTCGAACAGGAACCTGCGGAAGGCCTCGACGCCCTTGCCCTCGCGCAGCTCGAACGGGATCCGGGTGTGCACACAGCCCTGCCCGAAGTGCCCGTACAAGGAGGCCTGTTGATAGCCGTACCGGTCGAAGAGCCGTTCCAGGTCACGCAGGTAGTCGCCCAGCTTCTCCGGGGCCACCGCGGAGTCCTCCCAGCCCTCCCAGGTCTCGGAGCCGTCCGGCGGGCGGGCGGTCACCCCCAGGCCCGCCTCCCGGGCCCTGAGCATCTCCCGTTCCCGCGCCGGGTCGTCGGAGAGCACCACCCCGGGATCGTCCTCGTCGCGGCCCAGCGACCGCAACAGCTCGTACGCCTGCTCGTCCGCCCGCTCCGTCGTGTCGCCGGTGAACTGGACCAGCAGCCAGCTGTCGCCCTCGGGCAGGCTCTCCAGCGAGTCGAGGTAGGCGTGCTCCTCGCGCATCAGCTGCGCCATGCGCCCGTCGATGGCCTCCAGCTGGGTGGGGCGGCTGTGTTCGAGGAGGGCGGGGACGGCGTCGGCGGCCGCGTAGACGTCGTCGAAGCCGAGGACGAGGAGCGCCTCGGCGGCCGGTACCTCGACGAGCTCCAGCTCGGCCCGCAGGACGGTCACCAGCGTGCCCTCGCTGCCCACCAGCGCCCGGGCCACGTCGAAGCCGTTCTCCGGCAGCAGCGAGTCGAGGTTGTACCCCGAGACCCGGCGCGGGATCTTCGGGTAGCCCTGGCGGATCTCGGCCAGACGGCGCCCGACGACGTCCTTCAGGCCCTGGTACAGCTGGGCGCGGGCCCCGCCTTCGGCCGTGATCCTCGCGAACTCCGCCGGGTCCGTACGACCGGCCCAGAACCGGGTCCCCCCGTAGGTGAGGACTTCCAGGCGGCGGACGTTGTCGACGGTCTTGCCGTAGGCCTGGGCGGAGGCCCCGCAGCTGTTGTTGCCGATCATCCCGCCCAGGGAACAGTGGGTGTGCGTGGACGGTTTCGGCCCGAACCTCAGTCCGTACGGGGCGAGTCGCCGGTTCAGTTCGTCCAGGACGATGCCCGGCTCGACCATACAGGTCCGCGCCTCCGGGTCCACCGACAGCAGGCGGTCGCAGTACTTCGTCCAGTCGACGACCACCGCCTCGTTGGTGCACTGACCCCCGAGGCTGGTGCCGCCCCCGCGGGACAGGACCGGCGCGCCGAACCGGGCGCACACGGCGAGCGCGGCGGCACCGGCCTCCACCGTGCGCGGCAGGACCACGCCGAGCGGGACCTGGCGGTAGTTGGAGCCGTCCGTCGCGTACGCGGCGCGGCTGCCCGGATCGAAGCGGACCTCGCCGTCCGTCTCGGCCCGCAGCCCCCGTTCGAGTGCGGCGAGGTCGACCCGCCGGCTGCCGGTCATCGGTCAGCCCCGTCCACCGCCGGGCAGGAGCTCCTGGATCTTCGCCTTCATGCCCTGCCGGACCACCGACGCCCGGTCGCTGTCGCCCTTGAGGACCGACAGGGCCGCGTCCTTGATCTGGTCCCAGGTGGCGTGCGGCGGGATCGGAGGCACCGCCGGATCCGTGCGGAAGTCGATGACGAACGGCCGGTCCGCCGCGAGGGCCTGACGCCACGCCGACTCCACGTCCTCCGGTCGCTCCACCCGCACCCCGTCCAGACCCAACTGCCGGGCGATGTCGGCATAGTGCAGGTCGGGCAGGCCCTGCGAGGGCTCGAACTGCGGGGCGCCCTGCATGGCGCGCATCTCCCAGGTGACCTGGTTGAGGTCCTGGTTGTTGAGCACCGCGACCACGACGCGCGGGTCGGACCACTCCCGGTGGTACTTCGCGGCGGTGATCAGCTCCGCGAGGCCGTTCATCTGCATGGCGCCGTCCCCGACGATCGCGATCGCCGGCCGGTCGGGATGCGCGAACTTCGCGCCGATCGCGTACGGGACCCCCGGCCCCATGGTCGCCAGGGTGCCCGACAGCGAGCCCCGCATCTCCCCGCGCATCCGCAGATGGCGGGCGTACCAGTTCGCCGCCGACCCGGAGTCCGCGGCCACGATCGCATCGTCGGGCAGCAGCGCGTCCAGGGCGTGGACGACGTACTCGGGGTTGATCGGGTCCGCGGAGACCTCGGCACGGCGCTGCATCACCTCCCACCAGCGCGCCGTGTTGTCCTCGATCGTCCTGCGCCACGTGCCGTCCGACCTGTGGTCCAGCATCGGGATCAGCCGGCGCAGCGTCTCGCCTGCGTCACCGACCAGATTGACCTCGAACGGGTAGCGCAAGCCCACCATGGACGGATCCAGATCGATCTGCACCGCCCTGGCCTGCTCGAACTCGGGCAGGAACTGGGTGTAGGGGAAGCTGGAGCCCACCACGAGCAGGGTGTCGCAGTCGCGCATCATCTCGTAGGAGGGACGGGTGCCGAGCAGGCCGATCGACCCGGTGACGTACGGCAGCGTGTCCGGCAGCGCGTCCTTGCCGAGCAGGGCCTTCGCCACGCCCGCGCCGAGCAGTTCGGCGACCTGCTGGACCTCCGTGCGGGCCCTGCGCGCGCCCTGCCCGATCAGCATGGCCACCTTCTCGCCGGCGTTGAGGACCTCCGCCGCCCTCGCCAACTCCTCCGCGGCCGGGACCGGAAGGGAGAAGGGGGCGCCGAGGCTGGAGGGAACCTGCTTGAACGCGTGCGAGGGAGGCTCGTACTCCAGCTCCTGCACGTCCGCCGGGATGATCACGGCGGTGACCGTGCGCCGGGTGGCGGCCACCCGCATCGCCCGGTCCAGCACGTTCGGCAGCTGGGCGGGGACGGTGACCACCTCGCAGAACTCCGACGCCACGTCCTTGTACAGGCAGGCCAGGTCGACCTCCTGCTGGTAGGAGCCGCCCATCGCGCTGCGATCGGTCTGGCCGACGATCGCCACCACGGGCACGTGGTCGAGCTTCGCGTCGTACAGGCCGTTCAACAGGTGGATGGCACCCGGCCCCGACGTCGCCGCGCACACCCCGGTCCGGCCGGAGAACTTCGCGTACCCGACCGCCTCGAAAGCCGACATCTCCTCGTGCCGCGACTGGACGAACCGCGGCCGGTCCTCCGCGCGCCCCCAGGCGGCCAGCAGCCCGTTGATGCCGTCACCGGGGTAGGCGAAGACGTGGGACACCTCCCAGTCACGCAGCCGCTCCAGTACGTAGTCGGAAACCTTCATCACCCAACTCCTTCACCATGCGGTCCTGGCGTCCCGGGCCTCGGGTGGTCCTCACGACGCGGCTAACCGCTGGCGCCGCGATGAAACCCGCCCTCGGGTACGGGGGAGGGGCCGGGGTCCGTCCTTCGGATCAGGCCGGGTCCGGGGCGGACGCAGGGTCGGCGAGCGGGAGGTGGTACAGCGCGAACGCCCTGCCGATCACGGGCTGGGCGACGTTCCGGACGCGCACCCCGCCCACCGTCATGCCGTGCTCGGTGCCCAGGTGGGCATGGCCGTGGACCGCGAGGTCGGCGCCCGCCCCGTCGATGGCCTCCGCGAGGAGGTAGCTGCCCAGGAAGGGATAGATCTCGACCGGTTCGCCCGCGAGGGTGTCGGGCACGGGCGCGAAGTGGGTCAGGGCGATCCTGGCCCCGCAGCCGTCGGCGGAAATCTCGGCCAGGGCCCGGTGCAGGCCTTCGGCGCCGCGGCGGGCGCTGCGGACGAAGTCCTTCATCTCGCGCTCGCCGAACTCTCCCGCGCTGCGGCCGGCGAAGCCGCCGCAGAAGCCCTTCGCCCCGGCGACGCCTACCTTGCCGCCGGCCACCGGAAGGACCACCCCGTCCCCCTCCAGGACCGTGATCCCGGCGTCGGTGAGGACCCGCGTGACCTCGGCCTCCTGCTCGGAGTGGTAGTCGTGGTTGCCGAGCACGGCGACCACGGGGACGCCGAGGTCGCGGACCTCCCCGGCGACCACCTCCGCCTCCGGGACGGTGCCGTGCCGGGTGAGGTCGCCGGCGAGGAGGAGCAGGTCCGCGCAGAGCGGCAGGGTCTCGAAGGACGGGCGCAGCAGGCCCCGGCAGTCCGCGCCCAGATGGATGTCGCCCACGGCCGCCACCCGGACGACGGCGCCGTTCCGTTCGCCGCGGGAGGTCACGACAGGTCCTCGGACCGCTCGGGAGGGTCGGCGCAGGCGATGAGGAGGTCCGCGCGGATCGGGATGCCGGCCAGCTCCGTGTCGGCGAGCCGGAGGATCTCGTCGCGGCGGTCGGCCGTCGGGAGGGTGCCCGTCAGGAGGACCGTCTCGCCACGGGCCTCGACGCGCACGCCGAGCTCGGCCACGTCCTCGCGCGCCAGCCGGTCCCTGAACCGGGCGATGCGGTACTCGCTCTCGTCGGCGTTCATCCCGCTCCTCCTCCGTCCCGGATCCGTGACAGCGCCTTGCGCCGCAGGCGGTACGGGGTGACGTACCAGCAGAGGGCGAACCACAGCATCACGCCGCCGACGACGATCCCGGCGGCCAGCGCGCCGCCGAGGACCACGTTCAGGATGAGCATGAGCGTGCAGGCGACGGTCAGGGCGAGGAGGACCATGCCACAGACCATGAGCCGCCCGGCGGCGGTCACGAGCTCCTCCTTCAGCCGCAGCCCGGAGAGGCAGCGGTGGAGGGAGACCGGGGCGATCAGGGCGGCGGTCGAGGAGGCGGCGAGGACGACGGTGACGACGTACAGTCCGCGGTCGAAGCCGCCGAGTTCACGGAAGCGGACGGTGAAGGCGAGGCTCAGCAGGAAGCCGAACAGGATCTGCACGCCGGTCTGGGCGACCCGGGTCTCCTGAAGGACTTCCTGCCAGCGTCTGTTGACCCGCTCCCTGGCACCCTCCGGCGGGTGCGGCGCCGGTGGCCGGTGCGCCGCCGCCGTCTCCTCCACGATGTGCCACTCGGCCTCCGTCAGGCGCCTCGTCGCGGTCATGACGCCTCCTCGGCTCGGCATGTCCCGTTCTGCGAGGTGCGGTGCCCGAAGTGCGACTCCGCAAACTTCCGTTCAGACCGGCGGGAGAGCGATCCGGAAGCCGCTGCGGGGCGCGGTCGGGATCCGCCGCAGGGGGATCCGCAGGTCCTGCGGGGGCACCGTCCACTCCTGCCGGGCCAGTGCGCGCGAGAGGGCCGCGAGGACGGCGACCGTGATGTCCTCGCCGGGGCAGCGATGGCCGGTGTGGACATCGCCGCCGCCCTGCGGGATCAGGGCGTCCGGGTGCGGCGGGCGGGAGAGGAAGCGCCCGGGGTCGAAGCGGTACGGGTCCGGCCACAGGGCCGCGTCGTGGTTCTGCCCGTACACGTCGAGGAGGAGCAGCGCGTCCTCGGGGATCGGCTCGCCCCGCCATTCCAGGTCACGGGCGGCGAGTCCGCCGACGAACGGCACGAAGGGGTAGAACCGGCGGACCTCGTGGGCGAAGGCGGTGGCGTAGGCGCCGGGGCCGTCGTCGCGCAGGTGTTCCCGGGTCTCGGGCCACCGGTGCAGCGCGTGCCCCGCGAACGCCACGAACCAGGCGATGGCGATGGCGGGGCGGGCGACGTTCAGGAGCTCCACGGCGGCGGTGTGGAGGTCGAGCAGGCCGGCGCCGGCATCCCGGTGCCGGACGAACGCCGCGAACGGCGTGTCCGCCGCGGACACCGTCGACCCCCGCGCCTCCTCGACCGCACGGGCGAGGACGCCCTCCTGGCGGGACCGGGCACGGCGGGCCCGCAGATGCCGCGGGCCGGGGGTGGCGAAGCCGTCGACCATGGCGAGGCAGTCCCGTGCCAGGCCGCCGACCTCCCCGTCGTCGTACGGCAGCCCCGCCCAGTCGCGGACGGCCCGTGCGAGCACGAGCGCCGCCTCCTCGAAGAGCACGACCTCGCGCCCGCCGGACGGGGCGAACGCCGCCCGCCAGGCGGTCTCGGCGTGGTCGACGAACGAGGCGACGGCCGCCGGATCGGTCAGTCCGGCGACGAAGAGCGCCTTCCGCACGCGGTGGTCGGCGCCGTCCAGGGTGTGCACGGCGCCCCGCCCGAACAGCGTGTCGAGCACGGGTCCGGGCAGTGCGCCGGCGCGACGGACATGGCCTTCGTCGTAGAAGAAGTGCACCGCTTCGGGCCCGTGCAGCGCGACGGCGGTCCGGCCGAGCAGCCGGGTCCGGACGACGTCGCCGTTCGGCGCCCGGCGGCGCAGATCCGGCAGCCAGCCGTATCCCTGGAGCAGCAGGGCGACGGTACGGTCCTGGATCAGTGGGGTCATGCCCGGTGCGGTACCCCGTCGAGGCGGCGGCACGCGCGCGTACCGGACGATCCGCGTACGGCCCGCAGCCCCGACGGAACCGTGCGCGGTCACACGCCCCCGGCTCCGGGGAGAGGCACGTGGAGCGGTACGGCGGCACAGTGGAGGAGTGCGGCTGAGGACGAGCGATCCGGACCGGCCGGGCTGGCGGCGGGTCCGCCACGGCCGCGGTTTCCGCTACCTGGACGCCGACGGCGCACCCCTGGGCCCGGAGGACCGGGCCAGGGTCGTGGCGCTCGTCATCCCTCCCGCGTGGCGGGACGTCTGGGTCTGTCCCTGGCCCAACGGGCACATCCAGGCCGTCGGCACGGATGCGGCGGGCCGTCGGCAGTACCTGTACCACGAGGAGTTCCGGCGCCGGCAGGAGGAGGCGAAGCACGCGCACGTGCGGCAGGTCGCCCGCAGCCTTCCCCGGCTGCGCCGGGCCGTCACGCGCGACCTGGACCGGCGCGGTCTCTGCCGGGACCGGGTCCTCGCCTGCGCGGTACGCCTCCTCGACCTCGGCTTCTTCCGCGTCGGCGGCGAGCAGTACCGGCGGGACAATTCCTCGTACGGCCTGACCACCCTGCTCCGCGAGCACGCGCGCTGCACACGCGGGGAG
This sequence comes from Streptomyces vietnamensis, assembly GCF_000830005.1. Classification (NCBI taxonomy): domain Bacteria; kingdom Bacillati; phylum Actinomycetota; class Actinomycetes; order Kitasatosporales; family Streptomycetaceae; genus Streptomyces; species Streptomyces vietnamensis. Next base: position 871,397 of record NZ_CP010407.1, on the reverse strand, counting down.
ATCTGCCTGGGCTATCCGGCGAAGTCGGGCCGCCGGCAGACCCGCGCCCTCGTGGACGCGCCGGCGTACGAGGTCGTCCGCGCCCTGTTGCGGCGGCGCGGCGGTGGCGACCGGCTGTTCGCGTACTGGGAGGGGCGGGCCTGGCACGAGGTCCGGGCGGAGGAGCTCAACGCGTATCTGCGGGAGCGCGCGGGGAACGACATCACCGCGAAGGACTTCCGGACCTGGCACGCCACGGTCCTCGCCGCCGTCGCGCTCGCGGTCTCGTCGCCGGTGGCGGACGACTCGCAGGCGGCGCGGGCGAAGGCGGAGCGGCGGGCGGTCCGGGAGGTCAGCGACTACCTCGGCAACACGCCCGCGGTCTGCCGGGCCTCGTACATCGACCCGCTCGTCGTCGAACGCTTCGAGGAGGGCGTCACGGTCGCCCCGGCGCTGAAACGCCTCGGAGAGGACGGCGGCTTCGGGCACCCGGCCACCCGCGGCGCGGTGGAGCGCGCGGTGCTGCGCCTGCTCGGCTGAACGGCTACCCGTCGCTCGACCGCCCGGCCGTGGCGGTCCCGGCGCGGACGGTTCCGAAGGGGCTGGTGTGCAGGTGGGCGAGGAGGTCGGCCGGGTCGTCGTACACGGCGACGGCGCCCGCCTCGGTGAGGTCGGCGCGTGGGATGCCGCCGCACAGCAGCCCGGCACACACCACGTGGGCGCGGCGCGCGGCCCTCATGTCCCAGACGCTGTCGCCGACGAACACGGCCCGGTCGGCGGGCACGCCGACGAGCGAGAGGGCGTGTTCGAGCGGGTCGGGGGCGGGCTTGCCCTCCTCGACGTCGTCGGCGGAGGCGGTGGCCGTGAGGGCGTCGTCGGCGTCGATGGCCCGGCGCAGGGCGTCCAGCTCCCGGTCCTTGGCCGAGGTGACCAGGACGATCTTCCAGCCGTCGCCCGCGAGCGTCCGTAGCAGGTCACCGGCCCTGTCGAAGGCTTCGAGGCGCTCGTGGAACGTGCCGTAGACGGTGTCGTGGGCGGTGCCGAGCCGGCCGTCGTCCGACCGGTCGCGGGAGCGGTCGAGCACGTGGTCGATGAGCTGTGCGCCCGGCAGGCCGATGGCACGGTGCACGGCGTGCGTCGCCACCCGGTGGCCGTGCTGCCGGAAGGCTTCCCACCAGGCCACGACGTGCAGGTGGTTGGAGTCGACGAGGGTTCCGTCGACGTCGAAGAGTGCGGCGCGGTCCATGCCGGGGCTCCCTACAGGTCGCGGAGGGCGGGCAGCAGGGCCGTCTCCGCCCAGTGGAGGAAGGGCATCTGGTGGGCGCCGCCGATCTGGACGAGGGCGAGGTCGGTGAACCCGGCCTCGGCGAAGGGGCGGGCCGCCTCCACGACGGCCTCCACGTCGTCCCCGCAGGGGATGCTCTTCGCCACGTCCTCCGGCCGGGTGTGCTCGGACGCCTGCTCGAAGCCCGCCGGGAGCGGGAGCTCGGCGTTGAGGCGCCAGCCGCCCAGTGCCCACCGGAACTGTTCGTGGGCGCGGGCCGTGGCCGCGTCCCGGTCGGCGTCGTAACAGACGGGCAGCTGCCCCATGCGGGGCTTTCCCGTGCCGCCCCGGGCGTCGAAGGCGTCGAGGAGTTCGCGTTTCGGTTCCGTGGTGATCACCAGGTCGGCGTGCCGCCCGGCGAGTGCGCAGGAGAGGGGGCCGGACACCGCGATGCCGAGGGGCGGCGTCGTGTCGGGGACGTCCCAGAGTCTGGCGTCGTCGACCTGGAAGTGGCGGCCGTGCCGTGTCACGTACTCCCCCGTGAAGAGGGCGCGGATGATCTCGGTGGCCTCTTCCAGCATGGCGAGGCGCACGCGCGCCGAGGGCCAGCCCCGGCCGACGACGTGCTCGTTGAGGTTCTCGCCCGAGCCGAGGCCGAGCCGGAACCTGCCTTCGGAGAGGAGCTGGAGCGTCGCGGCCTTCTGGGCGATCACCACGGGGTGGTAGCGGAAGGTCGGACAGGTCACGTAGGTCATCAGCGGAATCTCCGAGGTCGCCTGGGCCGCCGCTCCCAGGACGCTCCACGCGTACGGGGCGTGTCCCTGTGAGCTCAGCCAGGGGAAGGAGTGGTCCGAGATCACGGAGAAGTCGAATCCGACCCGCTCCGCCTCGACCACGTGTCCGACCAGCTCACGGGGGCCTGCCTGCTCGGTCATCATCGTGTACCCGATGTGCATCATGTCCGGCGACTGCCACGGCTGCGGCATCCGAAACGGGAGAGGGCCGACTCCGGGGAGCCGGCCCTCGTGCCACGGTGCTGGAAGGGATCGGTCAGGGCATGTCCGGCTCGTCGTCGGACGGCAGCGACCAGGACCGCGTCTCGCGGGTCGGGCGTGTCCGCTCGGGCATCGGCACCGGTCCGGGTGCCTCCCTCATCGCTTCGGGACCCTTGTCGGTGCGCCCCATGGACATGTCCGTCCCCATGGGCTCGCCGCCCGCGGTCGGCGCGGTGTCGGCCTCCTCGGGGCGGATCCGGCCGCGCCAGCCGCCGGTCGCGTCCCCGCGCTCCTCCATGAAGCCCTTGAAGCGCTTGAGGTCGCCCTTGACCCGGCGGTCGAGCATGCCCATCGCGTCGGCGGCCTTCTCCGCCATGCCGGCGGGTTCCACGTCCATGGCGAGCCGCACCCGGGTGTGCGCCTCGTCCAGGGGCTGGAAGCTGACGACGCCCATCTGCCGTACGTCGCCTCCCGTCGTGCGCCACGCGATGCGCTGGTCCGGAAGCTGGTCGACGATCTCGGTGTCGAACTCCCGCCGGACCCCGGCGACCTTGGTCCGCCAGTGGCAGTGCCGGGCGTCGATCTGCCGGACGTCCTCGACGCCCTCCATGAAGCGCGGGAACTCCTCGAACTGCGTCCACTGGTCGTACGCGCTCCGCAGGGGCACGTCCACATCGATCGTCTGCTCCACCTTGCTCATGGTCAGGCCTCCTTCATGTCGTCGGGGCACTTCGGGATCCGGTGTCCCGGACCGGCATCAGCGGGCGGCGGCCCCGAACCCGGCGTGCCGGGCCCGCCTCCTTCCGGTCGTGCCTCATCGCCGCGACTACCCGCTGTCGGCACGTACAGACGGGGTACGGCCGACTTGTCGGCGGAGCTCGTGGTGATCCGCGCCTGCCGGGCGTGATTCGGAACCGGGGGCCGGGGCAGTCGCGACGTACCGACGCGGTCCGAGCCGATGGGTGGTGTGGGTGATGTCTGCTTCCCCGAACGAGAACGCCCCGCGCTCCCCCCTGCCACGGCCGTGAGGGAACGGGCGAGGGGGCGGGCGACCGGCGGGGACGTACTCCTCGACGGCCTGCGGGCCTGGGGGGTGTGCCATGTCTTCGGCCGTCCCGATGACGGCGCGGACGGCGGGCACGGTCTGGTGTCCGCGTGGGCACGGGCGGGCGACGATCCGTGTCTCGTACGGGCGCGCCGCGAGGAGACGGCGGCCTTCGAGGCCGTCGGGTTCACGGGGCCCATCGCGATCAGCCGCGAGGAGAGGAACGGACCATGAATCTCACAGAAGGCGCCGCCGCGCACCTGACGGTGAGCGGATCGGAACCCTCCCCGCACCCGGCGCGGGCTCGCGCGTCCGACGCGACGCCCTCGGCCCTCCCGCCCGACCACACGCAGGCGATCCTGGAGACGACGAAGGAGGTGGGAGCCGTACTGAAGGCATCGGGGTGCCCGTTCGCCCTGGTGGGCAGTGTCGCCGCATACGCGCACGGCATCCCCGTCCCGCTCCAGCACGACACGGACTTCGCGCTCCTGCGCGAGGACGCAGAGGCCGTCGTTGAGTCCCTCCGGGAGCGCGGCGTACGGATCGTCGACCCGCCCGAGGACTGGCTCGTCAAGGCCCGCATGGGCGGGGAGGAGATCGACCTGATCTTCTCCCTCGCCGGGCGGCCGGTCACGAGCGAACTCCTCGCCCGTGCGCAGATCCTGCCGGTGGACTCCGTGCACATGCCGGTGATCGCGCCGACCGACCTCATGGCCTGCCGTCTCCTCGCACTCTCCGAGCACCACTGCGACTTCGGTCCTCTGCTGCCGCTGGCACGGGGACTGCGCGAACGGATCGAGTGGGAGCGGGTGCGCGAGGAAACCGCCGGCGCCCCGATGGCCGAGGCCTTCCTGTACCTGCTCGAACTGCTGGACGTACTGCCGCGGCGGAACGGCTCATGACGCGGGGCCCCGCGTGCGACGCCGAGCCGCATGCACGGGCGCCGTGTCCGCCTGTCAGGACCGGCGTCCGCCTCTCAGGACCGGCCGGAGCCGGGCCGGTCTCCGTCGGAGAGCAGTTCGTCGAAGAGGACCCGGTAATGGATCATCGCCCCGCGCAGTTGCTCGGTGGTGGCCCGGTGGTCGGACGCCAACTGGTCGACCTCGTGCGCCGCGCGGTAGTGCCCCAGGGTGCGGCCGTGCTCGACGGACAGGTCCCGGGCCCGCTGCTCGAAGTCGTCCGTGGGGTAGCCGCGTTCCCGCATGAGATCGGTCACCAGCCGGTCCGCTTCGTGGACGGCCGACTCCGGACGGTCGACGAAGTGCTCCTGCACTCCGCTCCACTCGCGCGAGTACTGCTGTTTCAAGTCGGCGTCGAGCGGCCGGATGTCGAGGGACTCGTGCCGCTCCTCCCGCGCGCCGAGGTCGTACTCGGCAGCTCGCCGACCACCCGCCTCGTCGACCGTGCGCTCGTACTCCGGGCCGAACCGCTCGCGGAGCCGACGCCGCCGCCGGCGGTCCAGGAAGATCGCCAGCGCGATCAGGACGATCACCACCACGACGGGGATGACGATGGCCAGAAGTGTTCCTGTGGACATGACCCGGCCCCCTTGACTGTGACGGGCCTTTGCCCCGGCGGTTGCCCACCGACGTCATGGCGAAACCGCCGACGGCCCCCTTCGACGGGCCGCCGCGCCGGACTCCGGCCGTGTCGTACGGACCGTCAGGGCGGCAGGAGCGTGCCCAGAGGGCCGAGGTCGAGATTGAGGTCCTCCAGGGTCAGGCCGTAGTGCTCGCAGAGTTCGATCATCCGGTCGTGGAGGAGCATCAGCGTCAGACCCAGCCTCTCTTCCTGATCCTCGGTGAGATCGCCTTGGTCCACGCGGTGCAGGGCCTGGCGTTCCATCAGCTGGCGCAGCAGCTCGACGATGGTCAGCACGAGGGTGACGAGGTCCCGCTCCACGGTCTCCGGGTCCGCGCGGAGACGGCGCGCGGGCTGGTGTGTCCGGCGGTCGACGGCCGGCAGTTCGTCCGCGCGCGCCGGCAGCAGGGCGAAGGCACGCCGCGCGGCGTCGGCGACCTCGCGCCGACGGTCGGGCGTGGCGTCGGCGATCTCGCGCCGTCGGTCGGGCGTGGCGTCGGCGATCTCGCGCCCACGGTCGGGCCCGGCGTCGCTCGTGCGGTCAGGGGGCTCGCTCACCGCTGGTTCCCTCCGGTCCGTGGCCGCGGATGGTGAGGCCCCACCGGTCGTCCTCCTGGACGCCGACGATGACGGCACGCAGAGCGATCCTGACCAAGTCGATGTCCGCGATGGACAGGACCAGGTCGCCGGTCAGGACGACGCCTCCGCTCAGGAGCCGGTCCAGGAGGTCGATGAGGGCCACCTGCCGCTGCGCGAGCGCCGCTTCGTCGTGAGCCGTCACGGTCGGGGCCCCTCTTCCGACGCTTCCGGCTCCGGGAGCACCGCGAAGGAGTAGGGCGCCCAGGGCCCGGTGATCTCGACTCGTACGCCGCGCAGCTCCTGGGTCGAACGCCGGACGCGCTCGCGGAACTCCTCGGACCGGCTGCCCGGCACGAGGTAGGAGTCGTTGGCGACGTTCTCCCCGGTACCCACCGCCAGTTGACCCTGCTGCGGACGGTGCCGCGCCCACTCCACGGCGATCTGGCCGGCCTCCGCCTCGATCCTGCGCACCGCCTCCGCCGCAGCGGACCAGGCGGCCCCGCGGTCCTCGCGCTGCTGCCGGCGCCGGCGCAGGTAGGTCCGCCCGGGATCGGAGACCGCAGTGTCGGCCTCCTCGGGTGCGGCAGGGCCCCGGGGGATCTCCGCGTAGACCTTCACCCCCCATTCCACGTGATCGGCGAACCGGTTCAGCATGCGCGTGAAGGTTTCCTGACCGCGGCGCAGTACGTCGCGCACCCGGTCGTCGTCCACGTAGACCGTCGCGAGCCGCAGGGGCAGCACCGTGGTGTGCGCCGCGAGGAATTCCACGACACCGTGGTGCGCCCGCGCGACGCGCTCGAGCCAGTCCAGGTTCTCCAGGTGGACCTTCAGTGCCGCTTCGGAGAAGTCGTCCCGGGGCACGGAACCGACTGCGGCCGCCACCGCCCCCGCACCCACCAGCCGCACCGCTCCCGAGGCCACGCCCGTGACACCGGTCAAGGGGCCCTCCGGCAGGGCTGCGGTGGGACGCACGACGGCGTACGCGTAGCTGAGCTCTTCGTCCATGGCGTCAGTCCCGGCGCTTCTCCGGCTCGGTGTCGGTCTCCGCGTCCACGTCCACGTCCGCGTCTGCGTCTGCGGGGGCGCGCCGTTTCCTGGTTTCCGCCTCCCGTCGCCTGGTCTTGCGCTCGGGTGCCGCGTCCTTGCGTTCCGTATCCGGCGCGGACGTACGCCGTCGGCGGCTCGTCCCGCCCTCCGGAAGTTCGGAGCGGGAGCGGGGCCGCGCGCGGAGCGCCTCGACCTCGGCACGCAGACGAGCGTTCTCCTCCTCCAGTTCCCGTCTGGGCTCGGCCCGTGAAGAGAGGGCCGGGTCGTTCTCCCACCAGTCGATCCCGATCTCCCTCGCCTTGTCGACGGAGGCGACCAGAAGCCGGAGTCTGATGGTCAGCAGTTCGATGTCGAGCAGGTTGATCCTGATGTCCCCGACGATGACGATGCCTTTGTCGAGCACCCGTTCAAGGATGTCCGCGAGGTTCGCGCCCTGTGTCTGCCCGTACGGCGACAGGGAACGCGCTGCCGAGGGGCCGGCGGGGTCCGATGCAGCCACGACGGATTCGACCTCGCTCCCTGGGTGTCAGCTCTTACGGCTCCGACGGGTGCGGGGTTCCTCGTCCGCTTCCTCGTCGTCCTCGTACTGGGCCTCCGGTTCCTCAGGCTCCTCTTCTTCCTCGTCTTCCTCGTCGTCCTCGTACTGGGCCTCTGGCTCCTCAGGCTCCTCTTCTTCCTCGTCTTCCTCGTCGTCCTCGTACTGGGCCTCCGGCTCCTCAGGCTCCTCCTCTTCCTCGTCGTACTCGTCCGCCTCGTCCGCCTCGTCCTCCTCTTCCGAGTCCGAGTCCTCCCCGGGCTCGTGCCCGGCTTGGGATTCGTCCTCGTCGGGGCCGGCGACCACCTTGCCGCCGTGGATCTCCCCACGCCAGCTTCCGGTCGCCTCGCCCTTCAGCATGACGAACGTGCGGAACGCCTTGAGGTCGAGCCGGGCCCGACGGCCCTGCGCCCGCACGAGACTGCCCGCCTTCTCGACGATTCCCTTGGGGTAGTACTCGATGACGAGGAGGACCTTGGTCAGGTTCTCGCCCAACGGGTGGAACGTGACCACACCCCTGGTCGTGCCCTTGGCCCCCTCCGAGGTCCAGGCGATGCGCTCATCGGGGACCTGCTCGGTGATGGTCGCCTTCCAGGCACGGGTCGCCTTGGCGACCTTCACCTGCCACTGCGTGGTCGTGTCGTCCTCCTGGTCGACGGAGACCACACCCTTGGCGAACCGACTGAACTCCTGGAACTGGGTCCACTGGTCGTACGCCTCCTCGACCGGAACCCCGACGTCGATGTCCTCGATGATCTTCAGGCTCTTGTGGCCCGCGTTCGTGGCGGACGAGTGCGGCTCGTCCGAGCCATCAGGAGTCACCTTGTCGACGAGTGCGTCCTTGGCGTGCGCGGCAGTGTCCTTGGCATGGGACAGCTTGTCCTTGGCCTGGGAAGCCGTGCCCGCGATGTGGGATGCGGTCGAGGCGAGTGACGCCTTGCCGGGCGTCACGTGCTCGACCAGTTTCCTGCCCTGATCGCCGGCGCCGTGGAGGAGGTCGCGCGGGTGGATGCTTGCCGCTCCCACCTTTTCCGCCGCGCTGCCGATGCGGTGCCCCACGCCCGTCAGCGCCCGCTCGAGACGTGCTTGCAGGTAGGACTCGAACTCCTCCGCCAGGCGATTGGCTCCGGGATTCCGTTCCAGCATCTTCTGCGCTCCGGATGCGCCGGATGCGCGGGTGGTGTCCGTGCCGCCTTTCGATCCCTGCCCCGAAGCCTTCTTGTCAGCCATCGTCCCGCCTCCCGGTACTGCCGGAGCGGGTGCTCCTGGATGCTCCGGACGTGGACGCCTTGCGCGTCGATCGCTTCGTCGTCCCTGTTGACTTCTTCGCCGCCGGGGCGGCGCGGGAGCCGGAGCGGGACGTCGTGCGCCGCGCACGGGGCTTTTCCTCTTCTTCCTCGTCCCCGGCGTCGCTCTCGTCGTCGTCGGCCGGACTCACCTCGTCCGTGTCTTCCTCGCCGTCCGCCGATTCCTCAGGCTCCTCCGATTCCGCAGGCTCGTCGTCCGGTTCGTCACTCGCGTCCTTCGCGCGCTCGGGACGCTCCTCCTCGTCAGTGTCCTGCTTCCCGCTGCGCAGGCCTTCGGTCCGGTCGTGCAGGGCGTCGGCCAAGTGCTCCGCCTTGGCGTTGAGCACGGTGGTGGCTGCCGCCTTGCCCGCAGTCACGAGTTCGCCGCGGACCTGCTGGTTCACACTGCTGAGGAGCGGAGAGTGCGCGATCGACTTCCCGAGCTGCCCGGGCTTGATCCGCGACCCGGCCATCGCCATCGCGAGGGAGAGCGCGAGCTTCCCCTTCTTCGTGCGTCCCAGCAGATACCCGCCGATCAGAGCGGTGCCGATCTTGGCGTTCATGATGATGCTTCTCTCCTCGCCTCAGCCCGCCTCTGTCCCGTTCCGGAAGGTCGGGCCCGTCGGCCCCCGGGGCGTCGGCTACGTACCGTCCGGCCCGGCTTGGGAGAGCCGGTAGATCCGGATCTCCTCAAGGCGCTGCAGGAGCGCCTGTTCCCGCTGCTCGAACTCCTCCTCGTCGACGTGGCCCTCCTGCCGTTTCCGTTCGAGGTCGGCAAGCGCCTCCTGGACGGGGCCGGGGTCGTAGTACTCCTGCTCGGCAGCGCGCACCACTTTGTCCAGCACCCAGGCGATCCCTCGGAACGGGGCGACAGGCAGTGCCACGATCTCCGTCACCAAACCCACGGTCTCTCCCTGCGGTTGCTCCGGCGGTTCTTCCCGCCCCGTCAGACGAAGCTGTACGGAGGAAGCGGCCCACGGACGCGGACCTCCACTCCCTCGGGCAGCTCGTCGGACATGTCCTGGGCAGCCTGCGTGAATTCCTCGCCCTTCTCCCGGTCGACCAGGAACGAGGCGTTCAGGAAGTACTGCTGTGACGGCTCCGTCAGCTGCTCCGCATGGGCATGCGGCCTCAGTGCGGCGAGAACGGATTCGGCGAGTGCCGTCTGCCGGGCCTGCACCTCGTCGTGGAGCAGTCTGCCGAGTTCGAGTCGCTCGTCGTAGGTGCCGCCGCCGCCACGTGTGACCTCGTTGAGTTGCCGGATCCGCTCCGACTCCTCGACGACCTGCCGCAGGACGGCTTCCTCCTCCTGGACCCCCTTGACGTTGAACTCCACGCGATCGGCGAGCGTTTCGAGGGACTTCGTGAAGCCTTCGGCTCCTCCTTCGAGCACGGCGCGGACGGCGTCCTCGTCCTCGGCCACGAAGCCGAAACCCAACGGCAGCGTGGCTCCGTCCTCCCACAACCGCTCTTGCACCGCGTGATGCGCCTCCACATCGGGGCGGTTCACCTTGATGTCCTCCGGTGCCTCGCTCACGACGGCGCAGAGTGAGTCCCCGCGTACTGCCCGCACGGGTGACTCGCCGTCCCCGACCGAGGGCAGATCATCGAGGCGGAGGGGGTGCGACGACTTCGTGACGGCATAGACGTACAGAGTCATCGTCACTCGCCCTCCTCGGAGGAACGCCGCGTCGAGCCGCGCTCGCGGCTGCGGGGCTGTTCGTCATCATGCTTCTCACTGCGGCGGCGAGGCTGCTTCTCCCGCTCTTCCTCGCCCCGACCGGTGAGGGATTCCGTGAAGGCCTCCACCGCTCCGGTCAGTGCGCCCTTGGCCTTGCCCTTGGACCCGCCCTCGGTGGTCTTCTCCACCACGTCGGTGAGCTGAGCGGGGGCTTTCCTGCCGCTTTCCAGGTCGAGGCGGTTGCACGCCTCGGCGAAGCGGAGGTAGGTATCGACGCTTGCCACCACTACGCGGGCGTCGATCTTCGCGATCTCGATTCCGACGAGGGAAACCCGGACGAAGGCGTCGATGACCAACCCGCGATCGAGTATCAGCTCCAGTACGTCGTAGAGATTTCCTGTTCCACCGGCTTGTCCGGGCTGCGCTCCGCCCTGTTGCACTACAGACACGTTCTCCTCCAAAGGAGAGGAGCGGCATGGTCATCTGTCGCCCTGGTCGACTTGAGCACGCGTATATCGCTTGCCGCGTTCGTACCCCAGCAACTGCCCATCCGCGCTGAGCGCAACCTCGTAACTTGCCAGAACGCTGGTGGTCTCCGGAATCCTCTCGATCTCGACGACTTCGACCTGCGCCGTCCATCCGTTCTCCGTCGGCTTCAGGGACGATACGGCTTCGGGACTCCGTCCCAGTAGTTCGGTGAGCTGCTCGACGGCGTTGCGCATCGCCTCCGCAGGGGGTACGCGGTCGACCGTTTCGGAAGAATCATCCTCCGTTTCCGGCTCCGGGTCGGAATCGACCTCCGCCTCGGTCTCGGAACCGCTGTCGGTATCGGGCTCCGACTCTTCGGGGTCGTCCTTCTTGTGTCTGTCGGTGTCATTCGTGAGGATCACCGCCCCAGTGGGCCTGGCAGCTTTACGCACAAGTTCACATTCCACCATATCCCGTACGTTCGAGGGTCACCACGAGGGGCCGGGGTGACTGGATGTGGGCATTCGATTACTCGGCATGCTTCTGAATGTGGGGAGCCGGGCCGTAAACGAATAACGAACACCGATACCCAATGTCTGACATCTGATGCCGGTGTCGGCAGCGGTGGATGCCGCGCAGGTCGACTGAAAGCCGTACCGTGGCCCGTCGGTTGCCCGGTCCAGGGTCGCCCGCATGGCCGAGCCCTCCTTTCTGACCGCCGTCCGCGAGTCGTACGGCACGGTCGCCGCCGATTACGTCGAACGCGTCCCGCCGCCGTCCGCGATGCACCCGCTGTCACGCGCGATGCCGGCGGGGTTCGCCGAACTGGTGCGGACGGCCGCTCTGGGGCCGGTCGCGGACCTTGGGTGCGGCCCCGGACGGGTGACGGCGCACCTGGCCGGTCTCGGAGTGTCCGTCTTCGGCGTCGATCTGTCGCCGAGGATGGTCGGGCTGGCCCGGCGCGCCCATCCGGGCCTGCGGTTCACCGAGGGCTCGATGACCGCGCTGGAGACGGGGGACGGCGAGCTCGGCGGCATCCTGGCCTGGTATTCCACCCATCACACGCCCCCGCGGTGGCTGCCGGACGTGTTCGCCGAGTTCCACCGCACGCTCGCGCCCGGCGGCCGTCTGCTCTGGGGGGACTACGTCGGCGACGAGCCGCTGCGGCCGACCCACGGCTACGGCCGTCCGGTGTCCTACGAGTCGTACCTCCTGCCCCTGGACCGCATGGCCGGTCTGCTGGAGCAGGCCGGACTCGTGGTCACCGCGCGGCTGGAACAGGAGCCCGGCGGACGCGCGAACAGACCGCACGCCTGCCTCCTGGCCCGCAAGCCCGAAACGCCCTGACCCGTCGCGCCGTCCCGCCTTCCCGCGCCGATCGGACGGACGGACCCGCTCGGTCCCGCGACGCTCTTGCCGAAGGGATCGGTGCGGCCGGGCGAACGGGCGGCGAGCCGTCCCCCTCGGGCGGTGCCGGCCCGGGGCCCGTCCCCGCCCGGGCGGCCGTCAGGCGCTCGGGTGGGTGCGGCGGGAGGAGGCGCGGATGCGGAAGCGGGAGGTCGTCAGGACCGGGCCCGCGCTCGGTTCGCCCGCGATGCGGGCTTGGAGGAGGTCGAGGAGGGCCAACGTCGTTTCCACGGCGTGGAGTTCGACCGCCGAGATCGCGGGGCGGCTGTGCCGGGTGTGCTCGGAGTCGGAAGCCGCGGCGAGCATCGTCCGGTCGGGCACGGCGACGCCGCGAGCCGTGAGGCCCACCAGTACCCCGGCCGCCTGGCGGCCGGTGTGGCACAGGATCGCATCCGGGACCCCGTCGTCGACGATCGTGTGCGCGACGCTCTCGCCGCCGCGTTCGCCGGCGCGCTCGGCCGACCGGTAGACGCGCGGGGTGATCCCGGCACTCTCGCACCACGCACGGTACGTCGCCTCGCTGTCGATGTTCCACGCGTTGGGGTCGGTTCCGCGCACCAGCGCGATCGACCGGGCGCCGTTCGCGGCGAAGTGCTCGTAGATGCGCCGGAAGCTCAGCTGCTCGTCCTCGGTGGCCCAGTCGGTGAATTCCGGGCGGTCGGGATCGCGGCCCAGCGTCACGTACGGGATCTCGCGCCGTTCGAGGAGCTCGACGACCGGATCGTCCACGTGCGGCATCGTCACGATGTAGCCGTCGAGCGACAGCGCCAGCGGGGGTGTCGGGCGCTTGGTCAGGTCGGGCACGAGCATCACGCTGAGTCCGCGGTCCATCGCCTGCGCCGAGACGGCGCCGATGTAGCGGGAGAACACGTCGACGCCCCGCGGCGCGTACTCGCCCAGCGAGTCGAGTGAGCGCATGACGAGTCCGATCGCCCCGACCGACGACCGTCGCAGGCCGCGCGCGAGGGCGTCGGCCTGGTAGTCCATCTCCTCGGCGACGGCCCGGACGCGCAGCCGCGTGGCCGCGCTCAGCGTCCCGGTGCCGTTGAGCGCCATCGAGACCGCCGCGACGGAGACGCCCGCGCGCTGCGCGACGTCGCGGATGGTGACGCCCTTCGACCGAGCCACGGAGACCTCCGGGGAAAGCGGAAAACGACGCGAGGAAGACCGTTGTATTAAACGTTTTACCTACCTAGCGTGTCGCCCGTCCCGCCCTGTGGTGGGCCTCACAAGGCAAAGGTCTCACAGCAACATGAAGCTGCACATACTGCGCTCGACCAGCACCGACCCCCACGATCGCGGCCGCGAGATCGGCACGCGACACGCCGACCAGGTACGTGACGTCAGCGCCCGCTACCTGGCGCATTTCAAGATCCTGGGCGTTCTGGAGACGACCGTCCGCGACATCGCCGCCCACAGCCACGAGGCCTTGCGCGCCTGGTACCCGGGCCTGGCCGAGGAGTCCGACGGCATCGCCGAGGCCTCGGGAATCGAGCCCTGGCAGGTGGCCGCGGTCGGCGCGCGGACCGAAGTGCTCGCCGCCGCGCCCGCGCCCGGGAAGGGCGAGTGCACGACCGCCGTGTACGCACCGCCCGCCGGCGGCCCGCCCGAGACGATCCAGACGTGGGACTGGCACGACTCGCTCACGCCGGACGGTCTCCTGCTGTCGCTCGTCACCGGAACGCGACGCCGGGTGAAGCTCTTCACCGAGTTCGGCACGGCCGCGAAGATCGGGGTGAACGACGCCGGCCTCGGCCTGCACTTCAACATCCTGAGGCACCGCTCCGACCGCGCCACCGGCGGCGTGCCCGTCCACGCCGTCGCGCGTCGCGTCCTCGAGGAGGCGACGACGGTGGCGGAGGCCCGCGACATCATCGCCTCCGCGAAGGTGAGCGCGTCCACCGTGCTGACCGTCGCCACCTACCGCGACGGCCGGGCCGCGGCGGCGTCCATCGAGATGTCGCCCTCCGGTTTCGCCGTGGTGCGGCCCGACACCGACGGCTGGGTCGTCCACACCAACCACTTCCTCGACGCCGGCCTCGCCGACGGCGACGCCGGCACCCCGGAAACGGCGTCGGTCGAGCGGTACGAGCACGCCCGCGCCGTACGCGGCGGCATGACCGGACGCTCCGCGCCGGAGCGCGCGGCCGCCTTCTGCGGCGGCGACGGCGCCGCCGCGGTGGTGTGCGTCCACGCCGACGCGTCCCAGCCGGGCCACGAGCAGTGGGGCACGTTGCTCACCGCGTCTCTCGACCTTCCCGGCTTCGCCCTCGAATACCGGGCCGGCAACCCCGACACCGCGGCCCGCGAAGGGCTCGACCAGTTCTGAGGAAGAGGAACCCGATGGACAACGACGTGACCAAGCCCGCCCACCTCTACCGCAACGCCCGCGTCTTCACCTCCGACCGGCGCACCTGGGCCGAGTCCCTCGTGGTGGTGGGCGACCGGCTCGCCTACGTCGGCGACGAGGCCACCGCGGCCCGGGTGGCCGGAGCGGAAGCCCAGGTCCACGACCTCGACGGCGCGACCGTCCTGCCCGGATTCGTCGACGGCCACGCCCACGTGATCGGCACCGGCGAGGCCGCGGCCCGGGTCGACCTCTGGGCCGCCGACTCGGTGGAGGAGATCCAGCGCCGCATCGGCGAGTGGGCGCGCGAGAACCCGGACGCACCCCGCGTGCTCGCCACCGGATGGAAACACGGCGACATCCCGGGCGGCGCCCCCGACCGCGGCATGCTCGACGCCGTCGTCGCCGACCGGCCCGTCTACGCGCAGGCCTACGACTTCCACTCGATCTGGCTGAACACGGCGGCACTCGACGAGGTCGGCATCGACGACGCCACCGCCTCGCCGCCCGGCGGCACCGTCCACCGCGACGAGCGGGGCGCGGCCACCGGCCTGGTCGACGAGACCGCCATGCACCACCTCGTGTGGCCGGTGCTCGACGGCTTCACCACCGACGCCGACCGCGACGAGGCCCTCGCGGTCGCCCTCGCGGCGTACGCCGAGTCCGGGATCGTCGGCTCGACCGACATGGCGCTGGGCGAGGACGACTACGCGGCGATGCGCCGCGCCGACGCGGCGGGAGCCCTCACCACCCGCATCGGCGCGTTCTGGCGGGTCCAGCCCACCGGCGACGAGGCGAAGAACCTCGCCCAGGTGGAGCGCGTCGTCGAACTCGCCGCGCACCACTCGACCCCGTTCCTGCGCGTGACCGGCATCAAGGTCATGGTCGACGGCACCGTCGACGGGTGCACCGCGTCCCTCGGCAAGCCCTACGCGGACGGCACGAACGCCGACCCGATCTGGAGCCTCGCCGAACTCGCCCCCGTGGTGGCCGCGGCGGACGCGGCCGGCCTGCAGGTGGCCATGCACGCCATCGGCGACGAGGCGACCCGCGTCGCGATCGGCGCCGTCGAGCACGCCGTCACGGTCAACGGCCCCAAGGAGCGCCGCCACCGCATCGAGCACCTCGAAGTCGTCGACGCCGCGGACATCGACCGCCTGGCGGCCCTCGGCATCACGGCGAGCATGCAGCCCGTGCACGCCGATCCCGCCCTACAGGACAACTGGCGACGCGTGCTCGGCGACGAGCGGGTCGACCGGGGCTTCCCGTGGCCCGAGATGACCGACGCCGGAGCCACCCTCGTACTCGGCACCGACTCGCCGGCCTCGCCGCACGCCCCGCTGCCCAACATGTTCATCGCGGCGACCCGGCGCTCGGCCCTCGACCCGTCGCTGCCCGCCAACCTCGCGCACTACGCCCTGCCGCTGGCGGACGCCGTCGTGCACGCCACGCGCGACGCCGCCTGGGCCAGCCGCTCCGAGCACCTGCACGGACGGATCGCCGAAGGGCTCTACGCCGACTTCATCGTGCTCGACCGGGACATCTTCGCCCGGCCGCTCGAGGAACTGCTCGACACGCGCGTGCTGCGGACGGTCGTGGGCGGCCGCGTCGTCCATCACGCACAGCCGGAGGCGAACCGATGAGCGACGTGATCATGACGGCGCCCGTGCCGTCGGAGGAGACGGAGCCGGGGGAGACGAAGCCGAAGAAGCGGCCCGTCGGGGCGATCGTGCGGTTCGTCGCCGTGCGCGTCGCGGGGCTGGTGGCGACCCTGCTCATCGCGAGCCTGGTCGTCTTCGGAGCGCTCTACGCCGCACCGGGCAGCCCCCTCACCTATCTCACGCACGGTCGCACGATGAGCCCCGAGGCCATCGCCTCGATCAAGACCGAGTACCACCTCGACGACTCCGTCGGGCAGCAGTACCTGAGGTGGCTGGGCGGCGTGCTGCACGGCGACCTCGGCACCTCGATCATCTACAACCAGCCGGTGTCCTCGCTGGTCGGCAGCCGCACCTCGGTGACCACGCTGCTCGTCGTCATGGCCGCGGCGATCGTCCTCGTACTCGGTCTGCTCATCGGCACGCTCGCCGGCCTCAAGCCCGGCCGGCTGTCCCGGTCGGCCATGGCCGGCGCGACGGGCGTCATGGCGGTGCCCACCTTCGTCGGCGCGGTCGTGCTGATCGTCGTCTTCGCCGTCCAGCTGGAGTGGTTCCCGGTGTTCGGCGCCGGCAGCGGCGGATTCGACCGGATCCACCACCTGGTTCTCCCGTCGCTCGCCCTCGCGCTCGCGTCCGTCGCGTTCGTCGCACGCCTCGCCCAGACCGCGGTCCGTGCGGAGCTTTCCGCCGATCACGTGCAGACGGCGATCAGCCGCGGCCTGCCCCGCCGGACCGTCGTGCGCCGGCACGTGATGCGCAACGCCGCGATGCCGGTGCTCACCGTCGCCGGGCTCACGATCGCGGGCCTGATCGCCGGAAGCGTCGTCGTGGAACAGGTCTTCCAGCTCGGCGGACTCGGCCAGTTCCTCGTCGGATCGGTCCAGCAGAAGGACTTCCCCGTCGTCCAGGCGATCTGCCTGGTGTACGTCACCGCCTTCATCGTGCTGAACACCCTCATCGACATCGCCTACACACTGCTCGACCCGCGCGTGTCGATCGGGAAGAAGGACTCATGAGCGCAACAGCGGCGGTTCGCCGCATCGGAGCCCGCAAGGCCGGCCGGCGCGCACGCGGCACCCGGGGCATCGGCCTGTCCGGCTGGGTCGCGCTCGGGCTCCTCGGGCTCGTCGCCGTCTGCGCCCTGCTCGCGCCGGTCGTCTCGCCCCAGGCCCCGAACGCCGTCGACCTCTCCGGCGCGTACCAGGGTTCGAGCGGTGCGCATCTGCTGGGCACCGACGCGAGCGGACGCGATCTGCTCTCCCGGCTCGTCACCGGCTCGCGCACCGCGCTGATCGGACCGTTCCTCGTCGTGACGCTCTCGACGCTCCTCGGGACGGTCCTCGCGCTCGCGGCCGTGTGGTTCGGCGGCTGGTTCGACCAGATGGTGGTGCGCGTCGTCGACGCCGTGTTCGCCTTCCCCGGTCTGCTCCTCGCCATCCTCGCGACCGCCCTGTTCGGCTCCGGTCTGCCGGCCGCCGTCGTGGCGCTGTCCGTCGCCTACGTCCCGTACATCGCACGGATCGTGCGCAGCGCGGCGCTGCGGGAGCGGAACCTGCCCTACATCGCGGCGCTGCGGGTCCAGGGCGTGCACGGGCTGCGGATCGCGCTCGGGCACATCCTGCCCAACGTGAGCGGGCTGATCGTCGCCAACGCCACCCTCGCCTTCGGGTTCGCGCTCATGGACCTCGCCGGTCTCTCCTTCATCGGCCTCGGGGTGCAGCCGCCGACCTCGGACTGGGGCGCGATGGTCGGCACCGGCATGGCCGGGGTGCTCCAGCAGCACCCGCAGGAAGCGCTGTACGCCGGCGCGCTCGTCGTCCTCACGGTCGGAGCCGTCAACGTGCTCGGCGACCGGCTCACGGAGCGCTGGGAGGCACGCTCGTGAACGCACTTCTCGAAGTCGAGGGCCTGACGGTCCGGTTGCCGGTCGCGGGCGAGCCGCGCACCGTGCTGCGCGACGTCTCGTTCTCGCTCGACCGCGGCAGCACGCTCGGCCTGGTCGGCGAGTCCGGCTCCGGCAAGTCGATGACGGTGCGCACCCTCGCGCGCCTGCTCCCCGACGGCGCCGACGTACGGGGCGGTGTCCGCTTCGACGGCGCCGACGTGTTCGACCTGCGCGCCGAGGCCCTGCGGTCCTACCGGGCCGAGGACGTCGCGATGATCTTCCAGGACGCCCGGGCCCACACCAACCCCGTCCGCACGATCGGCGACTTCCTCACCGAGGCGATGCGCGTCAACGACAGGATGCCGAAGGCCGCCGCCCGCAAGCGCGCGCAGGAACTGCTCGCCGAGGTCGGGATCCCGGACCCGGAGCGCCGGCTGCGGCAGTATCCGCACGAGCTCTCCGGCGGTCTCCTGCAGCGCGTCATGATCGCCGCCGCGGTCGCCGCACGCCCCCGGCTCATCCTCGCGGACGAGCCGACGACCGCGCTCGACGTCACCACCCAGGCGGAGGTGATGGCGATCCTGCGGCGCATGCAGCGCGAGTACGGCATGGCGATGCTCTTCATCACGCACGACCTGGAGCTCGCCGGCGCCGTGTGCGACGAGACGATCGTCCTGTACGCGGGCCAGGTGATGGAGCGTCAGACGTCGAGGCGACTGCACGAGGACCCGCTCCACCCCTACACCGCCGCACTGGTGCAGGCGCGCCCCGAGATCGACCGGCGCGTCGAGCGGCTGCCCGCCATCGCCGGTCACCCCACCACCGCGTACGAGGCGCCGGACGGCTGCGCGTTCGCCCCGCGCTGCCGCTTCGCCGAGGAAGAGTGCACGGCGGGGGTGCCGCCCCTGCTGCAGATCGGCGAGGGACGGACCCGGTGCGTCCGGATGCCCGGGCTGCACGGCCGGATGACGCCGCCGGCGCCCGCCGTCACCGCTTCGAACGAGGAGGTCCAGCGATGACCGAACCCCTGCTCGTGGTCGAGCACCTGACCAAGACGTTCGGTCAGGGGCGTGCCCGGGCGACCGCGGTCGCCGACGTGAGCTTCTCCCTGGCCCCGGGCGGGTCCCTCGGCATCGTCGGCGAGTCAGGCTCCGGCAAGACGACCACGGCCCGGATGATCATCGGCCTCGAGCGTCCCTCCGGCGGCCGCATCACGGTCCGGGGCGAGGACCGCACCCGGCCGGCGCGTTCCGCCCGCAGCCGCCGCCGGCGGGGCCGGGACGTCCAGATCGTCTTCCAGGATCCGTACACCTCGCTCGACCGCCGCCAGCGCGTCGGCGACTGCCTCGCGGAAGTCGTCGGCGTGCACGCCCGGCTCGGCCGCGAGGAGACCAGGAAGCGGGTGAGCGAACTCGCCGGGCTCGTCGGACTCGACGACCGGCAGCTCGCGGCACTGCCGAGGGCACTGTCCGGAGGGCAGCGCCAGCGCGTCGCCATCGCCCGCGCGCTCGCCGCGGATCCGGACGTCCTCATCCTCGACGAGGCCGTGTCCGCCCTGGACGTCTCGATCCAGGCGCAGATCCTCAATCTGCTCTCGGACATCCGGCGCGAGCGTGGCGTGAGCTACCTGTTCATCAGCCACGATCTCGCCGTCATCCGCCAGGTCACCGACGACACGATCGTCATGCGTCATGGCGCCGTCGTCGAGCAAGGGCCCACCGCCGACGTGCTCGACAACCCCTCGCACCCCTACACCCGCCTGCTGCGCGACAGCGTCCCGCGCACCGGATGGGACCCCGAAACCCTCACCGCCCGACACTGACCAGGAGTCGCGCCATGAACGCACCCCGCCCGCGCAGACGGACAGTCGCACTCGCCGTCGTCGTCACCAGCGCCCTCGTACTGTCCGGCTGCTCCGGAGGAGGCGGCACCACCGGCACCGGGGGCACCGAGTCCTCCGACGCGCTGACCACCTTCACGCCGCAGGGCAAGGGCTCGGTGGACAAGATCACCTGGAACGTCTTCCAGGGCGAGCCGCAGACCGTCGACCCCTTCCACGCGGCCGACTACACGCCGAACATGATCAACTCGAACATGTGCGAGACCCTGTTCGTCCAGACGCCCGACTTCAGGATCAAGCCCAATCTGGCGACCTCGTACACGAACCCCGACCCGAAGACCTGGGTCTACGAGCTCCGCGACGGCGTCACCTTCTGGGACGGCTCGCCGATGACCGCCGACGACGTCGTGTGGAGCATGAACCACAACCTGACGGACAGGACGGGCTTCTACGGCTACCTGTACCGGAACGTCGCCTCGATCGCGAAGACGGGCGCCGCGGAGGTGACCGTCAGGCTCAAGCAGCCCGACCACCTCTTCAACGACGAACTGGCGAGCTACGCCGGTGTCGTCGTCCAGAAGAAGTTCTACGAGCAGCACGGCAAGAAGGTCGGCACGCCCGACGTCGGCGTCATGTGCACCGGCCCCTACAAGTTCGCCAAGTGGACGCGGGGTCAGTCGATCAGCGCGAGCCGCTACGACGGCTACTGGAACAAGGAGCTGCCGCTGAAGGTGAAGAACATCGACTTCACCTTCCTGACCGACGACTCCGCGATCACCTCCGGCCTGCTCTCCGGCCAGATCGACGGAACGTACCAGCCGCCGACGGCCGCGCTGGCGCAGCTGAAGGCATCCCCGGCGGGCAAGCTCCACTCGGGTCCCGCGCCGCTCGCCGTCACGCTCGTCGTCGCGAACACGAAGGGCGCGATGGGCAACGCCGACGTGCGCAAGGCGCTCCAGACGGCCATCGACTGGAAGGGCATCGGCAAGCAGGTCTACGGCGGTGAGGGCACCCCCGCCTCGCTGCAGACCGTCCCGGCCGTCTACGGCTTCGCGAAGGACGAGCTGACCACGTACGCCGACTCGGTCAGGACCGACGGCACCCCGAAGCTCGAGGAGGCGAAGAAGCTGCTCGCCGGCGTTCCGGCCGACGTGAAGGCGAAGCAGATCAGCCTCGTCGTTCCGCAGCAGGCGGAGACGCAGCAGCTCGGCGTCGGAATCAAGGACGCGGCCGACAGGATCGGCCTGAACTTCAAGCTGAACGTCGTCCCCGCGACCGGCTACTCGAACTACCTGTACGACCCGGCGACGCGCGGCGACACCGACCTGCTGTACACGCAGTTCTGGCCGAACATCCCCAACCCGCTCGACTGGCTGGGCATCACCGCGGTGTCCGGCGGCTCCTTCAACCAGTCGGGCTACAGCGGCATCGACGACCTCTACGCGAAGGCGGTCGCCGAGAAGGACGACAAGACCCGCGCCGGGCTGGTCGTGCGGATGGAGAAGAAGCTGCACGACGAGACGACCCCGATGTTCTCCGGCATCCAGCTGACGAACGACGTGTGGCTCGGCAACAGGATCACCGGCGCGCCGGCGGCGTTCGACTACGTCTACTACCCGTGGGCGGCGCACCTGGGAGGAACGGGCAAGTAGCCCCTCTCGACCGTCGTAGGAGTTTCGTCCGCCGTGGCCGTCCCGAGAGGGGACGGTCACGGCCTGCGGCGGCCCTCCGTGGCCGGTTCGGCGTGCTTCCTCCCTCCCTCGGCGCTAGCCTGAAGGAAGGACACATCCATGGCACAGAGCGAACCAGGAAAGAGCCCGTCGCGCGGGTGGAACGGGCGCGGCGTGGACCGGGCGCCCTGGTCGCCTTCTCCGCCCTCCCCGCCAGCTCGCCACAGGGCGCCGCGACTACGGACCGCACTCCACCGGGATCCTTGTTCGTCCTCACCAGCAGTGCTTTCCCGGCAAGGAGGGAAACGCATGAACCGGCACCTTCGCTACACACTCCTCACGCCCCTCGCGGTCGCCTCGGTGGCCCTGGCCCCGGCCCTGGCCCACGCCGCCTCGGCCGAACAGGTCTCCGACGCGCCGGCAGCGGCTCCGCTGGCTCCGGCCTGCAAGCTGGAGAACGGCTCGAGCGCCAGTGAGTACGACATCATCCTCACCGGGTTCACGCCGAACCAGAAGGTGAAGATTGTAGGTGCGGAGAACATCAACACCGCCGTCGACCAGCAGGGCGCGTTCACCGAACAGGACGTCAAGAAGGGTACGTACCACGTGGAGTTCGGCGGGGGAAAGAAGAACAAGAACCAGCAGTCGGTCAACTGCACCAAGCCGGCCCGCGTCACACCCGTCCACATTTCGGATGTGGACATCACGAGCGCGTCGACCACGCCCGCCGTGGACGTCGACTGTTCCGTGGCGCAGAGCGTCACGTTCAAGGCCACGCTCACCGGGACCGGAACCGGGGACACAACGGTCAGGTGGAGTTCCTCCACCAAGTCGAGCAACCCCGTGGTGAAGTTCACGGCCCCCACCACCGAGACGACATTCGTGGCGAAGTCCGCCCCGCGCGCGGCGGCCACCGCCCCCGCTCCGAAGGTGTTTGCGAGCGTGGTGGCGGGCGACGCCTCGGACACCATGACGTTCACGCTCAAGTGCAAGCCCTGACCTGTATTCGTTCGGCTCCCGCCGCCGTACCTTGTGCCCGACGCCCCGTCGGGCACAAGGTACGGCGGCGCCACCCGGCCCCGCTCAGGAGTGGACCGTCGCCGGGTCGGTCTCGCCCGCGGCGAGGCCGGGGATGCCGTCGATGCTGGTGCGGTTGTGCTTGGCCCGGTAGTCGCGCGTCTTCTGGACGTCCTGCCGCACGGCCCAGCGGTCGAGCGTGCTGCGCTCCTCGTCGAGGGACATCCGGGGGACGCCCCAGCCGCAGGAGTCGGAGATCCGCTCGCAGTCGACGACGATGACCGAGCGCACCCCGGGGTGGGGGCCGAACCGGGCGAGCAGGTCCGGGAATTCGGCGTCGTGCGGGGTGACCACGCGGCCGGTGCCGTAGAGCCGAAGGATCAGCGCGCGCCGGTCGAAGCTGCAGAACATCACGGTGATCCGGCCGTTCTCGCGCAGATGGGCGACCGTCTCGATGCCGCTGCCGTCGAGGTCGAGGTAGGCCACGGTGCGCTCGTCGAGGACGGCGAAGGTGTCGGAGTAGCCCTTGGGGGAGACGTTGACCCGGCCGCCCTCGGCCGGTGCGGTGGCCACGAAGAACATCGGCTGTTTCTCGATGAACGCACGCAGGTCGGAATCGATCTGTTCGTATACCTTGCCCATGGGATTCGTCCTCCGCGCGGCCTGCTGAAAAGGCCGGGAATGGCTGGGGAGAAGGGTGTGCCATTCCGCGGAAAGGGATGCCGCAGGTGCTGTGCGCACGACTCGGCGCCGCCCCCGTGGTCGGCCGGGTCAGCCTGCCAGTCGCTCCGGCGGCGGGGCAAGGGATCTCGGGAAGTGTTCGGATGATGAGACGTCAGTTCGCTTGATCGGGGCGAGGGATGGCTGATCAGGGATGATCGGCGACTCCAGATTGGTCTAGACAAAGCCGTGAGGGGCTTGCTAGCTTGCTCGCTGGAAGCTGATCATCCAACGGGGGCTGCTCGGCGATTTCCGTGAAACTCGACCGTCCGCCGGCAGGGAAGCGGACCCTGTGGTCGAAGGTGCCTTCGAGTCGTGCCGTACGGGCCTCATAAAGGCCGTTGCGACTCCGCACCGGAAGTCTCTCGCACTGCTCCACGATTCATTCCCGAAACTCCCCACGCCTCCCGGGTCCACCGCCCGGGAGGGGAATTCGTCGTGTCCATACGAGGTGCCGATGCCGAATTCATCCGAACAGCACGTGCGTACAGAAGGAGTACGTTTCCACGGTCTCCGCTCCGGAGCCACGCCCCTCACCTGGGGGCAGCACGCCATCTGGAAGTCCATCAAGTGGCTGGGCCCGGACGACCACTACTTCAACATCCCCCGGGCGATCCCCGTACCGGCCGGCCACACCACCGAGCAGGTGGTGGCCGTCATCAGCGCGCTGGTCCACCGGCACGAGGCACTGCGCACCACCTTCGCCGACGGTCCCCGGGGTCCGAGCCAGCGGGTCCACGGCGAGGGCGAGGTGTCGGTGGACGTGCGTCCTGCCGGAGGAGACCTGACGCATGCTCAAGCACTTGAGCAGGCCCAGGCGTTGGCCAATCGGTCGTTCGACCACGCGGCCGAATTCGGCATGCGGTACGCGGTCCTCGAACACGACGGCGGGCCGGCCTGGCTGCTCCTGGTGATCTCCCACCAGACCACCGACTTCTTCGGCATCCGCGTCCTCGAAAGGGAGTTGACCGAACTGTTCGCCGGCGGCCGGCTCGACCCGGTGGACTGGTTCCCGCTCGACCAGGCACGGTTCCAGCAGGAGGGCGAGGGCGCGGCCCGCGGCCGGGCCTCGCTCGACCACTGGCGGCGCACGCTCACCCAGGTGCCACGCTCGCACTTCGACTTCCCGCGGCGGCCCGGCGTCGAGGAGCAGGAGGACCCGGAGCGGTTCGTCCGGCTGCGCCTCGACTCCCCGGCCGCCGCGGTGGCGGCCGAGGCGCTCGCCACCCGCTGCGAGGTGAGCACCAGCACCGTGCTGCTCACCGCCGCCGCCGCGGTGATCGCCGCCCACTCCGGGCACGACACCGCCGTGCTCCAGCTGATCGCGGGCAACCGGAACGAACCCCGGCTGCGCGACATGCTGGGGGCGCAGACCGAGAACGCCCTGTTCGTCCTCGGCCTGGCCGGCGGCACCTTCGAGGAAGCCGTCCGCCGCTGCTTCCTGCCGAGCATGTCCGCCTACCGCTACGGCGAGTACCACCCGCCGTCGATGGACCAGGTGCACACCGAGGTGCAGCACGACCGCGGCGTGGCGCTCGACCTCTCCTCCTTCTTCAACGACGTGCGGATGAAGGACCGTTGGGAGGCCCTGCCGGAGACCGACGGATCACCGGAGCAGCTCCGCGAGCTGGCCCGGCGCAGCACGGTCGAGTTCATCGGGGCCTGGCCCCGGCAGGACGCCAAGTACTTCGTCCACGCCACCTACGCGCCGGACACCCTGCACCTCTACCTGATGGCGGACACCGCCTTCCTGCCCCGGCCGGTGATCGAGCGGCTGCTGCTCGCGATGGAGCACCTGCTGGTGGAGAGCGTGCACGGCGCGGTGGACGTGCGGGAGGCGGCCGAGGCGGTGGCCCGGCCCGAAGGCTGGACCTTCCTCGACGCCTGCTGGTTCGACCGGACCGCCGTCGTCGAGCTGGTGGCCCGGGCCGCCGGCGGCAAGGCGACGGTCACCGTCGCGGAGGAGGGGCAGGACGCCCCCCGTCTGCTCGCCGAGGTCGAGGTCGAGCCCGAGGCCGCCACCGCCGATCCGGCCGCCCTGCACCGTGCCGTGGTGGCCGCCCTGGCCGGCCGGACCGACGTCATCGCCCCGCACCACTACCGCATCCGTACCCCCGACGGTGACCTGCTCGCCGAGGGCACCGGTCGCTGACCACCGAGAGGAACTCGCGCATGTCGTCCGCCCTGCTCTGGGACCGTGAGGTCGAGGCCGCGGTCGAGCGGCTCACCGAAGCCGCCGAGAACGAGTACTACAACCCCTACAAGACCTTCGACTGGCCCGAGGCGATCGAGCCGGGCGCCAAGTGGATGAGCGACGAGCTGCTCAGCCTGCACGGCACCGGCCTGGCGGAGGAACTGACCGAGGACCAGCTGCGCGAGCTCGGCAGGTGGGAGAGCGTCAACTTCTACAGCCTGAACGTGCACGGCATCCGGGAACTGATCCTGGAGGTGGTCAACCGCATCCACCAGCCGGGCTTCGAGGTGCCGACCCGCTTCTTCCACCACTTCGTGGGGGAGGAGAACGAGCACATGTGGTTCTTCGCAGAGTTCTGCCTGCGCTACGGCGGCCGGATCTTCCCGGACCTGACCATGGCCTTCCCGCGCGGAGCGGAACTGTCCGCGGAGTTCGAGAACTTCATCGTCTTCAGCCGGATCCTGATCTTCGAGCAGATCGTCGACCACTTCAACGCCAGGATGGCGGCGGACGACTCGCTGCCCGAGACGATCCGGGCGATCAACCGCATCCACCACCAGGACGAGTCCCGGCACATCGCCTTCGGCTGCCAGCTGGTGCGGGCCTTCCACGACCGGCTGCTCGCCAACGGCGACCAGAAGGAGCTGACGGCCGCGGCCGAGTACGTCCAGGGGTACATCGACCTGACGCTCCAGCAGCTCTACAGCGTGGAGGCGTACCGCTCGGCCGGCGTCCCCGACCCGCTGGGCTTCCGGGCCCGGGTACTGGCCCACCCGTCCCGGGCCGAGGCACACGCGAAGATCGCCGGCCGCACCTACAGCTTCTACCGCCGGATCGGCGTCCTCGCCTGAGACCGCGCTGCCCGCTCGCCGACCTGCCGTTCTGAGACCGCGCCTCTCACTCGCCGACCTGCCGTCCTGAGACCGCGCCCCTCGCTCGCCGACCTGCCGTCCCGAGACCGCGCCTCCCGCTCGCCGACCCGCCGTCAGGAGACCCGTACACCATGACCACGACGCTTCCCACCCCCACCCTGCGCGACCCCGGCCCCGGCCTGGTGGTCCTCGACCCGGACCGGGCCCGGCTCTTCCAGGAGCTCGACCAGCTGTTCACCACGATCGCCGACGAGCTCTCCGGCCAGCCGGTGCTCGGCCCGCCGCTGCTGCCCGCCCAGGCACTGGCCCGGCTCGACTACTTCCGCAACTTCCCGCACCTGGGCATCGCGGCCGCCCGGTTCGACGACGCCGCGGTGACCGCGCTGTCCTCCGGCACCGACGTGGGGCAGCTGCCCGCCGACGCCACCCCGGCCACCGGCTACATGCTGCCCTCCGCCACCTGCTACGGCCTGCTGCTCTCCCTCGAGGGCGCCGAGGTCGGCGAGGGCCTGCGGCTGACCGCCGTGGGCCGGTGCTTCCGCAACGAGACCCACTACGAGGGCCTGCGCCGGCTCTGGGGCTTCCACATGCGCGAGGTGCTCTACGTCGGCACCCAGGAGGGCGCCCGTGAACACCTCGACCGTTCCAAGGAGCTGATCCTCGGCCTGGCCGGGCGGCTCGGCCTGGAGCTCGGCTTCGAACCGGCCAACGACCCCTTCTTCGACAAGGACGGCTCGCGGGCCAGGCTCACCCGGCTCGACCCCGTGAAGTACGAGTTCACCGCGCCGGACGGCACCGCGATCGCCTCGGTCAACCGGCACCGCAACTTCTTCGGCGAGCGCCTCGCGCTCACCTCGGCCGGAGCCACCGCGCACAGCGCCTGCACGGCCTTCGGGGTCGAGCGCTGGGTGCACGCCATGCTCCTCGCCCACGGCGACGCCGACCGCGCCCTCGAGCGGGTGCGCACCGTGCGGGCCGAGCACCCGGAGCGGTGAGCGGGGCCGCCGGAGCGGTGAGCCGAGCGCCCGGATCGATGAGCCGGGCGCCCGCCGCCCGGCTGGCCATCGGGGCCCGCGCACTCGGCGTGGACTTCCCGGTGGTGCAGGCCGGGATGGGCGGGGTGGCCGGGCCCGCGCTGGCCGCCGCGGTCAGCGAGGCCGGCGGCCTCGGCACCGTCGCCTGCTACCGCTCGGCACCCGGGCAGGTGGCCCGGCTGGTCCGGGAGACCGCACGGCGCACCCGGCGCCGGTACGCGGTCGGCCTGGTGCCCGAACTGATGGGCCCCCGGCTGGCCGGACAGCTCGCCGCCGCCCTCGGAGCGGCCGACCGGCCGCTGGTGGTGAACAGCTTCGGGCTCCCGCCGGCCGACGCGGCCGCCGCCGTCCGGGCCGCCGGGCACCTGCTGCTCGTCCAGGTCGGCAGCGCCGCCGAGGCGGCCGCCGCCGCCCGGCTCGGCGCCGACGTGCTCGCCCTGCAAGGGGTGGCCGCCGGTGGCCGCCACCTGGGCGGGACGACCACCCGCGACCTGCTCGCCCGGGTCCGTGCGGACGGTCCGTACCTGCCGCTGCTGGTGGCGGGCGGGGTGGCCGACGGCCGTCGGCTGCGCGAGGCGGCGGCGGCCGGTGCGCACGGCGCGCTGATCGGCACGCTGTTCGTGGCGGCCGCAGAGTCCGACGCCCACCCCGACTACCAGCGCGCCCTGGCCGCGGCCCGGGCCGAGGACACCCTCGTCACCGACCGGTTCGGCCTCGGCTGGCCCGGTCGCCCGCACCGGGTCCTCGCCGGACCGGTCACCTCGGCGGCCGACCCGCCGCCGAGGGCGGTGGTCGCCTGGCTGACCGAGGACGGCGTCCGCCACCCCGTGGTACGCGGCGCGGCCACCGCCCCGACCGTCCGGACCACCGGCGAGATCGGCCACCTGGCCCACTACGCCGGCACCGGCTGCGGGGCCGTCCGCGCGGTGCGGCCCGCCGCCGAGCTGCTGGCCCGCCTGCGCGCGGACGCCCAGTACTGACCCCACCTCAACACCCCGTCAACGGAGGAACACCATGCAGCGCATCGTCGAGTGGATCCGGCAGAAGAACCCCGAGCTCGACCAGGAGCTCCTGCCCGACAC
The DNA here is from genome assembly GCF_000830005.1 of Streptomyces vietnamensis. Taxonomy (NCBI): domain Bacteria; kingdom Bacillati; phylum Actinomycetota; class Actinomycetes; order Kitasatosporales; family Streptomycetaceae; genus Streptomyces; species Streptomyces vietnamensis. The sequence goes on along the minus strand of NZ_CP010407.1, from coordinate 843,211 downwards.
CGACCTGATCGAGGCCCGACTGATCAGCTCCCTCGACTTCCTGGAGTTCATCTACCTGCTGGAACAGGTCTCCGGCCGCCCGGTCGACCTCGACCAGGTGACGGTGGACGACTTCCGCACCCTGGCCCTGATCGAGCGCGGCTTCGCCCCGGCCACGGCCGCCTGAGGGGACCGGAGTTGACCACACCCCCGTCGGGACCCGCGTCGAGCGGCTTCCTCGGCCGGCGGGCCCACCGCTGGCTGCCGGTGCTCCGGCTGCTGCCCCGGGCCGGACTGCCGACCGTCACGCTCACCGTCCTGTTCAACGCCGCACTCGGCCTGCTCCCGCTCGGCTTCGTCTACGGCACCAGCCTCGCCCTGGACCGGCTCCCGGACGCGCTGGGCGCCGAGGGAGCCGGCTGGAACGGGGTCGCCGAGGCGTTCGCACTGGCCCTGGGCGCGTTCGTGCTCCAGCAGGTGCTGGCCCCCTTCCAGAAAGTACTGAGCGAGCTGATAGCCCGCCGCGTGGACGGCTACTGCGTCCGCCGCCTGATGGCCCGCTCGGTCACCGAGGCCCCGCTGGCCGCGCTGGAGGAGCAGCGGACGCTGAACCTGCTGAGCGACACCCGGACCGCCTTCGACCGGGTCACCTCCACCCCCGGCGACGCGGTGGCCGGCACCCTCTCGCTGCTCGCCCGCTACGCCCAACTGGCCGGGGCCGTCGCCCTGGTGGGCCTGGCCCTCGGCCCGGTCGCCGGGCTGCTCGCCGGGGTGACCGCGCTGGTCATCCGGTTCGGCCAGCGCGGTTCCCTCGGCCGGTTCGCCGGGCTGTGGAAGGGGCTGGCGGACAACCGCCGCGAACTGGCGTACCTGCGCACGGCCGCCTCCGGCCCGGCGATGGCCAAGGAGATCCGGGTGCTCGGCCTGATCGGCTGGTTCGTCCGGCGGCACGACGCGGAGAGCCGGGCCTACCTCGACCGGCTGTGGGAGGGGCGGCGGCGCATCCTGTTCTGGCCGTTCGTCGGCTTCACGCTGGCCGGTCTCGCCGGCGGCGCCGGGGTGTTCCTGATCCTGGCCGGGGCCGCCGGCGAAGGGCGGCTGAGCCTGCTCGGTCTCGCGCTCGCCGTCCAGGCGGTGCTGATCCCGATGCGGTTCGGCGTGTACTTCCCGGAGAGCGACACCCAGACCCAGTTCGGCGTCCAGGCGTACCACTCGATGCTGGAGTTCGAGCAGCTGGTCTCGGGACCGGCCGCACCGCCCGAGGGCGGCGAGGGGCCGGAGCCGACCGGGACGGTCCGCTTCGAGCAGGTCGACTTCCACTACGGCGAGGCCGGGCGGCCCGTGCTGCGCGGCCTGGACCTGGAGATACCGGCCGGCACCTCCACCGCCGTGGTGGGCTTCAACGGCGCCGGCAAGACCACCCTGGTCAAACTCCTCACCGGCCTCTACACCCCGGTCGGCGGCCGGATCACGGTCGGCGGCGTCGAGCCGACCGGTGGCCGGCGGAAGGCCTGGCAGCGCCGGATCGCGGCGATCTTCCAGGACTACGTACGGTACGAGCTGACCGCCCGCGACAACATCGTGCTCGGCGCCCCGGGCCGGCTCCACGGCGCCGAGGCCGCGGCCGCGGTCGAGCGCGCGGTCGACCGGGCCGGGGCCCGGGAGGTGGTGGACGCGCTGCCGGACGGCCTCGACACCGTGCTCAGCGGCCAGTACGAGGGCGGCCAGGACCTCTCCGGCGGCCAGTGGCAGCGCCTCGCGCTGGCCCGGGCGCTGTACGCGGTCGAGGCCGGGGCCGAGCTGCTGATCCTGGACGAGCCCACCGCCCAGCTCGACGTCCGGGCCGAGGTCGACTTCTTCGACCGCTTCCTCACCACCACCGCCGGACTGACCAGCGTGATCATCTCGCACCGCTTCTCCACCGTCCGGCGGGCCGACCGGATCGTGGTCCTCGAAGACGGCCGGGTGGCCGAACAGGGCAGCCACGACGAACTGCTGGCGGCCGGCGGCCGGTACGCCGAGCTGTTCCACCTGCAGGCCCGCAGGTTCGCGGACCGGGCCGAGGACGACACCCTGCTGGAGGCGACCGGATGAGATCCACCGCTGCCCTGCTGCTCGGCATGGCCCTGCGCGGCAGCCGGGGACGGCTGTTCGGCGCCATGGCCCTGCTCCTCGCCGGCTACCTGGCCACCCCCGCCGTGGCCCTGGTGCTGCGCGGCTTCACCGACGCCGCGCTCGGCCACGATCCCGGCACCGCCGCCCGGCTCGCCCTGGCGGCGATCGCCCTGCTCCTCGCCGAGCTGATGCTCGGCCACTTCGCCCACCTGCTCTACTTCGAGCTGGGCGAGCTGGAGGAGGCCGCGCTCCAGGCCGAACTGCTGAAGCTCTCCAACGGCACCCAGGGCCTCGAGACCTTCGACAGTCCGGAGTTCGCCGACACCCTGGTGCTCGTCCGGGAGGACCTGCCCCGCACCCGGGCCGCCCTGGAGGCCCTGCTCCAACTCGGCGGCCTGGCGGTGCAGACCGTGGTCACCACCGCCATCCTGGCCACCCTCGACCCGTGGCTGGTACTGCTCCCGCTGGCCGCGGTGGCCCCCGTGCTGCTCGGCCGCCGGGCCCAGGACCGGGTGGAGCGGGCCAAGGAGCGGACCGCCCCCCGGATCAGGTTGACCCGGCACCTGCTCACCCTCGGGACCACCGCCACCGCGGTCAAGGAGCTGCGCCTGTGCGGCACCGAGGAGGAACTCCTCGTCCGGCACCGGACCGCCTGGCAGGCCACCACCGCCGAGCTCCGGCGCGGCCACCTGAGCGGAGCGCTGCTGCGCGCCGCGGGCCAGCTGGTCTTCGCGGCCGCCTACGGCGGCGCCGTCCTGCTGGTCCTCCGGCAGGCCGTGGACGGCCGGGCCGGCGCCGGTGACGTGGTCCTGGTGATCACCCTGGCCGTGCAGGTGAGCGTCCAGGTGGCCAGCGCGCTCGGACTCCTCACGGTGCTCCAGGGGGCCGGACGGATGGCGGAACGGATGGCCGAACTGCGCGGCCGGTCGGCGGCCATGGTCCGCCCCGGCGGCGACGGGACGGTCCCGGCCCGCCTCGAACGGGGCATCCGCTTCGAGTCCGTCGGGTTCCGCTACCCCGGCAGCGACCGCCCGGTACTGGACGGGGTGGACCTGCTGCTTCCGCCCGGCGCCACCGTCGCCCTGGTCGGGGAGAACGGCGCCGGCAAGAGCACCCTGGTCAAGCTGCTGTGCGGGCTCTACCGGCCCACCAGCGGCCGGATCCTGGTGGACGGGGTGGACCTGCGGGAGCTCTCCGCCGAGCAGTGGTCCGCCCGGGTCGCCCCGCTCTTCCAGGACTTCGCCCGGCTGGAGCTGCTGCTGCGGGAGAACGTCGGGGTCGGTGCGCTCGCCGCGCTCCACGACGACGCCGCACTCACCGCCGCGCTGGCCAGGGCCCGGGCCGAGCGGATCGTCGAACAGGTGCCCGGCGGCCTGGACGGGCTGGTCGGCCGCAGCTACGGCGACGGCGCCGAACTCTCCGGCGGCCAGTGGCAGACCCTCGGTCTCGCCCGCTGCCTGGTCCGGCCGGAGCCGTTGCTCATGCTGCTCGACGAACCGGCGGCCGCCCTCGACGCCGCCGCCGAGGCCGCACTGTTCGAACGGTTCGGCGACTCCGCCGGACAGGCCGCGCGCGAGCGGGGAGCGGTCACGCTGTTCGTCTCGCACCGCTTCTCCACCGTGCGCTCGGCCGACCTGATCGTGGTCCTCGAACACGGCCGGGTCCTCGAGGCGGGCAGCCACACCGAACTGATGGCCGACCGGCGCACGTACCGCGAACTCTTCGAACTCCAGGCCCGCGCCTACCGCTGACACCACTTCACCCACGGAGGAAAACCCATGACCCGCGACGAGTTCTACACCCGGTTCACCGCCCTGCTCCAGGAGGTCAAGCCCTTCGAGGGGCCCGACCCGGAGCCCACCAGCCGGCTCTGGGAGGAGGGATACGTCGACTCCCTCGCGCTGCTCGACATCGTCAGCTTCCTGGAGGACCTGGCCGGCCACGAGATCGACCTCTCCGGCGACGCGATCACCCACTTCTACACCATGCGGGCCATGTACGACGGCTACCTGGCGGTGGCCGAGCCGGCCGCCGGCTGACCCCAGGCCCCCACCCGGCCGCCGGGCGGCATCGGACGGAACCACGAAGGAGAGAGCGATGGACGCGGACGTACTGGTGATCGGTGCCGGCATCGCCGGACTCACCACCGCCGCACGGCTGTTGGCCCAGGGCCTGCGGGTGACCGTGATGGAACGGGCCGAAGGGCTCCAGGCGGCCGGGGCGGGCATCATGCTGCACCCCAACGCGCTGGCCCACCTGGACCACCTCGGCCCGGAGCTGTACGCCACCGGCACCGGGATCGCCCGGCAGGTCACCACCGACCCGGACGGCACCGCCACCACCCTGGACTGGGCGGCGGTCTGGGGCGGCCCCCGGCTGCCCCTGGCCGTACAGCGCATCCGGCTGGCCGAGCTGATGCTCCGCCACCTCCCGGAGGGCACCGTCCGCTGGTCCACCGAACCGGTCGCGCTGCACCAGCGGCCCGACCACGTGGAGGTGGAGTTCGCGGGCGGCCGGCGGCACGAGCGGTACGGCGTGGTGATCGGGGCCGACGGGGTCAACTCCTGGGTCCGGCGGCAGTACGTGGACCCGGCGGCCGAGCCCCGCTACCTCGGGCACGTCTACTGGCGTACGACCGTGCCCTCGCAGGCCCCGTTCGACTTCACCGACTGGCGGATCTGGCGGGCCGGCGGACACTTCTTCGGCGGCATGCCGATCGGCGGCGGACGCCACCACGTCTTCCTCCAGGCCGACCTGGACCGCCCGGTCAGGGTCCCCGCCGACCGCGCCCACCCCGAACTGGTCGCGCTGGCCGCGGAGATGGGCCCGCGGGTGGGCGCCCTGGTCGCGGCCCTGGACCCGGCGGACAGCTACAACGTCCGCCCGGCGCTCGGCCTGAGCGTGCAGCGCTGGACGGCCGACCGGATCGCCCTGCTCGGCGACGCGGCACACTCCTTCTCCCCGGCCACCACCCAGGGCGGCGCCATGGCCGTCGAGGACAGCGCGGTGCTCGCCGAGGAGCTGGCCCGCTCCGGCGTGGGCCCGCGGGCCCTGGCCGACTACGAGGCCCGCCGGCTTCCCCGGGTCCGGGACTTCACCCGGCTGGCCCGGCTGCACGGAGTGCTGTCCTCCAGCATCCAGCACGGCCCGGCCCTCGCCGCCGCGCCCGGTGCCGCCCCACGGCCGGCGCCGAGCCCGACCGCGTGGTTCCGACGCCTGTACCGCCCGCTGATGGACGCGGCCTGACCGGGCCACGGCCCCGCCTGCCGGGCTTGCACGCGCCTGGCCCGCCCGGGCCACGGCCCCGCCCGCCCGGCTTGCACGCGCCTGGCCCGACCGGGCCACGGCCCCGCCCGGCTTGCCCGCACCCGGCCTGACCGGGTCCCGCCCGGCCACCCGGCTTGCCCGCGCCCGGCCTGGCCGGGTCCCGCCCCGATCGCCCAGCACGCCCGTACCCCCCTGTACGTCCCCACCCCTGCCCAGAGGAGAGCTCGATGACCGGCCAGACCGGCCAGCCCACCGGTGTCCTGGCGGGAGCGGTCCGCCCGCTCGACGCGCACAGCATCGTCGAACTGATCCGCCGTCAGTCCAGGCGCCGCCCCGACGCCACCGCCCTGGTGCACGGGGACCGCCGCTGGAGCTACGCCGAGCTGTGGCGCTGGAGCGCCGCGCTCGCCGACACCCTCGCGGAGGCCGGGGTCGGCCCCGGCGACAGGGTGCTGCTCTGGGCGGACCGCACCCCGGCCACGGTCGCCGCCGCACTCGCGGTGATGGCCCTGCGCGCCGCGTACGTCCCGCTCGACCCCGCCTTCCCCGTCCAGCGGGTGCGGGCCGTGGTGGAGGCCGCCGACCCGGTCCTGCTGCTGCACGACTCGGCGGCGGCGACCATCACCCCGCCCGAGGTCCGGGTGCCCGCCGTCGACCTGGCCGGACTGCCCGGGAGCGGCCCGGCGCCCCGCGAGCGGGAGCTCCCCGAGCCGACCGACCCGGCCTACGTGATCTTCACCTCCGGCTCCACCGGCACGCCCAAGGGCGTGGTGATCGAGCACGGCTCACTGGCCAACTACGTCCAGTGGTGCGGCGCGGTGACCGGCCTGGCGGCCGGGGCGGGCAGTCCGCTGTTCGGCAGCCTCGGCTTCGACCACGCGATCACCTCGCTCTGGCCGGCCCTGGCCCACGGCAGCCGGCTCACCCTGTTCGCCGGTGTCTGGGACCAGCAGGCACTTTTCGAGGGCCTGGAGCAGCCGTACGAGCTCCTCAAGGTGACGCCCTCCCACCTGCGGTTCTTCGAGCGCACCGCCCGGCCCGACTACCGCCGCACCACCCGGCTGCTGATGTTCGGCGGCGAGGCGCTGGACCCGGCGCTGATCGCCGGGATCGGCGAACGCCTGGAGGGGGTACGGATGATGAACCACTACGGCCCGACCGAGGCCACCGTCGGCTGCTGCCACCTGGAGTTCGACCCGGCCGCCGTCCAGGGCCTGCCCAGCGTCCCGATCGGCCGGCCGATCTGGAACACCCGGGCCTACCTGGTGGACGACCGGCTCCGCCCCGCCCGTCCCGGTGAGGCGGCCGAACTGGTCATCGCGGGCGCGGGCGTGGCGGCCGGCTACCTCGGCCGCCCCGAGGCCGGGAACAACTTCCTCGACGAGGCCGAGCTGGGCGGCCCGTCCGGCCGGGCCTACCGGACCGGGGACCGGGTGGAGCTGCTCGCCGACGGCACCCTGCTCTACCTCGGCCGAGGCGACAGCCAGTTCAAGGTCAGCGGCTACCGGATCGAGCTGGGGGAGCTGCGCAGGCACACGCTCGCGGTGCCCGGGGTGTCGGACGTCGCGTTCGACGTGCTGCCCGGGGCGGTGGAGAGCCTGGAGGCGCTGCTGGTGCTCGCCCCCGGTGCGGACGGCTCGGCCGAGCAGGAGCAGGACGCCGTCCGCGCGGTGCGTGCCGCACTGTCGGCGGCCCTGCCCGCCGCGCTGGTGCCCCGCCGGATGAAGGTCGTCCCCGAGCTGGTGTTCAACACCAACGGCAAGTGCGACCTGGCCGCCACCAGGGCGGCTGCGGGCCGCTGACCCACGCGGTCACGCGCCGCCGCCCCTCCGCCCTCACCGGCGGTAGGCCCACCCCCACCCCGACCACCCACCGAACCAGGACCCCCGATGCCCCCTCAGCTCCACCTCTCCGCCATCGCGGTCGAGCTCGGCGACGCCGTGCCGCTCGCCGACGTCGCCGGCGATCCCGAACTCGCCGCCCAGCTCCCGGCCCTGGCCGAGGGCGGCATGGCGCACTGCCGGGTCTCCGGCCGGCCGGTCACCGACCTGGCCGCCGCGGCCGCCCGGGCGGCGCTCGCCGTGGCCGGTGACCCGGCGGTGGACTCCGTCGTCTACGCCACCGACTCGCCGTACGAGCAGACCGCCACCAAGGACCTCTGGCAGCTGCTCACCGCGGCCGGTCTCCCGCAGGCGCCCGGGGTGGTGGTCGGCGGCAGTGCCTCGGCCAACCTCGCCCCGGCCCTGCGCACCGCTCACGGCCTGCTGGCCGCCGAGCGGTCGGAGGCCGTGCTGCTCGTCACCGCCGACCGGATCACCGACACCACCCGGTACCAGCCGGTGGGCGTCACGGTGCTCAGCGACGGCGCGGCGGCCTGTCTGGTCGGGCCCGAGCCGCGCGGGCCCGGGTACCGCCTGCTGGCCTCCGCGACCGTGGTCCGGGCCGACGCCACCGAGGTCAGCAACTCGATCAAGGCCGCCAGCCTGGTGAAGACGGGGGTGACCAGGGCGCGCGCCGAGCTCGACCGGCGACTCGCCGACCCCGGGCGGCCCTTCCGGCACCTGGTGACCGGCAACTACAGCCTCGCCACCCGGACCTTCCTGGCCCGGCTCTGCGGCTTGGACCTGACAGCCAACCACGCCCCCGACGTGGCCGGGACCGGGCACGCCTTCTCGGTGGACCTGCTGGCCGGTCTCGCCGACCTCCAGGAGCGGAAGCTGGTGGACCCGGGGGACCGGGTACTGGTGCTCGCGACCAGCCCGCGCTCCTGGTCGATGCTGGCCTTCGAGTACACCGAAGGATGACCGGCATCGTCCTGGTGCGCTACCTCGACCTGGACCGCTGCGGCGACGGCCCGGCCCAGCGCCGCCTGCTCGACGAGGACGAGCTGGCCCGGCTGGGCCGCATCGCCGTACCGCGCACGGCAGCGCGTTTCGTCGCCGCGCACGCTGCGCTCCGGCTGACCGTCGCCCGGTACTGCGGCGTACCGCCCGGCCGGGTGCGCTGGACCAGGACCCCGAACGGCATGCCGCTGGTGGCGGCCCCCGATCCGGAGGTCCGGGTGAGCCTCAGCCACACCGGCCGCCACGCCGCGGTCGCGGTCACCCGGGGCCGCGGCATCGGCATCGACCTGGAGGGGGCCGGCGAGCCGCGCCGACTCCCGTCCTCCGTCCGGGGGATGCCCGTGGGGCCGGGTGGTTTCCCGGCGGCCTGGACCAGGATGGAGGCCTGCGTGAAGGCGGTGGGCGGGCGGCTGACCGAGGGTCTTCCGCTGCTCACCGCCGCCCCCGGCGTGGTCCGGGCCGAGCACGGGGCTCTGGCCGGAACCACCTGGTACGTACGGCAGCTGGCCGCGCCACCGGGGTGCGCCGCCGCCCTCGCGGGGGTCGGCCCGGCGCCGGTGGCCGTGGACCTCGGGCGGTTCCGGCCGCCCGTCGCCTGGCGCTCCGGTCAGCCCGGGACGTCGGAGAGGAAGCCCGAGACCAGCTCGGTGAAGCGCTCCGGCTCCTCCACCCACGGCCGGTGACCGGACCGCTCCAGTACTTCGAGCCGGGCGTCCGGGTAGCAGGCCGCGGCCGCCCGGGCCGGGGCCGTCCCGATCATGCCGTCCGAGGCTCCGGCCAGCACCAGGACCGGTGCCTTCACCGAGGCCAGCCGGTCCAGCCGGGCGTCCCGCGTGGCCGGGCCGGCGGAACCGGCGTAGAACGCCTCGCGCAGCCAGGCGTGCGGCGAGGCGTGCTCGGGCCGGTGCTCGGCCCGCCGGGCGTCGTCCCAGTGGTGCCAGAAGAACGGCGTGATCCGCCGGTGCAGCGCGGCGAGCTCGGCCCCGGTGGCGCCGCCCGCCACGATCAGCCGGTACGCCTCGGCCGCGTCCGGGTACCACGCCTCAGCCGTGCGCCGGGCCCGCAGCTCCGCCAGCTCGCTCTCGTCCGGCTCCCGCGAGACCCGCCCCACCGGGGCGACCAGCACCAGCCGCCGTACCCGCCCCGGGTACGCCGCCGCGTACTCCTGCGCCGTCAGGCACCCGGCCGAGTGACCAAGCAGGTCGATCCGGTCGAGCCCCAGGTGCGCACGCACCGCCTCGATGTCCCGGGCCTGTTCGGTGAAGGCCACCGTCCTCCGGTCCTCCGGCACCCCGGAGCGCCCGGAGGCCCGGGCATCCACCACGACCAGCCGCGCCCTCCGGTCGAGTCCCCCCAGATCGGCCAGGTAGCGGAGGTCCATCCCCGGCCCGCCGGGCAGGACCACCAACGGCGGCCCTTCACCGAGGAGTTCGTACCAGATCGCGGTCCCGTCATACGAAGTGATCGTCGGCATCCCGACACCCTCACACAGGCGGCCACCGGTTGGCATTATTGGTCCAGACCTTGGACGTCCGGTCCCGGCCCGGCCACAAGTCGTCACCGGCGATTGCGCGGCCCGGTTCGGCCGGGCTGGTGGCAGACTGGCCGGCGGTCTGCCGAAGGAGCACCTCGTGTCGATGATCCACCGTCTGCGCAGCGCCGTCCGCCGGACGTACCGGCGTGCCGTGGACCTCAGCCACCCGGCGCGTTCGCCGCTCGGCAGCGCGGTGGTCAACTGCGTGGTCTACCGGGACGGCGTACGGCAGGACGGGGTCCGGTCGGTCGAGGAGGCCGTGCGGCGCGTGCGGAAGTCGGGCGACGGGTTCGTGTGGATCGGTCTGCACGAACCGGAGGAGAAGGAGTTCGCGGGTCTCGCGGAGCTGTTCGGGCTGCACCCGCTCGCGGTGGAGGACGCCGTCCACGCCCACCAGCGGCCGAAACTGGAGCAGTACGACGACGTGCTGTTCGCCGTCTTCAAGACGGTGCGTTACGTGGAGCACGACGAGCTCACCGCCACCAGCGAGGTGGTGGACACCGGCGAGCTGATGGCCTTCACCGGGCCCGACTTCGTCATCACCATCCGTCACGGGGGACACGGTTCGCTCGGTCCGCTCCGCGAGGCCCTGGAATCGGAGCCCGAGCAGCTCGCGAAGGGGCCCTCCGCGGTGCTGCACGCGATCGCCGACCACGTCGTCGACGACTACCTCGCCGTCACGGAGGCCGTGCAGGACGACCTGGACGCGATCGAGACCGCGGTCTTCTCCGAGCAGGGCCACCGCGACGACGTCGGCCGCATCTACCAGCTCAAGCGCGAGCTCCTCGAACTCAAGCGGGCCGTGGCGCCGCTGGGCCGGCCGCTCCAGCGGCTCGCGTCCGAGCCGGTGCCGACCGTCGCGGCCGAGATACGCGCGTACTTCCGTGACGTGGTCGACCACCTGGCGCGGGTCACCGAGCAGGTCGCCTCGTACGACACGCTCCTCGACTCGATCCTCCAGGCCCACCTCGCGCAGGTGACCGTCGCCCAGAACGAGGACATGCGCAAGATCACCGCCTGGGCCGCCATCATCGCGGTCCCGACGATGGTGTGCGGCGTCTACGGCATGAACTTCGAGCACATGCCCGAGCTGCGCTGGACCTACGGCTACCCCCTGGTCCTCGGCGTCATGGCCGTCGCCTGCTTCGTCATCCACCGCGGTTTCCGCCGCAACGGCTGGCTCTGATCCCCGGGAAAACACGACGGCCCCCGGGAGGGGTCCGCTCCTCCTCCGGCGCCGCGCACCCGTCCGAGAGCCTTTGCCGGGACACCCCCTAGCGCACCACGCGGTGGCGGAGGTAGACGACCTTCGAGCCGAAGGTGCGGGTCTCGACGAGTTCGAGGTCCACCCGGCGCTCGTCCCGGGGGAAGAAGGGAATGCCGCCGCCGACGAGCACCGGGTGGACCATCGTCCGGTACTCGTCGATCAGATCCGACGCGGCCGCCTCGGCGGCGAGCGTCGCGCCGCCGATCGCGATGTCGCCGTCGCCCGGCTCGGCCCGCAGCCGCTCGATCTCCTCCGCCAGGTTGCCGGAGGCCAGGCGGGCATGGCCCTGCACGGTCGACAGCGTGGTGGAGAAGACCACCTTGGGGAGCGGGTTCCAGAGCGAGATCCACTCGCGCGTGGAGTCGTCGAGCGAGGGGTCCTGGTCGGCGGTCTCCCAGTACAGCATCGTCTCGTACAGACGTCGGCCGAGGAGGTGGACGTCGACCCCCCGGATCTCGTCGATCCAGAAGCGGAAGACCTCCTCGTCGGGGACGGTCCAGTCGAAGTTTCCGTCCGGCCCGACGATGTAGCCGTCGAGCGAGACGCCCATCGAATAGGTCACGTCGCGCATCGGAACTCCTCCTCGGTCACGGGGTCGACGGTACGGCCGACGGGCGCCGGAGGGCGTGCGGCTCGCGGGGTTCCCCCGGACCGGATTCTCAGGCGACGGGAACCACCCGCACGTCCCCGCCCTTCGAGTACACCTTCACCTTGTGCGGCGAGGCGGGCGCGTGCGCGACGCCGACCGTGCGGGAGCCGGCCGCCGTCGCGACGTCGAGGGAGTACGGACCGCCGGGCAGACGGACCGAGACGTCCCCGCCGTCCGTCGTCGCCGAGAGGCGGTCGGGGGCCGTGGTCATGCGTGCCGCGATGTCGCCGCCGGAGGTGTGCGCGACCAGGCTGCGGGCGGAGCTGTCCTCGACGGTGACCGAACCGCCGCCCGTGGTGGCCTCCGTGGCCGCCGACAGCTTCCGTACGAGGATGTCGCCGCCGTCCGTGTCCAGCTTCACCGGCACGCCGTCCGGGACCTCGATGCGGAAGCGGACCCCGCACGCGCGCGCCCCGGTGTCCCCGCAGCCGGACGCGGTGATGTGCAGGTCGCCGGACACGAGCTCGTGGCCGGTCGTCGGCTTGTGGGCGGTGTAGTCCAGGATCTCGGTCACGCGGACGGCGGTGCCCGAGCCCGCGGACACCTCGATGTCGCCGCCGGCGTTGTGCACCGTCAGGTTCCGGACCTGCTCGGACACGGTGTACGAGCGGGTCTCCGTCCGGGGGTCCGCGGTCGCGGAACAGCCCATGAGCAGACCGGAGACCGTCACGAGCGAGGCGATCAGCGGCACGGGACGCAGGAGGGGTGCGGAGGACATGAGGGGTGCGGAGGACATGCGGGATTTCCTTCGGTCGGGGGGTGGGGTTTCCGACCGGGAGGCTAGGCAGTCCGGCGGGCCGCCATGCGCCGGCAGGGGCAAGTCAGGGGGTGGCAGGGGGGTGACAGGGGGGTGTGCGCCGCGACTTCAAGCGGATCTTTAGGGCCGCTGCCGAGGATGGGGTCCGGCCGGGGCCCGGATGCGCGGGGCCGTCGGCCGTTCGATCACCGGCGCGAGGGGGAACGATGCCGAACCCGTCCACATTCACCGATCTCGTACGCGAGCGCACCGAGGCGCTGGCGGAGGCCGACGCCCACATCGAGCTCCGCCACCGGGGCGCGGGCGTCTCCGCCCGGCACCTGACGTACGGGGAACTGGACCGGCGGGCCCGTCGCATCGCCTCGGTGCTCCAGGAGCGCGGGGCCGCCGGCGCGCCGGTGCTCCTGCTGTACTCCTCGACGGCCGACTTCCTCGCCGCGTACGTCGGCTGCCTGTACGCGGGAGCCCTGGCCGTGCCCGCCCCACTGCCCGGCGGCGGACACCGGGCCGGCCGGACCGACCGGGTGGCCTCCGTCCTGCGGGACACCGGCGCCCGGCTCGTCCTCACGGAGTCGGCGAACGCCCCGGAGGTCTCCCGCTGGCTCGCCGACGCCCTCGTCGACGGCGTCGCCTGCCTGGCGACGGACCTGCCCGGTCTCGGCGATCCGGACGCGTGGCGGCCGGTGCGGACCCGGCCCGACGACCTGGCGTTCCTCCAGTACACCTCGGGTTCGGTGGCGGACCCGCGCGGAGTCATGGTCTCCCACCGCAACCTGATGGCGAATCAGGAACTGCTGGGGCGGGTGCTCCGCACCACGCCGGAGGACCGGTTCGGCGGCTGGCTCCCGCACTTCCACGACATGGGTTTCATCGCACACCTCCTGCACCCGCTCTGGCTGGGCAGCCACTCCGTGCAGATGTCCCCGGTGTCCTTCGTCAAGCGACCGCTGCGCTGGCTGCGGGCCGTCCAGGAGTACGGCGTGACCGTCGGCGGCGGCCCCAACTTCTGCTACGACCTGTGCACCACCCGGATCACCGACGACGAGATCGCCGGACTCGACCTCTCCCGCTGGAGGCTCGCGCTCAACGGCGCCGAACCGGTGCGCCCCGCGACCCTGGAGGCGTTCGCGCGGCGGTTCGCCCCGGCCGGGCTGCGGCCCGAGGCGCTTTACCCCTGCTACGGCCTGGCCGAAGCCACCCTCCTCGTCTCCGCCGGCACCCCCGGCGCCCCGCACGCGACCACCACCGCCGACCCGGCGGCCCTGGAGCACGGCCTGCTCACACCGTCGCCGAGGACCTCCGCCGAGGGCAGGGTGCTCGCCGGCTGCGGCCCCGCCACCGGATACGACCTGCGGATCGTGGACCCGGAGAGCGGGCGGGAGCTGCCGCCGGGGGCCGTCGGCGAGATCTGGCTGCGCGGCGACAGCGTCGCCCAGGGCTACTGGCGCCGTCCCGCCGAGACCGAGGAGACCTTCCGGGCCACCCTGGACGACGGCGAGACCGGCTTCCTGCGGACCGGGGACCTGGGCGCGACCGAGGACGGGCACCTGTACGTGACCGGCCGGCTGAAGGAACTGATCATCCTCAACGGCCGCAACCTCTACCCGCAGGACGTCGAGTACGCCGTGCGCGGCCTCGCCCCCGCCCTGAACTCCGGTGTCGGCGCCGCCTTCTCGGTCGACGCCGGCGGACGCGAACAACTGGTCCTCGTGCAGGAGCTGAAGGACACGGACGGGGACCGCGACGACGAGACGGGCCGGCGCGCCCTGGTCCGCCGGATCCAGGAGACGGTCGGGGCCGAGTTCAACGTGCCGCTCGCCAACGTCCTGCTCGTTCCGGCCGGCACGGTGCGCCGCACCACCAGCGGCAAGATCCAGCGGTCCCTCATGCGCGCGCTGTTCGTGGAGGGCACCCTGCGGGCCCGCCACGAGGTGCTCGACCCCGCCGTCGAGGCCCTCGTCCGTTTCCGGGGCACCGCACTCGGCGACGACCTGCTGAGCCCGGAACCGGCCGGCGGGGGGAGCGGCCGGTGGTGACCGCGCTCGCCGCCCGCGGGACCCACGCCCGGGCGACCGAGCTGGAGTACGCGCTGGGCGACCCCGCGGACCCGGCCAACCCGGTCGGGTACGCCTCGCTGCTCGCCGCCGACCGGGCCGCCGAGCGCTTCACGGCGGGCGAGGAACTCCTCGACGACGAGCGGGTGTTCGCCGAGTTCGTGCCCACCGGACTCGGCGGGCGCCTGGACTCCTTCGAGGAGCTGGTCGCCGTCATGCGCCCCGTGTTCCGCCGGGACGTCGGCCTCGCCATGGGCTACGGCATGATGAGCTGGATGGCCGCGTCCGACGTGTGGACGACGGGCACGGGGGAGCAGCGGCGCCGGCTGGCCGGCATCCTGCTGTCGGGCGGCAAGGCCGCGATCGCCCAGCACGAGACGGCGCACAGCAACCAGTACGTACGCAGCCAGGTGACCGCCGGGACCGTCGGCGACCGGCTGCTCCTGAACGGCGCCAAGCCGCTGATCAACAACCTGGAACGGGCCCGCGCGCTCGTCCTGTTCTGCCGTACGGACGCCGACGCCGGCAGCCGCAGCCACTCGGCGCTGCTGCTCGACCCCCAGGCCCTGCCGGCGGACCGCGCGACGCTGCTGCCCCGCCACGTGTCGGTGGGGCTGCGCGGCTGCCGCTTCGCCGGGCTCGACTTCCGGGACTGTCCGGTGCCCGCCTCGGCCCTGCTCGGCCCGCTCGGCAGCGGGGTGACGACGGCCCTGAGGTCCTTCCAGATCAGCCGTACCGTCATCGCCGCGCTCGCGGTCGGAGCGGTGGACACCGTGCTGCGCACGGCCGTCGGGTTCGAACGGTCCGAGCGGTCGCACCCCCGGCACGTGTCGGACCCCGACACCGACCGCGCCTCGGCCGCGACCACCGGTGCCTTCGTCGACCTGCTGCTGTACGACAGCCTCGCCACGGTCGCCACCCGGGCCCTGCACCTGCTGCCCGAGCAGACCAGCGTGTACTCCGCCGCCCTCAAGTACCTGCTGCCGAAGGTGCTCACGGAGACGATGTACACCCTGTCGACGGTCCTCGGCTCCGGCATCTACCACCGCGAGGGCACCCTCGGCATCTTCCAGAAGCACATCCGCGACGTCCCCGTGCTCAGCCTCGGGCACGCCGGGTCCGCCGCCTGCCAGGCGACGATCCTGCCGCAGCTGCCCCGGCTCGCCCGGTCCTCGTGGTTCCTGGAGGAGGCACCGCCCGCCGCCCTGTTCCGCACCGGCGAGCCGCTGCCGCCGGCCGCCGCGGAGCGGCTGGACATCGCCTCGGGTCGCGACGCCCTGAGCGCCTGCCTTCCCCTCATCGCCTCGGACATCACGGGCGACGGACCCGGGGAACGGGCACTGGCGGCGATCGCCGCCGTGCTCGTGGACGAGTTCCGCGACCTGCGGGACCGGGTGCGGGCCCTGGAGCGCGCACAGCCCCACGACCTCTTCCCCGTGGCCGGATTCGCCCTGGTCGACCGCTACGCCCTGCTGCTCGCCGCCTCCGCGGTCCTCGGGGTGTGGCGCCACGCCGGGGACGGCGGCGACCCGTTCCTGGCCGACGCCTCCTGGGCGGCGGCCGCCCTGCACGTGGTGGCCCGCAGGCTCGGGGCCCGCCCGCCCGACCTGCCGCCCGAGTGCGCGCGGCGCGTCCGCCAGGAGATGCTGCTGCGCTTCGGCGCCCAGCTCGGCTTCGACCTCTACAACACCCCCGTGTGCGGCTGACCGCCGGCGGCGCACCGCGAAGGAGTTCCCCATGACCGCTCCCACGAGCAGCCACCCGTCCGACCCCGACGTCCCCCTCGACGTCTGGCTCCTGGACCGTGTCGCGGCGTATCTGCACCGACCGGCCGACACCATCGAGCCGGACGTGCCGCTCGCCGAGTACGGCATGGACTCCGTCATGGCCATGAGCCTGTGCGGAGACCTGGAGGACGAGCGGGGCCTCGAGGTCGAGCCCACCCTGCTGTGGGACCACCCCACGATGGACGCCCTGCGGTCCCATCTCGTACCGTCCGCCGGGAGGAGTCGCTGATGGGCGACATCGCGGTCGTCGGCATCGACTGCGTGTTCCCGGGCGCCCGTGGCGTGGACGCGTACTGGGACCTGCTGATGCGCACGCGCGACGCCGTCGGGGAGCTGCCCGACGGGCGCTGGGACCGCGCCGCGTTCCCCGGTGTCTCCCGGGGCGGGTTCGTCGAGGACATCGACGCCTTCGACCACGGCTTCTTCTCCGTGTCGCCCCGCGAGGCGGCGGCCATGGACCCGCACCAGCGGGTGCTGCTGCCCTGCGCCTGGCGGGCGATCGAGGACTCCGGGACGTCGCCCACCGCGCTGGCCGGCACGGACACCGGGGTGTTCGTCGGCGTGATGGGCGGCGAGTGGGGCCGGCTGACGCTGTCCGACCACGACGCGGTGACCCCCCAGCTCGGCGCGGGCAGCAGCGCCGGAATGATCGCCAACCGGGTCTCGTACCACCTCGACCTGCACGGACCGAGCCTCGCCGTCGACACGGCCTGCTCCTCCTCGCTCGTCGCGGTCCACCTCGCGGTCAACGCGCTGCTCGCGGGCGAGTGCGCGACGGCCCTCGCCGCGGGGGTGAACCTGGTGCTCTCCCCGACCCTCGGCCTGGTGTACCGGCAGCTCGGCCTCGCGGCCCCGGACGGCCGGTGCAAACCGTTCAGCCGGGAGGCCGACGGCATCGGACGGGCGGACGGCGTGGGCGTCGTCGTCCTGCGGCGCCTGGAGGACGCGCTCGCCGACGGCAGCAGGATCTACGCGGTGATCCGGGGCAGCGCCGTCAACCAGGACGGGCGCAGCAACGGCGTCACCGCCCCCAGCCGCTGGTCGCAGCAGAAGGTGCTGGAAGCCGCGTACCGCCGCGCCGGGGTGTCCCCGGACGAGGTGCGCTTCCTCGAGGCGCACGGCACGGGCACGGCGCTCGGCGACGCGATCGAGTGCGCGGCCCTGGGCTCCGTGCACGGGGTGCCCCGCGACGAGCCGTGCGCCATCGGATCGGTGAAGGGGAACCTCGGCCACACCGAGGGCGCGGCGGGCATCGCGGGGCTGATCAAGACCGCCCTCGCGCTGCACCACCGGATCGTGCCCGCGAGCCGCTTCGCCGACCGCGAGAACCCCCGGCTGCGTCTCGCGGAGCGCGGACTGCGGCTCCTCAAGTCCCCCCTCAGGCTGCCCCGCCACGGGACCGTGGCCGGGGTGAGCAGCTTCGGCATGGGCGGCACGAACGCGCACGTCGTGCTCGCCGGCGCACCGCGGCCCACCGCCCCACCCGCAGCGGCGGCCCGGGCACACGACCGACGGGCGCCCGCGGCGGGCGTGTTCACCCTCACCGCTGACTCGCCCGACGCACTGCGCCGCAACATCGCCGCGCAGGCGGAGGCGGCGGGCCGAGGGCCGCGCACCGGGGCGGCGGCCCTGTGCCGGAGCAGCAACCGCGTCAAGACCGGGCTGCCGTACCGCTTCGCCGTCACCGCCCGCGACACCCGGCAGCTCGCCGCGGCGCTGCGCGCGGCGGCCGAGGCCGAGCCGACGGCCCGTACGCCCCGCCGGCCGCGTTCGGAACCGGTCGTCGCCCTCCTCTTCACCGGCCAGGGCAGCCAGTTCGCCGGCATGACCGCGGGCCTCCACCGGGAGTCGCCCGCCTACCGGCGCCACCTCGACGAGGCCGACGCGGCACTCGCCCCGTACACCGGGACGTCCGTACGCGAACTCCTGCTGTCGGGCGACGAGCGGGTGCACGAGACGCGCCACGCACAGCCGGCGCTCTTCGCCGTGGGCTACGCGCTCGCCCGGACCCTGACCGACCTGGGCGTGCGGCCGGCGGCCGTACTCGGGCACAGCGTCGGCGAGTTCGCCGCCGCCGTGGTGGCGGGCGCCCTCGGACTCGCGGACGCGGCACGTCTGGTCGCGCGCCGGGGCACGCTGATGGGCGAGCTGCCTCCCGGCGGGGCGATGCTGTCCGTGCACGCCGGGCAGGACCGGATCACCGAGCTCCTCGCCGAACTCGACGGGGCGGCACCGGGAGTCTCGCTCGCCGCGGTGAACGGTCCCCGGGACGTGGTGCTCGCCGGTGACGCCGGGGAACTGCGGCGCCTCGACGGGACCCTGCGCGGACAGGGGCTGCGCACCCGGCTCCTCGACGTGTCCCACGCCTTCCACACCGCCGCGCTCCGCCCCGCCCTGGAGCGGTTCGGGACCGAGGCGGGCACCGTGCGCCCGGCACGGCCGCGGATCCCGTTCGCCTCCACCCGGTACGGCCGCATGCTGGGGAACGATCCCCTCGACGCCGCGTACTGGGTCGCGCAGGCCGCCGAGCCCGTACGGTTCGGGGCGGCGCTGGCCGCGCTCGTGGGCGACACGGCGCCGACGCATCTGATCGAACTCGGGCCCCGCCCCCAGTTGCTGCCGCTGGCCGGGCGGTCGGGACTCGCGGCCGGTGTCGACTTCCTGCACCCGGCACCCGGCGCCGACGCGGCGGGTGCCGAACTCGCCGAGACCGTCGCGGCGCTGTACCGGGCCGGCCTCGACCCGGACTGGGACGCCCTGTACGCGCCGGGGGACCGCAGGACCGAGCGCCTGGCCCCGTACGTCTTCGACGGGAGCAGCAGGTTCCCCCGCGGCCACCGGGACCCGGCGGCGGCCGTGCCGCCGGAGGAGGACCTCGTCCCCGCCCGTGGGACCGAGGCGGGCCCCGTCCCCGTCGCCGAGGCGGCCACGGCGACGGCGCGCCGTCCGGCGGGCTCCGTGCTCGCGGCCGTCGTCGACGCGGTGACCGAGGTCGGGGGCTATCCGCCGGGCGAGATCGTGCCGGAGGCCCGCTTCTACGAGGACCTCGGCTTCGACTCCGTCATGATCATGCAGCTCAAGGACCGGATCGAGGCGGGGCTCCCCTCCCTGGGGGAGCTCTCCGTCCCGCGCATGCTGCCGGCGCTGCGCTCGGTCGCGTCGCTGGCCGACCACCTGAACGACCTGCTCGTCGCCGAGGCGGCGTGAGAGCGGGATGAGGGAGACCACCATGGAACGCACCACCATGGAACGCACCACCATGGAACGCACCACCATGGAACGCACCGCGTTCATCGCCGCCACCGGAACGGCCCTGCCGGGCGAGCCGATCGGCAACACCGAACTCGGAGCCGCGCTGGGGGTGAGCGACGAGTGGATCGACGTGTTCGTCGGCACCAGGACCCGGTACTTCGGACGGGACCTCGTCACCGGGGAGATCCGCGACACGCTCGCCGACCTGTGCGCCGAGGCCGCAGCGGAGGCGCTGGAGCGCAGCGGCCTGGAGACCGGGGACATCGAGTTCCTCGTCCTGGCGACCGCGACCCCGGACCGGCTGCTGCCCACGACGGCGGCGCAGGTCGCCGACCGGCTCGGCCTCGACCACCTGCCGGTCTACCAGCTGCAGGCGGGCTGCTCCGGCGCCCTCCAGGCGGTGGAGCTCGGCCAGAAGCTGCTCGCCGCGGGCGCGGGCGCCGGACTCGTCGTCGGCGGTGACGTCACCCACCGGCACCTCGACCTGCGCGGCCGGGTGGCCCGGCTGCCCACCCAGGAGCTCGTCAACTACGTCCTCTTCGGCGACGGGGCCGGCGCCGCCGTCCTGACGGCGGAACCGGCCGGCGACGCGGTGGCCGTGCGCGGGCTCGTCCACCGCATGGCCGGACTGGGGCGCGAGCCGGGCCAGTTGATCGACTGGTACGGGATCACCGACCGCGACACCCCCCGGCCGCTGCTCGCCGAGGACTACAAGGCGATCGAGGAACACGTGCCCGGCATGGCGGTGGAACTGCTGTGGGACGTCCTCGGCGAGGCCGGATGGCAGCCCGAGGACGTCGACCACCTGCTGCCCCCGCAGCTGTCGCGGCGGATGACCGAGCGGATCGCCGAGCGGCTCTCCCTGCCGGACGCCCACGAGGTCAGCTGTGTCACCGACACGGGCAACACGGGGAACGCGCTGCCGTTCCTGCAGATCGACCTGCTCCTGCAGAAGATGGCGCGGGGCGAGCGGGCCGTGGTCCTGGCGGTGGAGTCCAGCAAGTGGATCAAGACCGGGCTCGGTCTGGAGAAGGTCTGAGGCACATGGAGACGAACGCTCTCGACCAGCTGCGCGAACTGCGGGCACAGGGCGGCCTGGAGGCCGCCTACGACTCCGTGGCCGCCCTGCTCGGACGGGCCGAGATCGAGGACGACGCCGTCGCGCTGCGGCGGGTCGGACGGCTGCTCGCGGGAGTGGACCCGCGGCGGGTGCTCGCCCGTCATCCGGCGACGCCCGTCGTCACCGTGGCGATCACCGGACAGTCCACGGTGGCCCCCGTCGTCGATCCGCTCACGGCGGAGCTGGCCAGGCACGGCATCCTGCTGCGGCCGGTCCTCGGCGACCACGGTGCGTACGTCCACGACCTGACGGACCCGGCGGGCCGCTTCGCCGGAGCCGGCCACGACCTGGCCCTGTGCCTCCTCGACGCCGAGACCGTCCTCGCCCGGGTTCCCGAGGTGTGGCGGCCCGAGGACGTGGAGCGGGCGGCGGACGAGGCGCTGCGCCTCCTCGCCGACGTCGCCGCCGCCCACGCGGCGCTGTCCGGGGGCACCCTCGTGCTCAACACGGTCCCCCTGCCGCGCTCCTGGAGCCACCAGCTGGTCGATCACCGCTCCAGGGCCGAACTCGGGTCCGTGTGGCGCGACTTCAACAGCAGGCTGCTGCGCATGTCCGCGACGGCACCCGGGCTCGTGGTGATCGACCTCGACCCGCTCGTCGCCGAGGGCGGCCCCGTGCACGACCTCCGGCTGGCCCACTACGCGGGGGCCCGCCTCGGGACCCCCTTGCTGGCCGCCTACGCGCGGGAGGCGGCGCATCTGGCGCGCTCGCTGCGCGGGGCGACCCGCAAGTGCCTGGTGCTCGACCTGGACCACACGCTCTGGGACGGCGTGCTCGCCGAGGACGGACCCGACGGGGTCGCGGCCGCGGGCACCGACCGCGGCGAGGCCTTCGGGGCCTTCCAGCGCGTCGTGAAACAGCTGGCCTCGCAGGGCGTCCTGCTCGCGGTGAGCAGCAAGAACGACCGGGACGAGGCGGTCGCCACCCTCCGCGACCATCCGGACATGCGGCTGAGGGACGGCGACTTCGTACGGATCGACGCCGACTGGGAGCCCAAGGACGGGCATCTCCTCGACATCGCCGGGCACCTGGGCCTCGGGACCGACGCGCTCGTGTTCGTGGACGATTCCGCGGCGGAATGCGCGCGCGTACGGCGGGCGGTGCCGGAGGCGGCCGTCGTACGGCTCGACGACGAACCGGCGGCGCACGTCTCCCGGCTGCTGCGCGACGGCTGGTTCGACCGCGTGAGCCTGACCGAGGACGACCGGGACCGGAACCGTCGCTATCGCGCCGAGGAGGGACGCCGTGAACTGAGGCTGAGGACCGGAGCGGCGGAGGACTTCCTGCGGGACCTCGGGATCGAGGTGGAGGTCGGCCCGCCGCATAGACACGAACAGGCCAGATTCGCCCAACTCACCCAGCGCACCAACCGGTTCAATCTGGCCGGACGGAGGATGACGGAGGCCGAGGTCTCCGCGGCGGCCTCCGGACACGATGGCAAACTGCTGCTCGCGGTCCGCTCGGCCGACCGGTTCGGGGACAGTGGCCTGGTGGGCGCGCTGCTCGCCCGCCGCACCGGGGACGCGCTGGACGTCGAGAACGTGTGGCTCAGCTGTCGGGTGCTGGCGCGGGGGATCGAACAGGCGCTCCTGGGGCACGCCCTGGAGCTGGCCCGCGCGTCCGGCTGCACGGAGGTGAGGGCCCGGTACGTGCCCACGCCCAAGAACGGGCGGGCGGCGGACTTCTACCCCTCGATGGGATTCGCAGAAGTGTTCCGCCGGCCAGGAGAGACGGTCTTCGCGCACGACTTGATCATGATTCCGGCCATGCCCGCACACCTCCGCACACGATCGAATCCGGCCGGGGGAGGAGCGGCGTGAATCCACGGAACCTCGACGACTTCCTGCTTCTGCTCCATGATGAGTTCTCCATTGACCTGCGGGAACGAGGAGCAGGTACGTACCTGGCCGACGTGCCGGAGTGGGACTCCGTGCTGCTGCTGCAACTCGTCACCGTGCTGGAGGAGGAGACGGGACGCCGGCTCCCGGTGCGCCCCCTCTTCGAAGCCCGGACGTTCGAACAGATCTATGCCTTAGTGAAGGAGCAAGGATGACCGTCCCCGGAGGCGCGGCCGTGGGGCCGCCGCTCACCGTCCCGGTGGAGGTCGCCGACTGTTCCGACGCGGCCTGGGAGCAGGTGCGGCAGGACCTGCGGCAGAGCGGCTCGGCGCTGCTGTGGGCCCGGCTCTCGGGCCTCGGGGCGCGGGTCCCGGAGGGCGAGGAGCTGCGCGAGCTCCTCGGCCGCGACTGGTCCCGCTATCTCGAACTGGCGCACGCCGAGGTCCGCCGGCGTTACGCGGCCTCGCGGATCCTCCTCAAGTGCGCGGCGGGCGCCGTGCTGCGCAGCGCGCCCGAGCAGCTGGAGCTGGCGTACGGTCCGACCGGCCGGCCCTATCTGCGGGGCTGCGACCAGGTCGACATCAGCCTCAGCCACACGGGCGACCTGCTCCTGGTCGGCCTCACCACGCGCGGACTCATCGGCGTCGACGCCGAGCGGGTGGACCGGCAGATGTACGGCGGCGGTCTCGGGCGCCATGTGTGCACCCCGTACGAGCTGATCACGCTGGCCCAGCTGGACGAGCCGGAGCGCAATCCCAGCCTGGTGCGCCTGTGGACCCTCAAGGAGGCGTACAGCAAGGCGATCGGGCAGGGGATGAACTTCCGCTTCACCGAGTTCGGCTTCGGGCCCGACGGCCGTCCCGTCCAGGTGCAGCGCCCGGACGGCACGACCGGGACCGGGGACGAGTGGGGGTTCAGGACCTTCGTGATCGACGAGGAGTACTGCGTGAGCGCCGCGGTCTACGACGCGGGATTCGGCTCCTCGGCGGACACGGACATCACGACGATGCTGGACCGGGACTGCGCGGAGGCCGTCGTCGAGGCCCTGGGGCCCGCGTAGCCGGGCGGGGCGGGCGCACCCTCAGAGCAGGTCCCCGATGCTGTTGAGCATCCCGGACATGGCGACGTTGAAGCCCGCCTGGAAACGGCTGGTCGCCTCCAGCTCCTCGGTGATCTCGGCGATGTGGCGCCGGCAGGTGCGGACGGACATGCCGAGCCGCCGAGCGACCATCTCGTCCTTGTACCCCTTGGACATGAGCCGCAGGATGGAGTGCTTCACCCCGTCGTCGGTGGTCGGCGTCCTGGACATGTCCGGCACGAAGGGCGTGGCGCCGTCCCAGAGGTACTCGAAGACCGAGCAGAGGAACGACACCAGCGTGGGCTCGCGCACGACGGCGGCGCCGGGCGTCTGCTCCTGGCAGTCCACGCGCTCCGGGAGGAAGGCGATCTCCCGGTCGTAGATGAAGATGCGGTCGATCACCTCGTCGGCGGTGCGGACCTCGGCGCCCGCCTCGGTCACATCGCGCACGTACGCCCGGGTGGGCAGGTCGCTGCGGGCCGTGTGCTGGTAGAGGGTGCGCAGCCGGACGCCCCGGTCGAGCATCTCCTGCGCCGCCTCCCGCGCCGCGGGCAGCACCTCGGCGGGGCGGGGGCCGCCCGGCTGGATGATGAGCAGTTCGCTGCGGCACTGCTGCCGGCGCTCGTCGATCATCGACTGGACGAGTCCCGGGTCGCTGATGAGGTCGAAGGCCTCCACGCGGTTCCGCTCGCGGCGGCCCTCGAAGTAGAGGGGGGTCAGGGACAGCAGTTTGGTGCGCACGTCCGTCACGGCGTGCTGGAGGTCCCGTATCTGACGCTCGGCGGCGCCGACCAGGTCGGCGGCGGCCACGTCCGGTCCGACCGGCACGAGGACCGAGGGGTCGCCCGGCATGGGCTGGAGGAGCTTCAGATGACGGAGTATCTGCTCGGTGCGGCGGATCTCCGCCGGGCCGAGAGCGAGGTGCTCCGCGATGGCCTCGTGGTCGAACATCCCGATGCGGACGGCCTGTCCGTAGGCGCTGGCGCTGATGTCGTCCAACTCGGCGAAGCCCGAAGCGGAATCCTCTCTTCTGCCCATCTGTACCGCTCCCCCGGTCCGGCGAATTTGTTGTCATGCAACTTTACGCCACCGTCTCGAGCTTGGTCATCGAGGTGATCGCAGGGCAAGGTGATCTCCGACGGACGGGGCGGCGATCCAGGGTTCATTAGTGGACCATTCAATCAATGCCTCTTTGAATACTCTTGACCATTTGGGGGAGAAGACATGGGGATTTCCGTGCAGAGGATCGGGCAGCGCGTCATGGGTGCGGCGGTCGTGGCGGTCATGGCCGGCCTCTTCGCGGCGGGCGGCGCGCAGGCGGCGACCTCCTCGGAGTCCGTGCTCGCCGACGTGACGGCGGGCGTGCAGATCGACCTGTCCGGCATCGGCGTCTCGTGCACGGCGGCCCGCCCGGAGGACGACCGCTGGACCTGATGTCCCGCCCCCGCAAGGGCAGATGAGACGAGAGGCTCTCCGCAGTGACCGCGCGGGGAGCCTCTCGTCATGCCGGGACCAGCACGTCCGCGGTGTGCGCGATCGCGGTCACCAGGACACCCCCTTCGGCGGCCCACCGGCCGGCGAACGCGCGCGGAGCGTCCCCCAGCGGGCCGGCGTCCGCGAGGAGGCGCACCCGGAAGGACCCCTCCACCGGATCCAGGGTCACCAGTGCCTCCTCGAAGCCGAGTTCACGACCCGTCAGGGGATACCAGGTCTTGAAGACCGACTCCTTGGCGCTGAACAGGAGCCTGTCCCAGGACGTCCCGGGACGCGTCCGAAGGAGCCCGGCCACCTGACGGTGCTCCTCCTCCAGCGCGATGACCTGCAGGATCCCCTCGGGCAACGGCTCGTCGGGCTCCGCGTCGATGCCCACGGACGCGACGTCGGAACGCCGGGTGAGGGCCGCCGCCCGGTATCCGGCGCAGTGCGTCATGCTGCCGGCGAGCGACGGAGGCCAGCCGGGAGCACCCCGGTGACCGGGGACGACCGGAGCCGGCGGCAGCCCGAGACGGGCCATCGCCACCCGCGCGCACCAGCGGACCGCGGCGAACTCGGCCCGGCGCTTGGGGACCGCGTCACGGACGCAGTCCTCCTCCTCGGGATAGAGCGCGAAACCCGCCGGGTCGCTTCTGACTTCGACGGCGGCGACCTGGGGCGGCAGCAGAGAGGCGAGCATGGAGTCCCCGATTCCTCGACGTGACGGACGTTCTCCACGCTCGCGGCACCCCGCCCGCCCGGCGAGCGGCGACAGGGCCCGCGACCACCACCACCCGCCGTCGGGGGCCGGATCCGCCACCCCGCTGCCATGCCCCGCGCACGGACCGACCGCTCCTGCCGCGCACCGGGCAGCCGGCCGGCCGGACCTTGCCATGGGGTTGTCATATGCGGCCCCGGCAGCCCATTCCCACCGGGTGAAAAGCGGGGAGGCCGGGCGGCGGGCAATTGCTGCCGTGCAGCTTGCGGCCACCGTCCGGAGCCAATGTCCGGCCGTGGCCGAATCGCATAATTCCGAGGTGACGCATTAACGGCCGGAGAGGCCGGTCAATGCGATCCGACCGGTAGTTGTGTGATAGCGGGGGCGCTTCATGAATCTTGTGGAACGAGCAGCGGAACACGAAGCACTGGAATCCGCGCTCGCCGACTGCGCGGCAGGGCGCGGGACCACGGTCCTCGTCGAGGGACCCGTCGGATGCGGCAAGAGCGAACTGCTCGCCCTCACGGCCGAACGCGTCGCCTCGCACGGCGGCATCGTGCTGCGCGCCACGGGATCGGCCGCCGAATCCGACCTGCCGCTCGGCGTGCTCAGCCAGCTGGCCGCCGGGGCACCTCCCGGCGCGCTCGACCCCCGCCAGGACGGGGCGGGCGGACTCGGCGAGTCGATGGAACTCTTCAGCGCCGCCGTACGCCGACTGGCCGCGACGGGCCCGGTCGCGATCTGCGCGGACGACTGGCAGCACGCCGACCACCTGTCGCGCCAGTACCTGCTGCACCTCGCCCGGGCCGCCGGGACGGCGGGAGTCCTGGTGGTCCTCGCCCGCCGCCTCGACGGCCGGGACATCGACCCCCTGCTCGGCACCGAACTGATACGGCTTCCACGACTCGTACGCCTCGCCCTCTCACCCCTGAGCCGCGACGCGGTGGGCGAACTGCTGCGGGGCGAAGGCATCGAGGCCGAGGAGGAGGCGGCCCGGCTGCACCGCGCCGGAGGCGGAAACCCGCTGCTCCTGCGGGCACTCCTGCAGGACCTCCGCGGAGCGGGGGAGGACCGGGAACCGCGACCGCACGGAGCCTTCGGCCACGCGGTACTGGCCTGCCTGCAGCGCAACGGCCCCGGAACCGTCCGGCTGGCGAACGCGCTCGCCGTACTCGACGAACCGGCCACCCCCGACACCGCCGCACGGCTCCTCGGGGAACCGGTCGCCCACACGGCCCGGGCGGCCGAGGCCCTCGCCGCCGCCGGCCTCCTGGACGGCACCCGCTTCCGGCACCCCGCCGCACGGGCCGCCGTGCTCGACCGCATGACGCCGGCCGAGCGCACCGCCCTGCACCGAAGGGCCGCGGCCGTCACCCGCGACGCCGGCGCGGCCGCCCCCGTCGTGGCCGAACACCTCGTCGCGGCCCGGGACACCACCCCGGACTGGGCCGTACCGCTCCTGCAGAGCGCCGCCGCACAACTGCTCTCCTCGGGACGGGCACGCAGCGCGCTCGCCTGCCTGGAACTGGCGGGGGAAGGCGTCGTCGGCGCCGACGCACACCTCGACAACCGCCTGCGCCTCGCCGAGGCCGCCGCCCGGATCGACCCCGGCGACGCGGAACTCCGGACGACCGAGGCCCTGGAGACCGTCCGCTCCGTCCGGCCCGGGCCGGGCCGGATCGGCGCCCTGGCCCGGCTGCTCATCGGCCAGGGCCGGCTCGACGAGGCCGACGAGGTCCTGGGACTGCTCGACGCCACCGACCGGCAGGCGGCCGGGACCTGGTCCCAGGCCCGCCGGACGCCGCCCGCCGGCGGCGCGGACACCGACCCGACGGACGGCCTCTCGGCCTTCCCCGGGCGGACCGGCACCCGCGGGCACCGGGCCCCGTCGGAGGAGGACGGAGGACCCGGGCTCCGGGAGGCGGCACGGGAACCGGCCGGACCGCCCACGGCCCTCTGGCACCTGCCCGAAGGCGGTCCGGCCGCGGCGGCCGCCGCCGAGGCCTTCCTGCGGGGCGCCGCCTCCGGCCGCGCCACCATCGAACCCACCGTGCAGGCCCTGAGGACCCTGCTCTACCTCGGCGGCGCCGCCAGGGCCCTGCCGTGGTGCCGCGACCTCGTGGCCGAGACCGAACGGCACTCCGCCCCCGGCTGGGCCGTGCTCCTGCGCGCCCTGCACGCCGAAGCCCTGCTGCGCCAGGGCGACCTGGACGGAGCGGAACGGGAGGCGCTCGCCGCACTGGGAGCGGTGCCCCAGTGGCCCGGCAGCGCCCTCACGAGCGGCGTCGCCGGCACCCTGATGCGGGCCCGGCTCGCCCTCGGCCGTACCGACAGCGTCGCGGCGGAGCTGGCCCGCCCGCTGCCGGACACCGCCCTCGACAGCGTGCACGGACTCTCCTACCTGCGCGCCCGCGGCCAGTTCCACCTCGCCACCAGCCGCTACCACGCCGCCCTCGGCGACTTCCTGGAGATCGGCCGGCGCATGCGGCGCTGGGGCCTGGACCGGCCCGTCGTCCTGCCCTGGCGCACGGACGCCGCCGAGGCCCTCCACCGGCTCGGCGAGGACGCCCAGGCCGAACGGTTCGTCACCCAGCAGCTCGCCACCCCAGACGCGGCCGACCCCTGGGTGCAGGGCATCTCCCTGCGGCTGCGCGCGACCGGCCAGGAACCCAGGAGACGGCAGGCGATCCTCGCCCGTGCCACCGAAGCCCTGAGACGCTCCGGCGACCGCTACGAACTGGCCCGCGCCCTCGGCGACTTCGGCGCCTGCCTGCAGGAGGGCGGGGAATCGGCCCGGGCCGCCATGGTCAACCGGACGGCCTGGCACCTCGCCGACGAGTGCGGCGCCCATCCGCTGCGCAACACCATCACCCTCGTCGGCGCCCCGCCGGCCCCGGCGCCCCCCGCGGTCACCGCCTCGCACGCGGAACGGGCCGAGCAGCTCAGCGACTCGGAGCGGCGGGTCGCCGCCCTCGCCGTGCGCGGCGACACCAACAAGGAGATCGCCGGGAAGCTCTTCATCACGGTGAGCACCGTCGAGCAGCACCTGACCCGGGCCTACCGCAAGCTCGGCATCACCCGCCGGCAGGACCTGCCCGTGGAGCTCCAGCTGATCGCCGCCGAGGTCTGACGGCCTGCCGGCCCGGCCCGGCGCCGCGTCCCGGCCCGCCGCCGCAGGGCGCCCGCCGTCGTACGACAAGCCGTGCGACAAGCCGTATGGCAAGGGGATGGCAAGGCGACCGGCCGGGCCACGGCGCACCGGCCGGTCCCTGCCCCTCCCGCCCGCCACGGCCCGCGGACCGCCCCGCGCGGACGCCCCTCGGCTGGGCCGCGCCACCCCGCCCCCGCAGGCTGGGTCATGAGCGCAGCCCAGTGAGGGGAAGCACCATGACGCAGCAACGGCCGGCCCGGCACACCACCGCACCCGTGGCACCCACGACGATCCGCGACCGGGTGCTCGACCGGGTCGAGACGAGGATCGGCGACCTGCTCACGGCCGAGCACCGGCACTGGGCCGTCGCCGACCGGCACGCGGCGGCCCTGATCAGCGACGTCGCGACGATCGTCCGCGGCAGCGGCGACCGCATCCGCCCCGTCCTCCTCCTCACCGGCTACCTCGCCGCCGGAGGGGACCCGGACGCCCCGGCGGCCGTGGACGCGGCGGCGGCCCTGGAACTCCTCGACACCTGCTGGACCATCCGCGGCGACACCCGCGACGGCGCCGTGCTGCGCCGGGGCCTGCCCACCCTCCACGTGAGCCACGCCGCCGAACACGAGCGCAACGGCTGGCAGGGCGAGTCCCGGCGGTTCGGCGTGCACACCGCCGTCCTCGCCGGCGACCTCGCGCTCACCTTCGCCGACCGGCTCGGCGCCACCCTGCCCGCGCCGGCCAGGACCAGGTGGGAGCGACTGCGCACGGAGCGCGTGCTCGGCGCGCACGGCGCCTCCGCCGCGCGGGCCGCCTACCGCGACGACCCGTGGCCGGGATCCTGCGTCGCCGGGAGCTGCGCCGGCGGCTGCGCGGCGGGCTGGTACGCCGTGGCCCAGCCCCTGCTGCTCGGCGCGGAACTCGCCGGACGCCGCGACCTCGCCGAGGCCTACGGAGCCTACGGCGCGAAGGTCCACGCCGCCTGGCGGCTGCACGGCTTCCTCACGGGCGGACCGGACTTCGGCGACGGCGCGGACCTGATGCGGGAGCTGCTCTTCGACGACCGGCAGCGGCGCGAGGCGCGCGAGCTGGCCGCGGAGCTGGCCACCGCCGCTGGAGCCGTCGCCCACCGGGCCCCGCTCCCCGTCGCCTGGCGCACCGAACTCGCCTCCCTCGCCACCCGCGCGTCCGGCACCGCGGCCTGACGACCGGCCGGCACCGCGGACCCTTGCCTACGCCCCCGTCGGCACCGTGCGCGGCTGCCCCGGCCGCAGGCGTTCCAGCCAGGAGCGGAGCCAGTCCCGGCGTACCGCTCCGAGTTCGTCGCGCGGCAGCGAGCCGACCAGTTCCAGGCGGGTCGGCAGGGAGGCCTCGCCGGTGCCGAGGGCCGTCAGGTGCCCGCGCAGCTCGAGGAGCGAGGGCGGTGCCTCCTCGACGGCGGGGACCACGACGGCGCAGGGCCGCTCACCGAGCTCCTGGTCGGTGTGGCCGACCACCGCGACCTCCGCGACACCGGGGTGCGCGAGCAGGTCCCGCTCCACCAGGTCCACCGGCACCATGAAGAGCGCGCCCGTCCGGGTCCCGGCCCGTCCGGTCACCTGGATGCCGCCGAGCCCGTCGGGCCGCGCGAGGTCCCCGGTGTCCAGCCAGCCCCCGGAGGCGCCCCAGGTGGCCACCGGCGCGGGATCGCCGTGCCGCCAGGTCGCCAGGCAGACGTGGGGGCCGCGCACCCGGAGCGCCGACGCCCCCGGGGACGGCTCGCCGCGCCCGGGCAGCGGCGAGACCTCCAGGCCGGCGAGGGGCATGCCGTCGCTCGCCCCTTCGCGTTCGGCGGGGATGTCGCCCCTGGTCAGGGTCCCCATCCCGAGCTCCGGCGCACCCCACACGACGCGTACGGAGGCGCCGAGCGCGTCGGGGAGCCCGGCCAGCAGGTGGTCCGCCGTGCCCGTCCGGCCGCCCGAGAGGACCAGCCGGAGGGAGTCGAGCGCGCGGGGGCGACGGCGCTGGGTCGCGAGCACCTCGGCCCAGTGGGCGGGGGAGGCGTACGCCTGGTCGACCCGTGCCGCGTCCATGAGGTCCAGGCAGCCGCCGGGCGTCCACACGTCCTCGTGGACCCCGGTGCCGCCGACCGCGAGGGGCCAGCACACGGTGTAGAGGAGGGAGGCGAGGGAGGTCAGGGGCAGCGCCGAGTAGAAGACCTCGCCGGCCCGCCGGCCGGGTCCGGTCCGGTCGTCCTGCGTACTGATCGTGGCGTACAGGGTGTTGGCCGTGTGGCAGACCGTACGGAAGGACTCCCCGGTCCCCATGACGGTGACCATCAGGCAGATCCGGTCGGCGGCCCGGTCGTCGGGGGACACGGACCGCCGGCCGTGGGGACCGCGCTCGTGCGGGGTCCGGAGGAAGTACGCCTCGAAGTCGATCGCACCGGCCGGCCGCGGGACCCCCGGTGCGTCCGCCCCGCCGGCGACCACGCGGTGGCGCAGCCAGGGCAGCTCCGCGGCGCTGTCGGCCAGTGCCTCCGCGTGGGCGTAGCCGTCCCAGACCTCGGGCACCACACAGATCCGCGCCTGGGTCGCCTCCAGGACGCGCCGCAGCCCGCGCGCCCGCACGGTCGGCAGCACGGGGACGGCCACGGCACCCAGGCGCAGGCAGGCGAGGAAGAGGGCGGCGGTCTCCCAGCGGTTCGGCAGCTGGTAGGCGACGGGGTCGCCGGCCCGGATCCCGAGCGAGGCCAGTGCCGTGGCGAAGCGGTCGACGTACAGGTCGAGCTGTCCGTAGTCCAGCGTCGTCGTCCGTCGTCCGGCGGGCCGGTGGGTGCGGTGCTGCACGATCGCGGCCCGCCGGGGGAACCGGGCCGCCGCGCGCCGCAGGTCGGTGGCGAAGGTGTCCGTACGCCACCATCCGTGCGAGCGGAACGCGTTCGCGACGTCCTCCGGCGGGACGAGCGCCGCGAGGGCGCTCCGCACGTCGCCGGGTGCGCTCCGCACGTCGTCGGGAGCGCCGCTCAGGCCGCCAGGGGTGCTGTTCGTGTCGGCAGAGGTGCTGTTCATGCCGCCGGGGGCGCTGTTCATGCCCACTTCCCGATGGCCCAGGCGACCTGGACGCGGGAGGAGCAGTCGAGGCGTCGCATGACCTGACGGACGTGGTTGACCACGGTCCACTCGGACAGGCCGAGCCTCGCGGCGATCTGGCGGTTCGTCAGCCCTTCCGACACCAGCATCGCCACCTGGATCTGCCGGGGCGTGAGCGACTGCTTCTCGGCGGCGGGCGTGTCGTCCGACCCCCGCGCGGGGGCCGGAGCCGACAGCGCCTCGCGTACGGCAGCGTCGGCGTCCAGCGTCAGGCCCTCCGCCCGGGCGGTGGAGAACGCGGTACGGCCGAGGCGTGCGCGCAGCCCGTCCAGGGCTTCCCGGAGCGCGGCCCGACGAGGCTCCGGGGCGCGGGTGCCCAGGCGTTCCCGCAGGCCCTCGGCCCCGGCGATCAGCCGGACCACCCGCGGCTGCTGGGCCGGGCTGGTGTCCAGGACGTGCAGGGCGAAGAGCTCCAGGACGTACGGGAGCAGGGTGAGCTCACCGGTCTCCGCGCACAGGGACAGGGCCTCGCGGAGGAACCCGTCGGCGGCACCCCGCCGCTCCGGTCCCGTGCTCAGTTCGGCCGAGCGGGCGAGCGCTTCGACGAGGCCCCGCCCGTCGCCCAGACGCCGCAGCTCCTCGCGCGCCCGGTCGAGCGTCTCCCGTGCCTTGCGGCTGCGGCCCAGGGCGTGCAGGGCCCCGGCCAGCGGGACGGCCGTGCGGGCGGCGGGCCCGGCGGCGCCCAGCGACTCGAGGGTGGCCGCCGACGGCTCGAGGGCGGCCAGGGCGCCGTGCGCGTCACCGTCCGCGAGCAGCGCGGCTCCCAGGCGGGCGGTGACGAGCGCCGTCTGCCGGCGGTCGCCGAGCCGCTTGCACAGGGCGAGGGCGGAACGGTGCCGTCGTACCGCCTCCGACGCGTCGCCGCGGGCGGCGGCGAGCTCGCCGGACAGGTCGATCAGACGGGCCGTCGTCGCCTCGGGAACGCCCCGGCCGTCCTGCGCCAGGCGGTCGCACCGGGCCGTCCCCTCGCGCAGCAGTCCCCGCGCGAGCCAGACCTCCCGGAAAGCGACGGCGGTCGCCGCGGCCGTCCCCTCGTCGCCCCGGTGGCACAGCCGGTCGAGCGCGGCGAGCACATTGGGGGTCTCGGCGGCGAGGACGCCGAGCCAGTGCGCCTGGTCGGTGCCGCCGAGGCGCGGTGCGGCGGCGGAGACCAGGCGGGCGTACCGGTCCGCGTGGTCGTCCGCCGCCGTGTCGAGCCGGCCCTCCGCCTCCAGGCTGTCGCGGCCGTACGACCGGTACGGCTCCGGCACGGTGTACCCGGGCTCGCCGGGGCGTCCGTCCGGGACGAGCGCGAGCACGCCCCGGTCGAGGAGGGCGTCCAGGTGCTCCTCGTCCGGCCGGTCGAACGCGACCGGCCCGAACCCCGGCTCGTACACGGAAAGCCGTCTCAGCAGGGCATGCTGACCCTGCGTCAGCCCGTGGCAGCCCCAGGCGGCCAGTGCCGCGAGGGACCGGTGCCGCTCGGGTGCGGTGGCCGGACCGCCGGAGAGCGCGACCGGACGCCGCCGGATGCGGGAGAGCAGCGAGCGCGGCGGGTACGACCGGCAGCGGGCGGCGGCGAGTTCGAGCGCGAGGGGGAGGCCTTCGAGGAGGACGCACAGATCCGCGACGTCCCCGGCGTTCTCCTCCGTCAGGGCGAACCCGGCCCGCGCCTCGGCGGCGCGCCGCAGGAACAGCTCCATGGACGCCACCCGCGCGAGGGCGTGCGGATCCTCCCGGTCGGCCGGCCGGGGGACCGGGAGCGGCGCCACCGGTACGAGCTGCTCGCCGTACACCCCGAGCGGTTCCAGCGCGGTGGCCAGCACGGTGATCCCGGGCCCGCCGTCGAGGAGCGCCGCCACCGCGTCGGCGGACGGCCGCAGTTCGTGGTCGCAGCCGTCCAGGACGAGCAGCGAGCGCCCGGGGGCACGGGTGAGTTCCGCCACCGCGTCGGCGACGGACCCGGGATCGGCCGGATCGGGTGTCCGTACGGCGTCGAAGACGTCGCCCGGCACGGGCGGGGCGCCGGGCGAGGTCACCGCGTGGGCGGCCGCGGCGGCCAGACGGCTCTTGCCGACCCCCGCCGGACCGATGAGCGTGAGCAGACGGACGCCGGGATCGCGCAGACGTCCTTCCAGGGCCGCCAGTTCCTCGGCCCGGCCGACCAGCGCACCGCCCCGGCCCTGCGGCCGGTGTGCGTCGACGGTCGCCGTGGCCCGCTCCGACAGCAGCATCTCGTTCCCCCTCATCGGACCCACCGTCGCCGGTCCCGTCGCCACCGCCACACTCCCGGCCGCACTTCCAGCGGGCCCGGCGGGCCGTCGAGACGGCGCAGGGCCCGGCGCGCGTACGCCTCGCGACGGCGGTCGCCGAGGACGGTCGCGAGGGCGAGGCAGTCCGTGAGCGGCCCGACCGCTGCGCCCGCCCCCTCGGTCTCGATCGCCACCAGGGCCTGGACCCGGTGGGTCTCGTAGCGGCCCGCCGCACCGCCGGCGGCCGCCGCGTCGAGGGCGCTGCGCACCAGCTCGGCGGCGCGTTCCACCCGGCCGCCGTCCAGGCGGAGTTCGGCGAGACCGGCCAGCGACCGGGCCCGCTCGTCGGCCTCGCCGGCCTCCTCCGCCCGCCGCGCGGCCTCTCCGTACAGTTCCGCGGACCGCTCGACGGCACGCTGCTGCCAGGCGAGGTCGGCGAGCTTGCGCAGCATCCGCGCGTGCGCGGCACCGTCGTGCGCCCGGTGGGCGGCGTCCAGGGCCAAGGTGTGCGTCTCCTCCCAGAGGTCCCAGGCGGCGGTGCGCTCCAGGTCGTCCGTCAGCGCGTCGGCGAGCCGCACGACGAGGGGCCAGAGACCGGCGCCGTGCGCCGTCCGCACGATCCGCGCCGGCGCGTCCAGGTCCTCGGCGGTGAGCGGCGGCGCGGCCGGCGTCCCGAAGGACTCCACGGAGGCCTCGCACATCCGCACCCTCGCCGCACGGATCGACTCCTCGGGGTCCTCCGCCGCGAGGAGTTCCGCGGCGAGGAGCCGGAGCAGCTCGGGAAGCTCGTACGTGTCCGGGGCGGGGGCCGTCAGCAGATGGTGGTCCACCAGGCACTCCACCAGCGGGGCGGCGGCCCCGGGCCCCAGACCCAGGACGGCGGCGGCCGTGCGCGGCCCGAACCGCCCGGGGGGCAGGACGCCGAGCAGTCGGAACGCGGCACGCGCCGTCGCGGGAGCCGTCTCGTACGCGCTCGTCAGGCGCTGCCGTACGTCCAGTTCGCCGACGCGCAGGACGTCCAGGCGGGTCGCCTCGTCCCGGAGCCGCCCGGCGAGCGTCCCGCCCGTCCAGTGGGGGCGGGCCGAGAGCTGGAGCGCGGCGGCCCGCAGCGCCAGGGGGAGCCGGCCGCAGAGCCGCGCGATCTCCGCGGCGGCCGTGGGGCCCGCGGCGGCGAGCAGTTCCTCGGCCTCCGTCTGTTCGAGCGGGCCGAGGCGCACGGAGCGGAGCCCCGACGAACCGTCCGGCAGGAACCGCCCGGTGACCAGGGCGGTGCTGCCCGCGCCGGTGGGCAGCAGGGGCCGCACATGGGCCACGGACGGGGCGTCGTCCAGGACGAGGAGCACGCGGCGCGTCGCTGTCAGGCGGTGCAGCGCCTCCAGCGGGTCGGCCGCCGGGTCGACCGCCGGGTCGACCGGCACCCCCGCCAGGCGCAGCAGCCGGGCGGCCGCCTCGGCGGGGCCGAGAACGGGACCGAGAGCGGGGCCGTGGGCCGGGCCGAGAGCGGGGCCGTGGGCCGGGCCGAGAGCGGGGCCGAGAGCGGGGCCGTGGGCCGGACCGAGAGCAGGGCCGAGAGTGGGGCCGAGAGCGGGGTCGTGGGTCGGACCGGCCGCAGGGGCGAGGGCAGGGTCGAGGGCCGGGCCGCCGTCCGGCCGCAGACCGAGGAAGAGCACCCCGTCGGGGAACGCGTCGGCCGCACGCCGGGCCGCCGCCACCGCGAGGGCCGTCTTGCCGGAGCCCGGCGGGCCGGTCACGGCGGTCCACCCGCCGGAGCGGGACTCCGTCAACGCCTGCTCCACGAGGGCGAGTTCGTGCTCGCGGCCCACCCACCCCTCGTCCGGCGCCGGCAGCCCCCGCAGCACGGCGGTCCGCGGCGAGGCGGAGGCCGTGAGCGGGCGGAGCGTCGCCGTGGCGGGCGGAAGCGGCTCGTCCTGGGTGCTCAGGAGCTCCTGATGGAGCCCGCGCAGCCGGGCGCCCGGTTCGGCGCCGAGCTCGTCGACCAGCCGGCGGCGCACCTGCGCGTAGGCGTGCAGGGCCTCCGCCAGCCTGCCGTCGTGGTGGAGCGCGGTGATCAGCAGGGCGTGGAGCTCCTCGCGCAGCGGATGCTCGACGGTCAAGGACCGCAGTTCGGTGACGAGTTCCCGTGCGCGGCCGAGGTGGAGGTCGGCCCGGACGCGCTGCTCGACGGTCTCCAGACGGGCTTCCTCGAGCCGGGCGGCCGTGGCCTCCAGGAGCGGGCCGCGGGGCGTGCCGCTCAGGAACGGGCCGCGCCAGAGCTCCTCGGCCCGCCTCAACAGGGCGGCGGCGCGGGCGTGGTCGCCGTCCCGGAGCGCGTCGCGGCCCTGCTCGCGCAGGCCCTCGAACACCGCCAGGTCGAGTTCGCCGGGCGCCGTGTGCAGGACGTAGCCGGGCCGCCGGGTCTCCAGGACCTCCCGGCCGTCGCGCGGCCCCGCGGCGGACAGCGCCTTGCGGATCTGGGACACGTACACGTGGAGGGTGGTCAGGGCGGTGCGCGGCGGGCCGTCCGGCCACAGCTCGTCGACGAGGCCGTCGACCGGCACGATCTCCCCGGTCCTGGCCAGCAGGGTGCCCAGGACGGCACGGACCTTGGGGGGACCGGGCGTACGCGCTCCCGCGGAGGCCGGGCCCGGGTCGCCCACGACCTCGAGGGGGCCCAGGATCCGGAATCTCATGGATGGTCCCTCACAGGTCCTGGACCACGACCGTGCGTGCTTCCGCGACGGCCTTGCGGTCCTGGGTGAGCGTGAGCGTGACGGGCAGCGACGGCCGGCCCGCCGGGTCCCGCTCCAGCGGGCCGGGCACGGCGACGCAGCGCAGCGGGGCGCCGGTCGCGGCGGAGCCGCGGAACTGGACCTGCGAGGCGGCGAGGGTGCTGCGCCCCGCCACGAGCCCGTGGGCGCGTCCTGCGGCGAGCAGGGCGGTCTGGCGCAGCGACTCCAGGAGGTGCAGTCCGGGCAGCCGGCCGTCCGCCCCGGCGAAGACCGCGCCGAGCCCCTGGGTGAGGATGCGGGCCGACAGACGGCCTCCCGAGAGCTGTTCGGCCTCGCCCACGAGCACGTTCCCGGGGTCGGAGCGGCCGACCGACGCGGCGTCGGCACGCACCGGGGGCCGGTGCGGCGCCCGGTCCTCCTCCGGCGGCGCGGCCTCGGCGGGGCGGGCGTACCCGAGCTGGCTGCGGTAGAGCGCGGGCGCGAGGAAGACGACGCCGGCAGATCCGGTGCCGCAGCGGCGGCCGTCGATGCTCACCTCGACGTGGAACGTCAGGCCGCGGGGCACCCCGTTGATGACGTGGACGGGGGTCGCCCGCAGCCGGGTGGTGAGCCGGCTGCCGCCGTCCGGGCCGGTGCGCCAGGCGGAGAGGTCGGTGAGGTCGAGGCCGTACGCGTGGAAGAGGCCGGGACGCTCCGGCGGCACGCCGAAGTAGCGGTGCCCGACGAACTCGCCGATCTCCCGCACCGACTCGGTGACGACCTGGACGTCGTGGAACGAACCGGGCCCGTCGTTGAACAGGGGGTGCCCGTCGGGGAGGTGGTCGGCGATCACGAAGTGCTCCTCGCCGACCCCCGGTGCGTCCAGACAGCGGTCCCACGACAGCGGGCAGTGGATCAGATGACGGGTGGTGCCGAACGGTGCGGCCTCGTTCCCGTGGGTGTACGTCGCGGGCCTGTGCCCCGCCGTCATGGCGTCCGTCATGGTGCCCCCTCGATACGGCGTCGAACGCGCTCTCGATCAAGGGTGCGCGGGCGCCGAGCCGCCCGCCAGCACGGCACGGTGGCAGCAAGCTGCACGACCGGTTCTGCCGGGTCCGCGCAGGCCGGGGCGCCGCGCTCTTTAGCGAAACCCAACCGCACCGCCGGACA
This sequence comes from Streptomyces vietnamensis, assembly GCF_000830005.1. Lineage (NCBI taxonomy): Bacteria > Bacillati > Actinomycetota > Actinomycetes > Kitasatosporales > Streptomycetaceae > Streptomyces > Streptomyces vietnamensis. The sequence continues at coordinate 805,092 of NZ_CP010407.1, read as the reverse complement.
GTGGGGTGCAGGCCCCGCCCGGGAGATTCCCCCGCCCCCCGGGCGGGCCCGCGCGAGTCGAGGAAAGGCGGAGCCAGATGACCACCGCAGCTGTCGAGGGCGCCCAGGCGCCGGCCCGGCCGGGCGTCCCGCCCGCGGCGGACCCCGCCCACCCGGGTGCAGGGGCCGGACTGCCCCGGCGGGTGAGCACCGGATACGCCGTCGGCGCCCTCGCCTCGGGCACCTTCACCACCCTGCCGGGGCTCCTGCTGCTGCCGTACTTCACCGACACCCTCGGGGTCGCGGCGGCCGCCGCCGGTCTCGCCGTGCTCCTGCCCAAGGCCTGGGTGGCCGTGCTCAACCCCCTGGTGGGCAGGGTCAGCGACCGGACGCGATCGCGCTGGGGCGCCCGCCGCCCGTACGTCCTGTGCGGCGGCCTCGCCATGGCCGCGGCGTTCGCGCTGATGTTCTCCGGGCTCGCGCACGGCACCGCGGGCGCCTGGCTGACGGAGGGCGGCTTCCTGCTGACGGCCACCGCGTTCGCCTTCTTCCAGATCCCGTACGCCGCGATGCCGGCCGAACTCGGCGCGCACCGCCGGGACCAGGTACGGCTCGCCGCGGGCCGCGTCGCGGTGATCGGCATCGCCGCGCTCGTCGCCGGCTCCGTCGCGCCCGCGCTCGTCGAGGCGGGCGGCGGGGGAGTGGCGGGCCACCGCTGGGCGGGGCTCTTCGGCGCGGCGGTGATCGCGGCCGGGGCCCTCGGCGTCTTCCTCGGCACCGCCGGCGCCCGGCCGGGACCGGTCCTGGCGAGCGAACCGAGCCTCCTGCGCCAGCTGCGGGTGGCGCGGGGCGACGCGCCGTTCATGGCGCTGCTGCGGGCGGCCACCGTGCAGACCGTCGCCACCGGAGTGCTGCTCGCCGGCGCGCCGTACCTCGCCCGCCAGGTCCTCGGCGGCGCGGGATGGACCGGCGCCCTCGTCGCCTGCTTCGTCGCGCCGAACTTCGTCTCGACGCCCGTCTGGTCGCGGCTCGGCGTCCGGCTCGGCGGCCGCCGCGCCTACACCGCCTCCTGCATGCTGTTCTCGGCGGGATGCGTGCTCGTCCTCGTGGCGCCGGTGCTGCCGGTGCCGGTTCCGGTGGTGCTCGCCGGGATGCTCCTCGCGGGGACCGGACACGCGGGACAGCTGCTGTTCCTGTACGCCATGCTGCCGGAGTGCATCGCCCGCGCGGCGGAGCGCACCGGCACGCGCGGCGGAGGCCTGCTCGCCGGGCTGTTCTCCACGGGCGAGGCCGTCGGCCTGGCCGTGGGTCCGTTCCTCTTCGCCCTGGTCCTGCAGGCCTTCGGCTATCTGTCCTCGGACAGCGGCCGGGCGGTCGAGCAGACGTCCCTGGCCGAACTGGGCATCCTGGTGGGGATGGCGGTGGTCCCCGTGCTGGCGACGGCGATCGCGGCGGTGTCGCTGCGCGGATACCGCAGCAACTAGAGCGGATACCGCGGCAACGAGAAGAGCCGACGCGCCCGATGGGCCTCCGGCGCCTAGAAGAGCCGCCGTGCGGGCGCGTTCACCGGCGCCGGCAGGGCGCGCGCCGTGCCGTCCGCGTCCCGTACCTCCACGGGCCCGGCGAGCCGCTCCGCGGGGGCGGTGACACGGCCGACGAGCGCGGCCCACCTGCCGTACCGGTGGGAGCGCAGCGCGGCCAGGACGCCGGCGGCGGCCTCCGGGGAGACGACGAGACAGAGGCTGCCCGGGCTCGCCGCGTCCCAGGGGGCGATGCCGAGGGTCTCGAGCGCGACCCGCGTCTCGGCCCGCACCGGCAGCGCGTCCCCGTCGATCCGGATGCCGGCGCGTCCCCGGGCCCCGAAGGACCGCAGTACGGAGGCGAGTCCGCCCTCGTTGAGCTCGGCGGCCGCCCGTACCGCACCCTCGTACCCGCCCGCGCGGACGGTGTCGAGCAGACCGGTCAACGGCGCGCAGCCACTGGCCACATGGTGTTCGAAACCCAGGCCCGCGCGCAGCGACAGCAGATGCGCCTCGTGGTCCCCGAGGGGGCCCGTCACCAGGACCCGGTCGCCCGGCCGGATGCCCGGACGTGCCCCGTCCGGCGGGCAGGGGGCGGCGGTCCCGATTCCGGTGGCCGTGACGTAGACCCGGTCGGCGTCCCCGGCCCGTACCACCCGCCCGTGGACGGCCGCGACGGTGACCCCGGACTCATGGACGGTGTCGCGCAGCGACTCGGCGAGCCGGCGCAGCAGTTGCCGCGGCAGCCCCGCCTCCACGGTCAGCGCGAGGGCCACGGTCCGCGGCCGTGCTCCGGCCGCGGCCAGGGAGTTCACCACGCCGCTCACCGCGAGCCGGCCGACATCGGCGCCGCCGAAGAACGGCGGATCGCACACGTACGTGCCGGTGACGACGGACGGGGCGAAGCCCGTCGGTGCGGCGGGTGCCGCGCCGACGAGGCCCCCGAGCTCCTCGATGACCAGGGCTGCGGGATCGTCGTCGAGCCCCGTCTGCCGATCGTGCGCCATGGGGTGGTCTCCTCCTTCGCCGGGCGCCCGAGGGTACGGTCCGCCGCCGCGGAACCGGCGCCCCCGCACCCGGGATAGGGGACCCCTAATCACCCCTTTCCTCGTTGTCGCCGGTCGGGGGCCGCCCCTACGTTCGACACGTACCTTCCGTCGTAGAGCGGCGCACACGGCCGCGCGAGGAGTTGTGGTGGACAAGAGGGAGCACCCGCGCAGGTGGGCGATTCTGGCCGTGCTGGCGGTCGCCGTGTTCGTCGTGTCGATCGACTCGACCGTACTCAACGTGGCGCTGCCGACCCTGGGCAGAGAGCTGGACGCGGGTACGAGTGAACTCCAGTGGATGGTGGACGCGTACTCGCTCGTCCTCGCGGGCCTGCTGCTCCTGGCCGGCAGCCTGTCCGACCGGTTCGGCCGCAAGCGGCTGCTGATCATCGGTCTGCTGCTGTTCGGCGCGGCGTCGGTGGCCGCCGCCTTCTCCACCGAGTCCTGGGAGCTGATCGCGGCCCGGGCGCTCATGGGCGCCGGAGCCTCGGCGTTCATGCCCGGAACGCTCTCCATCCTGGTGCACGTCTTCTCCGAGGAGGAGCGCCCCAAGGCGATCGGCGTCTGGGGCGCGGTGACGGCCCTCGGCGCCGTCACGGGACCGCTCATCGGCGGCGCCCTGCTCGACCACTTCTGGTGGGGCTCGCTCTACCTCGTCAACGTGGTCGTCGTCGCCGCCGCCGTGCTCGGCGCGGCCGTCCTCGTGCCCGAGTCCACCGACCCGGGGTCCCACCCGCTGGACCCGCTCAGCACGCTGCTCTCCATCGTGGGCGTCTCGGCGCTCGTGTACGGCGTCATCGAGCAGCCGCGGTTCGGCTGGTCGTCCCCCGAGGTCCTCGCCGGGCTGATCGGAGGCGCGGTCGTGACGGTCCTGTTCTTCGTGCGGCAGGCGACGGCGCGGCACCCGATGATCGACCTGGCGGTGGTGCGCAACCGGAGGTTCCTGGGCTCCAGCGGCACCATGGCCGTCCTCATGTTCGCCCTCACCGGCAGCCTGTTCGTCCTCACGCAGCAGTTCCAACTGGTCCTCGGCTACTCGCCGTTCGCTGCGGGCGCCGCCATCCTGCCCCTCGCGGTGGCGCTGATGATCTGCTCCCCGCTCTCCCCGGTCCTCGCCAAGGCCCTCGGCGTGCGCAACACCGTCGTCCTCTCGCTGCTCGTCCTCGCCGCCGGATACGCGGGCTTCGCCCTCTTCACCGAGGAGTACGGATACGGCGCCATGGTCGGGGCGATGGCCCTGGTCGGCGCGGGCATGGGGCTCTCGCAGCCGCTCGTCAACGACGTCCTCATGACGGCGGGCCCCCCGGAGAAGTCCGGTCTGCTCTCGTCGATGAACGACACCGTGCAGGAGATGGGTGCCGCGTTCGGCGTCGCGGTCGTCGGCAGCGTGCTCGCCGCCCGGTACGCGGCCGCGTACACACCGGACGGGCCGGAGGCCGCCACGCACTCCCTCGACCAGGCGCTGGAGGCGGCGAAGACGCTGCCCGACGCGACGGCCCGGGCGACCGTCGACGCCGCCAAGTCGGCCTTCTCGCAGGCGTTCTCGGCCTCGGCGGCGGTGTGCGCGGGCGTGGCGGTCCTCGGAGCCGTGGCCGCCGCCGTCCTGCTGCCCGGGCTGCTGGGCGGCCCCGAGACCGACGACACCCCGGAGGCGGCCGCCGCCGAGGCGCCGGCCACCCGTCAGAGCGTCGCCTGACGCCCCCTCACCACCCCCCCATGAGCAGGCCGCCCACGCGTTCCCCCACGCGTGGGCGGCCTGCTTTTCCGCTGCCCGGACCCCGGCCGCGGTCGGGGTGGGGCGGGCAGCGGTAGGGGACGGATAGGGGTGCCCTCGAATCGAACGGATGCGTAGCGTTTTCACGTAGACATCCGTTCGAAAGGGAATTCCGTGACCCAGACCCAGGAAGAACTCGAAAAAGTCCTGCACCGCTACATCGACGAACTCCTCAACGGGCACAAGGACGAACTCGTCGAGGAATTCATGCACCCTGAGTTCCGTCATTTCACCGACGAGAGCGCGCTCGCCCTGGAGAACGACGGGACCGACCTGGAGGGCATCAAGGCCGGTCTGATCGAGGTCCGCGAGAAGCTGGCCCCGCACTACAGCGCCGAGATCGTGCGCTGGGAGGGCGACATCGCCCACCTCGCCTGGAAGACGACCGTGACCCACCAGGGCTACATCTTCGACCGCGAGCCCACCGGAAAGACCTTCACCCTCACGTACACGGGCAAGACCCGTTTCAAGGACGGAAAGATCTACCAGGCCCAGAACTACTGGGACCCGCAGCAGGCCCTTTCCGTCATCGACGGCGACTGAAGGGCCGGAGCGCACCAGTGACGACATCGACTCGGGCCGGCCACGCGACGGTGGCGGCCGACGCAGCGCGCGCCCACGGCACGGGCCGCACCGCCCTCGTCTTCTCCGGACAGGGCAACCAGTGGCCGGGCATGGGGCAGGGCCTCATCGCCCACGAGCCGTCCGCACGGGCCGTGCTCGAGGAGGCGGACGCCGTCCTGCGCCCCGCCACCGGATGGTCGCTCCTCGGCGAACTGGCCGCATCCCAGGAGGAGTCACGGCTTGAGGACCCGGCGGTCCTCCAGCCCACGCTGGTCGCGCTGCAGATCGCCCTCGCGCGGCTGCTGGCCGAACGGGGCGTCGTCGCCGACGTCTTCGTCGGCCACAGCCTCGGCGAGATCGCCGCCGCTGCCGCCGCCGGAGCCCTGGACCTGGCCGACGCGCTGCGCCTGGCCAGGCTCCGCGGCGAACTCATGCGCCGGGCCGTGGGCACCGGACGCACCGCGCTCCTCGGCGTCGACGCCGAGACGGCCGCGGCGCTCATCGCCCGCCACGGCGGCGGAGCGGACATCGCCGCCTGGAACGCGCCCGGCTCCACCCTCGTCGCGGGAGAGGCCGCGACCGTGCGGGCCATGGTCGACGAGCTGGCCGCGCAGGAGGTGTTCGGCCGGCTGCTGCCGGGCGACATCGCCTTCCACAGCCGCTTCCTCGAGCCCCTGCGCGAGGAGTTCGCCGCGGCGGCGCCGGGCATCCGGCCGCGCGCCACCACCGCCACCCTCGTCTCCACGGTGACCGGCGAGGTCGTCGAGGGCCCGGCCCTCGACCACGCCTACTGGGCCGACAACCTGCGCCGCCCCGTCCGCTTCGTCCAGGCCGTCGACACCCTCGTCGACCTCGGCTGCCGCACCTTCGTCGAGGTCGGCGCGCACCCGACCCTGTCACCCTCGCTCACCGAGTGCTGCACGGCACGGGGCGTCGACCCCCTCGTCCTGCCCACGCTGCGGCGCGGCGAGGGCGAACAGGAGAACGTCCTGCGGACCGTGTGGGAACTGCGCCGGACCGGCGCGGCCCGGACGCACGGCGCGGGCAAGGTCCGGTTCCTCGCGGCGGCCGGCACCGAGGCCCCCCGTATCGCCCTGCGCGGACGGGCCGCCCAGTTCGCCGCCGGCGTCACGGCCACCGCCATGACCGCCCTCGAAACGGCGGGCGGGGCGACGGCACCGGCGGACCCGGAGCGGCGGAGCGTCTCGGTCGACTGGGACACGACCGAGGACCTGGCGCCCGCGGAGGCGTCCGTCGTCGCAGGGCCCGTCGCCCCGGGCGCCGCCACCGTCGCCGCGTACGGCCGCACCACCGGATCCGGCTGGACCCGGCTGCTCACCGCACGGCACGAGGCGCCCGCCCCGGCGGACGCAGGACCGCCGGACCTCGCCGAGCTGACCGGACGCTGCACCACCCCGCGCACCGTGGCCGACACCGCCGCCGACACCGCCTGGCACGCCGGGGACGAGGTCCTCGTACGGCTGCGCCGGGGCATCGCCCCCGGGCGGCGCTCCGCGCTCGACGTGGCCTTCCGGATCACCGCCGCCGTACTCGGTGCCCACGCGCCGCTCTCCGCCCGGGGCATCGAGCCGTACGACACCGAGGCCGGGCCCCGCTGGGTGCACATCGCCCGGACCGGGGACGGCACCGCGACGACCACGGTCATGGCCGAGGACGGCGGCCCCCTCCTGCGCATCGCGCGGTCCGCCTGGCGCGACCGGACGCCCGGCGGCAGCCCGACGGAAGAGGCACCCTCCGCCGCGCGGCAGGACACGGAGGAGAAGGTCGACCCGAGCACGCTCGCGGCCGCCGACCCCGCCACCCGTGTCGCCCTGCTCACCGAGCGGGTGCGCCGGGTCGCCGCCGCCGCGCTGCGCACCACCGTCGACCGGATCCCGGCCCAGCGGCCCCTGAGCAAGCTCGGCATGGACTCGGTGATGGGCCTGGAGCTGCGACGCACCCTCGAAGCCGACTTCGGCGTCGAGATCGGACTCGTCCGCATCCTGCGCGGCGCCACGGCCGCGGACCTCGCCGCCGACATCGCCGACGGGCTCGCACCGCAGCCGACGCCCGGCACGACACACGACCAGCGGGAACCCGGCCACGGCCCGGGACTGCCCGACCTCGACGACCCCGCGGACATCGAGCGGCTCCTCGCCGACCTCGACGCGCTCTCCCCGGAGGAGGTGGACTCGCTGCTCGGCCGACTGGCCGGTGACGCAGCGGGCGAGATATGACGACACACCAGGCCCCGCCCGCGACGGGCACCGCCGCCGCCACCCCGGACGAGCGACGCGCCCTTCTCCGCGCCGAGCTGCTGCGCCGGGCCGCCGCCCGGCCCGCCGCCGCCCCGCCCACCACCCACCCGGTGTCCGAGGGCCAGCGCGCCCTGTGGCTGTTCGAGCAGATGCACCCCGGCAGCCCCGCCTACCACCTCTGCTTCGCGGCCCGCGTCAGCGGACCGCTGGACGCGCCGGCCCTGCGCACCGCGCTGCAGGCCGTCCTCGACACCCACCCCGTGCTGCGCACGGCCGTCCTCCAGGACGGGGAGCGACTCGTCCAGCGCGTCACCACCGGCGCCCGGGTCGACTTCACCGAGGAGGACCTGACCGGCCGCGACGACACCGAGGTCGACGCCGCCGTCACCGCGTTCGTCGAGCGCCCCTACGACCTGGCCCAGGGTTCCTTCCTGCGCTGCCGGCTGCTGCGGCTCGGCGAGGACCGGCACGTGCTCCTCCTCGGCACCCACCACATCGCGGCCGACCTGTGGGCCTTCTCGCTGATCCTCCGGGACCTCCAGCAGGCCTACCCGGCGGCACGCGCCGGGCGCCCCGTCGCCCTCGCGCGGCCGGCCGCCGACTACCGGGAGTACGTCGACCGGCAGCGCGAGTTCGTCGACGGGGCCCGGGGCGCCGCGAGCGCCGCCTACTGGGCGGAGCGCCTGGCCGGCGAGGTCCCCCGCCTCGAACTGCCCGCCGACCGCCCCCGCCCCGCCCGCCCCGGCCACCGCACCGCCGTGCACGCCTTCACCCTCGACGCGGACGTCACCGCGGGCCTCCGCCGCGTCGCCCGCGAGACGGGCGGCACCCTCTACACGGCCGTCCTGTCGGTGTTCAACCTGCTGATGCACCGCTACACCGGCCAGGACGACATCTGGCTCGGCTCGGTCTCCACCGGCCGCGGCAGGGCCGCCTTCGAGGACGTCGTCGGCTACTTCGCCAACCTGATGGTGCTGCGCACCCGGATCGAGCGGGAGCAGACCTTCCGCTCCCTCCTGGAGCAGGTCCGCGAGACCGCGCTCGACGCCATGGAGCACCAGGACTACCCGTACCCGCTCGTGGCCGAGCAGGCCGCCCAGAGCGGCCGGGGCGGCGGCCTGTTCGACGTCGCCTTCTTCTACGAGTCCACCTCCTCGGCGTCCGAGCAGGGCCTCTCCCTCTTCGCCACCGGCGCCGCCGGAGCCCGGCTCACCGTCGGCGACCTCGTCATGGAGCCCCACCCGGTGCCCGTCCAAGGCAGCGAGCACGACCTGTCGGTCTTCGCCGAAGAGGTCGACGGCCGGGTCAGCTGCTCCCTGCGCTACGCCACCGACCTGTTCGACCCCGAGACCGCGCAGGGACTCGGCCGCCACTTCCAGGCCCTGGCCGCCGCCTGCGCCGCCCGCCCCGACAGCCCCCACGCCCTGCTGCCGATGCTCTCGGACGACGACCGCCGGCAGGTCCTCACCGACTGGAGCCGCCCCGGCGACCCGGCCGCCCTGGCCCACCGGGGCGTCCACGAGCTGGTCCTCGCCCAGGCCGCCCGCACCCCGGACGCCCCCGCCGTCGAGAGCGGCGACGAGCGGCTCACGTACCGCGAACTGGTGGAGCAGGCCGAGGCGCTGGCGCTCGTCCTGCGCGCCCACGGCGTCGGCCCGGAGACCAAGGTCGGCCTCACCGGCGACGGCACCCCCCGGCTCTTCGTCGGCCTCCTCGCCATCCTGATGGCGGGCGGCGCGTACATCCCCCTCGACCCGACGTACCCGGTCAAGCGCCTGGAGTACATGATCGAGGACTCCTCGGTGGCCCTGCTCCTCGCCCAGCGCGCGGTGCTCGGCAGGCTGCCGGCGGTGGACGTGCCGGTCCTCTGCCTCGACGACGAGCACGAGCCGCCCGTGCCCGCCCCCGCGCTCCCCGAGCCCGACGGCGGCCGCCTCGCGTACGTCATCTACACCTCCGGGTCGACCGGCCGCCCCAAGGGCGTGATGGTCGAGCACGCGGGCCTCGTCGACTTCGACCTGGCGCACCGCGAGTCGATGCCGCCGCGGCCCGGCCGGCGCGTCCTGCAGAACGCCTCCATCAGCTTCGACGTCAGCACCTGGGAATGGATGATGGCGCTCACCACCGGAGGCACCCTGGTGGTCGCCCCGCGCGAGGAGCTCCGCCCGGGCCCGCCGCTCGTCGACACCATCCGGCGCGAACGCGTCACCACCCTCAGCGCCACCCCGTCCGTCCTCGCCACGATGGACCCGGCCGACCTGCCGACCGTCACCGAACTCACCTCGGTCGGCGAGGCCGTCTCGGCCGAACTCGTCCGGACCTGGTCACCGGGGCGGCGCATCGTCAACGCCTACGGCCCGACCGAGATCACGGTCTTCTGCACCACCGAGGTCTGCGTCCCCGACGGCACCCTCCCGCCGATCGGCCGCGCCCTGCCCGGCACCGAGCTGTACGTCCTCGACGCGGACCTGCGCCCCGTACCGCCCGGCGTCGTCGGCGAGCTGTACCTCGGCGGCACCGGCGTCACCCGCGGCTACCAGAACCGGCCCGACCTGACCGCCGACCGCTACGTCCCGCACCCCTTCTCGGACGTCCCCGGGGCCCGCGTCTACCGCACCGGCGACCGCGTCCGCTTCGACCGCCACGGCACCCTGCACTACCTGGGCCGGGCCGACCACCAGGTCAAGATCCGCGGCGTACGCATCGAACCGGCCGAGGTGCAGGACGCCCTCGAAGCGCACCCCGGCGTCCGGGAGGCGGTCGTCATGGCCCGGCCCGGCCGCGACGGCCGGCTGATCCTCGCCGGATACGTGCTGAAGGAGGCGACCGCGCAGGAGCCCCCCACGGTCGGCGCGCTCCGCTCCCACCTGGCCGAGCGCCTCACCTCCGCGATGATCCCCTCCCACCTGTTCGTCATGGACGCCTTCCCGCTGAACCCCAACGGCAAGGTGGACCGGGCCCTGCTCCCCGCCCCGGAGGACCTGCCGGACGACGGCACCCCGGAAGCACTGCCGCCCACCACACCCAGCGAGAAGACCGTCGCGGAGGTGTGGAGCGAGCTCCTCGGCGCCGAGCGGATCGCCGCCGACGCCAACTTCTTCGAACTGGGCGGCCACTCCCTCCTCGCCATCCAGGCCGCCTCCCGCCTCCACGAGGCCACCGGCGTCGAACTCCCGCTGCGCGAGCTCTTCGACGCCCCCGTCCTGCGGGACGTCGCCGCACGCATCGACGCGCTCGCCGACGCCGGCCGGGCCGCGACCGACCCGGCGGCCAGGACCGAACCGATCCCGCGCCTCGAGCGCGGACCGGAGGGACTGCCCCTCTCCTCCGCCCAGCAGCGGATGTGGTTCGTCGAGCAGCTCGCACCGGGCGGCCTCGCGTACCGCATCGCCGGCGAGCTCCACCTCGAAGGACCCGTGGACCCCGAGGCCCTGCGCGCGGCGCTGACCGAGGTCGTCGCCCGCCACGAGGCGCTGCGGACCGTGTACGTCGCCGTGTCGGGCGAGCCGCGCCAGGTCGTCACCGAGGGCCTGCCCGACGGGATCCTGCCCGAGACCGACCTCTCCGGGCTCGCCGCCGACGCCCGGGAGGCCGCGCGGAAGGAGCACACCGCCTCCTTCAACCGGCGGCCCTTCGACCTCACCCGCTCCCCACTCCACACCCAGCTGATCAAGCTGGCCGAGGACCGGTACGTGGTGCAGCTGTCCGTGCACCACATCGCCGCCGACGGCTGGTCGATGCGCCTCGTCGTCCGCGAACTGTCCGCCCTCTACGCGGCCTTCGCGCAGGGCGAGCGGGACGCATCCGCCGTGCTCCCCGACACGGTCGTGCAGTACGCGGACTTCGCCGGGATGCAGACGCGGCACCAGAACGGCGCCGACGGGGAGGCCGAACTCGCGCACTGGACCGAGGTGCTGGCCGGCGCCCCCGCCGCCCTCGACCTGCCCACCGACCGCCCGCGCCGGGACCGGCAGGACCGGCCCGCGGCCCGGGAGCGGCGCACGGTCGCCGCCGGCCTGGCCGAGCGGCTGCGGAGCCTCGCCGGCGAGGAGAACGCCTCGCTCTCCATGGCGCTGCTCACCGCGTACAACGCCCTCCTGTCGCGGTGGTCGGGCCAGGACGACGTCGTCGTCGGCATGCCCGTCGCCGGCCGGGCCCGCAAGGACCTGGAGCACAGCGTCGGCCTGTACGTGAACACCGTCGCCGTCCGCACCGACACCTCCGGCGCCCCCGCCTTCCGCGAGCTGCTGCGCCGGGTCAGGACCAAGGCCCTGGACGCCGACGCCCACCAGGGAGTGCCCTTCGAGCGGATCGTCGACCGGCTCGCCCCGGACCGGGACCTCACCCGCACCCCCGTCTTCCAGGTGCTGTTCAACATGCTCAACCTGGACGACTCCCACCCGCCGATCCCCGGCGTACGCACCCGGCTCGTCGGCACCGAGGACCTCAGCGCCCGCTTCGACCTGACACTGTACGTCCGGCCCGCGGCCGACGGCTCGCTCGGCCTCGACCTGGTCCACGACGCCTCGCTCTTCGAGGCCCGGACCGTCACGGCCTTCCTCGACCAGTTCGAGGCGCTGCTCGCCGCCGTCGTGGCCGAGCCCGAACGCCCCCTGGACGAACTGGTCCCGCCCCGGCCGGCCACGCTGCCCGACCCCGGCCGGCCGCTGCCGCCGGAGCCGTGGACGGCCGCGGTCCACGAGCGGTTCGCCGCCACGGCCGCCGCACGGCCCGGCACCGTCGCCCTCCGGCACCGGGGCACGGAGCTGACGTACGGCGAACTCGCCGGCGCCGTCGACTCCCTCGCCGCCGAACTGCACGCCGCGGGGACCGGCCGGGGCGACGTCGTGGCCGTGCACGCCGAGCGGAGCCCCGCCCTGGTGGTCGCCGTCCTGGCCGCGCTCCGCTCCGGAGCCGCCTTCTCCGTCCTCGACCGCACCCACCCCGCGGAGCGGCGGGAGCAGTGCGCACGGCTCATCCGCGCGAAGGCCTGGCTGGAGACGCGGGCGGGAGAGCCCGAGGTCCTCGGCCCGCCGCCCGTCCTCGTCACCACGGCCACCACCACCGCCACCGGGACGCCGCACCCGGCGCCGGCACGCGTGCCCGCGCTCCCGGCCGACACCGCGTACATCGCCTTCACCTCGGGAACCACCGGCGCCCCCAAGGGAGTCGTGGCGAGCCACGCCCCGCTCGCCCACTTCGTCGACTGGTACACCCGCACCTTCGACGTGAGCGCTGCCGACCGGTTCGCGCTCACCTCGGGCCTCGGCCACGACCCGCTGCTGCGCGACCTGTTCGTCCCGCTGTCGATCGGCGCCCGGCTGCACGTACCGGACGAGGAGGACCGGGCGACCCCGGAGGCCTTCGCCGCCTGGCTGGCCGCCGAGGAGATCACCGTCCTGCACCTCACCCCGCCGATGGCGCGCTTCCTCGCCGGCCTTCCCGACGGCTCCCTGCCGTCGCTGCGGCTGGCCTTCTTCGGCGGCGACGTGCTCACCGGCCGGGAGGCCGCCACCCTGCGCCGCCTGGCGCCGGGCGTCCGGCTGGTCAACTTCTACGGCGCCACCGAGACGCCGCAGGCCCCGGCCTGGCACCCGGTGGGCGAGACCGCCCCCGACGAGGCCGTGCCGCTGGGAACGGGCATCGACGGGGCCCAGCTCCTGGTGATGCGCGGCCGGTTCCCCGCGGCGGTCGGCGAGCTGGGCGAGATCGTCGTCCGCACCCCGTACCTCGCCGAGGGCTACCTCGGCGGCGACGCGTCGGCCCGGTTCACCGCCGACCCGGCGGGCGGCCACGGCGAACGCCTCTACTTCACCGGTGACCTCGGCCGCCACCGGGAGGACGGCACCGTCGTCTTCGCGGGCCGCGCCGACCGCCAGGTGAAGGTACGCGGCCACCGCGTCGACCTCGCCGGCGTGGAGCACTGCCTGCGCGGCCACCCCGCGGTCACCGCGGCCGTGGTGGCACCGGTGTCCGACACCACCGGAGAGCTGTCGCTCGCGGCCTGGGTCACCGTGCAGACCGCCGCGGCCACACCGGCGGACGCCGACGCGCTGCGGACGCACCTGCTCACGCGGCTGCCCGCCGCGATGGTGCCGGGCGTCCTCGACGTGGTCGACGCCTTCCCGCTGACCGCCAACGGCAAGGTCGACGTGGCCCGGCTGCGGGCCCGGCGGCGCGCCGCCGAGCGGGCCGGCACGACCCGCACCCCGGTCACCCGCACCGAGGAACGCGTCCGCGGCCTGTGGCGGGAACTCCTGGACGTCGAGGACATCGGACGGGACGACACCTTCTTCGGCCGCGGCGGCCACTCGCTCCAGCTGGTGCCGCTGCAGACCCGCCTGAGGGAGGAGTTCTCCCTCGACGTACCGGTGGTCGACCTGCTCCGGCACCCGACCGTCGCCGCCCTGGCCCGTCATCTGGACCGCCTCGCCGGAGGCGGGGCCGAAGCGGGCGGGACCGCGGCACACACGAACGACCAGGCCGTACGCGACGAAGCGGCCCAGCGCGCCAGACGGGCCGCCGACCGGCGGCGCCGGATGAGAAGGGGACAGGGGGATGTCTGAGCTTGTGGAACGGCCGGACGCCGAGGCGGACGAGCCGGAGCGGATCGCCGTCGTGGGACTGGCCTGCCGGGTACCGGGGGCCGACGACGCCGACGGATTCTGGGACAACCTGGTACGGGGCGTCGAATCGGTCGAGCGCCTCGACCCGCCCGCCGACGCGCCCGACGGCTATGTGCCGGCCGTCGCCCGGGTGAAGGGCGCCGAGGACTTCGACGCCGCCTTCTTCGGCATGACCCCGCGCGAGGCCGAACTGGCCGACCCCCAGCAGCGGCTCTTCCTGGAGCAGTGCTGGACCGCCCTGGAGGACGCCGGGTGCGACCCGCAGCGCGTCCGGGGCCGGATCGGCGTGTGGGGCGGCACCTCGTTCAACGCGTACCTGGTGCTCAACGTCCTGCCGAGCCTCGACCAGGAGCGGCTGCTCGGCGAGTACCCGGCGGCCCTGCTGCACGGCAACGACAAGGACTACCTGACCAGCCGGGTCGCGCACCGCCTCGGCCTGACCGGCCCCGCCGTGACCGTGCAGACGGCCTGCTCGACCTCGCTCGTCGCGGTCGCCGAGGCCGCCCGGGCCCTGCTCGACTACCAGTGCGACATGGCGCTGGCCGGCGGCGCGTCCCTCAAGCTCCCCCAGGACCGGGGCTACGTGTACGAGACCGGGGGCATCCAGTCGCCCGACGGCTACTGCCGCGCCTTCGACGCGGACGCCGCCGGCACCGTCTTCGGCAGCGGAGTCGGCGTCGTCGCGCTGAAGCGGCTCTCGGACGCCCTCGCCGACGGCGACCGCGTCCACGCCGTGATCCTCGGCGCCGCCGTCAACAACGACGGCGCGCGCAAGACCGGCTACACCGCGCCGAGCGTCGACGGCCAGGTGCAGGTCCTCCACGACGCCTACTTCGCCGCCGACGTCAGCCCCGCGACGATCGGCTACGTGGAGGCGCACGGCACCGGCACCGCCGTCGGCGACCCGGTGGAACTCGCCGCCCTCGACGAGGTGTTCGGCGCCGAGGGCCTGGCCCCCGGCTCCGTGCCGATCGGCTCGGTCAAGACCAACATCGGCCACCTCAACGCCGCGTCCGGGGTCATCGGACTGATCAAGACGGTGCTCGCCGTACGCGAGGGGCAGCTGCCCCCGAGCCTCCACTACCGCAGGCGGAACCCGCGTACGGACGAGAAGTCGCCGTTCGCCGTCAACGACCGCCTGCGCCCCTGGCCCACCGGCGACGGACCCCGCAGGGCGGGCGTCAGCTCCTTCGGCGTCGGCGGCACCAACGCCCACGTCGTCCTGGAGCAGGCCCCTCCCGCCCCGACCGTCGCCCCGGCGGACGGCCGGGACCTCCTCCTCACGGTCTCCGCCCGCACCCCGGACGCGCTGACGGCATCGGCCGGCCGGCTCGCCGAGGCCGTCGAGACCGCCCCCGCAGGACGGCTGCCGGACATCGCGCACACCCTCGCCCACCGGCGCAGGCGCTTCCCGCACCGGGCCGCCGTGATCGCCGCCACGCCCGCCGAGGCCGCCGCCGCCCTGCGGAAGGCCGCCGCCGAACACGCCCCGGGCGACGCCCCGGCCGCCTTCCTCTTCCCCGGCCAGGGCACCCAGTACCAGGGGATGACGGCCGAACTCCTCCGCACCGAGCCCGAGTTCGCACGCCACATCGACGAGGTCGCCGCACTGCTCGCCCCGCACACCGGGATCGACCTGCGCGGCCTGCTGAGCGAACCGGCGGCCCCCGGCGCCGACGACCCGCTGGTCGACACCCGGCTCGCCCAGCCCGCGCTGTTCGCCGTCGAGTACGCCCTCGCGCGCTGGTGGCAGAGCCACGGAGTGCACCCCGCGGCGCTGCTCGGCCACAGCCTGGGGGAGTGGACCGCGGCCTGCCTGGCCGGCGTCTTCACCCTGGAGGACGCCGTTCGCCTGGTCGCCGTCCGCGGGCGCCTGATGGGCGAGCGGCCGCGCGGCGCGATGCTCGCCGTGGAACTGACGGAGGACGAGGCACGCGCCCTGACCGGGCCCGAGCTCGGCATCGCCGCGCTCAACGCGCCGCAGCGGCTCGTGCTCTCCGGCACCGAGGCGGCCGTGGCCCGGGCCGAGTCCGAGCTCGCCGCCCGCGGTGTGGCCGCGAAGCGGCTCGTCACCTCGCACGCCTTCCACTCCGCGATGCTCGACCCGATGGTGGAGCCGTTCGCGGCCGAGGTCGCCCGGGTGACGCTGCACGCCCCCCGCATCCCCTTCGTGTCCAACGTCAGCGGCACGTGGATCACGGACGCCGAGGCGACGGACCCGCGCTACTGGGCGGGCCAGGCGCGTGCCGCCGTACGGTTCGCCGACGGCGTCGCCGAACTCCTCGCCGCCGCCCCGGACGCGGTCCTCCTCGAACTCGGCCCCGGACGCGCCCTGGGACGGTTCGCCGCCCAGGTGGCGGGGGCCGGCCTGCGGCCGGTCAGCACCGTGCGCGGCGCCCGGCAGAACGGCTCGGACCGGCGCCATCTCCTCCAGGCCCTGGGGCAGGCGTGGACGCGCGGCGTCGACGTCGACCTCCCCCGGACCGACGGGGCCAGGGCCGTACCGCTGCCCGGACACCCGATGGAGCGCCGCCGCCACTGGATCGACGCGCGGCGGACCCCGGCGCGGACGGCGGCACCGGCACCGGCGACGTCGACGGAAACGAGCCCGGCGCAGGCTCCGGAGACCGCGACCGACGCCGTGACCGCCCCCGCGGCCGACGCCGTGACCGGCACCGTGTCCGGCGTGCGGGCCGTGCCCGCTGCGGCACCGGCACCCGAGGCGTCCGCCGAAGCCGGGCCCGTCGAGCGGATCACCGCGATCTGGCGGGAGCTGCTCGGCATCGCGGACATCGGCCCCGACGACGACCTGTTCATGCTCGGCGGTGACTCGCTCAACGCCTCCCAGCTCGTCTCCCGGGCCAACCGGCTCTTCCGGGTGGAACTCCCCCTGGAGGACTTCCTGGACGAGCCGACCGTACGGCGGATGGCCGAACTCACCGTCCGCGCACAGACCGACGACCCTGCCGAGGCGGTGGAGCAGTGACCATCCAGACGACCGAACCGCTGTCGTTCGCACAGCAGCGCATGTGGTTCATGGAAGAACTCGTGCCGGGCACCGCCCTTCAGAACATCCCCCTGGCCGTGCGGCTGACCGGCCCCCTCGACGTCGCGGCCGTCGAGGGCGCCTTCCGCGCGGTCGTACGCCGCCACGACACGCTCCGCGCCGCGTTCGGCGTCCATCGCGGCACCCCCGGGCAGGCCGTCCTGGCCCCCGAGGACGCGGAACCCGCCGTCGAGCACGTCGACTTCCGCCGCGGCACGGACACGGACGGCACGGGCACCGACGGCGCGAAGGAGCTCGCCGACTGGCTGACCGCGCAGGCGACCGCTCCGTTCGCCCTCGACCGGCCGCCGCTGCTGCGGATCGGCCTGGCCAGGCTCGCCGACGAGGAGCACGTCCTCGCCCTGACCGTGCACCACATGGTGTGCGACGGCTGGTCCCTCGACGTGCTCATCCGGGAGTTCAACCGGGCCTACACCGCCCTGGCCTCCGGAGGCGCCGGGGACGCCGGGGGCGGCGACCTGCTGCCCGAACCGCCGGTCCGGTACGCCGAGTTCGCGGCCCGCCAGCAGCAGCGGTTCGCCGACGGAGCCATGGACGCCGACCTCGCCTACTGGCGCGAGCGCCTCGCCGGCGACCTGCCGGCCCTGGAACTCCCCACCGACCGGCCCCGCCCCGAGGAGCCCGGCTACCGGGGCGCCCGCGTCCGCCGCGACATCCCGCAGCCGCTCGTCGAAGCCGTCGCCGCCCTCGCCCGCGGCCGCGGCGTCACCCCGTACATGGTGCTGCTCGCGTCCTACGGCGCCCTGCTGCAGCGCTGCGCCGGCCAGAGCGACATCATCGTCGGCACGCCGATCGCGGGCCGCGGCGACGTCGACACCGAGCAGCTGATCGGCCTCTTCGTCAACACCCTCCCGGTGCGCATCGACCTCACCGGCGACCCGGAGTTCGGCGAACTGGTGCGCCGCGTCCGCAAGAGCGCCCTGGGCGCCTACGCCCACCAGGGCCTGCCCTTCGAGAAGATCGTCGAGGACCTGCGCCCCGACCGGGGCAACCACCTCACCCCGCTGTTCCGGACCATGTTCGTCCTCCAGAACGCCACCACCAGCGCCCTCGACCTGCCCGGCCTGACCGCCGAGCCCGTCGAGACGCACAACGGCACCTCCCGCTTCGACCTCCAGCTCATCCTGGGCAGCCGCGCCGACGGCTGGGTCGCCACCCTCGAGTACGACAGCGACCTCTTCGACCGGACCACCGCCGAGCGCATGCTCGACCGCTACCTGGTGCTGCTCGAAGGAGCCGTCGCCGCCCCCGGCACCCGCCTCTCCCGGCTGCCGCTGCTCAGCGGCACCGAACGGCGCAGGGTCCTCGACATCGGCCGCCGGGCGCAGGACTTCCCCGTCGGGGAATGCCTCCACGAGACCTTCCGGCGCCACGCCCTCCGGCGGCCCGAGGCCATCGCCGTCAGCTGTGAGGGCGAGCACCTCGATTACGCCGAACTCGACCGCAGGGCCGAGGCATTGGCCGTACGGCTCCGCGCGGCGGGCGTGGGCCGCGAGTCGCTCGTGGGCCTGTTCCTGGAGCGCGGACTCGACACCGCCGTCGCCATCCTCGGCGTCTTCAAGGCCGGTGGCGCCTACGTCCCCATGGACCCGCTCTACCCGGCGGCCCGGCTGGCCCGGATCCTCGGCGACGCCACCCCGCACGTCCTGATCACCCACGCCTCACTGCGCGAGGCCCTGCCCGCGTACGACGGCCACCTCCTGGTCCTCGACCGGCCCGAGGAGCCCTTCCCCGATCCGGCCCGCCCCGTGCCCCCGCGGGACCCGGCGCCGCTCGCGCCCGACAACACCGCGTACATCATCTACACCTCGGGATCCACCGGCACGCCCAAGGGAGTGCAGGTCACCCACGCCACGGTGGCCCGGATGTTCGCGGCCATGCAGGCCACCTCCACGTACGACTTCGACGAGAACGACGTCTGGCCGATGCTCCACAGCTACGCCTTCGACGTCTCCGTCGTCGAGATGTGGGGAGCCCTGCTGCACGGCGGCCGGCTCGTCGTCGTGCCGCAGGAGACCGCCCGCGACCCCGAGGCGTACTACGCGATGGTCCGCGAGGAGGGCGTCACCGTCCTCAACCAGACCCCCTCCGCCTTCGTCCACTTCGCCGCCGTCGACGCCCGGCACGACCCGGACGACCTCCCGCTGCGCGTCATCGTCTTCGGCGGCGAGGCACTGGAGTCCGGCGTCCTCGCGAGCTGGTTCGAGCGGCACGGCGACCGGTCCCCGCGCCTGGTCAACATGTACGGCATCACGGAGACCATCCACGTCACCATCCGCGAGATGACCGCCGAGGACGTACGGCTCAACCGGCGCAGCCCCATCGGCCGACCCATGCCCGACATGGAGCTGTACGCCCTCGACGACCTGCTCCAGCCCGTACCCATCGGCGTCACCGGAGAGCTGTACGTCGGCGGTCCCGGCCTGGCGCGCTGCTACTTCCGCGACCCGCGGAAGACCGCCGACCGGTTCGTCCCCCACCCCTTCTCCGACCGGCCCGGCGAGCGCCTCTACAAGAGCGGCGACCTCGCCCGGCTCACCCCCCGCGGCGAGTTCGAGTACGTCGGCCGGGCCGACCACCAGGTCAAGATCCGCGGCTACCGCATCGAGACCGGCGAGGTCGAGGCCGCCCTGCTCGACCACGAGGACGTGCACGCCGCCGTCGTCGTCCCCCAGCAGGGGGCGGACGGCGAGACGCGGCTGTACGGCTACGCCACCCTGGAGCCCGGCGCACGCGCCGGAGAGAGCCCGGAGGACACGGCGGCCGTGCTGCGCGAGCACCTCGCCGAGCGCCTGCCCGCCTACATGGTGCCCACGGCCGTCGTCGTCCTCGACGCCCTGCCGCTCACCGTCAACGGCAAGGTGGACCGCAAGGTCCTGCCCGTCCCCGAGCCGGTCCGCACCGCCTCCGCCACCGCCTACGTCGCCCCGCGCACCGCCACCGAGGCGCGGGTCGCCCGCGCCTGGCGCGAGCTGCTCGGCCTCGACCGGATCGGTGTGCACGACAACTTCTTCGACCTCGGCGGATACTCCCTGCTCGCCACCCGGCTCGTCTTCCGGCTCCGCGAGGAGTTCGACACCGAACTGCCGCTGCGGGTCCTCTTCTCCGACCCGACCGTGGCCGGCATCGCCACCGTGCTCGACGAGGCCGGAGCGGGCGACGACATCCCCGCCGCACCCGTCGAGGCCATGCGCGCCGACATCCACCTCGGCGACGGCATCCACGGCTACACCGCCCACGAACGGCCCGGCGGCGAGAAGGACGTCCTCCTCACCGGAGCCACCGGCTTCCTCGGGGCCTTCCTGCTCGACGCCCTCCTGGAACACACCGACGCCACCGTGCACTGCCTGGTGCGCGCCCAGGACGGGCCCGCCGCCCGGCAGCGCCTGGAGCGGGTGCTCACCGGCTTCGGCCTGTGGGACGAGGCCCGCGCCCACCGCATCCACGCCGTCCCCGGAGACCTCGCCGCCCCCCGCCTCGGCCTCGACCCCGACACCCACCGGGAGCTCGCGGCCCGGATCGACGCCGTCTACCACTCCGGGGCGGCCGTCAACCTCGTGCTGCCGTACGAGGAGCTCAGCCCGGCCACCGTCGAGGGCACCCGCGAAGTGCTCCGGTTCGCCACCGCGACCGGCCGCGCGGCCGTCCACCACGTCTCCACCGTCGGCGTCTTCGCCGGCCCGCCGGCCGACGGCGGAGCGCTGTCGGAGACCGCGGTCACCGGACCGCCGGAGGAACTGCGCCAGGGCTACACCCAGAGCAAGTGGGTCGCCGAGCAGGTCGTCGCGCTCGCCCGGGCGGAGGGCGTCCCCGTGACCGTGCACCGCCCCGCGCGCATCGCCGGCCACACGGTGACCGGGGCCTGCCAGGCCGACGACTTCCTGTGGCGGGTCGTCAAGGGCTGCGTCCAGGCCGGCGCCGTCCCCGAGGGGATCACGGCCGAGGCGGACCTCGTGCCCGTCGACTACGTCGCCCGCGCGATCGTGGCCGTCGCCGCGCGCCCCGAGGCCCTCGGCGGCATCCACCACCAGGTCAACACCCGCCCGGTGCCCCTCGCCGACGTCCTCGACCACGTCCGCGACCACGGCCATCCGCTCGTGGAGAAGAGCCTCGGCGACTGGGTCGAGCTCATCAAGGCCGACCCGGACAACGCGGCCTACCCGCTGCTCAGCCTCTTCGACCCGGCCGGCGGCGGCTTCGTCGCCGTCCGCTTCTCCGACGACGACACCCGGGCCCACCTCGCCGGCACCGGCGTGAGCTGCCCGCCGCTCGACGCGGACCTGTTCCGCACCTACCTCGACTACTTCGTGCGCACCGGGTACCTCCCGGCGCCCCACTGACCACCACCCGACCCACCTGCCGAACCCCTACCGACGGAGACACCGAACCCCATGACCACCGTGACCCAGACCCCGCAGACCGACGCCTCCGAGGTCCCGGGCGCCGACCTGTCCCGCCCCTCCTCGTACTACAAGCCCGGCGAGCACCACGCGCCGGAGAACGAGATCCACCGCCTGCGCCAGCAGGTCGCCGCCTCCTGGCAGAAGGAGGTCCGCACCCTGCGCGAGTTCGGCCTCACCACCGACGCCGACGTCCTGGAGATCGGCCCCGGCCCCGGCTACATCACCGAGCGCCTCCTGGAGGAGATCCCGGACGGCACCCTCACCGCCCTGGAGCTGAACGAGGACCTGATCGAGCACGCCCGCGGCCACCTCACCCCGGCCCGCCCCGAGCAGCTCACCCTCGTCCAGGGCTCCGTCCTGGAGAGCGGCCTGCCCGACGAGAGCTACGACCTCGCCCTGGCCCGCCTGGTCCTCCAGCACGTCCCGCACACCCCCGACGCGCTCGCCGAGATCCACCGCACCCTGCGCCCCGGCGGCAAGCTCGTCGTCACCGACGTCGACGACGCCCTGTGGGGCCTGCTGCACCCGCAGCCCGACCTGCCCGAGTTCGACGAGGTCGTCAAGCTGCGCATCCAGCTCCAGGCGAGCCGGGGCGGCAACCGTCTCATCGGCCGCGAGCTCGGGCAGCTGATGAAGGCCGCGGGCTTCACCGACATCAAGGTCGAGGCGATCGCCATCTCCAGCGAGGAGGTCGGCCTCGACGTCCTCGCCCCGCAGCTGAACGTCCGCTCCCGCACCGCCGCCATGGTCGCCGTCAACCCGGCCGCCCAGCGGCCCTGCGAGGTCACCGCCGACGCCATGGACGAGTTCCTGGCCCGCCCGGACGCCTCGATGATGCTGGTGTTCTTCATGTTCTCCGGCACCAAGCCGGCCGGTGACGCCCGATGACCGCCGCGACCACCGCCCCCACCTGGTCCGTCGTCGTCAACGACGAGGAGCAGCGCTCCGTCTGGCCCTCCGACCAGGAGCCGCCGGCCGGCTGGCACACCGTCGGGTTCACCGGCACCCGCGAGGACTGCCTGGACCACATCGCCGCCGACTGGACCGACCTGCGCCCGCTCGGCCTGCGCCGCCGCATGGGCGAGCGCTGACCCCCTCCCGAACACCTCCCACCACCAGTCCTCAGGAGACGAGAAGACCGTGTACCGAACCATGTTCAAGTCCAAGATCCACCGCGCCAAGGTGACCCAGGCCGACCTCCACTACGTCGGCTCGGTGACCATCAGCGCCGAACTCATGGAGGCCGCCGACCTGCTGCCCGGCGAGAAGGTCGACATCGTCGACATCGACAACGGCAACCGGCTGTCCACGTACGTCATCGAGGGCCCGCGCGACTCGGGCGTCATCGGCATCAACGGCGCCGCCGCCCGCCTCATCAGCCCCGGCGACCTCGTGATCATCATCGCGTACGCCACCGTCACCGACGCCCAGGCACGCGAGCTGGAACCGCGGGTCGTCTTCGTCGACGAGCACAACACCGTCCGGCACCTGGGCTCCGACCCGGCGGAGACCCCCGAGGGCTCCGGGCTGTTCCGCGGCGACCTCGTGGCCTCGTGACCGCGACGAGCCCGTCCGCCACCGGCGGGCGCACCCTCCCGCTCGACCACCCCGGGCCGTGGCTGCGCCGCTACCACGGCACCCCGGCCCGGGCCGGCGCCACGCTCGTGTGCTTCCCGCACGCGGGCGGGTCCGCCAGCTTCTACTACCCGTACTCCGAAGCGCTGTCGGCCCGGTACGACGTCATCGCCGTCCAGTACCCGGGCCGCCAGGACCGCCACCGCGAACCCTGTATGGAGAGCGTCGGCGAACTCTCCCGGACCATCGCGGCGGAACTGGCCGCCCGCGTCCCCGCGGACCGGCCCCTGGCCTTCTTCGGACACAGCATGGGCGCCGTCGTCGGCTTCGAGACCGCCCGCGCCCTGGAACGCCTCGGCACGGGCCGGGCACCGGACCTGTTCCTCGCCTCCGGCCGGCGCGCCCCCGCGCTGAGCCGGGACGACGGCATCCACCGCCTCCCCGACCGGGCCCTCCTCGCCGAACTGCAGAAGCTCGGCGGCACCGACGTGCGCATGCTGGACGACCCCGAGCTGTTCCAGCTCGTCGTGCCCACGATCCGGGCCGACTTCGCCGCCGTGGAGACCTACCGGCCCGAGGCCGGCGCCCGCGTGAACTGCCCCGTGGTCGCCCTCATCGGCGACGTCGACCCCCGGGTCACGGCCGAGCAGGCCGCCGCCTGGCGGGACCACACCACGGCCGACTTCGCCCTGCGGGTCTTCTCCGGCGGGCACTTCTACCTCGCCGAGCGGCAGCGCGAGGTCATCGCCACCCTCACGGCACACATCGACCCCCTGAAGGCTTAGGGGCCGATAGGGGTGCAACGGGGCGACCGGCCCCTCGTACCGTCGAAGTCGAGGGAAACACGAGAGACAGACGGTTATTCCTCGAGCGATCATCTGGAGAACCTGTGGGAACAACCACCGTACCGACGCGTGAGAACGTCAGCAGCAATCAGACGCCCATCTACGTCCTCTTCGACGTGGAAACCGTCGAAAGCGCCGAGAAACTCACCCGCGACCACCTCGTCAGGCTGGCGGCCGGCACCCTCGGCGCCGTCCACATCAAGAACTTCGGCAGCCCCGAGGAATGCGGCAGCGTCCTGACCGGACTCGACAACTGCCCGATGGGATCCTACGACGAGGAGATCGTCGTCCCGCGCATCCCCAAGCTGGGCCCCGCGGCGTACGACCACTACGACGTCCACGGACTCGGCGACGCCTACTGGCAGGACGCCCGGGAGTCCGCCCTGCACCGCTCGACGCTGCTCGACGGCGGCGACCCGCTCGACACGGCCGTCGACCGGATCCGCGGGGCCTGGGGCGGCGAGATGCGGCCCGCGACCGCGGACGGCCGGCCCATGTACGCCGGCATGATCCGCGAGACGACCGGCGGCATGAAGATGCACTGGGACGAGATCGCCCGCGAACTGCCCGGCGCCCTCGACGAGCCGGTCATCGCGCAGCTCGGGTTCAACTGGTACCTGTCCATGCCCGAGGGCGGCGGCGCCACCCGGATCTACCGCCGCCGCTGGCAGCCCGGCGACGAGGACGTCCGCGACGGCTACGGCTACGCCGAGGGCCTGGCCGAGCGGGAACCCAGCGTCACCGTGCGCCCCGGCGCCGGGGACGCGGTCCTCTTCGACCCGCGCAACTACCACGCGGTGCGCGGCAACGAAGGCCCCGGCCGGCGGGTGGCCCTCTCCTTCTTCCTGGGCGTCACCGCGGGCGGCACCCTCCAGTACTGGTCCTGACGATGACACGACGCACAGCGGTGGTGAGCGGCGGCACCCGCGGGATCGGGCTCGCCCTGAGCCTGCGGCTCGCCGCCCTCGGCCACCACGTCTACGCCCTCTACCGCGACGACGAGGCCGCGGCGATGCGGGCGGCGGCCGAGAGCGAGGGGGCGATCGAGCCGGTCCGCATGGACGTCGCGCGCCCCCGGGACGTCGCGGAGGGCTGCGAGCGGATCCTCGCGGCCGGCGGCGCACCTCACGTCCTGGTCAACAACGCCGGCGTCAACCGCGACCGCCCCTTCCTCGACCTCATCGACGAGGACTGGGACCAGGTCCTGGCCACCAACCTCTCGGGACCGTTCCGGCTGACCAGGGCGCTCGCCCCGGCCATGGTCGAGGCGGGACGGGGGTCGATCGTCAACATCGGCGCCACCACGGGGATCCGACCCCGCGCCAACGGGGCGAACTACTGCGCGGCCAAGGCGGGGCTGCTCCACCTGACCCGGTGCCTCGCCCTGGAACTCGCCCCCGCGGTACGGGTCAACTCCCTCATTCCCGGATTCACGGACACCCCGGAAGTCGTGGAGCGCTACGGGCTCGACGACCCCGGGCGGCGCGCGGAGATCCTGCGCACCATTCCCTCCCGGCGAATCGGCACGGTGCAGGACATCGCCGATGCTCTGGAATTCCTGGTGAACGCCAAAAGCGGCTATGTCACCGGGCAGCAACTCATCGTCGACGGCGGGAATTTCATGGGATAGGCGCCCGGCCCACGAAAGCCGGGGCCCGTCCCCCTCCTTCCCCTTCCTCTCGCTTCCCGAAACGCCTGAAACGTCTGGAGAGAATTCGCATGCGTCTGACCCAGGAACAGATGGACCGCTATCAGGAGGACGGATTCCTCCTGCTCGACTCCGCGCTGGGGGACGACGAGATCGCCCGCCTCCGCGAGGCGTTCGACCGCGACTGCCGGGTCCCCGGCCCCCAGCGCGTCGCCGAGGAGGGACGCGACGAGGTGCGCGCCGTGTACGCCTCCCACCACCGTCAGCCGGAGTACGCCGGCCTGGTCCGCGACCCCCGGCTGCTCGTCCCGGTCCAGCAGCTCCTCACGGACGACGTCTACGTCTACCAGTTCAAGATCAACGCCAAGCCCGCCTTCGGCGGCGAGAAGTGGTCCTGGCACCAGGACTACGTCGCCTGGCAGATCGCCGACAACCTGCCCGCCCCGCTCCAGGTCAACGTCGCCGTCTTCCTCGACGACGTCGACGAGTTCAACGGGCCCGTCATCTTCCTCCCCGGCTCGCACCGCTCCGGCCTGGTCAACAAGGCCCGCAAGGCCACCGCGAAGTCCGCCCAACACCTCGACCCCGACGACATCGCCCTCAGCGAGGAGCAGCTCTCCGGGCTCGTCGCCGAACGCGGCATGGTCAGCCCCAAGGGGCGGGCCGGATCGGTCGTCCTCTTCTCGCCCGAGATCGTGCACGGCTCGGCCCCGAACATGTCGCCGTTCCCGCGCAGACTGCTCATCATGACGTACAACGACACCACCAACCTGCCCCGTTGGGACGGCGAGCCGCGCCCCGACTACGTCGTCTGCCGCGACACCGACCCGCTGCGCGCCCTCGACGCCCCGTTCCTCGACGCCCTCGAAGGAGCCGCGGCATGAAGCGCGCACAGGCCGTCGTCCTGGAGCGGTTCGGCGAGCCGCTGGAACTGAGGGAGTTCGACGTCCCCGCGGCCCCGGCCGGCGGGATGGTCGTCGCCTGCCGCCACGGCGGCGTCTGCGGCACCGACCTCCACCTCAAGGCGGGACACCTCCCCATCCCCACCCCGCTGGTCCTCGGCCACGAGGGCCTCGGCACTGTCGTCGAGCTCGGCCCCGGCACCCCGGGCCGTGACGCCACCGGCGCCGAACTGGCCGTCGGCGACACGGTGATGTGGGCCTCCTCCATCGCCTGCGGCACCTGCGTGCCCTGCCGGCTGCACCGCGAGCCGACCCTCTGCGAGAACCGTCGCACCTACGGCGTCAACCGGGCCCTCGCCGACGGCTCCCCGCTCGCCGGCGCCTGGGCCGAGGCGATCGTGCTGCACGAGGGCGCCACCGTCGTCCGCCTCGACGAGGGCATCGACCCGATCGCGGCCATGTCCTTCGCCTGCGCGGGCCCCACCGTCGTCCACGCCCTGTACGAGCGCCGCCCGGTGCGCGTCGGCGAGGTCGTCGTGGTCCAGGGCAGCGGCCCCGTCGGACTCGCCGCGGCCGCGCTCGCCCAGCTCGCCGGAGCGGCCAAGGTCATCGTCGTCGGCGGCCCGCGGGGCCGGCTCGACCTCGCGGCGAAGGCGGGCATCGGCGACGTGCACATCGACATCACCGGACCGGGCGGCACGGACGCCGCCCTCGACCGGGTCCGCGAGGAGACCGGCGGCCACGGCGCCGACCTGGTGATCGAGTGCGCCGGAGTCCCGGTGGCGGTCGCCCAGGGCCTCACCCTGGCCCGCAGGGGCGGCGCGTACCTGATCATCGGCCAGTACACGGACGCCGGGGACACCCTGCTCAACCCGCACCAGATCGTCCACCGGCAGCTCGACGTGATCGGGTCCTGGGCCTTCACCGGCGCCCATCTCACCGAGTACGTGAAGCTGCTGCCCGCGCTCAGCGCGCGGTTCGACCTGGCGAGCCTGGTGACCTCCTACCCGCTGGCCGACCACGAGGCCGCGCTCAGGTCCGTCGCGGACGGCACCACGCTCAAGGCCGTGCTCTCCAGCTGACACCGCCCCGGGGCCGGCCGGAGCCGGCCGGCCCCGACCCACCTGCCGGGCCTCCGACCCACCTGCCGGGCCCCCGATCCACCTGTCGGCCCCCCGGCCCACCTGCCAGGCTCTCGACCTGCCTGCCGGGCCCCCGGCCCGCCTGCCGGGCTCCCGACCTGCCTGCCAGGCCCCCGCCCCCCCCCCCCCCCCCCCCCCCCCCCGCCATGCCCACGACCCGCCATGCCCACGACGAGGGGACACGAGTTCACATGCGTTCAGAAGAGGGGACCGCGACCCCCGACCACGAGACCGCCGACGAGGCCGTCGCCGTCGTGGGCCTGTCCTGCCGGGTCGCGGGCGCCGATTCCCCCGAGGCGTTCTGGACCCTCCTGGCCGACGGCACCAGCGCGGTCACGAAGGACGAGCGCACCGGCAGGCGGGCCGGATTCATCGCGGCCAAGGACGAGTTCGACGCGGCGTTCTTCGGGATCTCGCCGCGCGAGGCCGCCGCGATGGACCCGCAGCAGCGACTGACCCTCGAACTCGCCTGGGAGGCGCTCGAGAACGCGCGGCTGGTCCCGGACCGCCTCCGCTCCACCCCCACCGGTGTCTTCGTCGGCGTGATCAACGACGACTACGCCACGCTGGTGCGCCGGACCGGGCCCGCCGCGATCTCCGGGCTCACCGCCGCCGGCCTGCACCGCGGCCTGATCGCCAACCGCCTCTCGTACCTCCTCGGACTGCGCGGCCCCAGCCTCACCGTGGACTGCGCCCAGTCGTCCTCCCTCGTCGCCGTCCACCTCGCCTGCGAGAGCCTGCGGCGCGGCGAGTCGACGGTCGCCGTCGCCGCCGGCGTCAACCTCATCCTGGCCGAGGAGAGCACGCTGGGCATGGAGCGCATGGGCGCCCTGTCCCCGGACGGCCGCAGCTACACCTTCGACGCCCGCGCCAACGGCTACGTCAGGGGCGAGGGCGGTGCCACCGTCGTCCTCAAGCGGCTCCGGGACGCCCTCGCCGACGGCGACCGCGTCCACTGCGTCATCCGCGGCGGAGCCGTCAACAACGACGGCGGCGGCGCCGGGCTCACGGTGCCCGACCCCGACGCCCAGGCGGACGTGATCCGCACCGCCCTGCGACGGGCGGGCGTCGCTCCCGGGGACATCGGGTACGTCGAGCTGCACGGCACCGGCACCCCGGTCGGCGACCCGATCGAGGCCGCCGCGCTCGGCGCGGCCCTCCGCGCCGACGGCGGGCAGCCCCTCGCCGTGGGCTCCGCCAAGACGAACGTGGGCCATCTCGAAGGCGCCGCCGGCATCGTCGGCCTCGTCAAGACCGCGCTCTGCCTGAGCCATCGGCAGCTTCCCCCCACCCTCGACCACGTCACCCCCAACCCCGCCATCCCGATGGACCGCCTGGGCCTCCGCGTCCAGACCGCCCTGACGGACTGGACCACGGAGCCGGGCCGGGCCCGCCACGCCGGGGTGTCCTCCTTCGGCATGGGCGGTACCAACTGCCACCTGATCCTCGGCGAGGCACCCGCCGGCGCCCGCCCGGCAGCCGTACGGACCGCGACGGCCGCGCCCCTCGGAACGACCCCGTGGGTGCTCTCCGGCCGCACCGAAGCCGCGCTGCGGGCCCAGGCCGCCCGACTGCTCGCCCACACGACCGCCCACCCCGACGCCACGGACGCCGACCTCGGCCACTCGCTGGCCGTCACGCGAACGGGCTTCCAGCACCGCGCGGTGGTGCTCGGCTCCGGTCGTACGGAGCTCGAGGCGGGCCTGCGCGTGCTCGCCGACGCGGGGGAGTCCGCCTCCGTCATCCGCGGTGAGACGAGCGGCCGGGCCGGTTCCGGCGCGGTGTTCGTCTTCCCCGGCCAGGGTGCCCAGTGGATCGGCATGGGCCGTGAACTCCTCGACACCGCACCGGCGTTCCGCGCGTCGATCGACGCCTGCGAAGCCGCCCTGGCGCCCTTCGTGGACTGGTCCCTCACCGACGTCCTGCGCGGCGCCGAGGACGCCCCGTCCCTTGACGACGTGGACGTGGTCCAGCCCGTCCTCTTCGCGGTGATGGTCTCCCTCGCGGCCCTGTGGCGCTCGTGGGGCGTGGAGCCGGCCGCGGTCGTCGGCCACTCGCAGGGCGAGATCGCCGCCGCGTACGTGTCCGGTGCGCTGTCCCTGGAGGACGCGGCCCGCGTCGTGGCCCTGCGCAGCCGGGCCATCGGCCGCCGGCTCGCCGGCCGCGGCGGCATGGCCTCCGTCGCCCTGCCCGCCGAAGAGGTCGCCCGGCGCCTCCGGGGCTCCTTCGCCCGCGTCGAGATCGCCGTCGTCAACGGCCCCTCGGCCACCGTGGTCTGCGGCGAACCCGACACCCTCGACGCCCTCGCCGTCGAACTGGAGCACGAGGGCGTCCGGGTGCGGCGCATCGCTGTCGACTACGCCTCGCACTCGGCGTACGTGGAGGAGATCGAGGACGACGTCCTGACCGCCCTGGCCCCGATCACGCCCCGCACCCCGGACGTCCCCTTCTACTCGACCCTGCTGGCCCGCAGGATCGGCGACGAGCCCCTCGACGCCGCCTACTGGTACCGCAACCTGCGCGGCACCGTCCGCTTCCAGGAGACCGTCGAGGCCCTGCTCGCCGACGGCCACACGGCCTTCGTCGAGTCCAGCGCCCACCCGCTCCTCACCTCCGCCGTCCAGGACGTCGCCGAGGCCCGCGCCATCCGCGTGGCGACCGTCGGCACCCTGCGCCGCGACGAGGGCGGCCCCGACCGGCTCCTGAAGTCGCTCGCCGAGGCGTACGTCCACGGCCTGCCCGTCGACCTCGCCGGCTGCTTCCCCGACGCGCACCCCGTCGACCTGCCGACGTACGCCTTCCAGCGCCGCCGCCACTGGCTGCCCGAACTCGACGCCGCCGCACCGGCCCCGGCCGCCACCACGGCTGCCACCCCCACCACGGCCGCCGCTTCCGCCGCCCCGCGCGAGGACCACGACACCGCCGACGAGGAGCCCTCGCTCCGCACCGAACTGGCGGCCCTGGACGCCGCCGCGCGCCGGCGCCGGGTGCTCGACCTGGTGTGCTCCACGACGGCCGTCGTCCTCGGCTTCGACGGCCCCGGCGCCGTCGACCCCGCCGTCGCCTTCAAGAACCAGGGCATGGAGTCCACCACCGCCCTCGAACTGCGCAACCGCCTCCGGGCCGCGACCGCGCTCCCGCTGCCGACCACCCTCGTCTACGAGCGCCCCACCCCCCAGGCCCTCGTGGACCACCTCCTGGCCGAACTCACCGAACCGGCCGAGGAGGACCGCCCCGCCGAAGCGGCCCGGGCGAGCACCGACGAGGACCCGATCGTCGTGGTCGGCATGGGCTGCCGGTTCCCCGGCGGCGTGGAGTCGCCGGAGGACCTGTGGCGGCTCGTCGCCTCGGGCACGGACGCCGTCGGCGCCTTCCCCGACGACCGGGGCTGGGACCTGGACGGCGTGTACGACCCCGAGCCCGGGAAGCCCGGCAAGTCGTACGTCCGCGAGGGCGGCTTCCTCTACGGCGCCGCCGGGTTCGACGCCGGGTTCTTCGGGATCTCGCCGCGCGAGGCGGTCGCGATGGACCCGCAGCAGCGGCTGCTCCTGGAGACCTCCTGGGAGGCCCTGGAGCGGGCCGGCATCGACCCGCACGCGCTGCGCGGCAGCAGCACCGGCGTCTACGTCGGCGCCATGGCCCAGGACTACGGCCCGCGCCTGCACGAACCGGAGCAGGGCGCCGAGGGCTACCTCCTGACGGGCGGCACCACCAGCGTGGCCTCCGGCCGCATCGCGTACACCCTCGGTCTCGAAGGTCCCGCGGTCACCGTCGACACCGCCTGCTCCTCCTCCCTCGTCGCCCTGCACATGGCGGTGCAGTCCCTGCGCGGCGGCGAGTCCACCCTCGCCCTCGCGGGCGGCGCCTGCGTCATGGCCACGCCCGGCATGTTCGTCGAGTTCGGCCAGCAGCGGGGCCTGGCCCCCGACGGCCGCAGCAAGGCCTTCTCGGCCTCCGCCGACGGCACCAGCTGGGGCGAGGGCGTCGGCATGCTCGTCCTGGAGCGCCTCTCCGACGCCGTACGCGCCGGACACACCGTCCTGGCCGTGCTCCGGAGCTCCGCGATCAACCAGGACGGCGCCAGCAACGGCCTCTCCGCCCCGAACGGCCTCGCCCAGGAACGCGTGATCCGCCAGGCCCTGGACCGCGCGGGCCTGACGGCCACGGACGTGGACGTCGTCGAGGCGCACGGCACCGGAACCCGCCTCGGCGACCCCATCGAGGCCAAGGCGCTCCTGTCCACCTACGGGCAGGGCCGGCCCGAGGGCCGCCCCCTGCTCCTCGGCTCGCTGAAGTCCAACGTCGGACACACCCAGGCGGCGGCCGGCGTCGGCGGGGTCATCAAGATGGTGATGGCGCTGCGCGAGGGCCTGGTCCCCAAGACGCTGCACGTGGACGAGCCGTCCCCGCACGTGGACTGGTCCGCCGGCGCCGTCGAGCTGACGACCGAGGCCGTCGACTGGCCGGAGACCGGCCGCCCCCGCCGCGCCGCGGTCTCCTCCTTCGGCATCAGCGGCACCAACGCCCACGTCATCCTCGAACAGGCACCGACGCCCGAGCCCCGGCCGGCCGCCCCGGCGCGCGACGCCGACGCCCCCGCGGCGCTCGTCCTGTCCGCGAGGTCGGAGAGCGCCCTGCGCGCCCAGGCCGCCCGGCTCGCCGAGCACCTCGAAGCGGACCCGCACCTGTCGCCGCTCGACCTCGGCTTCTCGTCGGCGGTCACCCGCACCGCCTTCGAGCGGCGTGCGGTGGTGCTCGGCGCCGGTCGTACCGAGCTCGAGGCGGGCCTGCGGGCGCTCGCCGACGCGGGGGAGTCCGCCTCCGTCATCCGCGGTGAGACGAGCGGCCGGGCCGGTTCCGGCGCGGTGTTCGTGTTCCCCGGCCAGGGTGCCCAGTGGATCGGCATGGGCCGTGAACTCCTCGATGCCGCACCGGCGTTCCGCGCGTCGATCGACGCCTGCGAAGCCGCCCTGGCGCCCTTCGTGGACTGGTCGCTGACCGACGTCCTGCGCGGCGCCGAGGGCGCCCCGTCCTTCGACCGCGTCGACGTGGTCCAGCCGGTGTCCTTCGCGGTGATGGTCTCCCTCGCGGCCCTGTGGCGTGCGTGGGGCGTGGAGCCGGCCGCGGTGGTCGGTCATTCCCAGGGCGAGATCGCGGCCGCGTACGTGTCCGGTGCGCTGTCCCTGGAGGACGCGGCCCGTGTCGTGGCCCTGCGCAGCCGGGCCATCGGTCGCCGCCTGGCCGGCCGCGGCGGCATGGCCTCCCTCGCCCTCCCGGCCCACGAGGCCGAGAAGCACCTCGCCCCCTGGGGCGACCGCCTCGGTATCGCCGCCCTCAACAGCCCCCGGTCCACGGTCGTCGCCGGCGAGCCCGAAGCCCTGGAGGCACTCGTCGAGGCGTGCAGGGCCGCGGGCGAACGCGCCCGCCTCATCCCCGTCGACTACGCCTCGCACTCGGCGTACGTGGAGGAGATCGAGGACGACGTCCTGACCGCCCTGGCCCCGATCACACCCCGCACCCCGGACATCCCCTTCTACTCGACCCTGCTGGCCCGCCGGATCGGCGACGAGCCCCTCGACGCCGCCTACTGGTACCGCAACCTGCGCGGCACCGTCCGCTTCCAGGAGACCGTCGCCCTGCTGGCCCGCGACGGCCACCCGTCCTTCGTCGAGGTCAGCGCCCACCCCGTGCTCTCCGCCGGGATCCAGGAGACCGTGGAAGCCGAGACCGGCACCGAACCCCTCCTGGCCGTCGGGTCGCTGCGCCGCGACGACGGCGGCCTGCGCCGCTTCGCCGCCTCCGCCGCCGAGGCGTACGTCCGCGGACTCCCCGTCGACTGGACCCGGCTCTACGAACTGCACGGCCCGCGCCGCGTGGACCTGCCCACGTACGCGTTCCAGCGCGAGCGCCACTGGATGGAGCCGGCCCGCCGCACCACGACCCCGGACGACCTGGGCCTGGCGGCGGCCGGGCACCCCTTCCTCACCGCCTGCCTCGACCTCGCCGACGACGGCCCCGTGGTCCTCACGGGCCGGATCGCACCGCGCGACCACCGCTGGCTCGCCGACCACGCCGTCCTCGGCACCGTCCTGCTGCCCGGCACCGCCTTCGTCGACCTGGCCCTGCACGCCGGCTCCCACGTGGGCCACGCCGACCTCGACGAACTCGTCCTGCACGCCCCGCTCGTCCTCACCGAGGACACGGCCGTCCGGCTGCAGGTCGTCGTCGGCCCCGCCGACGCCTCCGGCCGCCGTCCCGTCTCCGTGCACTCCCGCACCGAGGAGCCCGGCGACGGCCCGGCACGCCCCTGGACCCGGCACGCCGACGGCTGGCTCGCCCCCGGCGCCCCGGCCCCGGCCGGCGCCCCGGCCGACGCGGTCTGGCCCCCGGCCGGTGCCCGGCCCCTCGACCTCGGCGACCGCTACGGAGAACTGCTGGCGCAGGGGTACGAGTACGGCCCCGCGTTCCAGGGACTGCGGGCGGCCTGGCGCCTGGGCGACGAGGTGTACGCCGACGTGGTGCTGCCCGGACCCGGCACGGCCGGCGAGGACTTCGGCCTCCACCCGGCCGCCCTGGACGCCGCCCTGCACGCGATCGGCCTGCTCGACGCCGACCCGGCGACGGGCACGGCCCCGGCTACGGGCACGGCCCCGGCGACGACGGGCGGCCCCCTGCTGCCGTTCGCCTGGAACGGCGTCCGGCTCCACGCCCACGGCGCCACCACCCTCCGGGTGCGCCTCTCCCGCACCGCCGACGACGCCGTCGCCGTGTCGGTCGCGGACCCGGCGGGACAGCCGGTGGCCACCGTCGACGCGCTGGTGATGCGCCCGGTCGAACCGGAGCGGCTCGCGGGACTCGCCCGGCGCTCGGACACGCTCTTCGCCGTCCGCTGGACCCCGGTCCCGCTCGACGCGGCACCGTCCGCCACGGGACTCGGGACCGTCGCGGTCCTCGGCCTCCCCGGCGCCGTACCCGGCCTCGACACCGCCGCCGCCCACGAGGACCTGACCGCGCTGCTCGCCGGACTCGACGCGGGGGAGCGCGCCCCCGACCTGCTGGTCGTCCCCGTCGCCACGGACCCGGCCGACCCGGCCCACGCGGCGGCCGACCCCGCCCACGTGGCCGCCGATCCGGCGGCCACCGGGCACCGGATCGCCCGGGACCTGCTCGACACCGTCCAGCGGGCGCTCGCCGACGAGCGCCTGGCGGCCACCCGGTTCGCCGTGGTGACCGGGGGAGCGGTCGCCACCGCGCCCACGGCCGGCGTCACGGACCTCGCCGCCTCCGTCGCCTGGGGCCTGATCCGTACCGTGCAGACCGAGTACCCGGACCGGTTCGCGCTGGTCGACACCGACGCGGTCGCCTCCGACGACGCCTCCGCCGCCGCCCTCCCCGCCGCCGTGACCACCGCCTTCGCCCGCGCCGAGCACCAGCTCGCCCTGCGGGCGGGACAGGCCCACGCGCCCCGCCTCGTCCACGCCGAACCCGCGGCGGACGCCTCCCGGCGCCCGCTGGACGAGAACGGGACCGTACTGATCACGGGAGGCACGGGAACGCTCGGACGTCTGGTCGCCCGCCACCTCGTCACCGCACACGGCGCCCGCCACCTCCTCCTGACGAGCCGCCGGGGCGAGGCGGCAGCCGGATCGGCCGAACTCGTGGCGGAACTCGCCGCACTCGGCGCCGAAGCCCGCGTGGCGGCCTGCGACGCCGCCGACCGCACCGCCCTCCGGGCCACGCTCGACGGCATCGACCCCGCCCACCCGCTGACCGCCGTCGTCCACGCCGCGGGCCTCCTCGACGACGCCACCGTCGAGGCCATGACCCCCGAGCAGGTGGACCGGGTCCTGCGCCCCAAGTCCGACGCGGCCTGGCACCTGCACGAGCTCACCCGCGACCTGGACCTGGCCGCGTTCGTCCTCTTCTCCTCCGTCGCCGGCACCCTCGGCCTCGGCGGCCAGGCCAACTACGCCGCCGCCAACGCCTTCCTCGACGCCCTCGCCCACCGGCGCAAGGCCCAGGGGCTGCCCGCCGTCTCCCTGGCCTGGGGCCTGTGGCGGCAGGCCAGCGGAATGACCGGCGAACTGACGGACACGGACATCGCCCGCATGGCCCGCTCCGGCGTCGCACCCCTCGCCTCCGACGAGGGACTCCGGCTGCTCGACACGGCCCTGGCCGACGCGGCGCCCCTGCTCGTCCCGGTCGCCCTGGACACCACGGCCCTGCGCGTCCGCGCGGCCGGCGAGGGCATCGCACCGCCCCCGATGCTGCGCGGCCTGGTCCGCGTACCGGCCCGCAGGACCGAAGCCGCCCAGGCGGCGGCCGGCGCCCCGCAGCACCCTGACGGACTCGCGCAGCGGCTGGCCGGCCTCGATCCCGAGGAACGCCGGCACACCGTTCTCGAACTCGTCCGCCAGTGCGCCGCGGTCGTCCTCGGCCACGGCACCCCCGAGGCCGTCGAACCCGAACGCGCCTTCTCCAAGCTCGGCTTCGACTCGCTCACCTCGGTCGAGCTCCGCAACCGGCTCAACGCCGCCACCGGACTGCGCCTGCCGACCACCCTGCTGTTCGACTGCCCCACCCCGGCGGCCGTCACCGACCGGGTGCTCGACCGGCTCGCCCCACCGGAGCCCGCACAGCGGCCCCAGGACCCGCGGCACACCGCGCCCGACGCCGAGCCGCTCCGGGACGAACCCGTCCTCGCGGCCATCGAGTCGGCCAGCGACGACGAAATCTTCAGCTTCATCGAAAGCGAACTCGGCATCTCATGAGGAGTGTTGGTCGAATGTCCATGTCCAACGAGGACAAGCTCCGCGACTATCTGAAGAAGGTCACGACCGACCTCCACACCACCCGGCAGCGCCTGCGGGAGATCGACGAGCGCAGCAGCGAGCCGATCGCCGTCGTCGGCATGGGATGCCGGTTCCCCGGCGGCGTGGAGTCGCCGGAGGACCTGTGGCGGCTGGTCGCCACCGGCACCGACGCGATGGGCGGATTCCCCGTCGACCGCGGCTGGGACGTGGAGAACCTGTACGACCCCGAGCCCGGGAAGTCCGGCAAGTCGTACGTCCGCGAGGGCGGCTTCCTGCACGGCGCCGCCGGGTTCGACGCCGGGTTCTTCGGGATCTCGCCGCGCGAGGCGGTCGCGATGGACCCGCAGCAGCGGCTGCTCCTGGAGACCTCCTGGGAGGCCCTGGAGCGCGCCGGCATCGACCCGACCGGACTGCGCGGCACCGACGCCGGCGTCTTCGTCGGGCTCATGTACCACGACTACACGGCCCGGCTCGGCCAGGTGCCCGAGGAGTACGAGGGCTACGCGATCACCGGCGGCTCGTCCAGCGTGGCCTCCGGCCGCATCGCGTACACCCTCGGCCTCGAAGGTCCCGCGGTCACCGTCGACACCGCCTGCTCCTCCTCCCTGGTCACCCTGCACATGGCGGTCCAGTCGCTGCGCCGCGGCGAGTGCGGGCTCGCGCTGGTCGGCGGCGCGGCGATCATGCCCACCCCGACGATCTTCCTGGAGTTCTCGCGCCAGCGGGGCCTGGCCCCCGACGGCCGCAGCAAGGCCTTCGCAGCCTCCGCCGACGGCACCAGCTGGGGCGAGGGCGTCGGCATGCTCGTCCTGGAACGCCTCTCCGACGCCGTACGCCACGGACACCGGGTCCTCGCGGTCGTCCGCGGCTCCGCCGTCAACCAGGACGGCGCCAGCAACGGCCTCACCGCCCCCAACGGCCCCTCCCAGGAACGCGTCATCCGCCAGGCCCTGTCCGACGCGGGCCTCGCGCCGCACGAGGTCGACGCGGTCGAGGCGCACGGCACCGGCACCACGCTCGGCGACCCGATCGAGGCGACCGCCCTGATCGAGACGTACGGGCAGGACCGCCCGGCCGACCGGCCGCTGCTGCTCGGCTCGCTGAAGTCCAACATCGGACACACCCAGGCGGCCGCCGGGGTCGGCGGGGTCATCAAGATGGTGATGGCGCTGCGCGAGGGCCTGGTCCCCAAGACGCTGCACGTGGACGAGCCGACTCCGCACGTGGACTGGTCGGCCGGCGCGGTGGAGCTGGTGACCGAGTCCGTGGACTGGCCCGAGACCGGACGCCCCCGCCGCGCCGCGGTCTCCTCCTTCGGCATCAGCGGCACCAACGCCCACGTCATCCTCGAACAGGCACCCCAGCAGGAGCAGCAGGAGCAGCAGGAACAGGACCTCCCCACCCCGGTCCTCACCTCCGCGCCCCTCGTCTGGCCCGTGTCCGCACGCGGCGACGAGGCCCTGCGCGCCCAGGCCGGCCGCCTCCTCGACTACGGCACCGGCCACCCCGACGCGGACCCCGCCGCCGTCACCCGGGCCCTGGTCACCACCCGGGCCGCCCTCTCCCACCGGGGCGTCGCCATCGGCGCCGACCGCGCGGGCCTGGACGAGTCGCTGCGCGCCCTCGCCGCGGGCGAGGAGGCCCCGCACCTGGTGCGCGCGGTGGCGTCCGGAGGCCGGGCCGTGTTCGTCTTCCCCGGCCAGGGCGCCCAGTGGGAGGGCATGGCCCGCGAACTCCTCGACGCCTCCCCGGTCTTCCGCACCACCATCGAGGCGTGCGAAGCGGCCTTCGCCCCGTACGTCGACTGGTCCCTCACCGACGTGCTGCGCGGCGCCGACGGCGCCCCGCCGCTGGAGCGCGTGGACGTCGTCCAGCCCGCCCTGTTCGCCGTGATGGCCGCCCTCGCCGACGTCTGGCAGGCCGCCGGCATCCGCCCCGCCGCCGTCGTCGGCCAGTCCCAGGGCGAGATCGCCGCCGCGTACGTCTGCGGCGCGCTCACCCTCGACGACGCGGCCCGCGTCGTGGCCCTGCGCAGCCTCATCACCCGCGACCGGCTGGCCGGCACCGGCGCCATGGCCTCCGTGATGCTGCCCGCCGACACCGTCGAGCGGCTCCTCGCGGAGACCGAGGAGGCCGGAGACGTCTCGATCGCCTCCGTCAGCAGCCCCACCGCCACCGTCGTGGGCGGCTCGCCCGAGGCGCTCGACGCCCTGCTCACCGCCTGGGAGGCGGGCGGCGTCAAGTCCCGCCGCGTCGCCGTCGACTACGCCTCGCACACCGCGCACGTCGAGACGATCGAGCGGGAACTGCTCACCGCCCTCGCCCCGGTGACCCCGCGCCCGTCCCGCGTCCCCTTCTACTCCACCGTCACCGGCCGCCCGTACGACACCACGGGACTCGACGCCGCCTACTGGTACCGCAACCTGCGCCGGACCGTCCGCTTCACCGACACCGTCCGGGCCCTGCTCGACGACGGCCACCGCGTCTTCGTCGAACCGACCGCCCACCCCCTGCTGACCTCCGCCGTGCAGGAGCTGGCCGAGGCCGCCGAGCGCACCGCCGTCGTCCTGGAGACCCTCCGCCGCGACGACGGCGGGCCCGTCCGGCTCGCCACCTCCCTGGCCCGAGCCCACGCCCACGGCCTGCCCGTCGACTGGCAGGCGGTCCTCGGCACCTCCGGCCTGCCGCCGGCCGACCTCCCCACGTACGCCTTCCAGCACAGCCCGTACTGGCTCGACGCCCCGGAGCAGGCCGCGGACGCCGCCGGTCTCGGCCTCGAACCGCTGGACCACCCGCTGCTCGGCGCCGCCGTCGAGTCCGCCGAGGACGGCACCACCCTGCTCACCGGCAGGCTGTCCCTGCACAGCCACCCCTGGCTCGCGGACCACGCCGTGTCCGGCACGGTGCTGCTCCCCGGAACGGCCCTGCTCGAACTCCTCGTCCAGGCCGGCGACCGGGTCGGCTGCGACCTCGTCGAGGAACTCGACCTCGCCGTCCCCCTCGTGGTGCCCCCGCACGACGGCGTCCGCATCCAGGTGACCGTCGCCGCCCCCGACGCCGAAGGCCGCCGCACCGTCGGCCTCCACGCCCTGCGCGAGGACGCCCCCGACGCCGGCTGGACCTACCACGCCGGCGGACAGCTGGCCGCCGGCGGCGGGCCCACGGAGCCGGCCCCGGCCGTGTGGCCCCCGCACGGCGCCGAACGCATCGACACCGAGGGCGCCTACGACCGCCTCGCCGCCTCCGGCTACGCGTACGGCCCCGCCTTCCAGGGCCTGACCGCAGCCTGGCGACTGGGCGACGACCTCTACGGGGAGGTCGCGCTCGGCGACGACCACCACAAGGACGCCGCCGCGTTCGCCGTACACCCCGCGCTGCTCGACGCCGCCCTGCACCCGCTGATCGTCCCCGGCCCCGACGACGAGAGCCCCCGCGAGGTCGTCCTGCCCTTCGGCTGGGCGGGCGTCCGGGTCCACGCCGAGGCCGCCACCACCCTGCGCGTCCGGCTGACCCGCTCCGCGGCCGACACCGTGGCCCTGACCGCCTGGGACCCCACCGGGGCCGCCGTCCTCTCGGCCGACGCGCTCACCGTCCGCGCCCTGGCACCCGG
This sequence comes from Streptomyces vietnamensis, assembly GCF_000830005.1. Classification (NCBI taxonomy): domain Bacteria; kingdom Bacillati; phylum Actinomycetota; class Actinomycetes; order Kitasatosporales; family Streptomycetaceae; genus Streptomyces; species Streptomyces vietnamensis. The sequence goes on along the minus strand of NZ_CP010407.1, from coordinate 765,320 downwards.
CGCCCTCACCGCCGCCGACGGCCGGAACCGGCGCTCCCTCTACCTCGTCGACTGGACACCGGTCGACCGGCCGGAGACGAACGGCTCCCCGCAGCCGGTCGCCGTCCTCGGAACCGGCCACGGCCTCCAGGACCACCCCCACGCCACCCACCACGCCGACCTCCCGGCCCTCCTGGCGGCCCTCGCCTCCGGGACCCGGCCGCCGGCCGCCGTACTCGCCCCCGTCGCCGCCGACACGCCCGCGTCGCCCGACACCACCCCGGCCGACGCCGTACGCGCCGCGACCGACACCGTCCTCGCCCTGATCCGCGGCTGGCTCGCCGAGGACCGGCTCGCCGACGTCCCGCTCGTGTTCACCACCACCGGAGCCGTCGCCACCGGACCGCACGAGCGCCCCGCCTCGCTCACCGGCGCGGCCGTCTGGGGCCTGGTCCGCTCCGCCCTGCGCGAGCACCCCGGCCGCTTCGCCCTGCTCGACCTCGACGGTACGGAGGAGAGCCGGACGCCGCTCCCGGACGCCCTCCCCGAGCTGCTGCGCACGGAACCCGAACTCGCCGTCCGCGCAGGCCGGTTCCTCATCCCGCGGCTGGCCCGCGCCGCCGACGACCCGGCCCTCCCCGTGCCCGCCGGCGGCGACGCCTGGCGCCTCGTGAGCGAGGGCAAGGGCAGCCTGGAGAACCTCTCCCTCGCCCCGGCACCGGAGGCCGCCGCGGCACTCGCCCCCGGCCAGGTACGGATCTCCGTCCGGGCCGCGGGACTGAACTTCCACGACGTCGTCCTCGCCCTCGGCATGATCGAGGAGGACCGCGACCAGTTCGGCTACGAGGCGGCGGGCGTGATCGCCGAGACCGGCCCCGGCGTCACCGGACTGAAGCCCGGCGACCGCGTCATGGGACTGGTCCGTGACGGCTTCGGCCCGCTGGCCGTCGCCGACAGCCGGCTGATCGCCCCCGTCCCCGGGGGCTGGACCTTCGCCCGGGCCGCCTCCGTCCCGGTCGCCTTCCTCACCGCGTACTACGGCCTCGTCGACCTCGCCGGGGTCCGCCCCGGCGACACCGTCCTGATCCACGCGGCCGCCGGCGGCGTCGGCATGGCGGCCGTCCAACTGGCCCGCCACCTCGGCGCCGAGGTCTACGCCACGGCGAGCCACGGCAAGTGGGACACCCTGCGCGCCGCCGGCCTCGACGACGCCCACATCTACGACTCCCGCACCCTCGGCTTCGAGCAGCGGATCCGGGAGGCCACCGGGGGCCGCGGCGTGGACGTCGTCCTCGGCTCCCTCGCCGGCGACTTCGTCGACGCCTCGCTGCGCCTGCTCGCACCCGGCGGACGGCTCATCGAGATGGGCAAGACGGACATCCGCGAGCCCCACCGCGTCGCCGCCGCGTACCCCGGCACCGCCTACCACGCGTACGACCTGAACCTCGTCGCCCCCGAACGGGTCCGGGACATGCTCGCCGAGGTCCTCGCCCGCTTCGCGGACGGAACGCTCACCCCGCTGCCCGCCATGACCTGGGACCTGCGCCACGCCCCCGCCGTCTTCCGCCACATGTCCCAGGCCCGCCACACCGGCAAGCTGGTCCTGGACGTGCCCCGCCCGCTCGACCCGGACGGCACGGTGCTCGTCACCGGCGGCACCGGCACCCTCGGCGGCCTGGTCGCCCGCCACCTGGCCACCGCGCACGGCATACGGAACCTCGTCCTGACCAGCCGTCAGGGCCCGGCCGCCGCCGGGGCCGACGAACTGGTGGCCGCCCTGGCCGAGGCGGGAGCCCGCGCCACCGTCGTGGCCTGCGACGCCGCCGACCGCACCGCCCTCCGGGCCACGCTCGACGGCATCGACCCCGCCCACCCGCTGACCGCCGTCGTCCACGCCGCGGGCACCCTCGACGACACCGCCGTCGACCAGCTCACCCCGGAGCAGGTGGACCGGGTCCTGCGGCCGAAGGCGGACGCCGCCTGGCACCTCCACGAGCTCACCCGCGACCTGGACCTCGCCGCGTTCGTCCTGTTCTCCTCCGCCGCCGGCACCCTCGGCACGGCGGGCCAGGCCAACTACGCGGCCGCCAACGCCTTCCTGGACGCCCTCGCACACCGGCGCAGGGCCGAGGGCCTGCCCGCGGTGTCCCTCGCCTGGGGCCTGTGGGAGGAGACCAGCGCCCTCACCGGCACCCTCGACGACAAGGACCTGCGCAGGCTCGCCCGCACCGGCGTGGCCGCGATGCCCACCGCCGAGGCGCTCACCCTCCTCGACGAGGCCCTGACCGCGACCCGGCCCGCCCTCGTACCCGTCCGGCTCGACCTCGCCGGACTCACCACCTCCGGCGCCGAAGTCCCCGCCCTCCTGCGCTCCCTGGTCCGCAAGCCGGCACGCCGCCGCGCCCGGGCCGGCACCGCCGCCGGCGCGGCCTCGCTCGCCGACCGGCTCGGCCCCCTGCCCGAGGCCGAGCGCCGCAGGGTCCTCCTGGACCTCGTCCGCGAACACGCCGCCGTGGTGCTCGGCGAGTCCTCACCGGCCGCGATCGGCCCGAACCGCGCCTTCAAGGAGCTCGGCTCGGACTCGCTCACCTCGGTGGAACTGCGCAACCGCCTCAAGACGGCCACCGGACTGCGCCTGCCCGCGACGCTCGTCTTCGACCACCCGACACCGGCCGCCATCGCCGACTACCTGTACGGCGAACTCGTCACCGACGGCGCTCCGGGCGCCGCCGGCGCCGACGACGGCGGTCCCGACACGGCCGAACTCGACCGCCTGGAGGCCGGGTTCGAGGCGCTGCTCGCCGCCGCGCCCGACGCCACGACCCGCCAGGGCATCGGCACCCGCCTGCGCTCCCTGCTGCAGCGCTGGGAGCCCGAGGCGAGCGCCGACACGGGGGGCGGCGACCTGAGCACGGCGACGGACGAGGAGCTCTTCGCGGCCCTCGAAGACGAACTCGATCTTTTCCGCGACTGAGAAAGGCTGACGGTCCGATGGGGCACCAGAACGACACCGGCGACACGAACGGCACCGGCAACGCCGGCACCGAGGACAAGCTGCGCGACTACCTGCGCAGGGCGACGACCGAACTCCGCGAGGTCAAGCGCCGTCTCAAGGAAGAGGAGGAGCGCCGCGACGAGCCCGTCGCCGTCGTCGGCATGGCCTGCCGCTACCCGGGCGGAGCGACCTCGCCCGAAGCCCTCTGGCGGCTCGTCGCCGAAGGCCGCGACGTGCTGACCGAACTCCCCGACGACCGCGGCTGGGACACGGAGGAGCTGTACGACCCCGACCCGGACCGGCACGGCACCTCGTACGCGTACGAAGGCGGGTTCCTGCACGACGCGGGCGAGTTCGACGCCGAGTTCTTCGGGATCTCGCCGCGCGAGGCCGTCGCGATGGACCCGCAGCAGCGGCTGCTCCTGGAGACCTCCTGGGAGGCCCTGGAGCGCGCCGGCATCGACCCGCTCTCCCTGCGCGGCAGCGACACCGGCGTCTACGTCGGCGCCATCGCCCAGGAGTACGGGCCGCCCCTGCACCGCCCGTGGGAGGGCGCCGACGGCCACCTGCTCACCGGCACCACCTCCAGCGTCGTCTCCGGCCGCATCTCCTACGTCCTCGGCCTCGAAGGTCCTGCGGTCACCCTGGACACCGCCTGCTCCTCCTCCCTGGTCGGCCTGCACATGGCCGTCCAGTCCCTGCGGTCCGGCGAGACCGACCTGGCGCTCGCCGGCGGCGTCACCGTCCTGGCCACCCCCGGCGTCTTCGTCGAGTTCTCCCGCCAGCGGGGCATGGCCCCCGACGGCCGCTGCAAGGCCTTCGCGGCCGCCGCCGACGGCACCGGCTGGGGCGAAGGCGCGGGACTGCTGGTCCTGGAGCGCCTGTCCGACGCGGTACGCAACGGGCGCCGCGTGCTCGGCCTCGTCCGCGGGACCGCCGTCAACCAGGACGGGGCCAGCAACGGCCTGACCGCGCCCAACGGCCTGTCCCAGCAGAAGGTCGTCCGCCAGGCCCTGGACCGGGCGGGACTGCGCCCGGCGGACGTGGACGTCGTCGAGGCCCACGGCACGGGCACCCGCCTCGGCGACCCGATCGAGGCGCAGGCACTCCTCGCGACGTACGGGAAGAACCGGCCGGCCGACCGGCCGCTGCTGCTCGGCTCGCTGAAGTCGAACATCGGACACACCCAGGCGGCGGCCGGCGTCGGCGGGGTCATCAAGATGGTGATGGCGCTGCGCGAGGGCGTCGTGCCGAAGACGCTGCACGTGGACGAGCCGTCCCCGCACGTGGACTGGTCGGCCGGCGCGGTGGAGCTGGTGACCGAGGCCGTGGACTGGCCCGAGACCGGACGCCCGCGCCGCGCCGCGGTCTCGTCCTTCGGCATCAGCGGCACCAACGCCCACGTCATCCTCGAACAGGCCCCACGGACCGAGCGGACGCCCGAGAACCCCGGGCCGGCTCCCGAGGCCGCCGCTCCGGCTTCCGAGGGCGTCGAGCGGGCTCCAGGGTCCGTCAAGCGGGTTCCCGGGTCTGCCGAGCGGGTTCCCGGGTCCGTCGATCCGGCGCCCGCACCGACCCCCGTGCTCGCCTCCCCGTTCCTCGTCTGGCCGGTGTCCGCCCGCGGCGAGGCGGCCCTGCGCGACCAGGCCGCGCGACTCCTCGAATTCAGCACCGCCCACCCGGAGGCCCCCGACACCGCCGTCGCCCACGCCCTGGCGACCACCCGCGCGACCCTGACCCACCGCGCCGTGGTCGTCGGCGAGGACCGGGACGAGCTGGAGCGGGGACTGCGCGCCCTCGCCGCCGGCGAGGAGTCCCCGCACGTGACCGTCGGCGTCCACACCGACGAGCGCGTCGGATACGTCCTGCCCGACCCGGACGGCCCGTGGCGCGCCATGGCCCGCGAGCTCGCCGACACCTCGCCGGTCTTCCGGGAGCACCTGGACGTCTGCGCCCGCGCCCTGACCCCGTACACCACCGCACCCGTACGCGACGCGGTCCTCGACCCGGCGGGACCGGACCGGCCGGCCGACGAACAGACCCTGCGCTGCGCGCTCTTCGCCGTCACCGTGGCCCTGGTCCGCACCTGCCGGGCCCTCGGCACCCGGATGGACGCCTTCGTCGGACACCCGGTGCACGAGGCCACCGCCGTCCACCTCGCGGGGGCCCTCACCCTCGACGGCGCCGCGCGCTGCGCCGCACTGGGCGAGAAGCACACCGCCGACCAGCCGTCCTGGCTCTGGTTCCGCCCCACGGAGCAGGCCGCCGCGGGCGGCGGCGGGGAAGACTACGCCGTCCTCGTGGACCTGGCGGGCGGGGCGTCCCTGCTCACCGGACTCGCCCGGGCGTACGTCAACGGCTCTCCCGTCGACTGGTCCGGCCTGCTGTCCCCCGCCGACGCGGCCCCCGTCGACCTGCCCACGTACGCCTTCCAGCGCCACCACTACTGGCTCGGCGCCCCGGAGCGCACCGTCACCGCACGCACCCTGCTGCACTGGCGGCCGGCGGACACCCCGACCGGTGCGGCCGCCGACACCTGGCTCGCCCTGGTGCCCGCCGGTTTCACCGACGAGCCCTTCGTGACGCGGGCCGTGGAGGAACTGGCCGCCCAGGGAGCACGGGTCACCGTCCGGAGCGTGGACCTGACGGACGCGGCGGACGACGAGGCACTGGGCCGGATCCTCACCGGGACGATCACGGAAGCGGCTCCCGCGGGGGTGCTCTCCCTCCTCGACGTCGACGGCTCCCCGTGCGGCGACGGCCTCATGGTCCCGCGCGGCACGCTCGCCGGCCTCGCGCTCGCCCGGGTGCTCCACGCCCTGCCCGAGGCACCTCGACTGTGGACGGCCACCGACGACACGGCCGACCACCCCGAGCCCGCCCCCCTGGCCTGGGCCGCATGACGGCCGTGACGACGGCCGCGCCCCCGACGGCCATGACCCCGCAGGAGCAGGCACACGTCCTGCGCTTCGTCCGCGGCCTCCCCGACGAGGAGCAGATCGCCGCCGCCACCCTGGCCGTGCTCGCCGTACTCCGCGCGCGGACACCGGCCGGCCGTGCCGCACCGGGTGATCCCGTCATCCCGGCCCCCACCTGGGGCTTCGACCGCACCTATCGAGCCCCGGGTTCCTGGGCCGCCGCGCGGTAGCCCCGCGCGAACGCCCGCCCCCACCGAAACCTGCCCGACAGAGAGAAGAGTCCCCATGTCCCGCCGCCTGTTCACCTCGGAGTCCGTCACCGAGGGACATCCCGACAAGATCGCCGACCAGATCAGCGACCGGATCCTCGACGCGCTGCTCGCCCAGGACCCCTCCTCCCGCGTGGCCGTGGAGACCCTGATCACCACCGGTCAGGTCCACATCGCCGGCGAGGTCACCACCGCCGCGTACGCGCCGATAGCCCAGCTGGTGCGCGACGCCGTCCTCGACATCGGCTACGACTCCTCCGCGAAGGGCTTCGACGGCGCCTCCTGCGGCGTCTCGGTGTCCATCGGCGCGCAGTCGCCGGACATCGCGCAGGGCGTCGACACAGCCCACGAGGTCCGCGTCGAGGGCGCGGGTGACGAGCTGGACGCCCAGGGCGCCGGCGACCAGGGCCTGATGTTCGGCTACGCCACCGACGAGACCCCCACCCTGATGCCGCTCCCCATCGACCTCGCCCACCGGCTCTCCCGTCGCCTCACCGAGGTCCGCAAGGACGGCACCGTGCCGTACCTGCGCCCGGACGGCAAGACGCAGGTGACCATCGAGTACGACGGGGACCGCCCGGTCCGCCTCGACACGGTCGTCGTCTCCTCGCAGCACGCCGCCGACATCGACCTCGACTCCCTCCTGACCCCGGACATCCGCGAGTACGTCGTCGAGCACGTCCTGAGGCAGCTCGCCGCCGACGGCATCAAGCTCGACACCGACGGCTACCGCCTGCTCGTGAACCCGACCGGCCGCTTCGAGATCGGCGGCCCGATGGGCGACGCCGGCCTCACCGGCCGGAAGATCATCATCGACACGTACGGCGGGATGGCCCGGCACGGCGGCGGCGCGTTCTCCGGCAAGGACCCGTCGAAGGTGGACCGCTCGGCGGCGTACGCGATGCGCTGGGTCGCGAAGAACGTCGTCGCGGCCGGTCTCGCCAAGCGCTGCGAGGTCCAGGTCGCCTACGCGATCGGCAAGGCGGAGCCCGTCGGCCTCTTCGTCGAGACCTTCGGCACGGGAACCGTCGACCAGCAGCGGATCGAGCAGGCCATCAGCCAGGTCTTCGACCTGCGCCCGGCGGCGATCATCCGCGACCTGGACCTCAAGCGGCCCATCTACGCGGCGACGGCGGCGTACGGCCACTTCGGCCGCGAACTCCCCGAGTTCACCTGGGAGCGCACCGACCGTGTCGACGCCCTGAAGAAGGCCGCGGGGGTGTAACGCGTGCGCATCGCCGTCACCGGGTCCATCGCCACGGACCATCTGATGGTCTTCCCCGGCCGGTTCGCGGACCAGCTCGTGGCCGACCGGCTGGAACACGTCTCGCTGTCCTTCCTCGCCGACCGCCTCGACATCCGCCGCGGGGGAGTGGCCGCGAACATCGCCTTCGGCCTCGGCCGGCTCGGCCTGTCTCCCCTGCTGGTCGGCGCGGTGGGCGACGACTTCGAGCCGTACCGGGTCTGGCTCAAGGGCCACGGCGTGGACACCGACTCCGTGCACGTCTCCACGGAACGGCACACCGCGCGGTTCGTCTGCACCACGGACGCGGACCAGAACCAGATCGCGACCTTCTACGCGGGCGCGATGGCGGAGGCACGCACCATCTCCCTCGCCCGGGTCGCGGCACGGTCCGGGGGCCTCGACCTCGTGCTCGTCTCCCCGAACGACCCGGAGGCGATGCTGCGCCACACCGCGGAGTGCCGCGAACTGGGCGCCCGCCTCGCCGCGGACCCGTCCCAGCAGCTCGCCCGCCTCGAACGGGACGAGGTCCGCACCCTGATCGACCACTCGGACATGCTCTTCACGAACGCGTACGAGTCCGTCCTCCTCCAGGAGCGCAGCGGCTGGACCGAACAGCAGGTCCTGGGCCGGACCCGCCTCTGGGTCACGACGCTCGGCGCCGACGGCTGCCGCATCCAGCGGGCCGGCGCCCGCACCCTCGACGTCCCCGCCGTGCCGGCGACCTCGGTCGCCGACCCGACGGGCGTCGGGGACGCCTTCCGCGCCGGATTCCTCGCGGGCGTCGCCTGGGGAACGGACATCGAGCGGGCGGCCCAACTGGGCAGCGCGCTCGCCACGACCGCCCTGGAGACGGTCGGCACGCAGGAGTACGAGCCGGAGCGGGACGACCTGCTGCTCCGACTGTCCGAGGCGTACGGGCCGACGGCGGCGGACGCACTGGCAGCACACCTGTCGAGGGCGCTGTGAACGAACAGAAGAACGAACAGAAGAGCGAACAGAAGAACAGAGCCGCCGCGCTGCGCGAGGCCTTCGCGGTCCGGGTCGTCGTCGCCGACGGCGCCATGGGCACCATGCTCCAGGCCCAGGACCCCACCCTGGAGGACTTCCAGCAGCTGGAGGGCTGCAACGAGATCCTGAACGTCTCCCGGCCGGACATCGTCCGCTCGGTCCACGACGCCTACCTCGCCGTCGGCACCGACTGCATCGGCACCAACACCTTCAACTGCAACTTCGCCGCGCTCGGCGAGTACGACATCGCCCACCGGATCTTCGAACTCTCCGAGGCCGGCGCCCGGATCGCCCGCGAAGCCGCCGATGCGTCCACACGGAACACCGGACAGCAGCGCTGGGTCCTCGGCTCCATGGGCCCCGGCACCAAGCTGCCCACCCTCGGCCACGTCGACTACGCCACCCTCCGCGACGCCTACCAGCAGAACGCCGAGGGCCTCCTCACCGGCGGCGCCGACGCCCTCCTCGTCGAGACCACGCAGGACCTGCTGCAGACCAAGTCCTCGATCATCGGCGCCCGGCGGGCACTCGACGCCCTGGGTCTCGACGTCCCGCTGATCTGCTCGGTGACCGTGGAGACCACGGGCACGATGCTGCTCGGCTCGGAGATCGGGGCGGCCCTGACGGCCCTGGAGCCGCTCGGCATCGACATGATCGGCCTGAACTGCGCCACGGGCCCGGTGGAGATGAGCGAGCACCTGCGTCACCTCGCCCGCCACTCCCGCATCCCGCTCTCCTGCATGCCGAACGCCGGCCTGCCCGTGCTCACCAAGGACGGCGCGCACTACCCGCTGTCGCCGCCCGAACTGGCCGACGCACAAGCGGAGTTCGTACGGGAATACGGCCTGTCCCTGGTCGGCGGCTGCTGCGGTACGACCCCCGAGCACCTGCGCCAGGTCGTGGAGCGCGTACGAGGTCTGACCCCGTCGGCGCGTGAGCCGCGACCGGAGCCGGGCGCCGCCTCCCTCTACCAGACCGTGCCGTTCCGGCAGGACACCTCGTACCTGGCGATCGGCGAGCGGACCAACGCCAACGGTTCGAAGAAGTTCCGCGAGGCCATGCTCGAGGGCCGGTGGGACGACTGCGTGGAGATGGCCCGGGACCAGATCCGTGAGGGCGCGCACATGCTCGACCTGTGCGTGGACTACGTGGGCCGCGACGGCGTCGCCGACATGCAGGAACTCGCCGGCCGCTTCGCCACCGCCTCCACCCTGCCGATCGTGCTCGACTCCACCGAGGTGGACGTGCTGCGCGCCGGCCTGGAGAAGCTCGGCGGCCGCGCCGTGATCAACTCGGTCAACTACGAGGACGGCGACGGGCCGGAGTCCCGCTTCGCCAAGGTCACCCGACTGGCCCAGGAGCACGGCGCGGCGCTGATCGCGCTGACCATCGACGAGGAGGGCCAGGCCCGCACCGCCGAGCACAAGGTGGCCGTCGCCGAGCGGCTGATCGCCGACCTGACCGGCAACTGGGGCATCCACGAGTCCGACATCCTCATCGACGCCCTGACCTTCACCATCTGCACCGGGCAGGAGGAGTCCCGGGGCGACGGCATCGCCACCATCGAGGCGATCCGCGAGCTCAAGCGCCGCCACCCGGACGTGCAGACCACGCTGGGCCTGTCGAACATCTCCTTCGGCCTCAACCCGGCCGCCCGCATCCTGCTCAACTCCGTCTTCCTGGACGAGTGCGTCAAGGCGGGCCTGGACTCGGCGATCGTGCACGCCTCCAAGATCCTGCCGATCGCCCGTTTCGACGAGGAGCAGGTCACCACCGCCCTCGACCTGATCTACGACCGGCGGCGGGAGGGCTACGACCCGCTGCAGAAGCTGATGGCCCTGTTCGAGGGCGCGACGGCGAAGTCCCTGAAGGCGGGGAAGGCGGAGGAGCTGCTCGCGCTGCCGCTGGAGGAGCGTCTGAAGCGGCGGATCGTCGACGGCGAGAAGAACGGCCTGGAGGCCGACCTCGACGAGGCCCTCGTGGACCGGCCGGCCCTGGACATCGTCAACGACACCCTCCTGGACGGCATGAAGACGGTCGGTGAGCTGTTCGGCTCCGGCCAGATGCAGCTGCCGTTCGTGCTCCAGTCCGCCGAGGTCATGAAGACGGCCGTGGCCTACCTGGAACCGCACATGGAGAAGTCCGACGCCGAGGGCAAGGGCACCATCGTGCTCGCGACCGTGCGGGGCGATGTCCACGACATCGGCAAGAACCTCGTGGACATCATCCTGTCCAACAACGGCTACAACGTCGTCAACATCGGCATCAAGCAGCCGGTCTCCGCGATCCTGGAGGCCGCCGAGGAGCACAACGCCGACGTCATCGGCATGTCCGGCCTGCTGGTGAAGTCCACCGTGATCATGAAGGAGAACCTGGAGGAGCTGAACGGCCGCGGGTTGGCCGCGAAGTACCCGGTGATCCTGGGTGGGGCGGCCCTGACCAGGGCGTACGTCGAGCAGGACCTGCACGAGCTGTACGAGGGCGAGGTGCGCTACGCCCGCGACGCCTTCGAGGGCCTGCGGCTGATGGACGCGCTGATGGGCGTGAAGCGGGGCGTCCCCGGAGCCGTACTCCCGGAGCTGAAGCAGCGCAGGGTGCCCAAGCAGCCGGTGGTGCTTCCGGAGGTCCGGGAGCCCGAGCCGGCCGGCCGCTCCGACGTGGCCGCCGACAACCTCGTACCCGAGCCCCCCTTCCTCGGAACGAAGGTCGTCAAGGGAATCCCGCTCGCGGAGTACGCGCCTTGGCTGGACGAGACCGCCCTATTCAAGGGCCAGTGGGGGCTGAAGGACAACGAGACGATCGACTCGGAAGGCCGGGCACGTCTGCGCGGTTGGCTGGATCGGCTGCAGACGGGCCACCTGCTCGAAGCGGCCGTCGTCTACGGCTACTTTCCCTGTGTGTCCAAGGGCGACGACCTGATCGTCCTGGACGAGCACGGAAGCGAGCGGACCCGCTTCTCCTTCCCCCGTCAGCAGCGGGGCCGCCGCCTCTGCCTGGCCGACTTCTTCCGTGCGGAGGAGTCCGGCGAGACCGATGTGCTCGCCCTGCAGATGGTCACGGTCGGCTCGAAGATCGGCGAGGCCACGGCCGAGCTCTTCGAGTCCGACGCCTACCGCGACTACCTCGAACTGCACGGCCTGTCCGTGCAGTTGGCGGAGGCGCTCGCCGAGTACTGGCACGCCCGGGTGCGCACAGAGTGGGGCATCGGCGGGAAGGACCCCGCCGCCATGGAGGGCATGTTCCGCACCGAGTACCAGGGCTGCCGCTACTCCCTCGGCTACCCGGCCTGCCCGGACCTGGAGGACCGGGCCAAGATCGCCGGACTCCTCGGGCCCGAGCGCATCGGAGTCCAGCTCTCGGAGGAGTACCAACTGCACCCCGAGCAGTCCACGGACGCCTTCGTGGTCCACCACCCGGAGGCGAGCTACTTCAACGCGGGAGGCCGACGGCTGTGAGCCCCACCTTCTCCTTCGAGTTCTTCCCGCCGAAGACGGACAAGGGCGAGCAGACCCTGTGGGACGCGATCCGGCGCGTGGAGGCGTTGAAGCCGGACTTCGTGTCGGTGACGTACGGGGCGGGCGGCTCGTCCCGTCACCGGACCATCGAGGTCACGAAGCGGATCGTCACCGAGACCACCCTGCGACCGGTCGCGCACCTCACGGCCGTCGGGCACTCGGTCGCCGAACTGCGGCACATCATCGGGCAGTACGCCGACGCCGGAGTCCGTGACGTGCTGGCCCTGCGCGGCGACCCGCCGGGCGATCCGCGGGGGGAGTGGACCCCGCACCCGCAGGGCTTCACCCACGCTCACGAACTGGTCCGGATGATCCGTCGGTTGGGGGACTTCAGCGTCGGTGTCGCGGCCTTCCCGGAGCGGCATCCGCGTTCCTCCGACTGGGAGAGCGACATCAGGCACTTCGTCGCGAAGTGCCGGGCGGGTGCGGACTACGCCATCACGCAGATGTTCTTCGACCCCGAGGACTATCTGCGGCTGCGGGACCGGGTCGCCGCCGCCGGCTGCGACACCCCGATCATCCCGGAGATCATGCCGGCCACCGACGTACGCCAGATCAGCCGCTTCGCCGAGCTGTCGAACGCGGCCTTCCCGGAAACACTCGCCAGACGACTGGACGCGGCCCGCGACAACCGCGATGTTGCGTACGAGATCGGTGTCGAGCACGCGACGGAGATGAGCCGTCGCCTCCTGGCAGAAGGCGCCCCCGGGCTTCACTACATCACCCTGAACCGTTCCACCGCGGCCCTGGACATCCATGCCAACGTCCTGGGCCTCGACCTCAAGTCCTACGGAGAAACACATGAGTTCGCTGGCGCCCGCTGACTTCACCGATTACAAGGTTGCCGACATCAGCCTCGCGGAGTTCGGCCGGAAGGAGATCACGCTGGCCGAGCACGAGATGCCCGGCCTGATGGCGATCCGCCGCGAGTACGCCCAGACCCGGCCGCTGGCCGGGGCCCGGATCACCGGCTCCCTGCACATGACCGTGCAGACCGCCGTGCTCATCGAGACCCTCGTCGCGCTGGGCGCGCAGGTGCGCTGGGTGTCGTGCAACATCTACTCCACCCAGGACCACGCGGCCGCCGCGATCGCCGCCGCCGGGATCCCGGTCTTCGCCTGGAAGGGCGAGACCCTGGAGGAGTACTGGTGGTGCACCGAGCAGGCCCTGACCTGGCCCGGCGCCGAGGGCCCCAACATGATCCTGGACGACGGCGGCGACGCGACCCTCCTGGTCCACAAGGGGGTGGAGTACCAGAAGACCGGCGTGCTGCCGGAGGCCTCCAACGAGGAGCTGGCGGTCGTCCGCGCCCTGCTTGAGTCCACCACCCTGGACTGGGCGGCGATCGCGGCCGGCATCCGGGGCGTGACGGAGGAGACCACCACGGGCGTGCACCGGCTGTACGAGATGCACCGCGAGGGCGCCCTGCTGTTCCCGGCGATCAACGTGAACGACGCGGTGACGAAGTCGAAGTTCGACAACAAGTACGGCTGCCGCCACTCGCTGATCGACGGCATCAACCGCGCCACCGACGTCCTGATCGGCGGCAAGACCGCGGTGGTCTGCGGGTACGGGGACGTCGGCAAGGGCTCGGCGGAGTCGCTGCGCGGCCAGGGCGCCCGGGTGATCGTCACGGAGATCGACCCGATCTGTGCGCTGCAGGCGGCGATGGACGGCTACCAGGTCGCCACCCTGGAGGACGTGGTGGAGACGGCCGACATCTTCATCACCACCACCGGCAACAAGGACATCATCATGGCGTCCGACATCGCCCGGATGAAGCACCAGGCCATCGTCGGCAACATCGGTCACTTCGACAACGAGATCGACATGGCGGGTCTGGCACAGATCCCGGGGATCGTGAAGGACGAGGTGAAGCCGCAGGTCCACACCTGGACCTTCCCCGACGGCAAGGTCGTCATCGTGCTCTCCGAGGGCCGGCTGCTGAACCTGGGCAACGCGACCGGGCATCCCTCGTTCGTGATGTCGAACTCCTTCGCGGACCAGACGCTGGCGCAGATCGAGCTGTTCACGAAGACGGCCGAGTATCCGGTGGGGGTGTACACGCTGCCCAAGCAGCTGGACGAGAAGGTGGCGCGGCTGCACCTGGACGCGCTGGGCGTGAAGCTGACGACGCTCCGTCCGGAGCAGGCGTCGTACATCGGGGTCCCGGTGGAGGGACCGTACAAGCCGGACCACTACCGCTACTGATCCGGACTGATCCGACGAAGAGTGAACGTGGCGGCTCGACCGCGAAGGCGGGAACGGAAGAGGTGATCGGATGAGATCGGCCGTGATGGACACTCCGGGCCACTCCACTGTTCCTGGAGCCGCCACGGAGTACAACGCCCACCTCAAGGCCGCGCTCGCGCGGGGTGCGAAGGACCTGACGGTCGTGTTCGACTGGCCGACCCGCCGCGGGTACGACAGTGATTCCCCTGTCGCGCGGGGAAGGGTCGGCGTGGGCGGGGTGGCGATCGATTCGATCGACGACATGAGGGTCCTCCTGGCGGGGATCCCTCTGGGCGCGGTCGCCCCGACCCTGACGATCGACCCGCCGGGCGTTCCCCTGCTCCTCCTGTACCGGCTGGTGCAGGAGGAGCAGGAGCAGGGCCGGGTGGCGGGGCGCTTCTCGGTCGTCCTTCGCCGACCGGGCCCGACCAGCCGCTACGAGGAGCGCCTCGTCGGATGTGTGCGCGCACTCGGAGCGTCGGTCGGCCTGCGTGTCGAAGTCACCGGTACGCATGTCTCCGTCGGCTCCGGAAGCACCGAGCCGTACCCCTCCGCGCCGTCCACCGTGTCGCCCTCCGCGCCGTCCGCGTCGCTGGCCGTCCGGCAGGCCGAGCGACTGGCCAAACTGCGCGCCTGGCGCTGCCAGGACCGGGTGGACACGGCGTTGACCGTGCTCCGGTGGGCCGTCAAGACCGACGGCGACGTCGTCTCTTCCCTGACGGACGCGCTCTCCGCCGGGGCCACGGTCGGCGAGGTGTCCGCGATCCTGCGGGAACTCTGGGATGCCGACGGAGCCGACGGAGCCGACGGGGCCAACGGGGTCAACGGGGTCAACGGGGCCGATGGGGCCGACTGCCCCACGTGACCGGGCTCGCGGAGCCCTAAACGGCGCCCTCCTGAACGGGATCCCGGGATTCCTGGCGATCTGGAACGTCGGCCGGGGCGGCGGCACGCAGCGCCGCCTCGACCCGGCGGTTGCTGGTCATGGTCGCGGTGACGGCGGTCATGGTGAGGAGGAGGCCGGCGGCGGTGTAGAGCGGGGTGCGTACGTCGTAGGTGGTGGCCAGCCAGCCGCCGAGGAAGGCGCCGAACGGGGCGGCGCACATGGAGAGCATGCGGGAGGTGGAGGCGACCCGGCCCATCAGGTGGGCGGGGACGATCGCCTGCCGGAGGGAGGGGCCGAGCACCATCGTGGCACCCACGCCCGCTCCGCAGACGGCGAGCGCGAGGCCGGCGACGTACGGGTTCGGGGCGGCGGCGAGGCCCAGGACGGCGAGCCCCTCGACGGTGGCCGTGCAGGTCAGCGCGGCGCCGGTGCCGAGTCGTCGGCCGAGGAAGGAGGCGATGCCCGCGCCGAGCAGACCGCCGGCGGCCTCCGCCGTGAGGAGCAGGCCGAAGCCGAAGGTGCCGATGCCGAGACGGTCGTGCGCGAAGAGGGCGAGCACCGTGTCCACGGCGATGAAGGCGACGTTCCCGATCGCCGGACGCAGCGCGAGCCCGAGCAGCAGCTGATCCCGGAAGACGTACGAGGCGCCGGCCCGCGCCTGCCGCAGCAGCGACTCTCGGGCCTCCGGTACGGGCCGGGGCATGGCGGGCAGCGACCGTACGAGCAGTGCGGAGAGCGCGAACGAGATCGCGTCGGCGAGCAGCGGAACCGCCCGCCCGAGCGCGAGCAGGGCGCTGCCCGCGGGCGGTCCGGCGAAGCCGGACGCGGCGGTCTGGGTGCCGCGCAGGCGGGAGTTGGCGCGCTCCAGGAGCGCGGGGTCGCGGCCGAGCAGATCCGGCAGATAGGCCGTGGCGGCCGTGTCGAAGAAGAGTCCGCCGAGGCCGAGGAGGAAGGCGACGGCCGCGAGCAGCGGAATGCTCAGCACGTCGAGCGCGGCCGCGGCCGCCGGTATCGCGAGCAGCACCGCACGCGCCGCGTCCGTGACCCACATCGTGCGCCGGCGGTCCCAGCGGTCCACCAGCGCGCCGCCGAGCACCCCGAAGAGCAGCCACGGCAGCGTTCCGGCGGCCGTGACGACGGCGAGCGCCAGCGGATCCCGCGTCAACGTCAGCGCGAGCAGCGGCAGCGCGGCATGCATCACCCCGTCACCGAGCGAGGACACCGTCTGCGCGGTCCACAGCCGTCCGAACCCGGCCGGCAACTTCCGAACGTCCGAGGTCACTTGGCGTCCCCCTCGGCCTGCTTGATCGCTGCCGGGTGGAAGAGCGCGAAGACGAGCGACGCGTCCGGAAGCGACGGATCGGACAGCTCCCGGTACTCGTCCGCCAGCGCGTGAAGCCGCGCCCCCAGCTCAGCGAACTGCTCCTCGGTGAGCCGCAGATGCGCCATCCGCACGTGCCGCTCGGCATCCGCCGGCGACGCCTCCAGGTCCGCCACCGCGTGCCGCATCAGCACGTCCGGGCCTCCCTCGCCCGGATCCGGCAGCACGATCGACCGCGCGGCCATGGCGTAGTACCGCTCGGTGACCCCCCGGACCTTCCGCGTCCGCACCACCTTCACCAAGCCGGCCCGCTCCAGCGTCCGTACGTGGTAGCTGGAACTCCCCTTCGCGAGGCCCACGCGCTCGGCGATCTGCGTGATCGTCGCGGGCTCGAAGCGGAGCACGGCCATGATCCGGTGGCGCGTGAGGTTGGAGACGGCGCGCAACTGCTCGTCGGTGGTGACGTGGAACGTCTCGGGAAGGTCATCGCTAGGCATGCCCCTAATGGTCAACACTTCTTGACCATTAGGCAAGGGGTTTTTGCTCGAATCTCCGCCGGAGGCTGGAAGTTGGAGCGGCGGATCGACTCGAAGAGCCCGCTCGCGCCGCCTACGAGGCCGGCGACTGGGTGCGCGGATCCGGGAGCTTCTCGCCGTGTACGGCGGGCGAACCGTGCGCGACGGGAGAACCGTCGGCGGCAGCCGAACTGCCGATGGCGGCCGAACCACCGGTGGCAGTCGAACCGTCGGTGGCAGTCGAACCGCCGGTGCCCGGCGCGTCGTCCACGGCGCCGGCGCCGAGGTTCCGCGCGGCCCGGTCGAAGTAGCGCAGCAGCTCCACCGGGAACGGCATCACCAGGGTCGAGTTCTTCTCCGCGGCCACCTCGACGACCGTCTGCAGCAGACGCAACTGCATGGCCTCCGGCGTGTCGGCCATGATCCGCGACGCGTTGGCCAGCTGCTGCGCCGCCTGGAACTCGCCGTCCGCCGTGATCACCCGAGCCCGCCGTTCCCGCTCGGCCTCCGCCTGCCGGGACATCGACCGCTTGAGCGACTCCGGCAGCTGGACGTCCTTGATCTCGACCCGGTCGATGTGGACGCCCCAGCCGGCCGCCGGGCTGTCGATCATCAACGCCAGCCCCTCGTGCAGCCGTTCACGGTCGGACAGCAGGTCGTCCAGGTCGCTCTTGCCGATGATCGACCGCAACGAGGACTGCGCGACCTGCCCGACGGCGAAGACGTAGTCCTGGACCTCGATCGCCGCCCGCAGCGGGTCGACGACCCGGAAGTAGACCACGGCGTCGACCTTCACCGAGACGTTGTCCCGCGTGATGCCCTCCTGCGTCGGGATCGGCAACGTGACCACCTGCACGTTCACCTTGCGCATCCGGTCCACGAACGGAACGAGGAAGGTGATCCCCGGCTGCCGGTGACCGGGCAGCGCCTTGCCGAGCCGGAAGACCACCCCCCGCTCCACCTGGTTGACGATCCGCATCCCACTGCGCAGTACGACGAGCACACAGACCACGAGGGCCACGAATCCTGTTACGGCGCCTTCCACGGCGGCCACCCTTCCCCGAACGGTGAGTAGAACACCGAAGATGACACCGTCCGGGGCCCGCCGGATCCCCGCTGGACGTCAAAGGGCCGTCAAGACTCGGCCGTCGACTCGGCCGTCAGGATCCGGTCGTCAGGACCCGGTCGTCAGGATCCGGCAGGGGTGATGTTCTGGTTGTGGTGGAAGACGTTGTCCGGGTCGTACGTCCGCTTCACCTCCGCCAGCCGGTCGTAGTGCCCGCGGTACGTGGCCCGCACCCGGTCATGGCCCTCGTCCGCGCCCATGAAGTTGACGTATCCGGCGCCCATCGAGTGCGGGTGCAGGGCCTCCCAGTAGTCCACCGCCCAGGTGCGGATCGCCTCCGCTTCGGACGGTTCGGGGCTGATGCCGCCGATCACGCCGGACCAGATCGCGTCCCGGTAGGCCCAGGCCGTGTCCATGGGGCCCACGCGGTGGGCCGCGGCGTCGACGGGGTAGAGGTGCATCGTCGACAGCTCGGTCGGGATGTTCTCCAGGAAGGTGCGGTGGACGTCGATCGCGTCCTCCGTGATCCGGTCGAAGAAGTCGCCGCGCCAGTACCACTGGAGGCCCTTCGGGATCAGCTCGTCGAACATCGACTGGAGGGCCGGGTACGGCATCGGCGTCGCGAAGTGGAAGACGGGCGGGGCCGGATCGGCGACGGGCGCGAACGTCTTCGCGAGGCTCTCCTCGTCCGTCGGGCCCGTGCTGCACCACACCACGCCGCACACCTTCTTGTGGTGGATCTCCTCCGGGAACGGCGGTCCGGGCGGGACGGTCAGCGTGGCGAAGAAGCCGTTCAGGTCGTCCGGTGCCGCCGGCAGGAACTCCCGGTACCAGCGCAGTACGGCCCCGATGTGCTCCGGATCCCACAGGGTGACGCCGACCCCGACGTCGTCCACGGGGTGCAGGGCGTACGTGAAGGAGGTCGCCACGCCGAAGTTGCCGCCGCCGCCGCGCAAGGCCCAGAAGAGGTCGGGGTGTTCGTCCGCCGACGCGGTGACGACCGAGCCGTCCGCGAGGACCAGGTCCGCCGCGAGGAGGTTGTCGATGGTCAGCCCGTAGGCGCGGGTCAGGTGACCGTGCCCGCCGCCCAGCGTCAGCCCGCCGACCCCGGTCGTCGACATGATCCCGGCGGGCGTCGCGAGCCCGAAGCCGTGCGCCTCGTGGTCCAGGTCCCCGAGCTGGCTGCCGCCGCCCACGAGGGCGGTCCGCGTCGCGGGATCGACCCGCACCCAGCGGATGCCGGACAGGTCGATCATCAGCGAGCCGTCGACCAGGCACAGGCCGCCGCCGCTGTGACCGCCGCCGCGGACCGCCAGGTCCATGTCGTTCTCCCGGGCGTACCGCACCGCCGCCCGGACGTCCGTGGTGTCCGCGCACCGTGCGATGACGGCCGGCCGCCGGTCGATCATCGCGTTGTAGATCTTCCGGGCCTCGTCGTATCCCGTGTCCTCCGGGCCGATCACCTCGCCGCGCAGCAACGCGCGCAGGCTCTCCACCGCCGTGCCGCCCATGACCACTCCTCCAGGGCACCCCTGCTGGCCGGCCGCGCTACCCCTTCAGTCTGCCCCCGCCGGGCGGGCTCCGCGACCAGCGGAGGCGGTGGCCGCCTCACCGGACCCGGAAGGTGGCCATCATGCCCATGGCCGAATGGTCGAGCATGTGGCAGTGGTACACGTAGTCGCCCCGGAAGGCGTCGAACGTCACGTGCAGTTTCACCGTCTCGCCCGGCGCCACCCGGACGGTGTCCTTCAGGCCCGCCTCGGTCGGGCCCGCGGGCAGTCCGCCGCGTTCGAGGACCCGGAACTGGACCAGGTGCAGGTGGAAGTTGTGCGCGATGCGCCTGTTGGTGTTGGTGACGTTCCAGATCTCGGACGATCCGAAGGCCACGGTGGTGTCGATGCGATCGGGGTCGTACAACCGGCCGTTGATGAACCCCCGGGGGTCGGGGCGCCCGTCCTCGTCCATGCTGAGTGCGATGTGGCGGGTGACGGCGGCCTTGGGCAGGGCGGTGGCCGGCGGCAGGGTGCGCAGCACCTTGGGGATGCTGCTGGGGTCGTCGGCCTTGCGGACGACGTCGAAGCGGAGCACCTTGCCGACCTGATCGGGCCGCCCGGGGCCGCTGTTCGTGAGCACGAGGCGGGTCCCGACGGGGTGGCGGGAGAAGTCGATCACCACGTCGGCGCGTTCGCCGGGCGAGAGGACGAGGGCGGGCACGGCGACGGGGCGTTCGAGCAGGCCGCCGTCCGAGCCGATCTGGGTGAGCGGAGTGCCGTCGGACAGGCCCAGGGCGAAGAGGCGCAGGTTGGAGGCGTTGAGCAGCCGGAAACGGTATTTGCGGGCCGCGACCTGGAAGTAGGGGGTGGGTTTGCCGTTGGCGAGGATGGTGGTCCGGTTGCGGTCGGACATCGTGTACGCCAGCTGCCCCTGCTCGTCGAAGCGGGCGTCGCGGATCGTGACGGGGACGTCGTACTGGCCCTTGGGCAGGGGGAGGCTCTGTTCGAGCTCGTCGGTGAGCAGGTACGTGCCGGTCAGCCCGCGGTAGACGTGCTCGGCCTCCATGTGGTGGGCGTGGTCGTGGAACCAGAGCGAGGCATGGGGCTGCCGGTTGGTGTACACGTACGTCCGCGAGGTGCCGGGGGCGAACACGTCCATCGGGTTGCCGTCGTAAGGGGGCGGGACGCTCGCGCCGTGCAGATGGACGGTGACGGGCATGTCGAGGTCGTTGTGGTGACGGACGAGGACCCGGCGCCCGGAGCGGGCTTGGATGACGGGGCCGGGGAAGTGCCCGTCGTAGGTCAGGACATCGGTGGCGGTGCCCGGGAGGATCTCGGCGGTGGACCTGCGGATGGTCAGCTTGTAGACGTCCACGTCGCCCGTCGAGGACAGGGGGCGCAGCACGGGCGGAACCGGCATGGCCGTGGTGAACGCGGGCGGCACGGGGTCTTGCGCACGGTGGGGGCCGGCCGGGGGCAGGGCCTCCGCCGCGTGTGCCTCGCCTCCGGCGGGGATCCCGGGGGCGAGGAGCGGCAGGCCTGCGGCGGCGAGGGCCCCGCCGAGCACGGTGCGACGGTTGATCAACGACTTCCTCCCGGGAGGTGGGCGGCACGTGATGCCGGACGAGTGGCTTCCGGCGGGCAGGCCGACACGCTGTGATCCAGGTCTAACCGAGAGCGGGAGGAACCGCACACGGCGGCGGCGCATCCGAGGCACGCGACACCTCGTCGGGGGCCGGTCCGTCCGGCGTGCCGCCTGGCGTGCGGGCCGTTCGGGCCGGCGCCGGGCCGGATACTCCGTGCGGGGAGGGTTCACCGGGAGAAGGCGGTCCGCAGGGCGGTGCCGCGGGTGAGGAACGCGAGGCGGATCACGGGCAGCATGCAGACGGCCTGCATCGCGGCGTACCACGGCGGGCAGACGCCCGGGATCAGGTCGACGCCGATGATCGCGACCGGCAGGACGACGGCGAGGCCCCGCACGCGCTCGAAGGCCCGCTGGGATCCCCGGGAGGCGGACACGGTCAGCCGGTGGACGAGGACGGCGACCAGGGGCAGCAGGACGGCCCGTACCCACATGAACGTGTTCACCGGATGACCGCCGGCCGCCAGCCCGGCGACCGTGAGGAGGGAGAGGGCGCCGAGTGCGCCGTAGATCTTGACGCTCGCCGTCGCCGTGGCGAAGGCTCGTCGGGTGTCGGCGCGGTCGAGCGGGGCGGCCGTGGACGGGGAGTTCAGGTCGGTTTCCATGTCACCGAGCCTGCCGGGCGCTCGGCGGGGCCGGTATCCGTCTGGGCGTACGAGGGGGTGGGGCCAGCCCCACTCCTCGGCCGACCGGGGGAGAGAGCGGCCGCGTCCGGTGCACAGTGGACGCACCGAACGGAAGACGAAGGCGGAGGCATGAGACAGCTGGGTACGTGGTCGGCACGCGTCGGCGTGGGGTTCTTACGGGCGTGCGCCGTGGTGGCCGTCAGCATGCTGATCCCCGCCGTGTGGGCCGCCGCCGTGGCGCTCGGCATCCGGTGGGGACCGGGCAACCCCTGGTCGTGGCTCGCACCGGTCGTCCTGGTGGGGGTGGGCACGCTCGCCCTGTCCCGGCCGGTCTGCCGGGCCGTCCGCCACCTCGTCGCCCGGTGGACGGGCACCGTGATCCCCGCCGGCTACCGGGAGGCCCCGCCGGTCACGCGGATGTCCACCGGCTACTGGTGGAACGGCTTCGGCTACGAACGCACCCGCCGCGACGCCCTCATGGACCAGAAGTGGCGCATCCGGTGGAACGACCCCGCCGACCGGCGCGACCTGCGGTTCACGGCCGTCGTGCCGCTCACCGCGGGCCTCGTCGCCTGCCTCCCGCCGGCCGGGCTGGCCGCGGCCGTCCTCGGACTCGGGACCGGCCGGTACGGGGCCCCCGGCCGCCTCGCCGGCGCGCTCGGCCTGCTGGTGGCCGTCGCCGTCGCCCCGTACGCCTGGCGGGCGCTCCCACCGGTCGCCGTGCGCTTCCTGCGCCCGTCGTCCGCGATGGCGCTGGCGGAACGGGTGGAGGAACTGACCGCCCAGCGCGCCGACGCGACGATCGCCCAGGCCGCCGAGATCCGCCGCATCGAGCGGGACCTGCACGACGGGGCGCAGGCCCGCCTGGTCGGCCTCGGACTGTCCCTGGCGACGGCGGAGAAGCTCATGGAGACCGACCCCGAGCGGGCCAGGGCGCTGATGCGGGAGGCGCGGGCGGGCGCCACCGCCTCCCTGACCGAACTCCGGGAACTGGTCCGGGGCATCAACCCGCCCGTCCTGAGCGACCGGGGGCTCGTCGACGCCCTCCGCGCCCTCGCCCTGGACAGCCCGCTCGACGTCACGGTCGACGCGGACCTCCGGCACCGCCCGGACCCCCCGGTCGAATCGGCCCTGTACTTCGCCGTCGCCGAACTGCTGAGCAACGCGGTCAAACACGCCGGGGCGACCCGGGTCCGCATCACCCTCGCGCGGGGCGACACGAACATCGTCATCGAGGTCCTGGACGACGGCCGCGGCGGAGCCCACGCCCGGGACGGCGGCGGCGGCCTCGCCGGGCTGCGCCGTCGGCTCGCCGCCTTCGACGGCACCCTGGAGATCATCAGCCCGGCGGGCGGCCCGACCCGCGCGACCCTGGAGGTGCCGTGCGCATCGTCGTAGCCGAAGACCTGTACCTGCTGCGCGACGGGATGGTCCGGCTCATCGAGGCCTACGGCCACGAGGTGGTGGCGACGGCGGCCACCGGCCCCGAGACGCTGCGGACCCTCCTCGAGTGGAAGCCCGATGTCGCCGTCGTCGACGTCCGCATGCCGCCGAGCCACACGGACGAGGGCCTGCGGGCCGCCATCGCCGCCCGCGCCGAACTGCCCGGACTGCCGGTCCTGATCCTCTCCCAGTACGTCGAGCAGCTCTACGCCCGGGAGTTGCTCGCCGACGGCTCCGGCGGCATCGGCTACTTCCTCAAGGACAGCGTGTTCGACGCCGACCAGTTCATCGACGCGCTGGAACGCGTCGCGGCCGGCGGGACCGCGATGGACCCGGCCGTCATCGCCCGACTCCTTGCCGGCGGGCCCTCGAACCGGCGCCTGGAGAAGCTCACCGAACGCGAGCACTCCGTGCTCGGCCTCATGGCCGAAGGACTGTCCAACCAGGTCATCGCCCAACGCCTCTTCCTCAGCGAGAGCGCCATCGGGAAGTACACGACCTCCCTGTTCGGCAAGCTCGGCATCGTCGACGACGGCACCAACAACCGTCGTGTCCTCGCCGTCCTGGCCTACCTGAACAAGGACTGACGGCCGGTCAGCCGGTTGCGGTCAGCCCCGTGGCCCGGCCGTCCGCGTCCCAGACGACCTCCAGGATCCCGTCGACGGCGGCGCGGTCGATCGGCCCGAACACGTGCGGGAAGAGCGTCTCCTCCGAGACGCCGGGCGGCGGGGTAGGCGCGGCGGCCTCCCACTCGGTCCTGGCCGCGATCCGGCTCTCGTCGAGGAGGAGCACCAGGAGCGGCCGGGAGGCGCTGCGGTAGAAGGCGTTGACGACGGCGAGCGTGGTCGGCTCGTCGGGGGAGCAGTGGACGAAACCTTCCTCCGCGAGGGAGGCGGGGGCGTACGGTTCCTCCGGCCGGGCGGACCATTCGGCGGGCGTGACGACGTGGTAGATCATGTTCCGGTTATAGCAGGAGCCACTGGCGCTCCCCCCCGGGTCACCAGGTGCGTCCGGCCTCGATCAGCAGGTCCCGCACGCGCGTGACGTCGGGGTTGTCCGGGCGGCCCGGGCGCTGCACGAGATAGCCGGTGTTGAGGGGCGGGTCCTCCGGTTCGTGCAGGGACACGAGGGCGCCGGAGGCCAGCGCGGTCTGGCAGAGGTAGCGCGGCAGGACGCTGAACCCCGCTCCGGCGACGACCGCGGCGAGGACCCCGCGCAGATCGGGAACGGTCACGGCCGCGGAGCGGGAGAGCCGCGCCCCGAACACGTGCCGCCAGTAACGGCGGGCGATGGGCAGGTCCTCGGCGTACGTGACCAGGGGGACGGGATGCAGCGCCGCCGGTCCCTCCAGGGCGAGGCGCTCCTTGACGCGGTCGGCCCACACGGGGGCCGCGACCAGGACGAACTCCTCGTCGGTGAGCGGTACGGAGGTCAGCGCCCGCCCGCGCGGCCGGAAGGTGGCGATCACCAGGTCGTGCCGGCCCGCGCGCAGCTCGTCGAGGAGCGGCTCGGTCAGGCCCGGGCTGACCCTCAGCCGTACCCCTTCGGCCGTCAGCGGGACGAGCGCGGGCAGGACGCGCGTACAGAGCAGCTCGGCGGGGCCCGCCAGGTGGACGGGCGCGGTCCGCTCGTGGGGCGCGGCCTCGTGCCCGGCCGCGGCGGCCAGCGCGTCGAGCGGCCCGGCGACCCGGGCCGCGAGGTCGTGGGCGACAGCGGTGGGGGCGACACCGCGCGGCAGCCGCTCGAACAGCTCGCGGCCCGTCTGCCGCTCCAGGGCGCGGATCTGGGTGGTCACCGTCGGCTGCGACAGACCGAGCAGCCCGGCGGCGGCGGTGAACGAACCGGAGCGGTAGACCGCCAGGAAGGTCCGCAGCAGGTTCAGGTCGGCCGGCGGCTGCGCCGCACCGCCCGCACCGCCATCGGAATCCTTATGCCTCATGGGCGCCAAGCCTACCCAGGGCCTATGGGAGGGCGGCGGCCCCGCCCCGGAAGGTGCGCCGGTAGGCGAGCGGGGAGACGCCGATCGCCGCGTGGAGGTGCTGGCGCAGCGAGGTGCCGGTGGCGAAGCCGACCTGGCCCGCGATGTCGTCCACGGCGAGGTCCGTGGACTCCAGGAGATGCCGGGCGCGGGCCACCCGCTGCTGGATCAGCCAGCGGCCCGGGCTCATGCCGACCTCCTCGTCGAACCGGCGGGCGAAGGTCCGCAGGCTCATCCGGGCGTGGTCGGCGAGCGTGCTGAGCGCCAGCGGCTCGTGCAGGTGCTCGAGGGCCCACTGCCGGGTCGCCGAGGTGTCGTTGGCGGTGGTCTCGGGCACGGGCTGCTCGATGTACTGGGCCTGCCCGCCGTCCCGCCAGGGCGGCACGACGCACACCCGGGCCACGAAGTTCGCGACGGCGGTGCCGTGGTCCTTCCGTACGAGGTGCAGGCAGGCGTCCACGCCGGACGCGGCGCCCGCCGAGGTCAGCACGTCGCCGTCGTCGACGAACAGCACGTCCGGGTCGAGCGCCACCTGCGGGAACCAGTCGCGGAAGACGGGGGCCAGCGCCCAGTGCGTGGTGGCGGGACGACCGTCCAGGAGCCCGGCGGCGGCGAGGACGAACGCGCCCGTGCAGATGGACACGATCCGCGCCCCGGCGGGCACGGAGGCCAGCGCCTCGGCGACCCCGGAGGGGAGCTCGCGGGAGAGGAGGGACATGTCGAAGGGCGGAAGGATGACGGTGTCGGCCGTGCGGAGCGCCTCGGGCCCGTGCTCGGCGGTGACGGAGAAGTCGGAGTTGGTACGGACGGGCCGGCCGTCCACCGAGCAGGTCAGGACCTCGTAGTGCTCGGCCACCGAGCCGAACACCCGGCTCGGGATGCCCAGTTCGAAGGGGTAGACCCCGTCCAGGGCGAGGACGACGACACGATGCCTCGGAAGACGGTCACCCGTGGCAGGACTCATGGCAGGATCCCTTCGAAAGATGGCAATCGTGCCATGGTACGCGGCGGTGCGGGCGGCGAGTCTGGACGGCATGACGAATCACCCCACCATGCGAGCCATCAGCCAGGACGCCCACGGCACCCCCGAGGTCCTCCGGGAGGTCGTGGTCCCGCGGCCCGTGCCCGGCCCCGGCCAGATCCTCGTCGCCGTCCGCGCGGCCGGCGTCAACCCGACCGACTGGAAGCACCGCTCCGGCCCCCTCTTCCTCAACCGCCTGCCGCTCGTCCTCGGCTGGGACGTCTCCGGCGTCGTCGAGGCCGTCGGCTTCGGCGTGACCCTGTTCAAGCCCGGCGACGAGGTCTTCGGGATGCTGCCGTACCCGCACGGCGCCGGCTCCCACGCCGAGTACGTGACCGCCCCGGCCCGCGCCTTCGCCCACAAGCCGGCCGAGCTCGACCACGTCCGGGCCGGCGCCCTGCCGCTCGCCGCCCTCACCGCGTACCAGGCGATCGTCGACACCGCCCGGGTCGGCCCCGGGCAGCGGGTCCTGATCCACGCGGCCGCCGGCGGCGTCGGCCACCTCGCCGTCCAGATCGCCAAGACCCGCGGCGCGTACGTCATCGGCACCGCGAGCGCCCCGAAGCACGCGTTCGTCCGCTCCCTCGGCGCCGACGAGGTCATCGACTACCGCACCACCGACTTCACCGAGGCCGTCCAGGACGTCGACATGGTCCTCGACCTGCTGTCCGGGGACACCCGCACCCGCTCCCTCGACGTCCTCCGCTCCGGCGGCACGCTCGTCTCCCTGCTCCCGCCCACCGACCCGGACGAACCGGCGAAGGCGGCCGCGCGGGGCGTCCGCGTGGAGACCCTCCTCGTCGAGGCCGACCACGCCGGCATGAACGCCATCGCCGCCCTCGCGGCCTCCGGCGCCCTGCGCCCCCACGTCGAGGCCGTCTTCCCCCTCGCGGAAGCCACCAAGGCCCACACCCTCGGCGAGACCGACCGCACCACCGGCAAGCTCGTCCTCACGGTGGACGGTGCCTGAGCCCGACTCACGGGGCCCGTGTCCCGGACGCCGTGAAGACTGCGAACGGGCGCGCAGCGCGGCCGCTGCCGGGGCGCGGTCGACGGCGTCGAGGACGGCGAGCAGGGAGGAGGGGCGGCGGTCGGGAGCAAGGCGGTGGTCGTGGCCCGAACGGGCCCCAGGAGTAATGGACATGGCGGCCACGCTCGTGGTTAATGCCGACATGAAGTCAAGCGGTACGCCCCCGACGCCTCCCGCGTCTCCCACGCCTCCCGCGTCTCCCACGATGAGCATCGGCGAACTCGCGGGCCGGTTCGGTCTCGCGACCCACGTGCTGCGGCACTGGGAGTCCACCGGGCTCCTCGACCCCGCCCGCGACCCCCACGGCCGCCGCCGCTACGACGACACCCACGTCACCCGCGTCGCCGTCGTCCTCCGGGCCAAGCGTGCGGGTCTCTCCCTCGACGACATCCGGGAGCTGCTCCGGGCCGGCGACCCGGGCGCCCGTCGGCGGCGGCTCGCCGCCCACCGCGAGGAGCTCCGGCGCCGGATGGCGGAGGCGCAGGCCTGTCTCGACCTCGTCGAATGCGCGCTGGGCTGCGCCCACGACGATCTCGCCGACTGCCCCCGCTTCCGGGAGGCCGTCGCCGCCACGGCCGGTGGCGAAGACCTCCCCGCCGGGACCGGTGCAAACGGACCTACTCGCTGGTACGGTCCCTGACCTACCGGCGGCTCCACACGGGAGCCGCCGGACCGGGGAGGGGCGGAACCATGACGCGGCGAACGGGCGGGGTGCTTCCCGAAGGGCTTGCCGAGGCGATACGCGGGACCGCCGACGACATCGCGGCGGTCCTGCGCACCCCGGCGCGGGACGCCGGCCGGCTGCCCGTGCCCCGCTCCACCTGGACGGTCGGGGAGGCCGCCGCCCACCTGGCGCAGGCGAACGCCCTCATGGCCGACCTGGCCGCAGGACACGAGCGCCCCTACGGCGACGGCACCCCCGGCAGCCTGGCCGAGGCCAACGAGCGCGCCCTCGCCGGATTCGGCGAGCGGGCGCCCGGCCCGCTCGCCGAGATGATCACGGCTCAGGCCGCCGCGTTCCTGGGGAGCATCGAGGAGCGCGACCCGGCCGAGCCGATCTCCACACCCCTCGGCCGCCTGAGCCCGGCCGTCCTCGGTTCGTACCTGCTGACCCACATGCTCGGCCACGGCTACGACCTCGCCCTCGCCCTGAACCGGCCGCACATGCTCGACGCCCGCCGGGTCGAACTCACCCTGCCGTTCATGATCGAGGCGATGCCCCGGGTCGCCGACCCCGCCGCGGTCGCCGGCCTCACCGCGAGCTTCGCCGTACGGCTCCGCAACGGCCCGAGTTTCGGCGTCACCGTCACGGACGGCACGGTCAGGACCGACCACGAACCACCGGCCCGGCCCGACTGTACGATCCTCACGGAGCCGGTCGCCTTCCTCCTCCTCGGTCTCGGGCGGCTCGACCCCTGGCCGGTGATCGCGCGGGGCAAGGCGCTCGGCTGGGGTCGCAAGCCCTGGCTCGCCCCCCGCTTCCCCCGCCTCTTCCGCGCGCCCTGACCGTGCGTTCCCGGCCCCGCCGATGGATCCTGGAGGTATCGGAAGGGGCCGTGCCTCGGTTGCGCGCGACCCGGCGATGCAAGGAGGCGGACCATGAGCCGCACGCTGGAATGGACGGTCGGCGTGGAGCTGACCGAGGACAGCGGCAGGACGAAGGCCGAGGCCCGGCTGGACACCGGCACCTCGACCATCACGGGCCACGGCTCCGCGCGGTGCAACCCGGCGGACGTGGACGTGCCGGCGATCGGCGACGAACTCGCCGCGAGCCGGGCGATGAAGAACCTGGCCGACAAGCTCATGCGGGAGGCCAACCGGGAGATGGAGGCGGCGGGCGCCGGGACCGTACCCCAGCACACCGGCCCCGGCTACGGCTGGCCGGAGGCGGTCTCCTGACGGACCTGACGGAACCGCCTTCCGCGCCGGGAGCCCGACGGGCCGGTGACGCCCCGCCGGGCTCCCCGGTCGTGCGCCCCGACACCCCTTAGGGGGTGTCGCCCTCCCCGTCCACCGTGTCGCCCTCCCCGTACGCCATCCGGTCCACGACCTCCACCACCCCGT
Organism: Streptomyces vietnamensis; assembly: GCF_000830005.1. Classification (NCBI taxonomy): domain Bacteria; kingdom Bacillati; phylum Actinomycetota; class Actinomycetes; order Kitasatosporales; family Streptomycetaceae; genus Streptomyces; species Streptomyces vietnamensis. The sequence continues at coordinate 736,073 of NZ_CP010407.1, read as the reverse complement.
CCACCGTCTCGCAGAGGCGGACCAGGATCGGGCCGAGGCCCGGGCGTTCCAGGGTGCCGCTCAGCGTCACCCGGCCCTCGTCGACGTCGATGTGCACGGCCGAGGGGGAGAGGCGCAGGATCCGGACGATCACGTCCTCGCGGATCTCCTCCTGGATCGAGCGGTCCCGCCGCAGGAACAGCTGGAGCAGGTCGCTGCGGCTGAGCACCCCGATCAGCCGGCCGTCCGCGTCCACGACGGGGAGCCGCTTCACCCGGTGCCGTTCCATCAGGCGGGCCGCCTCGACGGCCGTCCAGGAGGGCCGGGCGGTCACGGCCGGGCTCGACATCATGGCCTCCGCCGAGCTCGGCCCGTCCTTCGCCGTGTGCCGCCGCAGCAGGTCCGCCTCGGAGACGACGCCCACCGGCCGGTTCTCCTCGTCGACCACCGGGACCGCGGTGATGCCGTACTCGTCGAGGAGCCGCGCGATCTCCTTGAACGACGTCCCGCGCTGCACCGCGACCGCGGTGGGCGTCATCAGGTCCGCGACACTGCGGTGCCTCATCGTCCGTTCCGTCCCTTCTGTGGTCCTTCCTTCATGATCCCGCACCGGGGAGAAGCGAAGCGCGACGGGGTGCCGGGGCCTGTCCGGCGGATCGGGTCCCAGGGGCTTGTGGGCTCGACACGACCATGGTTACCTCCGGTAACTCGTTGTCGCGACACGGAAGAAGGACCCCCATGCCCTCTCCCCGCCCGTCCGGGACCCGCCGCTTCCTCGGAGCCCTCGCCACCGCCCTCGCGCTCGTCGCCACGACGGGCGGCACCGGAGCCGCCGCACCCACCGGGCTCCGTGAGGTGATGTTCGTCGGCAACAACTGGGACGGCACCGCCGACGTCATCGCCTCCCGCGGCGACTTCGGCCGCATCGCGCGCGTGAACGTGATCCCCGACAAGGAGGAGCGCCTCCGCGAGATCTATCTGAACCCCGTGAAGCTCGCCTTCTTCCTCGGCGTCCGCACCGGACCGGGCGAGGGCCACGACCAGTTCGTCGACGACATGTACGCGACCCCCGACGGCTCCGCCATGGTCGTCTCCCGCCCCAGCTTCGCCGACGTCGTCTCCCTCGACCTGCGCACCGGACGGATCAACTGGCGCTTCCCCGTGGCCGGTTACCGCGCCGACCACATGGCCGTCTCGCCCGACGGCACCCGCGTCGCGGTCTCCGCCTCCACCGCGAACACCGTGCACGTCCTGGACATCGCCACGGGACGCCAGGTCGGTTCCTTCAAGACCGGCGACAAGCCCCACGAGAACGTCTTCACCTCCGACGGCCTGCTCTGGAACATGTCCATCGGCGAGGTCACCACCGCGCTCGACGCCCCCTGGCTCGACTGGACCAAGGGCGACCGGAAGATCACCGTCGTCGACGCCCGCACCTTCGAGACCGTCCGCGTCATCGACATGCGCGACCGCCTCGACGCCTTCGGGCGCGGCGACCTCTCCGACGCCGTCCGCCCGCTCGTCTTCACCCCGGACGAGAAGAAGATCTACTTCCAGGTCTCCTTCTTCAACGGCTTCCTGGAGTACGACGTCGAATCCGACCGCATCACCCGCCTCAAGAACCTCCCGGGCAACCCGGCGACCGACCCCGACCGCACCACCTGGGTCAACGACTCGCGCCACCACGGCCTCTCGATCAGCCCCGACGGCGACAAGCTCTGCGTCGCCGGAACCATGGACGACTACGCCACCGTCGTCGACCGCGCCACGCTCCGGCAGGGCCCGCTCGTCCCGGCCTCCAAGCCCTACTGGGCGACCGTGAGCGGCGACGGCAAGTCCTGCGTCATCTCCGAGAGCGGCGCCGACCGGGTCACGGCCGTCGACTTCGCCACCGGACAGCGCGTGGCCTCCGTCGACGTCGGCGACCACCCCCAGCGGGTACGGCTCGCCCGCGTCCCCGCCGACTGGACCGGCCCCACGGCCGGCTGACACCCCGCACACGGAGAGGGGCTGTCGGATCCGCACCCGGATCCGGCAGCCCCTCTTCCCTTGCGCTCAGGACCTGTTGACGGCCACCTCGTAGAGCGAGTAGCCCCAGTCCGTGGCCCGCTTCACCCCGTGGATGCGCACGTAGCGGGCCGACTGCGAGTCGAACGTCGCCGTGTCGTAGCCGCCGTCGCCCGCGTCCGTGGACCACACGTCCCGCCAGGTCGTGCCGTCCTCCGACAGCTCGATCCGGTACGCGCGCGCGTAGGCCCGCTCCCAGTCCAGCGTGACCCGGCCGACCCGGCGCACCGAGCCCAGGTCCACCTTCAGCCACTGGTCGTCCGACCACTCGCTGGCCCAGCGGGTCCCCGTGTTGCCGTCGACCGTGAGGCCGGGCGAGAAGTCCACGAACGGGTTCCACCACTGCGTGGTGGAGGCCGACACCGGCTGCCCGGCCGCCAGGTTCACACCCGGCTCGTGGTCCTCGGTCCGCTTCCAGGTCGTCAGGTACGACTCCGCTCCCCGCGACAGGTCGTCCACGACGCTCTGACCGCCGGGGGAGAGCCGGATCTGCTCGACCCAGTCCGGCACGAGACCGTTGTGCGCGGCGCCGTCGGTGTTGAGGTCCCAGGTGCGCTCACCGGTGACCTGGCGGTCGAGGACCGAGCCTCCGTCGAAGCTGCGGAACGGGTACTTCACCGCGTTCGGCGCGTCGGCCCCGACCGGACCCGGATGGGCGCCGACGCCGTTCATGTCGGTGCCGTAGCCGAGCCCGACCCCGTACTTCCTGCGCAGTTCGGCCTTCTGCCCGGCCTCGCCGACGAAGCCCTGGGCGCTGCCCATGTACTGGGCGACGAAACCGCCGAGCCCGTAGACCCGGTCCGTCCAGTCCAGGTCCATCCAGCTGTGGCTGGAGATGACGCCCGGGTACTCCTCGGCCTCCAGGATGTCGAGCGCCCGCCCGGCGGCCTTGACGCTCATGTGGTCCAGCTCCAGCATCATGCCGCGCTGGATCATGCCCTTCAGGGCGTACTCGCCGAGCCGGGTGAGGCCGCGGGTGTTGCACTTCGCGTCCGAGGCGTACGAGGGGACGCTCACCCCGGCCGGCAGCTTCTCGGCCATCGCGGGCGGCGCGGCGGCGAGGCCGATCGGGTTGTCGTGCTGCGGGCCCGCGCACTTCTCGGTGGCCCAGAAGGTGCCGGTCGACAGGAACTGGCCGATGTTCACGGCGACACCGGTCGTGCCGCTGTCGAAGCGGACGCCGCACAGCGCGTTGTCGAACTTGTGGCACAGGAACATGCTGCGCACGCCGAGCCCGTACAGCTCGTCGAGACCCTTGTCGATGTCCGCCTGGCTGCACTGGGCGATGTCGAGGATCTGCTTGCAGCCGAAGGGCTCCGAGGTCTCCACGCCCAGGACGACGGCGAGCTTGCCCTCCTTGATCACCGAGCGGGCCTGCGCGGAGTCGGTCACGATGCGGAACCAGCCCTTGCCCGGGCCTCCGTACATCTTGTCGATGTAGTCCTGCAGCTCGTAGCTCTTGCGGGCTTCGAGCCGGATGGCGTCCATCTCGTCGCAGCCGCGGTCGCGCGGCAGGAGCGAGCAGATCAGGCCGTTGGTCACCAGGTCGTTGACCAGGACCCGCTGCCCGCCGCGCCAGGCCCGCTCGACCCACGCGTAGTAGTTCTGCTGGTGGCTCATCGAGTCGGGGGCGGGCCAGTCCTTGAAGGTGGGCCAGCCGACGGGGTCGTGCTTGCCGTTGTCACCGCCGGTGAGGTGCTCGAAGAGCGCGCCGGAGCCGTCCGGGTAGTGCTCCGGGCAGTCCTTGAGCGCGTCGGCGGCGCCGGCATTGGAGAAGGTCGCGCCGCAGATCATGCGGCCGCCGAAGCCCTCGTTGGACATCAGGTGGTTGTGCGCGTCGACGAACCCGCGCACCTTGCCCTGGGCATCGGTGCCCTTGAAGGGGGCGCCCGTGACGTTGATCTGGGAGTCGGGGGCGGGCCGCGCGGTGGGTTCCCACCACGAACCGGCGTCGGCCGCGGGGACCGGCCCCGCACCGAAGACGACGGTGGCCAGGGCGATGAAGAGCGAGACGAGGGCGAACCGCCCGCCCCCTCTGCGCGTTGTTGGTCGATTCATGGTCAGCGATGCCTTCGGTCATGGGGGAGTACCGGGCGCGGGCCGCCAAGTGTTTCTTGCGGTAACAGCGGCCCGGCCCGAGGATCGCGAGGATCGCCGAGTGAGTCAAGGGTCCGGGTCAAACGACCTGTTGATGAAGTGTCAGCCGCCGATCAGCGTGACCAGTTGTTCGGCCGTCGCGTCGAGCAGTGCCGCGGCGGTCCGCTCGTCGCCGAGGACCAGGTACTGCAGGGTCAGCCCGTCGATCATCGCCGCGAGCAGATGCGCGAGCAGGTTCACGGGCACCTTCGGCTCGACCTCGCACACCGCGCAGACCTGCTCGATCAGGACGGTCCCCGAGGCGACGTACTGCTCGTACTGGGCCCGCGCCAGATGCTCGAACCCCTCCTCGCGCAGGGCGTACTGGGTGAGCTCGTACGTCAGCATGTGCTCGGCCGGATGGGCCGTGACGTGGTTCCAGTACGTGCCGAGGGCGCCCCGTACCGTCTCGTGCAGGGTCGCCCTGGGCTCGACCGCGGACATGACGTGGACGACGTAGGTGTCGGTGATCGACTCGATGGCGGCCTCCAGGAGCGCCTGCTTGGAGTCGAAGCAGTAGTGGAAGACGCTCAGCGAGACCCCCGCCTCGGCACAGATCGACCGGGTGGTGGTCCGGGCGACGCCGTCCCTGGCCATCGCCCTGATCGCCGCCTCGACCAGCTGCCTGCGTCGTTCGGCCGACGGCATCCGCGCCATGGTTCCTCCTCGCGTCCGGCGCACAGGGTAACCGCACCCTCCGCGCACGGCGCCGGACGCGATCCCGTCAGGCCGCCGAGCTCCGCGTCGCCGTCGCCAGGTCCGCCCGCAGGGCGGCGAACGCGGGGTCGCCCCGCAGGGAGGCCACGTCCGTGCTCGGGTCGCGGGGGAGGGGCACCGGCACCTCGGCGACCACACGCCCGGGGCCGGCCGCCATCACCAGGACCCGGGAGCCGAGGAGGACGGCCTCCTCGGCGGAGTGCGTGACGAAGAGGACCGTCGTGCCGGTCGTGGCCGCCAGCGTGCGCACCTCCTCCTGGAGACGCTCGCGGGTCAGCGCGTCGAGTGCGGCGAACGGCTCGTCCATCAGCAGGATCTGGGGCTCCGCCGCCAGCGCCCGCGCGATCGCGACCCGCTGCTGCTGCCCGCCCGACAGCTCCCAGGTCCGCCGGCCCGCCATGCCGGACAGGCCCACCAGGGACAGCAGCTCCTCGATCCGGGCCGCCCGGCCGGGGCGGGCCACCCCGTGCCGGGCCAGGGCGAAGGCGAGGTTCCCGCCCACCGTGCGCCACGGGAAGAGGCGCGGCTGCTGGAAGACGACGCCGACCTTCCTGCGTACCTCCACGGCTCCGGTCGCGGGCCGCTCGAAACCCGCCACCAGGCGGAGCAGCGTCGTCTTGCCGCAGCCCGAGGGGCCGACCAGGACCACGAACTCACCGGGGTCCACGGCCAGCGAGACACCGGCGACCGCGACGACGGGCGCCTTGGCCGTCCCGTACCGGACACCGACGTCCGAGAGCTCGATGTCGGCGAGGCGCGCGGCGGTGTCAGCGGGCGACACGGGCGAGCTCCTCCACCGCGAGGGCCTTCGCGAACTCGGCCTGCTCCGGCACGGCGTCGATGGCCTTCTGGCCCTTGAGGAAGACGGCGGCGTCGTGCAGGTTGGCGGCGAGCGCGCCCGGCGCCCCCGGCCTGCCGAGGTACGGGGCGCCCTGCTGCTCCTTCGCGGTGAGCAGGACCAGCTCGGCGAGCTGCTTCCGGGCCTCGTCGGGGGCGAGGTCGAGCTCGGCGCCGATGGCGCCGGCCGCCTTCGCCGGGTCGCTCTTGGCCAGCTTCACGGCCTGGTCCTCCGCCTTCAGCCAGGCGTCGACGATCTCCGGGTGCTTCGCCGCGAACGCGTCGGTGACCACCCCCAGATCGGCCGTCGGCTTGCCCTGCCCCGCGATCGCACGGCTGGTGACGAGGACCTTCCCGTCCTTCTTCAGCTCGGTCAGGCTCGGCGTCCACACATAGGCGGCGTCGATGTCGCCGCGCTGCCAGGCCGCGAGCGCGTCCTGAGGCTGGAGGTCGACGAGCGTCACGTCGGAGGCCTTCAGGCCGGCCGACTCCAGCGCCACCAGCAGGGAGTAGTGGGAGGTCGACCCGAAGGGGGTGGCGATCTTCCGGCCCTTGAGGGCGGCGACGGACGCGATGTCCTTCTTGGCGACGAGCGCCTCGTTGTCGCCGATCAGATCGTGGATCCACAGCACCTTGTACGGGATGTCCAGCGGCGCCGACAGACCCTTGGTCACCGGGCTCGAACCGAGCAGCCCGAGGTCCACGGACCCGGCGATCACGGCGGTGTTGACGTCGCCGCCCGAGTCGAACTTCACCCAGGACACCTCGGCGTCCGGCAGGGCCTTCTCCAGGAGCTTCTGGTTCTTCACCACCAGATCGGCGTTGGGGATCGCCTGGTACGCGATGCGCACCCGGACCTTCCCGCCCTTCCCCTCGGCGTCGTCGGCACCCGTGCCGCAGGCGGTGGTGGACAGGGCGAGCAGCAGGGCGGTGGCGGAGGCGGCGAGGACGGCGCGGCGACGGGACGAGGGCATGACGGTTCCTTAGGAGAGATCGGGTGTGGTCGTGGGGTTCTCAGGCGCGGCCGCGCCACGGGACGGCGGCCCGCTCCAGGCCCCGGAACAGCGCGTCGAGGACGATGCCGGAGAGGCCGATCGCGATGATCCCCGCGATGACGACGTCGGTCCGGTTGTAGCGCTGGGCGTCACGGATCATGCCGCCGATGCCGGGGACGCCGTTGATGGTCTCGGCGGCGACGACCGAGGTGTACGCGATGCCGACGGCGATCCGTACGCCGGTGAGGATCTCCGGCAGCGCGGCCGGCAGCCGGATCGAGAACAGCAGCGCCGACGGGCCCGCGCCCAGGGCCCGCCCCGCCTCGACCAGGTCGGCCGGGACGCCCCGTACGGCGGCCGCGGTGGCGGCGGCGATGGGCGGAAGCGCCGCGATGAGCAGCAGCCAGATCTTCGGGGACTCGTCGATGCCGAACCAGATGACGAGCAGGGAGAGGTACGCCAACGGGGGCAGCGTGCGCAGGAACGTGACGGCCGGCTCCAGGACCACGGCCAGCGGCTTCACCACGCCGATCAGCAGCCCCAGCGGGATGCCGACGAGCGTCGCGTAGCCCGTGCCGATGGCGATCCGGCGCAGGGAGACCGCCAGATGCTCGACCAGCAGGTGGTCGCCGATGCCGCGCACCCCGTCGTGGACGGTCGACGCCCGTACGAAGGCCTGCCACACGTCGCCCGGGGAGGGGACGAGGACCCGGGGCCAGACGCCGACGGAGACCACGGCCTGCCAGGCGGCGAGGAGCACCACGAGCGCGAGGAGCCGCAGCGCGGCCCAGCGCAGGGCGGCCACCCCGGCCCAGGCGCGGCGGGCCGGGTGCGCGGAGGCGGAAGCGGTTCGGGCGGTCGTCGTGCCGCCCGTCGTGTCGAGGACGGTCACGCCGCCGCCTTCCCGGCCGCCGCCTCGGTGAGCGCCCGCAGCCGGGGCGCCACCTCCTCGCCGACGCGGTAGGCCTCTTCGAGGTGCGGGTAGCCGGAGAGGACGAACTCGTCGATGCCGGCCCGCCCGTACTCGAAGAGCCGCAGCGCGACCTCGTCGTGCGAACCGACGAGCGCCGTCCCGGCGCCCTCGCGGACGAGTCCGATGCCCGCCCACAGATTGGGCGCGACGGTCAGGCTCTCGGCGGAACCGCCGTGCAGCGCGGTCATCCTGGCCTGCCCGGTCGAGTCCATACGGGCGAACCGTTCCTGCGAGGCGCGGACCGCCTCGGGATCGAAGCCGGCGAGGATGCGGCCGGCCTCCTGCCAGGCCTCGGCCGAGGTGTCCCGGGTGATGACGTGGAGGCGGATGCCGAAGCGCAGGGTGCGGCCCTCCCGCGCGGCCTTGGCCCGTACCCGGGCGACACGTTCCGCGACGGCGGCCGGAGGCTCGCCCCACAGCAGCTGCACCTCGGCGTGGCGCGCCGCGACGTCCTCCGCCTCGGGGGACGCGCCGCCGAAGTAGAGGGGGACGGGGGTCCCGACGGAGGGCGCCGTCAGACGGGCCCCCTCCACCCGGACGTGATGTCCGCTCAGCGTGACGGCCGAACCGTCGAGCAACTCACGGACGACGCCCATGAGTTCGCCCGTCCTGACGTATCGCTCGTCCTTCGGGAGGTGGTCGCCGTACGCCTTCTGCTCGACCGGGTCGCCGCCGGTGACCACGTTCAGGGCGATGCGGTCGCCGAAGAGGCGTCGGAAGGTGTCCGCCTGCTGCGCGACCAGCGTGGGCTGCGCGAGACCGGCGCGGAACGCGACGAGGAAGCCGATCCGCTCCGTCACCGCGGCGACGGCCGAGGTCAGAACCCAGGGATCCACGCAGCCGAGCCCCACGGGCGTCAGCAGCCGTGCGAAACCGGCCTGTTCGGCCGCGCGGGCCACCTGCGCCAGATAGCCGAGGTCGGCGCCGCGGCGGGTCGCGGCGGCGGAACGGCCCTGGACTGCGGTGACCCCGCCGGGGTCGCGGCCGTCGCCGCCGGTGGGCAGGAACCAGTGCAGGACGGGAGCGGGGGAAGAGGACATGCGGACGTACCTCGGGGAAGAGCGGAGCCGGAACGGGTGCGCGCGGCACCCCGTCAGGCGCGCGGAGCGTGAAGGGAGGCCCATGGGTCCAGGGCCGTGGAAGGTGTCGGCAGCGACGGAGACGGTCGGCGTCGGAGAACGACGGTCGACGGTGTGAGGAGGTGCGGAGCGCCGGGAGAGGGCTCAGCAACAGGCCGCGTGGCGACACGACTCGAACCGACACAGCATCCCCGCGACACGCAGAAGATCCACGTGGCGGCGGGAGACGAGGGCGGGAGTCATGCGGGCATCCTTCCCGCGGCGAGTGCCGGCCCACAAGTCGCGTCCGCGATACGGACGCAGACGTCTCGGGTTTCGGGATCCGCTTCGGCCCGCACACGGCGTCCGGGCGGGCCTCGGCCGGCTCGTGGCCGCGAGCGTGCTCGCGGACCCGCTCCACGCGGCCGACAGCGTCCACCGGGCCCCGGCCGTCGTGTCCGTGCTCCTGGTGGTGACGGGCGCGGTCCGGCGCGCGGGCGCGGGGTCGGCCACGCCCGGCTGAGGTCAGTCCTGGTCCGGGCGTTCCTGACCCAGCACCTCGCGCAGCGCCGCCACCGCGTGGGCCCGGTGCTCGTCGAGCCAGTGGAGGGTGGCCTCCTCGTCGCCGTGGCGAAGGGCGGAGATCACGGCGCGGTGCTCCCGCACGGCCAGCTTCCGGTGCGGGGCGTCGGTGTAGTAGAGCGAGCGGTACGCGTCGGTGGCGTCCCACAGGGTCGTGATGAGGCGGACCAGGCGCGGCATCCCGGACGCCTCGATCAGGGTGAAGTGGAAGAGCCGGTTCGCCGCCGCCATCGCGGCCACGTCCCCTTCCTCGGCGGCCCGTTCCACGTCCCGCTGGATCCGTTCGAGCGCGGCGACCGTGCCGTCCGGCATCCACCGCACGGCCATGCGGACCGCCTCGGTCTCCAGGAGCTCCCGGATCCGGTAGATCTCCTCCAGGTCGTCCAGGGACAGTTCGGCGACGAAGTAGCCCCGGTGGACGTGATGGACCACCAGGCCCTCGGCCTCCAGGGCCTTCAGGGCCTCCCGGAGCGGCACCCGGCTCACCTCGAACCGCGCCGCCAGGGCCTCCTGGCGGATCGGCCCGCCGGGCCGGAGCTCCCCGCTGGTGATGGCGCGCCGCAGTTCCTCCAGGACGAACTGCTGGGCGGTCTGCGGCCGCCGCCTCTCCGTCGCGCTGCTCATCGCCTGTGACCTTCCGTTCCCTCGTGTCGCCACCGGCGGATCCCTCCGCCGGTGGCGACCATCTTGCTACGTGTGGCCGTTCGCCGCCGACCCCCTGTGGACAAGTCCGCCCAGCTCCGACCGGACGTCGTGGGTGTGCTCGCCGAGGCGCGGGGGAGCGGTGCGGTAGGAGGGCGGGGTGGCGCCGAGCCGGATCGGGTGGGCGACCTGACCGGGACCGGCCGCGGACTCCGGGACGCGCGGGGCGAGCCCCAGCCGGTCGGCGAGGTCGAAGGCGGCGGCCAGGTCGTTGATCGGCCCGCAGGGCACGCCGGCCGCCGTGAGCTCCTCGAACCAGCCGTCGGCGGTACGGGTGGCGAGCGGGCCCGCGAGGGCCTCGACCAGCTCCTCCCGGTGGGCGACCCGGGCCGTGTTCGTCACGAAGCGGGGGTCCCCGGCCAGCTCCGGCCGGCCGAGCCGCTCGCACAGGATCCCGAACTGCCGGTCGTTGCCCACGGCGAGGACCAGCGGCCGGTCCTGCGCCTCGAACACCTCGTACGGGGCGATGCTGGGGTGCCTGTTGCCCATCGCGCGCGGCACGACCCCGGCGCCGAGGTGGGCGGCGGCCTGGTTGGTGAGCGCCGAGAGGAGGGAGCCGAGCAGGGAGACCTCGACCCGCTGGCCCTCGCCGGTGCGTTCGCGGTGCCGCAGGGCGGCGAGGACGCCCATGCCCGCGTGGAGGCCGGTGATGACGTCGACCAGGGCGACCCCGGCCTTCGTGCCCGGCCCGTCCGGTTCGCCGGTCACGCTCATGAGGCCGCCCATGGCCTGGACGAGCAGGTCGTAGCCCGGCAGTCCGGCGCCCTCGGCGGTGCCGAAGCCGGTCACCGAGCAGTAGACGAGCCCCGGGTTGGACGCCCGCACGTCCTCGTAGCCGAGGCCGAGCTTCTCCATCGTGCCGGGGCGGAAGTTCTCGACGAGGACGTCCGCGCGGTCCACGATCGCGCGGGCCGTGGCCAGGTCTTCAGCAGCCGTGAGGTCGAGCGACACGGAGCGCTTGTTCCGGTTCACGCCGAGGAAGTACGTGGCCTCCCCGGCGGCGAACGGCGGGCCCCACGCACGCGTG